>NZ_JAXOJL010000002.1:0-383504 GCF_036663755.1 Parasphingomonas caseinilytica
TCCTGCGGCTCGACCCGCATTCCCGCCCCCCCGCCCGTTTTCACCCCCAGGAGGGGTGCTCGGGGTGGTTTGGGGGTCAGACCCCCCTAACCCCCCCCCCCTTCGGGGGTGGGGTTGGGGGGGGGCCGAGCCGCAGAAACTTGCGCTGCCGACTGAGGCACGGCCCCACCCCCGGCCCCTCCCCTGAAGGGGAGGGGGGAAGAAGATGGCACACCGCCACTCACCGCGCCGCCTCGATCCCGGCAGCCAGCCCGGCCGCCCATTTCGTGATATCGCCAGCGCCAAGGCACACCACCATGTCTCCGGCCTGCACCACACCCGCCAGCGCCACGGCCAGTGCACCAGCATCCGCCACGGTCGCCGCCGAGCGATGCCCGCGCCGCTTCAGCCCCTCGACCAGCGCCTCCGCATCGACACCCTCGATCGGTGCCTCGCCCGCCGCATAGACCGGCGTGACCAGCACCATATCGGCATCGTTGAACGCCTGCTGGAAGTCCTCCATCAGATTGCCGAGCCGGGTGTAGCGATGGGGCTGCACCACCGCGATCACGCGGTTCTGCACGCCCTCGCGCGCCGCCGCCAGCACTGCGCGGATTTCGACCGGATGGTGTCCGTAATCGTCGATGATCGTGACGATACCGCCGTCCAGCGCGATCTCTCCGACATTGGTGAAGCGCCGCTTCACCCCGCCGAACTTGGCGAACCCGGTACAGATCGTCGCGTCCGGAATGTTCATTTCCAGCGCCACGCCGATCGCCGACAGCGCGTTCTGCACGTTGTGTCGCCCCGGCATCGGCAGTTCGATCCGCTCGATCGTCCGCACCGATCCGTCGCGCGAGCGCACCACCGCGTCGAAGCGGTTGCCGCCCGGAATCGGCGTCACGTTCACGCCGCGCACGTCCGCCTGCGCCGCGAATCCGTACGTAACCACCCGCCGGTCGCGCACCCGCGGGATGATCGCCTGCACTTCCGGGTGATCGAGGCACAGCAACGCCGCGCCATAGAAGGGCACGTTCTCGACGAACTCGACGAACGCATCCTTCACCGCATCGAACGACCCGTAATGATCGAGATGTTCGGGATCGATATTGGTGACCACCGCAATCGTGCCGTCCAAACGCAGGAAGCTGCCGTCGCTCTCGTCTGCCTCGACCACCATCCAGTCGCTCGCGCCCAGCCGCGCGTTCGATCCATAGCTGTTGATGATCCCGCCATTGATCACGGTCGGGTCCACGCCGCCTGCATCGAGCAGCGCCGCAATCATGCTCGTCGTCGTCGTCTTACCGTGCGTGCCCGCCACCGCGACGGTCGATTTCAGCCGCATCAATTCCGCCAGCATCTCAGCACGCCGCACCACCGGGATACGCCGCTCCAGCGCCGCCTCGACCTCCGGGTTGCTGCGCACGATCGCGGTGGACGTCACCACCACTGCCGCATCGCCGATATTCTCGGCGGCATGGCCGATCGCGACGCGGATGCCCTTGTCGCGCAGGCCCTGCACGACATAGCCCTCGGCCACGTCCGATCCCTGCACGTCATAGCCGAGATTTTTCATCACCTCGGCAATGCCGGACATGCCGATCCCGCCGATGCCGACAAAGTGGATCGTTCCGATGTCGGTTGCCACGCCCCTCATGCGAAGCTCGGCTTTCCGGCCGGCAACGGCACGCCGATCGGCATGGTGCCCAGCGGTGCATCGAGACTCTCGACCAGATCGGCAAGATCACGCGCCGCATCGGGCCGCCCGCAACTCCTCGCCCGCCCAGCAGCATTCTGCAACGCCGACGGATCGAGCCCCAGCCGCTGCATCTGCTTCGCCAGTTCCACCGGCGTGAACGCCGGCTGCGCGATCGTCCGCGCCCCGCCCGCCTCGGTCATTTCTTTCGCGTTCGCCGTCTGGTGATCGTCGGTTGCGCTCGGCAGCGGCACCAGGATCGCGGGACGCCCTGCACAGGTCAGTTCCGCTAGCGTCGAAGCCCCCGCCCGCGCGATCACCAGATGCGCCCAAGCCAGTTGCTCCGGCATATCGGGCAGATAGGTCGCCAGTTCCGCTGCGATCGACAACTCAGCATATTTGGCCCGCGCGGCATCGATATCCTCGATCCGCGCCTGATGCGTCACCTGCAAGCGCCGCCGGAACGCGACCGGCAGCAGTGACAGGCCATCGGGCACCACCTGGCTCAACACGCTCGCACCCTGGCTCCCGCCCGTCACCAGCACGCGGAAGATGCCGTCCTCCTCCAGCAGCGGATAAGGCTGCGATCTGAGCGCCAGCACCGCGTCGCGCACCGGATTGCCTACGAGATGCGCCTTGCCGCGATACTTGTCCTTCAGCCGCGCGACATTGGCATAGGAGGTGGCGATCGCATCCACCTTGCCAGCGACCAGCCGATTGACCCGGCCCAGCACCGCATTCTGTTCATGTATCGCGGTCGGGACGCCGGCCTTGAACGCCGCCAGCAACGCCGGCAGCGCGGGGTATCCGCCGAAGCCGATCACCGCCGCCGGCTTTTGGTGCCGGTACAATTCGATCGCCTGTGCGCGACCCTCGATCATCGCCTTCGCCGCCTTGGCCCAGCCGATCGGTCCGCCTGCCAGCCGCCCGGCGGGCAGCACATGCGTCTGCACCTTGTCGAATAGGCCCGGAAACCGCACGCCGCGATCGTCGCTGATCAGCGAGACGTGATGCCCCCGCCGCCCAAGCTCCGCCGCCAGCGACGCCGCCGGCACCATGTGCCCGCCGGTGCCGCCCGCCGCCAAAACGAAATGCTTTTGACCAGTCATTCGCCGCTCCAACGCGCGATATAGGGGGAGCGGGATACGAAGGGGTTTCGCCGCGTGAATGCAAGCAGCAATCCCATGCCGATCGACAGCGCGATCATCGACGATCCGCCGTATGAAATGAACGGCAAGGTCATGCCCTTACTGGGCGCCATGCCGGTATTCACGCACATGCTGATCAGCGCCTGTGCCCCGAATTGGGTCGCCAGACCGGCGGCGGCGTACAGACGAAACTCGTCCTGCTCGTTCAGCAGCTTCACGAACACGCGCACCACGATCGCCAGAAACAGGATCGCGATCACCGCGCAGGCGACCAGCCCGAATTCCTCGCCGATCACCGAGAAGATATAGTCGGTATGCCCCTCCGGCAGGCGGAACTTCATCGTGCCACCGCCCGGCCCCGTGCCGCGCCAGCCGCCATTGGTGATCGTGTTGTACGCCGCATTGGTCTGGAAATTGTCCGATCCGCCTTCCGCACCCGGGAACAGGAATGCATCGATCCGCACTCGCGCGGTATCGTAGAACAGATAGGCGGCCATCAGCCCGATCGGCACGCACCCGATCAGCGCCGCCATCGTCCTCACCGGCGTGCCCGAAATCATCAGCAGCGCGATCCACACCGAGCAGAACACTACCGTCTGCCCGAAATCGGGCTGCAGCATCAGCAGCATCGCGACGAACGCGGTGAGCGCGCCAGTGATCAACACGACCGGCAATTGCTCGTCCTGCGCCCGCATCGACAGCAACCACGCGGTGGTGACGATGAAGCAGGGCTTCAGGAATTCGGACGGCTGGAGCAGAGACAGCCCGAAATCGAGCCAGCGCGTCGCGCCGTTGCGCGTCACCCCAATGAACGGCACCGCGATCAGCAGCAACAGGCAGATCACCGTGCCGATCAGCGCCATCCGCCGCGCGGCGGACACGGGCAGCATCGAGGTGACGAACAGCACCGGCAACGACACGCCGACCCAGCCCAATTGCCACCACAGATAATAAAGCGGCGCAATATGATGCTTGTCGCCCGAATAACGCTGCGCCGCCGACGGGCTGGCCGCGCCGACCGCGACCAGCCCGATCGCGATCAGCAGCAATGCGAGCAGTAACAGCACCCGGTCGATATCCCAGAACCACATGCCGAGTGCGGAACGATCGCCCCGTCCGCCACGGCCCTTCATCCGGCTCCACACGCCGCTGCCCTGCGAAGAACTCTGCGCGCGCATATCGGTCATGCCAAAGCCTCCACCGCGTGCCGGAATTGGTCGCCGCGATCCTCGAAATCGCGAAACTGGTCGAACGACGCGCAGGCCGGGGAGAGCAACACCGTCTCACCAGGCTTCGCCTGCGCCGCCGCGCTGGTCACGGCCGCCGCCAGCGTGCCGCTTTCCTCGACCGGCATCCGGCCCTTCAAAATCCCGGCGAATTTCGGCCCCGCCGCTCCGATCGTGTAAGCGCGCACGACATGTCCGAAGCTAGGCGCGCAGGCATCGAGATCGTCACTCTTCGATTGCCCGCCAAGGATCCAATGCACCCGATCGAACGCCGCCAGCGCGGGCGCAGCGGACTCGGGGTTGGTCGCCTTGCTGTCGTTGACGAAGGCGACGTCGTTTTTGGTGGCGACGAGTTCCATGCGGTGCGGCAGGCCGGTGAAGGTGCGGAGGCCGACTTTGATGATCTCGACATCAACTCCAAGAATATCGCACACTTCGATCGCAGCACGCGCGTTTCGCAGATTGTGCGGCCCTTGCAATGATGGCCAATCCTTCTGTTCGCGCTTGTTCATCCCCTTGAAATCCAGCGCGTCTTCAATGAAACTTACAGTAACCCCCGGCCCGCCTTCGAGCACATTGTCCTCTGCGGCTGACAAAACATCGACTACCGCGTTATGCTCCTTGGACTGCATCGAGAATAAGCGTGCTTTAGACGCGGCATACGCGGCATAGCCATCATACCGATCGAGATGATCCGGCGTGATGTTGAGCAACACCGCGACATCGCAGTCGAGGGTCCGCGTCAGGTCGATCTGATAGCTCGACAGTTCCAGCACATAGACGCCGCCTTCCGGCAGCGGCTCCTGCTCCAGAATCGGCAGGCCGATATTCCCGCCCAGCCGCGATGGCACCCCCGCCGTCTGAAGGATGTGGTGGATCAACGAGACGGTGGTCGATTTGCCGTTGGTCCCTGTAACGCCGACTACCTTATGCGTCGGCAGCCCCGCCCGCGCTTGGGCGAACAATTCGATGTCGCCGATGATCGGCACCCCCGCCGCCCGCGCCTTAGCGGCGATCGGGTGCCGGTTGAGCGGCACGCCCGGCGACACAACCAACGCATCGAAGCCCGCGAGGTCGATCTCTTCCGGGTCGGCGAAACTCAAAAGCCCCTCCCCTTCAGGGGAGGGGTTGGGGTGGGGCCGTGCGGCAGGGATGGTCTCTGCGAGGCTTCCCCCACCCCAGCCCCTCCCCTGAAGAGGAGGGGCTTGAAGAAGAAGTTCCCGCTTCGCCGCATCCGAATCCCAAGCCACGACCTCGGCGCCCGACGCCACCAACGAGCGCACAGTCGCAGCCCCAGACCGCGCCAGCCCCAGCACCGCAAAGCGTTTCCCGCGCCAGAGCTCGCTCGTGATCACCGCAGCTTCAACGTCGACAGCCCGGCCAGCGCCAGCACGAACGCGATGATCCAGAAGCGGATCACCACCGTCGCCTCAGCCCAGCCGAGTTGTTCGAAATGGTGGTGGATCGGTGCCATCTTGAACACGCGCTTGCCGGTGCGCTTGTAGAAGAACACCTGGATGATCACCGACAGTGCCTCCATCACGAACAGCCCGCCGATGATGCCCAGCACGATCTCGTGATGCGCCACCACCGCGATCGCGCCCAGCGCCCCGCCCAATGCCAAACTTCCGGTATCGCCCATGAACACTGCTGCCGGCGGCGCGTTGAACCACAGAAAGGCCAGCCCCGCCCCCACGATCGCCCCGCAGAAGATCGCCAGCTCGCCCGCCCCCTTGACGTGCGGAATGCCCAGATATCCGGCGAATTTGATGTTGCCCGCCAGATACACGATGATCATGAACGCGACCGAGGCGATGATCACCGGCATCGTCGCGAGGCCATCCAGCCCGTCGGTCAGATTCACCGCATTGCCGAACGAAACTATCGTGAACGCCGCGAACAGGATGTAGAAATAGCCCAGATCGATCGACACGCTGCTGAAGAACGGCACGTACAGGTGCGTTCCGTTCTCGCCGATGATGATCCAGCTGGCGATACCGGCAATCAGGAACTCGCCGATCAGCCGCGTCCGCCCCGAAACGCCCGCGGTGCTGGCTTTGCGCACCTTGTCGTAATCGTCGAGGAACCCGATCGCACCGAAGCCCAAGGTCACGAACAGGCACGCCCAGACGAACGGATTGCGCAGGTCCATCCACACCAGGATCGACAGGCACATGCTGGTCAGGATCATCAGCCCGCCCATCGTCGGCGTGCCGCGCTTGGCGAGGTGGGTCTGCGGCCCGTCGGCACGAATCGGCTGGCCCCGGCCCTGCCGCACGCGCAGCCACCCGATGAAGCGCGGGCCGATGATCAACCCGACGATCAGCGCCATCGTCACCGCCCCGCCGGTCCGCACCGATTGGTAGCGGATCAGGTTGAGCAGCCCCGGAAAGCCCAGATGTTCGGCGATGAAATAGAGCATTATGCTGTCCCGCTCTTCAGGCCCGCGACCAACGCCGCCAGCCCTACGCCGTTCGATCCCTTGATGAGCACCGCATCGCCCGGTGCCAGTATTTCAAGCAAGCTTGTCCGGGCGGCGGCGGCATCCGCCACATGGACGAATTGCACGCGCCCCTCAAGCGCTTCCGCTAGCGCAGCCATCTCCGGGCCGACCAATACGGCGTGGGAAATGCCCGCTTCGGCGACGGGATCAGCCAGCGCGGCGTGATAACCCGCACTGCCATCGCCCAGTTCGCGCATCTCGCCCAGCACCGCGATCTTCCGCGCCGCCCCCTCCGCGCCCAGCACGGCGAGCGTCGCGCGCATCGAGGCGGGATTGGCGTTGTAACTCTCGTCGATCACTAATGCTTCGCCGCCTGCGACGTTCGCCATGAACCGCGCGCCCCGCCCCTGCAAACCACCGAGTTCGGCAAGTGCAAGGCCCGCCATGCCGAGATCGCCGCCCACCGCATCCACCGCCGCCAGCACGCCCAGCGCGTTGGACACCCAGTGCATGCCCGGCTGCGCCATCGTGAAGCTCAGCTCGCGTTCGCCCACCCGCGCCGTCACGAACGTCGCACCGGTCGCCAGCCGCATCGCCTCTATCGCCCGCACATCGGCACCGGCTTCGAGACCGAACGTCACGATTCTGGCGGCATAAGGCTCGGCATGGCCGATCAGCCGGTCGCGGTGCGGGCTGTCATACGGAATGATCGCCACCCCGCCCGGCTCCAGCCCGGCGAAGATCTCGCCCTTGGCATCGGCAATCGCACTTTCGTCCGGGAAGAATGCGGTATGCGCGGGCGCGATCGCCGTCACCATCGCGACATGCGGGCGCACCAGGCTGGTCAGGTGCGCCAGTTCGCCGGCATGGTTCATGCCCATTTCCAGCACCGCGAATTGCGACTCTGCCGGCATCCGCGCAAGGCTCAGCGGCACGCCGACATGATTGTTGTAGCTCTTCACCGAACGATGCGCCGCCCCCGGCTGCGCCCGGTCGAGCGCCGCGAACAAAGCTTCCTTCGTACTTGTCTTCCCGACCGACCCCGTCACGCCGATGATCTTCGCGGCGGTACGCGCGCGAGCGGCGATAGCGAGCGCCTCAAGCGCGGCGAACGTATCGGCCACGCGAACGTGCGGGTGTGCGCTATCCTCGGAAACGATCGCCCCCGCCGCGCCACGCTCGAACGCCTGGGTCAGGAAGCGATGGCCGTCGGTAGCCTCACCCGTCAGCGCCACGAACAGATCGCCAGGCCCCACTTCGCGCGAATCGAACGTCACGCCAGTCGCGGCGAACGGCGCAGACGCAACGCCACCGGTTGCAGCCGCGATGTCGGAAGAGGTCCAGAGACTCTTCATAGCCCCTCCCCTTCAGGGAAGGGGTTGGGGTGGGGAAGTGGGATCAGATACGCCAGTTGGTTTCCAACGCACGGCCCCACCCCAACCCCTCCCCTAAAGGGGAGGGGCTCAAGAAGACCTACCAAACTCACGCCGCCATCTCCCGCGCCACGGACACATCATCGAACGGCAACACCAGATCGCCGACGATCTGCCCCTGCTCATGCCCTTTGCCCGCAACCAGCACGATATCCTGCGGACCCGCCATACCGATAGCAGCGCCGATCGCCTCACGCCGGGACCCGATCTCCATCGCCCCCGGTGCGCCATCCATCACCATCGCGCGAATGGCCGCCGCATCCTCGCCACGCGGATTGTCATCCGTCACGATCACCACGTCCGCCATCGCCGAAGCAATCGCGCCCATCGCGGAACGCTTGCCCTGGTCGCGATCTCCGCCCGCGCCGAACACCACGATCAGCCGCCCCTTCGCATGCGGCGTCAATGCCGAGATCGCCGCCTCCAGCGCATCCGGCGTGTGCGCATAATCGACATAGACCGGCGCGCCCGAGCGGCAGATCACCGCGCGTTCCAGCCGCCCGCGTACCGGCTGCAGCCGCGCCACCGCCGCCAGCGTCGCCGCAACCTCGCCACCCGTCGCGATCACCAGCCCGGCGGACACAAGCGCGTTCGCCGCCTGATACGCGCCGATCAGCGGCAAATTCACCTTATGCGACTTGCCATCGGCCTCGATCACCAGCCCCTGCCCCAGCAGAGTCGGATCGCGCGACACCAGCTTCAGCGTCTCGCCCTGCGTCCCGACCGAAAGCACCCGCACCCCGCGCGCTGCGGCGATCTCCATCACTTTCGCCGACCAGGGATCGTCGGCCCACACCACCGCCGCGCCGTCCGCCGCGACCACTTCCAAAAACAGTCGCGCCTTGGCGTCGAAATACGATTCCATCGTGCCGTGATAATCGAGGTGATCGCGCGACAGGTTGGTGAACGCCGCCGCCCGCACCGGCAGACCCTCGGTGCGATATTGGTCCAACCCATGCGAGGATGCCTCGAACGCAACATGGCTCACACCCTCGCGCGCCAGCCCTGCCGTGTTCGACAGGAACGTCACCACATCCGGCGTGGTCAGCCCGGTCGATACGCGATCGTCCCCGGTCGTCACGCCCAGCGTACCGATCGACGCGGCATGGAACCCCGCCATGCGCCACAATTGCCGCGTCATCTCGACACAGCTCGTCTTGCCGTTGGTCCCCGTCACCGCAACCGCGACGGCGGGGAACGGCGCGAAGAACTTCGCCGCTAGGCCGGCGAACGCCTTGCGCGGATTCGCGTCGGCGATATGCACCGCGCCCTGCACGACAGCTTCAAGCCGCGCGACCACCGCAATCGCCCCGGCCTTCACCGCATCGGCGATGTAATCCTCGCCATTCACCTTGGCACCTTCGAACGCGCCGAACACGCAGCCGTCCGCCACCTTGCGATGGTCGATCGCGAAGCCGCTGACCGTGTCGGTCTCGCCGGCACCTGTCAGCTGGCCCAACTTCATTGCGCGTCTACCGTTCGCTCGCCGGGGGCCTGCCACAGCAAGGGCAGCAGATCGGATTCGTCGATATCGAGCGTCGTATCGGGGATCACCCCGAGCAGCCCGCCGACCCGCGAAATCACACGACCCACGACCGGCGCCGCATTCCAGGCCGCGGTCTTCCATCCGCCCGTTTCCTTCGTGCCCTGGGGCGAATCGAGCATCGCCAACACCACGTAACGCGGACGATCGATTGGGAACGCAGCGACGAACGTCGCCATATTGCGCGACCGATCATACCCGCCCGCAGTCGGCACTTCGCCGGTTCCGGTCTTGCCTGCGACGCGATAGCCAGGTGCTTCACCCTTGCGACCGGTGCCCTTCAGCACGATCAGACGCAGCATCTGGCGCATGCGGTAGCTCGTCGCATCGCTGATCACCTTACGGCCCGCCGCAACGGGATGCCCCGGCCCCACTTTCAGCAGCGTGGATGGACGCCACGTGCCGCCGTTGACTAGGGCCGCATAGGACGCGGCCAATTGCAGCGGGGTGATCGCGATTCCGTGGCCAAAGCCCGTGGTCATGGTGGTGGTTCGAGCCCAGAATTTGGGCCATAGCGGCCGCCCCTTTTCGCGCAGCTCGATATCGGGCTTCGTGTCCAGCCCCAGCCGACGGAACATGGTCTGCATGCGCTGCGGCCCGATTTCGTCCGCGATCCGCGCGGTGGCGACGTTCGACGAATAGATCAGCGTCTCGGGCATGTTCAGCCAGCGCTTGGGATCGCCCGCCTCGTCGTGGATCGTGAACCGCCCCACCTTGAGCGGTGCGGTTGCGTCGAACCGCCGGCTGATGTCCTTCACCACCCCGAACTCGATCGCTGCGGCCACCGTGATCGGCTTGAACGTCGAGCCAAGCTCGTACACGCTCTGCGTCGTATTGTTGCGCAATTGCTCGCTGCCCGAAAGACCGACCCGGTTGGGGTTGAACACGGGCAACGACACCATCGAGATGACCTCGCCCGTATTCGCATCGAGCACGATGCCGGCTGCGCCGCGCGCCGAGAAGGTCGTCATCGCCGCACCCAATTCGCTCTCCATCGCGGCCTGGACGCGATAGTCGATCGACAGCGCGAGCGGCGTGCCGCGCTGCGCCGGATCGGTCAGGCGCGCCTCGAACGCGCGCTCGATCCCGCCCTGCCCCTCGATGATGCGCTGGTCATCCTTGTTATGACCCAGATATCCCAGCACGTGCGCCGCCATCGTCGATTGCGGGTACAGCCGCTCGGCTTCCTTCTCAAACGTCAGCGCCGGCTCGCCCAGCGCATGCACCTGGGTCACCAGCGATGGGGAAACATGGTGTTCCAGATACGTGAAGTTCACGTCCATCGTCAGCCGCTGGTAGAAATACTCCGCATCATGGCCCGGAATCAGCTGGGCCAGCTTTTCGGCGATCTCGCGCTTGTCACCCAGGATCTTGCCCGGGTGCACGCCGATGCCCCATGCCTCGATCGTGCGCGCCAGCGGCTCGCCGTTGCGATCGACGATATCCGCCCGGCTCCAATTCTCGCCGATCACCGCCATATGCGAGCTACCGGAATCGGACACGAACGCCAACGCAGTCAGCCGGATCAGCACGACGATGATCGCCGCCGTGAACAGCAGCAGCAGGATCATCAGACGCATATGTGCCGTCTGGATCAGCGCATGGCGCTGCCCCGCTGGCCGGCGGCCCGGCATGGGACGGGCGACCACGACGCTCAATGCAGGCGTCGCGTTTCTGCGTTCGCGCCGCTGGTCAGATCGCCGAGCATCGAATCGCTCAGCAGCTTGCGGTCGAGCATTGCCACCGTCTGGGTCTTGATCGCCTGCATGCGCGGACGGGTCACGGCGGCGGTCTTCACCATCGCCGCATCATGCGCGATCGCCGGCACGGCGCGCGTCGTGGTCACGACGGCGGCCATCGCCACCGGAGCCTGCGCGGCAGGAGCCGGCGTCGCGGCGACCGCAACGGCCGGTCCGCCGGCCTGCGACGGCACGATCGCCGACGCCATCCGCACGTCGGCCCCCGCGGCATTGCCGTTCAGCGGACGGTGGAAATCGAGCGACGCCAGCGCCGCTTCGTCGCGCACATATTGCGCGGCGACCGGTGCGGACAGGCGCAGCGTATCGCCGTTCCACTTCTCCAGCTGCGCGATGTTCGATCGCGTCTCGAACTCGGTCTCCAGCGCGCGGATATCGCGCTCGGCCTGCGCGACCTCGCTGGTGGTCGTGTCCAGCTTCTTGCGCTCGGCGGCGACATGCAGCGGCACGATCAGCACACTGAGGGCCATCGCTACGCCAATCCCGAACCAGACCAGCATCTTCCACGCAAGCGCGATCATTTTCGTACTCCTACACTGGTCCAGGGTGCGGCCGACGTCCGCTTCGCCACCCGCAACGTCGCCGATCGCGCCCGCGGGTTGCGCGCGATCTCCTCGTCACCGGCGCGGATGGCGCGGGCGACCTGTTCGAAACTCGGCGCGGCAGCCGCCTTCACCTCGGGCATGTGCCGCGATCCCGACGGCAGCGATCCGCTGCGCTCCTTCAGGAAACGCTTCACCATCCGGTCTTCGCCCGAATGGAAGGTGATCACGGCCAGCGTCCCGCCCGGCTTCAGCACGCGCTCGGCAGCGGCGAGACCGTCGGCCAGTTCGCCCAGCTCGCGATTCACCTCGATCCGCAGCGCCTGGAAGGTCCGCGTCGCCGGGTCCTTCTTGTCATGCGGTTTGTAACCCAGCGCCCGTCGCACGACATGCGCCAGCTCCGCCGTGCGCGTGATCGGGCGCGCCGCGACGATGAACTGCGCCACCCGGCGCGAGCGCGGCTCGTCGCCATATTCGTACAGCACGTCGGCGATGTCGCTCTCGTCGGCGGTGTTGACGAAATCGGCAGCGGTAGGTCCCTCCTGGCTCATCCGCATGTCCAGCGGACCGTCCGATTGGAAACTGAAGCCGCGCTCCGCCTGGTCGAGCTGCATCGACGACACGCCGATATCCATCGTCACGCCGTCCACCGGCACCGCATTGCGCGCCGCCAGTTCCGCTTCCATCGCGGAGAAGGTCGCCGGCACGAGCGTCAGCGTATCGTATTCGGCTTCCAGCGCACGCCCCGCCGCGATCGCGTCGGGATCGCGATCGAAGGCGTAGACGCTTGCGCCCGCCGCCAGCATCCCGCGCGTATACCCGCCCGCCCCGAAGGTCGCATCGACATGCGTCTCGCCGGGGGCAATGGCGAGCGCATCGAGCATTTCGGTGTACAGCACGGGGATGTGCGGGGCGTCGGCATAAGGGATCACAGGACGATCCCCTTCTGCTTGCAGTGATAACGGCATGCCGCCTGCATCACCGGATCGACATCGCTCGCCGCCATCAGCGTCTTCGGGTCCCAGATCTCGATCCAGTCCATCGTGCCCCAGAAGAACGCAGTCTCGTCGATCCCGGCATAATCGCGCGGGAAGCCGGGCATGATGAAGCGGCCGCTGCCGTCGAACGGCACCGCTTCGCCGCTCGCGCCGCGACGCTTGAAATTATAGTTCGGCTCGCCGTCCTCGCCGGTGTGCAGCGCCTCGCGTGCATCCAGCTTCGCCTTCAGGATCGCGACATAGGCCGGATCGTAGGCGCGCAGGCAGGTGTGCTTGGGATGGACGCCGACGATGACGGTGCCGCCATCCTTGCCATCGGCGCGTGGGCTGTTCGCCGCCAGCGCCTGGCGGAGGGACGCAGGGATGGCACACCGGCCCTTGTCGTCGACAAGGCCGATACCGTCTCCCTGATAGTCCACCCGTTCGCCCACGCCGTCCCCACACTAGCGGGCATGACTCTCCCGTTCCCGAAAACGACGCTGAGTCGATTCCCGGTTCCTGACTGGCGCAGGCGAAAGAGTATGCCCCTCTATATAAAGATGGTTATCTTGGGTTAACCGGGGATTCAAGGGGAAACCCGGGGACCAAGGGGGATTTGCGGCTATCTGTCGCTAATTAACACCAATTATATCGCACCCAGAACGGGGCGTTCCTCTTCCGTTCGCAATCGGTGCTGGAAGGTACGGGGATTGCCGGGGATTTCAGGGTTGGCAAGCGAATCCGGGGTCGGTGCATGCGACGACATTTGCGGACTTGCAGGCCAACGAGAGCGAGCCGTCAGATCGCTCCTGCGAATGCACCTCATATTCGGACCAACACTGTAAATTAGGATGAAAACCGTGAGGCCTACGCAAGACACTTCGTTCGCCCACAGACCAGTCCAGTTGACAAAGCCTAACTCAATGTTCCTTTTTTGTTCTTGTTAAGTTGGATTTTGGTGTGGAGTTAGACCGTCCCTTCGAATCGAAAGGACGATCAAATGGGCACGTATTCATTCCAGCAATTATGGCCGTACCAGGACTATCTGACCTCCTATTTCTCCCAGCTCGGCGGCGATGTCGCGGTGATGGGACGCATCGCCGCTGCTTATGCGGTCAGCGAAGCGTCGCCACCCGCTATGGCGGTGGTCGTCGCCGCTGGCGCAGCCTTCCGCAACGGCACGGTCGTAGACCTTCCGGCCCGGACCACGCCGACGATCGCGGCACCTGCAAACAATCCCCGAATCGATCGCGTCGTCGTAAATCCGCAGACTGATGCGATCCTGGTCGTTCAGGGTGTCGAGGCGGCGTCACCGACCCCTCCGCTGGTACCATCGGGCTATTTGCCACTGGCCCGGATTGCGCTTGCCCCTGCGATGAGCGCCATCACCAACACCGCGATCACGGACGAGCGCGTCACGACGACGGCCGTCACCTCCACGACCGGCGGACTGGTCGGCGTGCAGACGTTCACGAGCAACGGTACCTACGTACCCACGCCGGGGACGAGCAGCGTGATCGTCGAAGCGGTCGGTGGTGATGGCAGTGGTGGCGGATGTGCGGCCACGAGCGGTTCGCAAGGCTCGGCCGCCGGCGGTGGTAGCGCCGGTTCCTTCGCACGTGCGCGTTTGACCGCCAATTTTTCCAATGTGGCTATCACTGTGGGGACCGGGGGTGCCGCGACATCTGCCGCTGCGGTAAACGGCAATCCGGGCGGAACGTCGAGCTTCGGCACAGTGATCGTGACACCCGGCGGCAACGGCGGTTTCGCCGGCCCCGCCTACACGCCACCTGCAGTTGTGGGGGGCGGGTATCCGGGCAATGCCCCTACCGGCGGTAGCCTGGCAAATGGCGTGGGAGGCGCGGGCCAGTATGGCTCGATCTTTAGCGGAGCCGCGGTCGTAGGCGGATGTGGCGCGACATCGATTTATGGCGGTGGCGGACGCGGGGAAGGAAATCTGCCCGGTCAACCGGCTGGTGCGCCCGGAGCGGGCGGGGGTGGTGCCAGTTCGATCGCCGGTGCTTCGGCTCGGTCCGGCGGTGCTGGGGGCAATGGCCTGGTTACCGTCTACGAATATGCCTGAACAAGGCCGTATACCACGTAGATCGGCCGGTTCCTTTGCAAGAGAGCCATCAAAATAACAGAAATAAGTAGGGCCGGTTCGCGGGACGATACCTTCCATATCGCCCGCGAATCGACCGCCGGTCCGGTCCTTCCGCTATAATGCGAGAGGATCGGAGCCGGAGAATAATAACCATGTTGGCGGAACACACTATCGCTGGGGCGGACGAGCCGCGCGATGTCGCGATGGTGGCCACTGCGAACGAAATGGTCGATATCATGCTCGGCATTCTTGCGGACGGGCTCGATCATCCCGAACTCTGGCCGCACATTCCCGACTATCTCGGCGCCAATCCACTGATCGCAGACGTTCTCCTGCAACGGCTCGCAGCCGTGCGCGGAGCCAAGGCAGCACCGATTAAAATCCTGCTGGCGATGTGCGGGGCGGCACTTGGTAACGTCGCAGACATGACCGAGGTGCTTGCTGACCTCTCCGCGGATTTCAGTCAGTCGCCGCTGGTGCAGGGCGCGCTGTTCCATATGCGCGGTCTTCAGCATCCAGGCGATCCCAGATACGTCCTCGAAGGGCGGATGTGCGAGACGCCGTTCGAGCAGTTGGACGTGCTCGACGGGTCGTCTCATCTGTGCTGCGCCAGTTGGCTCGGGACGTCGATCGGCAGCTTGTCGGACGGGATGTGGCAGGATGTGTGGAACAGCCCGACCGCCGAGGCGATCCGGACCAGCATCCACGATGGCTCCTACCGCTACTGCAACAAGGGTGCCTGCCCCAAGATTCAGAGCAACGCCTTGCCGACCAAAAACGAATTGGCGAATTCGTCACCGCAGTGGGACCAGGTCGTCGCCGAGCGGGCAACCATCATGCCGAGTGGTCCGAAGGTCGTGAATCTCGCTTACGACAGAACCTGCAACCTTGCTTGCCCCAGCTGTCGCGTCGAGCGCTATGCGGCCGACGATGTCACCCGGACGCGCTATGCCGAGATCCAGGAGCGGGCCATCCTTCCGATGCTCAAGACGGCGGATACGGTTTTCGTCACGGGTTCGGGCGATCCGTTCGCGAGCAAGAATTTCCGCCAGCTCATGAGTGCGCTGACGCCGGAGCATTATCCCGACCTGAAATTCCAGATCATGACGAACGGCATGCTCTTCACGGCTCGGCAATGGGATGCATTCCCATCACTCCATCGCCGCGTCGCGCTTCTCAAGATCAGCATCGATGCGGCAACCGGCCCGACGCATGAGGTGCTCCGTCTAGGTGCGCACTGGCCTACCGTCATGGAGAACATGACCTTCGCCGGCACCCTTTTGGCCAACGGGCTGATCGACAATCTCGAATTGGTGTTCACGGTACAGGAGGATAACTTCCGTGAAATGGGCGACGCCGTCGATCTGGCTCACCGGGTGGGCGCGAACGGCATCTTCTTCGCGCGGTTGACGAACTGGGGAACCTTCTCGCCCGAAGCCTATCGCCGGAAAGCGATATTCCTGCCTTCCCATCCCGACCATGCGGCATTTCGGCACGCCATGGAGGACGAACGTCTCGCAGACCCGATCGTCCTGTTGGGCGATCTGCAGGGCTTTCGCACGCAGGATACCGCCAGCCGCCTATTCGTGCGCTAAACCATTCCCAGCAAAATGGTCGAAGAGCGACCGCAAAACCGGAGCTATTGCGCGGCGGTCTTTCTGGCCTTCGCCACGGCATCGGCATTCTCGGTCGCGGTGCTCGGCGCGACGCCCAGATCGGCGAGTGGTTCGCTGCCATCGCCGATCCCGGCAAGATCGTTGCCGATCGTCAGATTGGCCACCACCGAAGGATTCGCGCCACCCGCCACGGCATGTTCGCGGCTGGCGGTGGAGAAGATCGCAGCGGCCAGCCCGATCAGCAACAGCACGGCGGCTAGGCCGATCATGCCGACCTTCACACGCTGTGTGGTCTGGCCCCGATCGAGGTTGGGTTCCGGTGATGTCATCATGCCTGTGGCATAAATGTAACGTAAACGGGTCGTCTTGTCGATGCCACGGCTTAACTTGCAGCAAGCCAGGCCGGAATCGGCAATCCCTTGGCCGTCAGCCACTCGCGATTGTACAGCGTCGAAAGGTACCGAAAGCCGGTATCGCACAGGATCGTGGCAATGCGCTTGCCCGGCCCGAGATGCTTGGCCAACCGCACCGCCCCCGCCACGTTGATGCCGGACGAAAGGCCGAGACAAAGCCCCTCCTCGGCCAGCAACCGTACCACCCAATCCATCCCCTCTTCGTCGGAGATGCGGAATTGCGTGTCGATCGGCGCGCCTTCCAGATTGGCGGTGATCCGCGCCTGCCCGATCCCCTCAGCCACCGAAGACCCCTCCGCCTTCAACTCGCCATGTGCATAATATTCGTACAGCGCCGCGCCATGCGGATCGCTGAGCGCGATGCAGACGGTCTCGTCCTTCGCCTTCAGCCCCAGCCCGACTCCGGCGATCGTCCCGCCCGTCCCCGCCGCGCAGGTGAAACCGTCGATCCTGCCATCCATCTGCTGCCAGATTTCCTCCGCCGTGCCGACGATATGCGCGCGGCGATTGGCGATATTGTCGAACTGGTTCGCCCAGATCGCGTTCGGCGTCTCCTCGGCGATGCGGCGTGAGGTGTGTACGAAATGCCCCGGATTCGAATAAGCCGCCGCCGGCACCAGCACCAGTTCGGCGCCCAG
This sequence comes from Parasphingomonas caseinilytica, assembly GCF_036663755.1. Lineage (NCBI taxonomy): Bacteria > Pseudomonadati > Pseudomonadota > Alphaproteobacteria > Sphingomonadales > Sphingomonadaceae > Parasphingomonas > Parasphingomonas caseinilytica. The sequence goes on from NZ_JAXOJL010000002.1 coordinate 17,516, forward strand.
CGCGCGCAACGTGTCCATCTTCTCGCGGCTCTGCGTCTCGGGCATGACGATGATCGTCTTGTAGCCCTTGGCATTGGCGACCAGCGCCAGCCCGATGCCGGTATTGCCCGCCGTGCCCTCGACGATCGTGCCGCCCGGCTGGATCGCATTCCGCGCCTCGGCATCCTCGACGATATACAGCGCCGCCCGATCCTTTACGGAGGCACCGGGATTGGCGAACTCGCACTTGGCGAAGATCTCGCACCCGCTCGCCTCGCTCGGCCCCTTCAGCCGGACGAGCGGAGTATTGCCGATGAGAGCGAGCGTATCGGATGTCGTGTGCATGCCCCCTAGATAGCCCGCCAGCCCGATCCGGCAATCCACGCATTTCTGGCCACGCATTTTTGCGTGCGGTGAAATCGGGCTTATGGTAGAATGATAAGGATCGGAGGTAGAACATGGGCGTGCAACTCAACATCAAGGACGCGGAAACGGTCCAAATGGCCCGCGATCTGGCCGATGCAACCGGCCAATCGGTGACGGCCGCGATCAAGACCGCGCTTCTCGCACAGATGGAACGGCGGAAGATCGAAGTCGCCGAAAGGATCGCCCGTATGAATGAAGCTGTGGATGAATTCCGAAAGCATTTGCCGCCGGAATGGGAGGGCAAGACATCCAAGGAAATCATGGATTCGATCTATGATGAGGATGGTCTGCCAGGATGATCGTCGACTCGTCGGCGATCATGGCCATCATCCTGAATGAACCGGAGCGACATGCCATGATCGAGGCGCTTGGGCAGTCCGATCGGAATGCAATTTCGGCCGGGACGTGGATCGAACTCTCCGCCGTGCTGACGCGACGCCCCGGAAATGATCTTTTCGAACGGCTGAGGACCGTCACGGATGTCGTCTCGATCTTCATCGAGCCGGTGAGCGTCGAGCAGGCCGAAATTGGTCATCAGGCATATCGCCGATACGGTCGCGGTTCGGGCCACAAGTCGGACCTCAACTTCGGCGACTGCTTCGCCTACGCCCTCGCCAAAGCCACCGGCGAACCGCTCCTGTTCAAGGGCAACGATTTCTCCCAGACCGACATCAAGCCCGCCCTTACGTTGTAAGCACCGGCCCCGTCCCCATCTACGCTCCAACGATGAGGGGATGAATCATGGCCACCGAACTGTATGACATCACCGTGCCTGCCTTTCTACGCGGGTTCGCTGCCATGTCCGCCTTCCTCGCCAAGGGCGAACAATGGGCGACGGACAATGGTGTGGATCCGTCCGAATTGCTCACCGCGAAGCTCTATGACGACATGGCCCCGCTCACGTCGCAGGTGCAGCGCGCCAGCGATTCCGCCAAGTTCACCGTAGTCCGCATCGGCGGCGTGGACAGCGTGGCGATGCCCGACGAGGAAACCACCTTCGCGGATCTGCAGGCGCGCATCGCGAAGACGGTCGATCTGCTCAAGTCGGTCCCGCCGGAAGCCATGAACGGTCAGGAGGGCAAGGCGATCACGCTGCCCACGCCCAACCGCACGCTGGAATTCACCGGGCAAAGCTATGTGCTGGGCTTCGTGCTGCCCAACTTCTATTTCCACGTCACCACGGCATACGCGATCCTGCGCATGAAGGGCGTGCCGGTAGGCAAGATGGATTATCTCGGCGGAGTGTAAACGTTCGCGCCCGGCGGATCACCAGGTGAACAGCGATCCGCTGCCCATGTGCGACACGAAGTGGAAGAGATGGCCGATCACGCCCACGACGTCCAGCACATGCTCGCCACGCGCCACGCCGATATCGACGAGGGCTAGCATCAGGATCGAGGCGGCAAGGAATTTCAGCACCTCGCCACTTTAGCGATGGGCGGTTAAGATTCGGTATCCGTGAATATGATCAAGCACAGCTTCCCGCCGATCGTCGATACCGACACCCGGCTTCTTGTCCTAGGCAGCCTGCCCGGGGACCGCTCGCTCGCCGAGGCGCGCTATTACGCGCATCCGCAGAACCAGTTCTGGCGACTGATCTCCGCCGCGATCGATCGCGACATCGCGGGCCTCCCTTATGACGATCGTCTCGCTGCTCTCCGCACCGCACGCGTCGGCCTGTGGGATGTCGTGGCCAGCGCGGTCCGCCCCGGCAGCACCGATGCCGCGATCCGCAATCATGTCGGCAACGATCTGCCCGGCCTGATCGCCAGCCTGCCGAATCTGCGCGCGATCGCCTTCAACGGTGCCACCGCACACCGCCACGGCGTCCGCCAATTGGGGGCGACCGGCCTGCCCCTGATCGCCCTGCCCTCCAGCAGCCCGCTGCACACGGTCGGCCTCGACGCCAAACTCCCAGCCTGGCGCGCGCTACGCGATCATCTCGCGCGCTGATTCCGGCTTGGCGACCGCCGCCGACTGTATTACGTATATATATCACTTGGCGGCGGGGGCTGTGACATGACCTATACGACGATCATCGCGGAGCAGATGCCGCCAGCCGCCGAACCCGACGGCGCACCCCGTATCGCGACGCTCGATATCCTGCGCGGCATCGCCATTCTCGGCATATTGTTCATGAACATCAACGATATGGGCGCGTCCTTCTCCGACCCCGATCTGCGCCATATGGGCTGGACGATCTACGACCAGATCGCCTGGTGGGCCCGTGAGATCCTCGCCAACGGCACCGCGCGAACGATGCTGCAATTCCTGTTCGGCGCGGGCATGGTGATCCTCACCGATCGCATCGCCACCGCCGCCGGACGCCGCATCGCCTTCAGGCGCTATTACTGGCGCAACATCGTCCTGTGGCTGTTCGGCCTCGCGCACATCTTCATCTTCCTGTGGCCGGGCGACATCCTGCACACCTACGGCATCGCCGCGTTGGTCGCGTTCTGGTTCCGCCGCCTGCCGCCACGCTGGCTGATCACGATCGGGCTGATCATGGCGACGATGCAATTGTTCGGCGCGAGCTATTTCGGCATCTACCGCCCCTACGAACGCCGCACCGAGGTTGCCGCGCTCACCGCCAAGCGCGACGCGGGCCGGACATTGACCAAAGCGGAAACCGAGAAGGTCGCCAAATACGCCAAGGCCAAGGCCGAAGAGGCGAAGGACGACAGAAAGCACGACGCCCGCGTCGCCGCCGAAGACAAAGCGCGCAGCAGCACGAGCGTCAACTGGGTGCGCGAACAATGGCGCAAGGCGGTCCAACGGCTCGGCGTCGGCGAACTGTTCTCGATCTGGGATTCGGCCAGCATGATGCTGATCGGCGCGGCCCTGTTCAAGATGGGTATCCTGCAAGGACTGCGCAGCCGGAGCTTCTATATCGCGATGACGCTCGGCTATTACGCCATCGGCCTGTCGCTCCGCGCCTTCGGGGCATGGGAACAGACGCGGTTCGTCGACGCCAACGAATATAATTGGGCCTTCGAGAGCTATGCTCGCATCACCGCCACGCTCGGCCATATCGGCCTGATCCACCTCCTGCTCGGCACGGCGATCGGCGCGAAGCTGTTCCGCCCGTTCATCGCCGCCGGCCGCACCGCGCTCACGCTGTACGTGCTGCAGACGATCGTCTGCCTGTGGATCCTCTACCCGCCCTTCGCCTTCGGCCTGTACGGCCAGACCGGCTGGATGACCATGATGCTGATCTCGGCCGCGCTCGACCTCGCCCTGCTATGGGCGGCCAACGCGTACCTGCGTTATTACCGCATCGCGCCGGTGGAGTGGGCCTGGCGCTCGATCGTCGAACGGCGGCGGCTACCGTTCCGGAAGGCGCTTTAACCGACCCCTACCCCATCACCGGGCCGCCGCGTATCCAAAGCACGGCTTGCCCTTGCCCCGAACTTGGGCAATTCCGCATCATCGCTACACCGGAGTTGCTTGCGTTGCGTTCACCCCGTCGTCCATCGCCCTTCCCCAAAACCATCTGCGCATGATCGAAAGCGGCACGCACACGCCCGGCATTTCGGCTGCCGATTTCGGCCTGCCGCCGCACACCGCCCTGCGCTACGAACGCCCCGCCCCGGCGCTACGCGATCATCTCACCAGCTATGCCGTGCTCGATTCCGAGGCGATCGATCCGAACGGCACGTCGGAATGGATGCTGCCGGGTTGGGCGCAGATCTGGATCGTCATCACCGATGGGCCGATCAGCGTCGCGATCGGTAATCGTCGCTACGATCCCTTGCCCACCGCGATCCTCTATGGCGTCACCAGTCGGGCGATGCCGGTGACGGCGCATGGCGGCGTTTCGATCGCAATCGATGTCAGTCCGCTCGGCTGGGCGCGGCTGTTTTCGGATCGGGCCGATCTGTTGCGTGATCGCGTCACGCCACTCGAACAGGTGCTGCCCACCGCATGGGTCGAGGAACTCGTCACCCTGATCCGCGATTCGGATCGCTCGCTCCAGGTCAAGGATCTGCTCGACGGATTTTTCCTGAAGCATATGGCCGTGCCGCATCCGGACGAGCCGCAGATCGCGCAGGTCATGGCGCTGATCGTCGATCACAACACGCGCGATCTGGCGACGGCCGCCGCCGCGATCGGCATCGGCCTGTCGACCTTGCGCCGCCTGTCGAACCGCTATTTCGGCTTTCCGCCCAAGACGCTGATGATGCGCGCCCGTTTCCTCGGCTCTTTACTGTCGATGATGAAGCGGCCCGATCGCTCGGATTACGCCTTGTTGTCGCCGGCCTATCACGACGCGTCACACTTCATCCGCGATGGCAAACGCTTCCTCGGCATGACGCCGCGGCGCTTCATCGCGCTCGACAAGCCATATCTCGATGCGGCGTTGCGGGCGCGGCGGTTGGTACTGGGTGCATCGACACCCTCGCTCGACGGCGTGTCGCCGGACGCCTGAACACCCGTTCCGGCCCGACGCTCAATCCTTGTGGAAGAACAGGTCCGCCACGCTCTGCGCGATCCGCGCCGGGCGATGAGTCACCGCATCGACGCAACACCAGCTCGATTGCACCTCGGCCAGCACCTCTTCGCCGCGCTTGATGATCGTCTGGTAGAAGGCGCGTGCGCCCTGCACCTTTTCCAGCAACACGGTGGCGATCACTTCGTCGTCGAGAAAGGTCGGCTTGCGATACGTGATCTCGTGCTTCAGCGCGACCCACAGGTTCGCCGCGATCGCCTCGGCTGGCGCGAAGCGCTGCCAGTGGCTGACCACCGCGTCCTGCACCCATTTCAGGTACGAGGCATTGTTGACATGACCCATGAAGTCGATGTCGGCGGGGTCGATCCCGATCGGGAAGCTATGTGGAATGGCCTGGCTCACGGATACGACCATAGCAGGACAAACCCTTCCCGGCGATGAATTTCCCGGGCAGCGCGTCGCATTTTCATCCTGTCACGGCCGTCGCACGAGAAATCGACCCTCCGTCAGCCGCTCGACACGCCCGCGCAACGAAATGACGATTTTGTTGCACTGCGCCATTCGGAACCCCCCGGGCCGACTACATACTTGACGAATTCTTTCGCGTGCGCAAAGCAGCCCACGCTATGAAGATCATCCTCCCCAGCCTCGTCGCCGTCTCGCTCCTCGCGCTCACGGCTTGTGACAACAAAAAGGGCCCGGAAGTGGTCACCTCGGTGGCTCCCGATCCCCAGCGCGCGGAAATCGCCAAGCGCGCACCGGTCGAACTGCCGCCGTCGATCAAGGCGGACGTCACGTTCCGCTGCAACCCCGGCAACAGCCTCGCCTTCGTCACCTTCTTCGATGGCGACAAGCAGGCACTGGTCAAGACCGAGAAGACCGGCACCGCCACCAAGCTGGTCGCCGCCGAAGCGGGCCAGGCGTTCAAGGCCGATGGCGGCTACGAACTCACCGGCACGCCAAAGGGCGCGACGCTCACTCTGCCGGGCAAGGGCAAGCTGACCTGCAAGGCGTAAACGCCTGGCGCTCAGATACGACATCATCGGCCGGCGGAGCGATCCGCCGGCCTTTTTGTTGCCTCGAGTAGCGCGCCGCCGCCTTGCGCCCGTACCCTGACTGCGCCACGATACGGTTATGGCGACGATTGCGATCTACAGTCTCAAGGGCGGCGTCGGGAAAACCACGCTGGCGGTCAATCTCGCATGGTCCGCTGCGACCCTGTCGTCGCGGCGAACCTTGCTGTGGGACCTCGATCCGCAGGCTGCGTCCAGCTATCTGCTAGGCGACCGCAAGGTGAAGGAGGCGGCGCAGGCGGTTTTCTCCAAGGACGTCGAACCCGAAAAGCTGATCCACAACACCGCCATCCCACGGCTCGATCTGCTCCCCGCCGATGCGTCGTTGCGCGGGCTCGACCTTCTGTTCCACGAACTCGACAAGAAGAAACGCCTCGCCAAATTGTTGTCGGGGCTGCGCAAATCCTACGATCGCATCCTGCTCGATTGCCCGCCGGGGCTGACCGACACGAGCGACCAAGTGATGCGTGCCGCCGATCTGATCGTGGTGCCGGTAATCCCCTCGCCGCTCTCCGAACGCGCCTATGCCGAGGTGATCAAACATCTCGGCAACAAGGCGGAGGTGTTGCCGGTCCATTCCATGGTCGATCGCCGCCGCAAATTACATGCCGAAGCGCTGGCCCGCCACCCCGATTGGCCGGTCGTGCCCATGGCGAGCGTGATCGAATCGATGACCGTGCGCCGCGCGCCCGTCGGCAGCTTCGCCGCGAAATCGCCAAGCGGGCAGGCCTTCGCGCAATTGTGGATGCGGATCGAAAAGCGCCTCGCCAAATGACCCGCACGCCGCCGGAAGCGGCGTTCGATGATGTCGTCCCGCTCGATCCGCGCCTCGTCCTTGGTGCCTATGCCGTTGGCGTGTTCCCGATGGCGGACGCGCGCGATGCCGACAGCGTTTATTGGGTCGAGCCGAAGGAGCGCGCGATCCTTCCGCTCGACGCCTTCCACCTCTCGAAATCCTTGCGCAAGACGCTGGCACAGGATCGTTACCGCGTCACTGCCGACACCGCCTTCGCGCAGATCATCCGCCTGTGCGCCGAATCGGCCGAGGATCGCCCGGATACGTGGATCAACGGCCAGATCGAACGCGCCTTTCTCGATCTCCACGCCCAGGGCTTCGCGCATTCGATCGAAGTGTGGGACGGCGTCGATCTGGTCGGCGGCCTTTACGGCCTCGCGCTCGGCCGCGCCTTTTTCGGCGAATCGATGGTCAGCCGCGCCCGCGATACCTCGAAGATCGCGATCGCCTGGCTCGCTGCGCGCCTCCGCGTCGGCGGTTTCACCCTGCTCGATTGTCAGTTCATGACGGACCACCTCGCCTCGCTCGGCGCGGTGGAAATCCCGCGCGAGCGTTACGTCGCGTTGCTGTCCGCCGCGATCGCCGGGGTGGTCGGCGTTTCCTCGCCCGTCTCGCCCGGATCGGCCGGCGATTTCTTCGCGCTCGATTCCGGCGCGGCCGTGCCGTTCGCCGATCCGCCGCCGCCGCTCACCGAATTTGGCCCGCCTTCGGGGAAGGTCATCGCGCAACTCTTGACCCACACGTCGTAGATCGGGTGCAGCACCACGTTCAGGCCCGGCCGTTCCTTGTATAGCCAGCCGGAAAACACGCGGCGGAACTTGCGGTCGTTGCCCTGCACATCCAACTGCACGAACGCACCGGTATAGGGCTGCTGCTCCCACGGTGCCGTCCGCTCGCACGCCCGCAACCGCACCACGACATCGCCGACGCGCACCGCGCCGCCGGGCTTCAGCGTGACATCGCGCGATACGCCGTTGCGCTTGTTGAGCACCCCCAGCACCGCGATCCGCTCGCGCATCGGGGTCGCCCCGAACGAGGGGTCCGCCCCGCCCGATACGTCCACGGTGGTGATGTCGGTCTGCACCGGCTCCTCGTCCAGCGCAGTCCTGATCGGGGCCTTGTCCGCAACCGGAGCCGCCGTGTTATGCTGCTGCCACTGCTCGTATCCGAACCAACCGCCCGCGCCGAGGCCGGCGACCAGCGCCGTCACACCCAGCCAGCGGCGCAGGTTCACGCCTCCGGCGTCCAGGCTTCGTAATCGCCGGTGGCGGCGGCGCGCTTGCCGCCCTTTTCGAGCGCACCCGCCGGGCGATACGCCAGCATCGTGCCGGTCAGGTTCGGCTCGGCCGGCTTCTCCCAGATGCGCGCCGCCGGCAGCGCCCGGTCGGGCAGATCGTCGACCTGATGGTGCAACCAGCTGAACCATTCCGGCGCGACGCGGCTCGCATCGTTGGCACCGTTATAGATCACCCAGCGGCGCGGGTTGCCGGCGGTGTCACTGCCGCCCTGATAATAGACGTTGCCCAACGCATCCTCGCCGACCCGCGCCTTGCCGCGCAGTCCGAACCAGGTGCCGATGGTGGCGCCGTTCCACCAGGTGAAGGGGTTGAGATTTATGCCCATGGCCAAGCGCAATAGCCGCTCCACGGGGCGTCTGGCAATTCGTCAAATCGGATGCGTGGCGAACCGCTTTGCGGTCACGCATAATCGCGGTTGCCCGAACGGAAATCTTGGCTAGCTTGGATGGAATCGGGGGTCCGCATCGTCTTGCAGAGAATTTTCAAACAAATCAGCCGCAGCCTCAGCGTATTGCTCAGCAACGGGCCCGGCGAATTCTTCGGCAAGGTCGTGCGGAAACTGCGCACGGCGATCGGCTTTCCGTCGGAAGACTATAAACGCTATCTGGCCTACAAGGCGGACGTCGACAGCAAATTCGACGATCAGCTCGGTCTCGATACCGGCGGGATCCAGCGGCTCCACGATCTGACCATCGCATCCGGCAATTCGCGCTTCGGCACGAGCCATATCGCGTCCGACCCGGCGGAATTCGCCGCCGCTCTGGGGTCGGTCGATATTCCGATTCCCGGCACCACCTTCATCGATCTCGGCTCGGGCAAGGGCCGTGCGCTGATCCTGGCGCTCGATTTCGGCTTCGCCCGGATCGTGGGCATCGAATTCGCCCGTGAATTGTACGAGATCGCGCAGGCCAACGTGGCACGGCTGACATCGCAGGACGACCGCGCCACGCGGATCGAAGTCTTCTGCGACGATGCCACGACGGTCGATCTGCCGCCGGAACCGACCATCTTCTACCTCTTCCACCCCTTCGATTCGTCGGTCATGCGGCTGGTCGCCCGCAATGCACGCGCGTCATGGCAGGCCAATCCGCGGCCGATGCGCGTCGTCTATGTGAACCCGCAATATCTGCAGGATTGGACGGACGCCGGCTGGGAGATCGTTGCGCAGGAACATTATCACGTCGTCCTGAAGCCCGTTTGAAAATCCGCGCCTGAAGCCATTCTATCGCGCGCGGGGATCCGGTTCGTGCGTCTTCACCTGCAACGGCGAGGACAAGGCGGCGGCCATCGCCGGCTGCAATTGCTCGATGAAGCGGTAGCGCTTCGCATACAGGCTGCGCTTTCGCGCCGGGATCTCCGCCTCGCTCCGAATGCGACGCGCGATCGGTATCCGGAAGAAACCTTCGAGGCCCGGAACGCCACCACGATCGCGCCAGACCTCGTCATAATTCAACAGCGGAGCGCTCGCATCCGACGCGGTCCTTTCCAGATGCGTCGTGTTGCACCGGGTCGCGTTCGACACGCACAGGATCCGCCTCGCCCCCATATTCTCGGAAAACACGCGGAACAGTTCGAACATCAGATCGCGAGGCCGCAAACCATAAGCGGCCTTGGTCAGCGTCCGGTTCAGATCGAGCGACGTCGCATGCCGACGCCCCTGAATTCCACCGACATAGACGACGCGCTCGCCCACACGATCCGAAAAGCAGAACGACATCGAGAAGATCCGATCGATCCCCACCCACAGGCTGATCGTGAGCAGCCCATCGCGCAGCAACCAGGACGGCTGATCCAGCATGACCCGGCACGAATGTTCGCCAAGTTGGAACGAGAATAGATCAAGATATTGATTTGGTTCGAGAAGAAGCGGCAAACTTGCCTGCCTGATGATGGCGAAATGCTTCCGGATGTGCAACAGACGCTTCGCCAGACTCCAATTGCTGCTGATCAGGGGACGCGCTGCCATCAGCCACAGATCGGGCACGCGATTTTCGATGACGCCCAAAGCGGATCGCCTGCGCCAGTCAGGCAACATCCGCCCGGCAAGTTTGTCGACGCCCATCCGTAAGTTTCCCGAACACGAAAATTCAAAGCTCGGATGTCACCGTCTACAGCTACGACGCGCCCGTAAATTTATCGTTGATTCGCATCGACCCTCGCCGATTTAGATCGATTTTAATGATCATTGCAAATGATGTGGTTGCGACCGGGGTCTGTCTTGATGACTGAGACCAACCTGCTTCGCGCGATGTCGCAGTTGATCTTGGCTTATAGCCTGATCATCTTGTCGCAGCGGCAGCGCGAAAGGCCGCCCGGCATTCTGCGGACCTTGCAAGTGGGGATAAAGCGGGCTTGAATTGCACCAATGGTGTGACGAGAGCAGAATGGAGCGGGTTATCTCGAAGACACGCAAAACGATTACCATCACCGAGCGACAGAAGCTCGAGATCGACAACATTCGTCGGGAATTGATCGATGGCGAAGAGAGTGGCGAACCGGAAAAATTCGACTTCACGGCATTCAAGCATCGCAAGGCCGCGCAGCATGGCCGGCTATCGGCCTAACCCCAAAATTCATCGCGATCTTGAGGTGTAGTCATCGAAAGTGCCCGCTACCGATGATCGCAGCGAGACGAGGGCATCGGCGCACGCACGCAACGCAAGCACGCTAGCCCCGCATCACCTCACTTGCCCCAGCTGACCCTATCACCCTCGGCGATGCCCAGTTCGCCCGCAAGGCCGCCGTTGATCTCCAGCACCGCCGCCACCGGCTCGCCCGAGGGGATCGGGGCTTCGGAGAACGGCACGGCATTCTCGGCGATGCGCGCGATCGTGCCGTCGGCGCGGATGAAGATGATGTCGAGCGAACTCGGCGTATTCTTCATCCAGAAGTTCGCGTCGCGCGGCGGGCCGCCTTCGGCCGGATAGGGCGTGAAGATCATCCCCTCGGTCTTGGGGATGTTGGTGCGGAACATCAGGCCCTTTTCCTGCTCGGCCGGCGTCCTGGCGACCTCCACCTTGAAGGCGTGCACGCCGTTGGCGCTCTTCACCGTCAGCGCGATCTTGCCCGATTGGGGTTCGGCCGCCTTGGTCTTGGCCGTGTCGCCCAGCCCCGGAAAACCGCCGGTCGCGACCGCGATGCCGCCGGCGCCCGCTCCCAGCAGCAGCACGGCGGCCAGCACGCCTTTTGTCGTACCGATCATCAGCTATCCTTTTTCGACCTAGTCCCCGGCTTCCACGTCGACCGCCAAAGGACCTTTTTGTCCTTCGACGATCCGGGCCCGCAGGCGCTGGTCCGGCTCGACCTCGATCACGCCAGCGCGGCGCAGCGTTTCCATGTGGACGAATATATCCGCCGAATCGCTTTCACGCACGAGAAAACCATAGCCCTTCAGCCGGTTGAACCATTTGACGGTTACGTCTTCGAACGGTCCGGCGCGATCGATCAGTGCGGCGGGGTCGATCCGGTCACTCCCGCGCGCCCGCTGCGGCGGGTCCACCGCATCGGTCAGGTCGATCGCGACGATCTCGGTCGCCTGCAACCCGCGCTCTCTTTTGGTGGCATGGCATTGCACCCGCGCGCCCTCCGGCAGGCTACGCCGGCCGTGCGGCTGCAGTACCGAAAAGTGGATCAGGATATCGCCGACCTGCGGATCGTCGCCCACCAGGAACCCGAAGCCGCGCGTCACATCGAACCATTTGAGCGTGCCGGCATAAACCATGCCATCGGCCTCGTCGTCCGCGGCCGGCTGGTCGGTTACTGAATCAGGCCGGCCGTAATCACCCGGCGGCGTTTCGATACGCATGCGTTACGTCCCCCATTCCCCCTTAGCACGCTCGCGCTTCGGCGAAACACCTGATTATGGCCCTTTCCTATACAAATCCTATACCGACATCGAATTCTTCGCCCGGTGCCATGCCTGCGATGCGCCGCGCGAGCGAGAAATCATGGCCCGCGCGGATCATCGCGCCGATTTGCTTTTCGCGTACCGGCCGGTCGGCCTCGGTCAGCGCATACGGCCCGATCCGCTTCTTGCGCGCATAGGTGAGCGCGGCGCTGACGGCACGGTCCTCGATCGCCGGTGCCAGCGCCTCGGCATCCTCTTCGCCGATCCCGGCCTGACGCAGCGCTCCAGCCACACGGCGCTGGCCCAGCCCGCGCCGCGCCATCGCCGATGCCCGCGCCTCGCCGAAGGCGCGATCGTCGATATAGCCGAGCTCGGCGAATTTCTCGGCCAGCGCCGCCGGGTCCGCCGCGTCGCCCTCCCAGCCACGCTCGCGAATCTTGCGCTTCAGATAGTCCACCAGCCGCCCGCGCGTCGTCGCGAAACGCTCGACATAGCGCAGCGCCAGGCGATCCAGCGCGGCGTGATCCAGCGGCTTCGGCGTCCGTCTACGTTGTTCTCTCGTATCTCTCGTGACGGTGGGGCTGGCCATGTGCCATCATTGTGCCACAGTCGGAACGGATTTTGAACGCTTGGGCTGGTTAATCCAATACGCCTCCACAAGAGCGGCACCTTTGGCCGCCACCTAGGGCTCTCGAAGATGACGATGCATGTGTTGCAGAAGGACAATCAGGCGGCGGTGGCGATCATGCCCACGCCGACCGAAGATTCGTTGCCGCGCCGCTTCGCCGATTTCGAAACGCTGGGCGATGCGCTGGATTACGCCGCAACCGGATCGCGCGGCCTGAATTTCCACGATGCCCGCGGAACGCTCGTCCGCCCGTATCCCTTCACCGAGATGCGCGACGATGCGTTGCTCATGGCCCGCCGCCTGATCGCCGCCGGTGTCACGCCGCAGGACCGCATCGCACTGGTCGCCGAGACGGGCGCTGAATTCGCCGCTTTGTTCTTCGGCGTGATCTATGCCGGGGCCTGGCCGGTGCCGCTGCCGCTGCCCACCTCCTTCGGCGGCCGCGATTCTTATATCGAACAACTCCGCGTCCAGCTGTCGAGCTGCGATCCCACGATGCTCGTCTATCCGCCCGAACTCGCCGAAATGGCCGGCGAATCCGCGCGCATCGCCGGGGTCGAGGGCATCGACTGGTCCGAATTCGCCAAGCGCCCCGCGCCCGACGCCACCCTGCCCAAGGCGCGCAGCGAAGACGTCGCGTACCTGCAATATTCCAGCGGCTCCACGCGCTTCCCGCACGGCGTCGCGATCACGCACCACGCCCTTCTCAACAATCTCGCCGCACACAGCCACGGCATGGAAGTCGTCGACAGCGATCGCTGCGTGTCCTGGCTACCCTGGTATCACGACATGGGGCTGGTCGGCTGCTTCCTGTCGCCGGTCGCCAATCAGGTCTCGACCGATTATCTGAAGACCGAGGATTTTGCCCGCCGTCCGCTCGCCTGGCTCGATCTCATCAGCCGCAATACCGGCACGACGCTCAGCTATTCGCCGACCTTCGGCTACGACATCTGCGCGCGCCGCATCTCGACCCAGATCAAGGCCGGCGACCGCTTCGATCTGTCGCGCTGGCGCGTCGCCGGCAACGGTGCCGACATGATCCGTCCGGACGTGATGCAGAGCTTCGTCGATGCCTTCGCCGATGCCGGTTTCAAGGCAAGCGCCTTCCTGCCGAGCTACGGCCTCGCCGAAGCCACGCTCGCCGTGTCGATCATGCCGCCAGGTGAAGGCATCCGCGTCGAACTCGTCGAGGAAACGCAATTGTCCGGCGTCGCTGCCGGTCAGGGTCGCCCGCAGCGGTTCCGCGCCATCGTCAATTGCGGCAAGGCCGCGCGCGACATGAAGATCGAGATTCGCGAGGAAGACGGCACGCCGCTGCCGGAACGCGCGATCGGCAAGGTCTGGTGCACCGGACCGTCGCTGATGGTCGGCTATTTCCGCGACGACGCCGCCACCGCCGCCTGCATGGCCCCCGATGCCGACGGAAGCGTCTGGCTCGACACCGGCGACATGGGCTATCTGTCGGACGGCTACATTTACATCGTCGGCCGCGCCAAGGACATGATCATCGTCAACGGCCGCAACCATTGGCCGCAGGACATCGAATGGGCGGTCGAGCAATTGCCCGGCTTCAAGGCCGGCGACATCGCCGCATTCGCCATCACCACGCCGGGCGGCGAGGAAACCCCCGCCGTTCTGGTCCAGTGCCGCAGCAGCGACGACGCCGAACGCGTCCGCCTGCGCGAGGAAATCCGCGAGCGCGTCCGCTCGGTCACCGGTATGAACTGCGTGATCGAACTCATCCCCCCGCGCACCCTGCCGCGCACGTCGTCCGGCAAGCTGAGCCGCGCGAAAGCCCGCAATTTGTACCTCAGCGGCGACATCAAACCCTACGATCTGGCGGCCTGATTCCTCCTGCTCCCCTCCCTGGAAGGGGGGGTGGGGGTGGGTCGATATGGGGCTGGGATGGCGCTCCCCGAGAGCGACCCACCCCCGCCCCCTCCCTTCCAGGGAGGGGAGTAAGAGAAGGCCCCGCCCAGTAAATATTTCCCCCGCACCTCAAACCTCTAACGATATTCTAACCAACCGCGCCCTACCCTCGCGCCGTGAACACCAAGTCCGCCCCCCAGTTCGCCGCGCCTCGTATCGATGCGCGCGCGCTTCTCGGCCTTTACGATCCGGCGGACTCGACGGATTGGGGACCGATTCGCGCCGCGCAGCTCAATTCCGGCCGCCAGCTTGCTCTGTTCCTGCTCGCCGCCAACGTCTTCGGCGCGGCGATCGTCACGCTGATCCTCGCGCCGCTCGTGCCGCTCTGGCAGCTCGCCACCTGGGGTGCGCTCACCGCCGCCGTCGCGGCCACCGTCGCCTTCCGCCGACTGTCCTCGCGCCACCGCATCGAGAACAGCGCTTCGCTGCGCGACGTGCGCGCCACGGTGTTCGACGGCATCGCGCTCGCGATCATCTGGTCCGTCCCGCCGCTCGCGTTCGCGCTCAGGATCAATGCCACCGCCGCATTGGGCCTGTGGATCGTGCTGTCGATCCTCATGGCCTCCTCCGCCATCGCCATGGCCGCGCTCCCGCTCGCGACGATCAGCTTCCTCGGCATCCTTGGCCTCTCGATCGCCGCGATGCTCTGGTCGGTCGATGGCCCCTTGTTCGCCGCCGCCACCCTGTTCTTCTCCACCCTGCTCATGGTCGGCTGCTTCGCGCGGGGTCGCGCGCTGGTGCTGATCCGCGCCGGAGAGATCGCACTCGCCGAACGCGACGAGACCGTCAGCATGTTGCTGCGCGAATTCGAGGAAACCGGTGCCGACTGGTTGTGGGAAACCGACGCCCAGCGCCGCATCGCCCGCGCCTCCCCACGCTTCGCCTTTTCGGTTGGGCTGGATCCGATCACCATCAACGGCATGCCGTTCCTGCAACTATTGGCGGGAGCGACGTGGGAAGAGGGCAATTTCACCCCGGCCTTGCGCACGCTCGCCGAGAAACTGAAGGCGCGCGAGGCGTTCCGCGATCTGCTTCTCCCGATCACCGTCCGGGGCGAGGAACGCTGGTGGGAAATCGCCGCCTCCCCCCGCTACGACGAACGCGGCGCGTTCATCGGCTTTCGCGGCGTCGGCTCCGACGTCACCGAACAGCGCGCTTCGGCCGACAAGATCAACAAGATGGCGCGCTTCGATACGCTCACCGGCCTGCCCAACCGCCTGTTGATCCACGAAACGCTCGGCCGCGCCATGGCCGAGGCCGACAAATGGGGCAGTCGCTGCGCCTTCATGATGATCGATCTCGATCGCTTCAAGGCGATCAATGACACGCTCGGCCACCCGATCGGCGACCGACTGCTCGGCCGCGTGTCCGAACGGCTCGGTCAGCTCATCACGGATAACGAGATGATCGGCCGCCTCGGCGGCGACGAATTCGCCGTCGTGGTGCGCGACGCCAGCGATTCCGCCCGCGTCGAAAAGCTCGCCCGCGCGATCATCGAAACCCTGTCCCGCCCCTACGAACTCGATGCCCACACCCTGTTCATCGGTGCCAGCATCGGCATCGCCACCGGCCCACGCGACGGGCGCACGGCGGAGATGCTGATCCGCTCGGCCGATCTCGCATTGTACCGGTCGAAGGATGCCGGCGGCGGCACCTATCATTCCTACGAACCTCAGCTTCACGTCGCGGCGGAGGAACGCCGCGTCCTCGAAATGGCCTTGCGTCAGGCGCTGAAGAACGGCGAGATGCACCTCAATTATCAGCCGGTCGTCGCCGCCGACACCGGCGGGCTGACCGGGTTCGAGGCGTTGCTCCGCTGGACGCACCCGCAGCTCGGCACCATCTCCCCCGTCAAGTTCATCCCGCTCGCCGAGGATGCGCGCATGATCGCGCCGATCGGCGAATGGGTCCTGCGCACCGCCTGCGACGAAGCCGCGCGCTGGACCAATCCGGTGCGCGTCGCGGTCAACGTCTCGCCCGAACAGCTGCACAACCCCGCCTTCGTCACGATCGTCGCCTCGGCGCTCGCGAACAGCGGCCTGCCCGCCGAGCGGCTCGAACTCGAAGTGACCGAAAGCGTGTTCATGAAGGAAGGCACCTGCGCCACGCAGGTGCTGGAGAAGATCCTCGATCTCGGCGTGCGCCTCAGCCTCGACGATTTCGGCACCGGCTATTCCTCGCTCGGCTATCTCAGCCGCACGCGCTTCTCCTCGATCAAGATCGACCGCAGCTTCGTCACCCAGGCATCGAAGGGCGTGCGCGAGGCGATCGCGATCATCCGCGCCGTCGTCGCGCTGGCGCAGAGCCTTGACATGGCGACCACGGCGGAGGGCGTCGAAACCGAGGCCGAACACCGCATGGTCCAGGACCTCGGCTGCACCAAGGTCCAGGGCTATTATTTCGGCCGCCCCCTCCCGGTCGAGGAAGCCCGCGCCCTCGCCAATCGCGGCTACGACTCAGCGGCCGCGGCCTGATTTCAGCGACGCAAATCGACATCGCCGCTTGAGAACGCCGCCAGTTGCGCTCGATCGACCGTGGCGGCGTCCCCCCTCTGGCTATGTTTCAAACAGGTCAGCGTAAGCCCGGCGGCGGCGGCCCGATCGATCGTCTCGCCGGTCAGCAGGGCGTGCAACACGCCGGCGGCGAAGGCGTCGCCCGCGCCGATGCGATCGACGATGCCCTCGATCGCCTGTGTCGGCGTGGTCACCACGCGTGTCGGAGTATCGATCCGCGCGGAGAGCAGATTGCGTTCGACCGTTTCCGCCCGACGCGTCGTCGATGCGATCAGCCTGAGCTGAGGGAAGGCCGCGAACACCGCCTCGGCCGCCGTCCGGCTTCGCGCCGCATCGTCATCGAAGCTCGTTCCCAGGATCAGGGCGGCATCGCGATGATCGCCGAAGAAGATATCGGCCTGGCCCAGCACGGCGCGGAGCAGGACCGCCGGATCGTCCTTGCGATCGCGCCACAATTGCGGGCGGAAATTGCCGTCGAACGACACCAGCACACCCATCGCCCGCGCCGTCGCGACCGCCGCCAGCACCGCATCCGCCGACGCCTGCCCCACCGCCAGCGAAATGCCCGACACATGCAGCAGATCGGCACCGGCCAGCGCCACCGACCAGTCGGTATCGGCCCAGTCGGTCGCCGCGAACACGCTGGCTGCGCGATCGTAGAGGATCGTCGTGGGCCGCAAGGATGCGCCCGTCGCGGCGAAATACAGCCCGATCCGGCCATCCCGCCGCCGCACATGATCGATCCCCACGCCCCGCGCGCGCAAATGCGTCAGCGCGCGCTCGCCCATCGCTTCGCCCGGCAGCGCGGTGACCATCTCCGCCCGGTGCCCGAGCCACGCCAGCGCCGCCGCGACATTGGCCTCGGCCCCGCCGACATGCAGATCGAGCGCGGTCGCGAAGGCGAGGTCGTCCTGCGCCTGCGTCGCCAACCGGACGAGCATCTCGCCGAAACATACGACATGCGCGGCACTGCGCGGCGGAAAGATCGTATCTTCGGTCATGGTCAGCCCTTGGTCGGTGTCGTCGGGGTCCGGGCGATGAACGCTGGCGCCGGTATGGCGATCGACGCCCCCGTGGCGCGCAGGCGGCCATCCGCCGCGATCGCGAACGCCGCCACGTTCCCCGAACGCTGGTTGGCGACCAGCAGACGCCCGGCCTCCTCGATCAGCAGGAAGAAGCGCGGCCATGTCCCGCCGGTCGAGACGTGTTCGATCGGATCGAGCCGCCCGTCCGGCGCGACCGCGAACACCGCGATGCTGTCATGCCCGCGATTGGAAACGTACAGGCGATCGCCGGCGCGATTGATCGCGATCTCGGCGGGATAGTTCGTGCCGGTGAAATCGGCCGGCAGCGTCGATACGGTCTGGCGCGCAGCGAACCGCCCGGCACCCGCGCTGTCCAGCACCGTCACCTCGCTGCGAAGTTCGCTCAGCAGGAACGCCTGCGGACGATGCGGATGGAAATTCATGTGGCGCGGGCCGGTGCCCGGCGGCGCGCGATACGACACGACCGGCTGGCCGATCCCGCTCTTCAGATCATAACCGAACACCGCATCGGCCCCGAGATCGACCGCATGCAGCCAGCGGCCATCCGGGCTGAACCCGACCCAATGCACATGCGTGCCGCGCTGCCGTGCGTTCGGGCCGGATCCGATATGGTTGCGAACCACCGGAGGCCCCGCCAGCGCACCGCTCACCGGATCCACGCCGATCACCGCCACGCTACCCGCAGTGTAATGCGCGACGGCGATCCGGCGCTGGCGCTGATCGATCGCGATATGGCAGGGATCGGCCCCGCCGGTGGCCATCGCCCCGCTCCACGCCGGATCGCCCGGGCGATAGGCCGCGACCGTTCCCGCACTCTGTTCATCGATCAGGTAATGGCAATCGTGGCGCGGATTATACGCCCCGAACGACGCATTCGCATAAGCCGGAAGCGGCGTGCCGAGCGTCAGGCTTTCGGCGGCGGGATCGTAGGACAAAGGATACAGCCCGCCGCCGCCTTCCCCCTGATAGGTGCCGACGATCAACCGCACTACGGAATCGCGCGGGCCGGCGGCGGCAAGCGGCGCGGCCAGCACGGCGGCCGCCCCTATCCCGATCACACCGCGTCGCGTGACGCCGCAATCGATCGCCATCAGCCCAGCACCACGGACAGCGCCAGCGTGAAGCCCAGGGCAAGGACCGAGATCAAGGTTTCGCATACCGTCCAGGTCTTTAGCGTATCGGCGATCGACAGTCCGAAATACTGCTTCACCAGCCAGAAACCGCCGTCGTTCACGTGGCTCAACACCAGCGATCCCGCCCCCGTCGTCAGCACCAGCAGTTCCGGCCGCGTGCCCGCCACCGCCTTGGCCAGCGGTGCGACGATGCCCGATGCGGTCGCCATCGCCACCGTCGCGGAGCCCGTCGCCACGCGCAGCATCGCCGCGACCAGCCAGCCGAGCAGCAGCACCGGGACGTGCACCGTGCCGGCCTGCGCGATGATCGCATCGGAGACGCCGCCGTCCATCAGGATCCGCCCGAAGCCCGCCCCGGCCCCGACGATCAGCGTGATGCCGGCGGTCGGCCCGAGGCATTCGTTGCAGAAGCGCAGGATCGTCTCGCGATCGAACCCGCGCGCGAAGCCGAACGTCCAGAAGCTGAGCAACACCGCCAGCAGCATAGCGACGACCGAATTGCCGATCAGCTTCAACGCGCCATGAATAACCGTGCCGGGGGCCGCGAACAGTTCGGCGGAGCTGCCGAGCAGCATCAGCCCGACCGGCAGCAGCAGCGTCAGCACGGTGATCCCGAACCCGGGCGCCCCGCCCGCCGGCATCCGCGCTGCGGCCACCGGTGCCTCGCCACCGATCGCGACGGGTTCGCTTGCCTGCACATAGGGCGCGATGATCCGGGTGAAGAGCGGCCCGGCGATGATCGCAGTCGGCACGCCGACGATGATCGCAAACAGGATCGTCTGGCCGATATCCGCCCCATAGGCAGTGACGGCGAGCAAGGCGGCGGGATGCGGCGGGACGAGGCCGTGGACCACCGACAGGCCTGCCGCCATCGGCAACCCGGCCTTGATCAACGGCGTGCCGGTCTGCCGCGCCACGGTGAACACGATCGGCACGAGCAGCACGAACCCGACCTCGAAGAACACCGGCAGCCCGACGAGGAAGGCGATCGTCATCATCGCCCAGTCGATCCGCTTCGGCCCGAACGCGGCGACCAAAGTATCGGCGATGCGGGTCGCCCCGCCGGACTCGACCATCATCTTGCCAAGCATCGTGCCCAGCGCGACGACGAGCGCGAGATGCCCGAGCGTATTGCCGACGCCCGCCTCGAACGCCTTCACCACGCCGGCCGGCGGCATGCCGATCGCCAGCGCGAGCAGCAGCGACACCAGCACCAAGGCGATGAAGGGATTGAGCCTGACCCACGCGATCAGCGCGATCAGCGCGACCACGGCGATCGTGCCGTAAACGATCAGCAGCGATCCCGTGACCGGCTCCATGCGGTCAGCCCTTCTTCCAGGCGACGCAGTCCACCTCGACCTTGCAGTCGACCACCATCTGCGACACCACGCAGGCGCGGGCCGGCGGGTTGGCGCCGAAATATTCCATGAACACGCGGTTGAACGACATGAAGTCGCGCGGATCGTCGATCCATACGCCGCAGCGCACGACGTCTTCCGGGCCGTATCCCGCCTCGGCCAGGATCGCGAGCACGTTGCGGATCGCCTGATGCGATTGCGCGACGATGCCGCCTTCGATGATCTCGCCATCGACCATCGGCACCTGCCCCGAGACGAACAGCCAGCCATCGGCGGCCACCGCGCGCGCGAACGGCAGATGCTGGCCGCCGGTGCCCTTGCCGCCCTCGACGCCGAAGCGCTTCAGTCCATTGGTCTCGGTCCCATTAGTCTGGGTCATTGCATTGTCTCCTGATAGGATGGGGTTGAACGGGGAGAGCGCGGCAGGAAATGGCCCGCGCGGTCTCCGGTGGCCACGCCACGATCCAGCGACAGCACGCCGTTGACCCACACGCCGACGATGCCGCGCGCCGCCTGCATCGGATCCTCGAACGTCGCGGCATCGCCGACCGTCTCGGGATCGAACAATACGAGATCGGCGGCATGGCCTTCGCGGACATAGCCGCGCCCGGTGAGCCGGAAGCGATCCGCCGACAGGCCGGTCATCTTGCGCACCGCCGTCGCCAGCGGGAACAGACCGCAATCGCGCGCATAATGGCCCAATACTCGGGGAAAGGCGCCCCACAGCCTCGGATGGGGCCGCGGATCGTTGGGCAGGCCGTCCGATCCGATCATCGTCGCGGGGTGCGCCAGAATACGTTCGACGTCGCGGTCGGCCATGCAATGATAGACCGCACCCGCCGGCTGCAACCGCCGCGCCGCCGCCAGCAGATCCACGTCCCAATCGGCGGCGATGTCCAACAGCATCCGCCCCGCCTGCCCCGGCTCGGGATCGGACCAGGTGATCAGGATCGGCGTTTCCGGCACGACCTGCTTCAAATCCAGCGTCGAGGCGCTGGCGGTATAAGGATAGCAGTCGCACCCCACCGGAGACTCCGCCCCGGCCCGCTCGATCGCCGCCAGCACTTCGGCGCTACGGCCATGATTGTCCGCGCCGGCGCATTTCAGATGGGAGACGACCACCGGGCTGGCGGCCTGCTTGCCGATCGCGAACGCCTCGTCCAGCGCATCGAGGATGCCGGCGGTCTCGTCACGCAGATGCGTGGCGTAGATGCCGCCGGCATCGGCCAGCACACCGGCCAACGCCTGTACCTCGTCCGTCGGCGCGGCATGGGCATTGGCATAGGCAAGGCCGGTCGACAGGCCGATCGCTCCGGCATCGAGCGCCGCGGCCAGATCGCCGCGCATCGCCGTGATCTCGTCTGCGGTGGCCGAGCGATCGAAACGATCCATATGCGCCGATCGCAGGGCGGTATGGCCGACCAGAGCGGCCACGTTCACCGCGGGCCGCGCCGCATCGATCCCAGCGCGGTAGCTGGCGAAATCGGCATAGCGAAACTCCTCCGCCGCGCCGAGCAGGTTCATCGGATCGGGCGGCGTCGTTCCCGGCGTCAGCACCCCGGCACCCGCGCTGATCCCGCAATTGCCGACGATCACCGTCGTCACGCCCTGCGACAATTTCTCGATCATCTGCGGGCGCGCGATCGCAGCCAGATCGTCATGCGTGTGGACGTCGATGAAGCCAGGCGCCAGCACCAGACCGTCGCCCGCGACCCTGGTCCGGCCGGACAGCGTATGCGGCGGCGCGATCAGCGTGATCACGCCGGCCTCGATCCCTATATCGGCGGGATAGCTGGGATTGCCCGATCCATCATGAACGGTCGCACCGGCAATCACCAGATCCGCATCCACCGCGCGATCCGACATCTTACGAAGCCCCTTTCTCGGATATGTATTAGATTGGTCTATCCCAGATAAGCAATATACCATACCAAATTACTTATTTCTCAGCGATCGGGAACGGCGATGAATGCGAACCTCTTCGAAGACGTGCTGGCCAAGGGCAATGCGGTCGGGGCGAAAGCCTCTGCGCACGGAGGCGAGGATGTCCAAATCCATGTCCTGGCCGGCGATGTGTCCATGCCGGTCGCAATCCTGCTTGAATCGCGGATCGCCCACAACCTGCGTTGGATGCAGGAATTCGTCGATGCCTACGGCCTGAACCTCGCGCCGCACGGCAAGACGACGATGGCCCCTTCGCTGTTCCGACGGCAGCTCGATGCCGGCGCGTGGGGCATCACCGTAGCGACCGCGCATCAGGCGCAGGTCGCCGCCGCACATGGCGTACGGCGGATTCTGATCGCCAATCAGGTCGTCGGACGCGGCAATCTGGCGATCCTGGCGGGGCTGTCCGGCGACGCTGAAACGACGATCTTCTGCCTGGTCGATTCGGTCGCCGGGGTCGAACAACTCGCCGCCGCGATGCGCGAACACGGTGCGGCAATCGACGTGCTGCTCGAACTCGCGCCGACCCCCGATCAGGGCGGATACCGCACCGGCGTGCGCGATGCAGCGGAACAGGCGGCGGTGCTCGCGGCGATCGCCGCGGCAGGCCCTTACGTCCGGCTGGCGGGGATCGAACTCTATGAAGGCGTGCTGGCCGACGAAGCGGAAATCCGCACGTTCCTGCGCCGCGCCGTGCAAACGGTCGCCGATATCGCCCGGGATGGCGGCTTCGCCCGCACGCCGGCGATCCTGTCCGGCGCGGGATCGGCTTGGTACGATATCGTCGCCGAGGAATTCGCCCGCGCACCCATCGAACCACCGCTCGAAACTGTCCTCCGCCCCGGCTGCTACCTCAGCCACGATGCCGGCCTCTATCGCACCGCGCAGGATCGGATCCTCGCAAGCAATCCGATCGCGGCGCGCATGCGTGAAGGACTGCTCCCCGCGCTACAGATCTGGGCCTGCGTCCAGTCCCGCCCCGACCCGAAACGGGCGGTCGTCGCGATGGGTAAGCGCGACGTCGCGTTCGACGCGGGGCTGCCCATGCCCCGGCTGCATTTCCGCCCCGGCCGCGACACGACACCGGTCGCCGCGCCCGCCACCTGGACGATCGACGGGCTGATGGATCAGCATGCCTATATGTCGGTGGCGGGGGACGATGACGTGCAGGTCGGCGACCTGCTCGGCTTCGACGTATCGCACCCATGCCTCACGTTCGACAAATGGCGGCAATTACTCATGGTCGACGATGCGTATCGCGGCATCGACGTGGTGAAGACGTTTTTCTGATCTCACCGGGCAGCGCCACAAGCCCGATCGCATCGCGACGCCTCCCCACTGTTGAACGGCGCTTTGGTATCGTCCATAATGGACAAATAATCTGAGAAATAGCGACGAAGCGTGCCATTTTGTCGATGAAGCGCAATGTGAGCGCTATCATGCAGTCCAATGATGTGTTTCTTATGACCAATTGGTTCAGACGATCCTGAGGCGCACCGGCAACGTAAAAATATACGTGCCACGGCCGACGGGCAAAAGGGGAAGAGACGATGGCATTGCGATATCTTGTATCCACTCTGGCGCTGGCGACCAGCCTGGCCACGATCTCCCCGGCATTCGCGCAGACCGCGCCCGCGAACGATGCGATGCAGCCGACGCTCGGCGACGACAAGGCGACGCAGGACGATGCCGCGGCGTCCGACGAGATCATGGTCACCGGCACCCGCCTCAACCGCCCGAACCTGAAATCCGCCAGCCCGATCCTCACCATCACCGCCGCCGACATCAAGGCACAGGGCGCGCTGAACCTCGAAGAGGTGACGAACCGCCTGGGCCAGGTCCAGCCGGATGCGCAGCAGAATTATCAGCAGAGCAACGGCCAGCAGCGCGGCGCAAAGCTGCGCGGGCTGGACTTCAACCGCACCCTGTCGCTCCTCAATGGTCAGCGCATCGCGGGCGCGGAGTCGGTCGATATCAACCTCATCCCGACCTCGCTGGTCGAGCGTATCGACATCCTGACCGGCGGCGCATCCTCGGTCTATGGTTCGGACGCGGTCGCCGGCGTGGTGAACTACATCACCAAGAAGGATTTCACCGGCCTCCAACTGACGGCCAATTACAGCTTCTACAATCACACCAATCGCGACAACGCGTCCACGCCGGTCGCAAGGGCGTTCGGCATCACCACGCCCACCGGCAACACCAGCGACGGCGGCCGTGCCGATCTCATCGCCACCTTCGGCCACAACTTCCTCGAAGACCGGCTCAACATCTCGGTCTTCGGCGAATATCGCCATGCCGACGGCGTCACCTTCGCCGAGCGTGATTCCTCGGGCTGCCAGCTCCGGCGCGACACCGGCAACCCGCTCCGGGTCAACAATCTGATCTGCGGCGGCACCAGCCAGGGGCCGAACGGCACGTTGTCGATCAACGGCCAGAACTATTCCAACCTCCCCGGCAGCCCCGGCACCTTCGTCCTGGCATCGACGCTTCCCCAGTATCAGAACCAGGCGCAACGCTTCGCCGCGCGCCCGTACGAACGCTACAATGCCGGCGGCTTCGTCAACTTCAAGGCATCGCCGGCGGCGGAGATTTCCGCCAGCCTGCTCTACCTGCGCGACAAGTCCTACAACCGGCTGTTCGGCCCCTATATCCAGGGCGGCACGTACCAGATCAATTGCAACAACCCCTTCCTGTCCGCCTCGCAGGCCCAGACGATCTGCGGCGCCAACGCCGGCAGCACCACCGTCACCGTGCCCGTCGGTGTCAATTACGGCTTCCCGGGTCTGGCGGGCGATCGTGATCGGGAAACGTTCACCAACACGCAGACGCGCGCCTCGCTCGGCGTCCGTGGCGAGATCGCCGAGGGCTGGCACTATGACGTCGCCGGCGTCTACGATCAAAGCCGTCAATTGTGGCAGCCGGGCGGCAACAACGTCACCGCCAACGTCCAGCGGGCGCTGGATGTCGTGAACGTCAACGGCGTGCCGACCTGCCGCTCGGTGGTCAACGGCACCGATCCGGCCTGCGTTCCGCTCAACATATTCACGGCCAACAATCCGGGCAGCGCGGCGCTCAGCAACTATCTGTTCAACGCCGGATTGGGCCGCAGCGATTTGCGCGCCAAATTCTGGGATGCCACCGCCAATCTGACCGCCGACTTCACCCGCTACGGCATCCGCTCGCCGTTCGCCGAACAGGGTCTCGCGGTGGCGGTCGGTGCCGAATATCGCAAGATGCAGGAGAGTGAGACGCGCAACCAGCGCTTCCTCGACGTCTATGGCGGCGTCGCCAACCGTTTCGCCAAACAGGACGTGGTCGAAGGCAATATCGAAGCGCAATTGCCGCTGCTCCAGAACGTTTCGTTCGCGAAGCTGTTGCAGGTCAACGGCGGCTATCGCCTGTCGAAATACAGCACCAATTCGCAGACCTTCAACACATGGAAGATCGAGGGCGTCTATTCGCCGACCCCCGACATCGAATTCCGCTACAGCAGGAACCGCGCCGCACGCGCACCGGGCCTCCGCGAAGCCGATCAGACGGTCGGATACCAAAACGCCACGATCATCGATCCCTGCGCGAGCATCAGCGGTGTCGCACCCCGGGCCAGCCTCGCCGCATGTCGCCTGACCGGGCTTCCCGACAATCTCTATGGCAACGCGCTCTTGCCCGGCACCACCGTGAATGGCGTCACCAGCATACGATGCATCGACGACGTCTGCCGTCAGCGGAACAACGGCGTCCAGATCAATCCGGAAGATGCGCGCACCGAGACGTTCGGTGTGGTGTTGACGCCGCAGTTCATCCCGAACTTCAGCTTCTCGGTCGACCGGTACAAAATCCAGGTCAACAACGTGATCAACTACAGCTCCGCAGCTGATGCCGTGGATGGCTGCGCCCGGACCGGGGAAGCCTATTATTGCAGTCGCCTTGTGCGCGATCCGGTAACCCACCAGCTAAACGGCAGCGGCACGACGTCCGGCTATATTCAGAGCGGCAACCAGAACCAGTACCGCCTCTACACAAGCGGGTACGACTTCCAGGCGCACTATTCAGCGTCGCTGGGCGGGACTGCGGGCAATATCGACTTTCTGATCAACGGTACGCTGACGACGGATAGTGGCGCTCAGGCTGCACCCTATTTGCCCCGGACCAACTGCGTCGGATATTTCGGCGGAGCATGCACGCAGCCCATGCCGCGTTGGGTGCACAACTTCCGCTCCACCTACACGACCAACGATGGTGTTTTCTCCACCTCGGTCGCATGGCGCTATATCGAGGCCGTCACCGCGGCGCAGAACAGTGGCCTAGCTGCGCTGGGTTCTACGTCCACCTCCACCGTGACCGATTTCACGCGAATTCCAGCCTATAACTACTTCGATTTGGCCGTGGGTTTGCACATTGCCAAGCGCTTCAGGCTGAACGCATCGGTCAACAACATCTTTGACCGCCAGCAACCCATCATAACCAACAGCTATGATTCCGGGATCCTGTCGCGCGGCAACACGATCCCGCAGCGCTACGACACGTTCGGTCGCACGATCACCATCGGGGTGACCACCAACTTCTGATCGGTCCTTTCGCCGATCCGAGCGTCGCTGCTCGCAAGCTCTTCCCCTGGAGCTTGCGGGCGGCGATTTTTTTGTGCCCGCATCATGCTGCGCGCCAGATCACCGCCCAACAAAAAAGGCCCGTGCCGCTTGCCCGTCGGGCGGCGGCACGGGCCTTTCCTTGGCCGGGCTTATTTCGCGGCGAAGGCGCCGATCTCGGTGATGGCGATCATCGGCTTGGCGTTTGCGACGATCGGGAAGGCGAAGCGCAGGAAGCGCGCGGAGACGACCGCGTCGAAGCGGATCCGGTTGGTCTGCCGCGCATTGGCGATGTTGGCGAACTCGCCCTCCTTCACCGGCGTCCAGCTCTTCCCGTCCAGGCTCGATTCCAGCACGAAGCGTCCCGGCGGCCCCGAATTGTCGGCGAAATCGCGCGACGGCGTCAGCGTGAAGCCCGACATCCGCTCCACCCGCCCGAGATCGAGCGTCAGCCCGCCCGGAGGCGCACAGCGCCACGGCGTGGTCGCATCATCGTCCAGGACCGCTTCGGCTCCCGGCGCGCTGGCCGTGACCACGCGCCATGCCGACCGATCGACCAAAGCCGGATTCTTCGACCGAAGGTGCGGCACGGCCTTCGGCGCGACGCTGCGGAACAGCGCGATCCCGCTGATCGCCGGGCACACCGGCGCTTCGAGAATGCGCAGCCGCACGCGACGTGCGGTGACCGGGGCGGGCAGACGGATGATCCGTTGCGCGCTGATGCATTCCTTGTTGGCGACCTCGCGCCAGCCCTTCCCTTCGTCGATATCGACCGCGAACCGCGTCACGCGCACGCCGAGCGGCAGATATTCGCTGATCCGGATCAGGTCGAACGTCCGCCCCGGCGGCAGATCGAGCGTCAGCGACGGAGTCGTCACCCCGTCCGGCGCACTCCAATAGGTATCGGGGTTGCCATCCAGCACACGGGCAGCGGCGAACTTCGCCCCCCGCTCGGCCGAGGCATGCGCCACCGCGCCTTGCGCCAGATCGGTCTTGAACGTCGCGCGAATGCCGTCGCCGAATGCGGTGAGCGATGCGACATCGGCCTCGGGGATGATCCCGCGCGTATCCGGCGGAATGTTGAGCAGGAAATTGGTCCCGCGCCCGACGGATTCGTCGTACATCTTGGTCAATTCGGCCGGCGATTTGACCTGCGCATCCTCGTCCGGGTGATAGAACCAGCCCGGCCGGATCGATACGTTGGTTTCGGCCGGCCACCACAATTCGGCACCGCGCACGCCGAAATGCCCGGCATGATCCTCGTATAATTTGTTCGGCATCGTCGGCCAGCACGGATCGCCGGCATAGCCATCCTCGTTGGCCACCCAGCGCAGGTCTGCGCCGAGCGGATCGAAGGTGCAGGCCATCGGCTGCAATTTGTGGACCAGCGCCACCATCGACGGCCAGTTGTAATAAGGGACGGCATCGATCTTGCGGCGTTCGCGCGCGCCGCCATAATAACCATCACCGCCATTCGCGCCGTCGAACCACACTTCGAACAGATCGCCGTAATTGGTGCACAGATCGGTCAGCTGCGCGCGGAAATAGTCGATATAGGCCGGCTTGCCGTAATCGGGATGGTTGCGATCCCAAGGCGACAGATAGACGCCGAACGGAATGCCGCCGCGGCGACACGCATCGGCCAGTTCGCGGACGATATTGCCCTTGCCGTTCTTGTAGGGGCTGTTCTTGATCGAATGCTCGGTGCCCGGCGAAGGCCACAGGCAGAAGCCGTCATGATGCTTGGTGGTCAGGATCAGACCGTCGAGATTCCCCGCCTTGGCCGCCGCGACGATCTGGTCGGGATCGAAGCCGGTCGGGTTGAACAGCTTGGGGTCCTCGTCGCCATACCCCCATTCCTTGTCGGTGAAGGTGTTCACCGTGAAATGCACGAAGCCGTACATCAGCCGCCGATGCCAGGCGACCTGACGCTTGGACGGCAACGCACCCCAGGGCTGTGGCGCGCCCGCCGTCGCGGTCGTGCGGCCCAGCGCCGGGCCTGCGACGGCTCCCGCAACCGTTGCCGTGGCCGTTCCGGCGACGAGCGCGCGGCGGCTGATTTCGAGCGTCATGAGCAATGCCTTTTCATCGGGAGGGAAACAACGCCTGACCGCCATTGGGGATGCCCGACGGCGACAGCGATCGATCTGCAAAGGTCCATAGTTGGTCTCTAAAAAACAATACCACTTCATGCTGGCATTTTTTGTTGCGCGATGCCAGCATCATTGCCGACCGAAGATCAGCAAAATGGTCGAAAAGGGCAATTCCGCATGGCCGCCATGAAAAGAAACCGTCACGCCATCGCGCTGACACCGTTGGCCGCCATGCTCTCGGTCACTGCACTACCCGCTGCCGCCCGCTCGGTCTCCGCTCCGGCGCTGATACCCCTGCCCGCCGAGATGACGATCGGGCGCGGCGCGATCCGTATCGCGAGCGGCGACCGGATCGGCATTCCGGCAAACGATCCGGCGGCCGAACGCGCTACGCAGCAGGCGATAGATCTCCTCGCCAAACTCGGCGGCCCGAAACTGACGATCGATACCGGCGGCAAGGGCAGGATCACCCTGTCACGCACCCCCACCGTAACGGGCGGCGCAGAGGCCTATCGGCTGGACGTGACGGCAAACGGCATCGCGATCGATGCCGCCGACGATGCCGGGCTACGCCACAGCACGATGACGTTGGTCCAGCTGCTGACGCCCGCCGGGGCCGGCACCGGCGCTTCGGTATCCGTGCCGCAACTCGCGATCCGCGACCGGCCACGCTTCGCCTGGCGCGGCGTGATGCTCGATGTCGCGCGGCACATGCAGCCGGTGGCGGAGATCAGAACCGTCATCGACATGATGGCGCAGCACAAACTCAACACGCTGCAACTTCATCTCACCGACGACCAAGGCTGGCGGATGGAGATCAAGCGCTATCCGAAACTAACCGCGATCGGCGCATGGCGCAACGCGCCCGTCACCGGCAGCCCGACCGAGGGCGCTCGTTACGGCGGCTTCTACACGCAGGACGAATTGCGCGGTCTCGTCGCCTATGCCGCCGATCGCGGCATCACGATCGTCCCCGAGATCGACATGCCCGGCCACGCCCAGGCGGCGATCGCCGCATACCCCGAGATCGGCGTGTTCGGCGACACACCGGTCGTGTCGCCGGATTGGGGCATCAACCCCTATCTGTTCGGCGTGCACGACCAGAGCTTCGCGCTGATCGAAGGCGTGCTGGACGAGGTGATGGCAGTGTTCCCCTCCACCTTCATCCATGTCGGCGGCGACGAGGCGCTGAAGCATCAATGGCAGGAATCGCCCGCCGTGCAGGCGAAGATGCGCGCGCTGAACATTCCGGACGAAGAGCATCTGCAAAGCTGGTTCATCGACCGGCTGGGCAAATACCTCACCGCGCACGGCCGCAAGCTGATCGGCTGGGACGAGATCCTCGAAGGCGGCCTGCCCGCCTCCGCCTCGGTCATGTCCTGGCGCGGCGAGGCGGGCGCGATCGCGGCGGCGAATGCGGGCCATGACGTGGTGCTGTCGCCCGGCCCGGTGCTGTATTTCGACAATCTGCAAAGTGCGCGCGGCGATGAACAGCCGGGCCGCGTGCAGGGCATGACGCCGCTGGAAAAGGTCTATGCCTATGATCCGATGCCCGGCGCCATCGCCGCCGACAAGGCACATCATGTGCTCGGCGCGCAGGCCAATCTGTGGGCCGAATATATCGTGACGCCGACGGAAGCCGAACATGCGCTGTTCCCCCGCGTCGATGCGCTGGCGGAGATCGCCTGGTCGCCGAAGGACAAGCGCGACTGGAAGGGCTTCCTCACCCGGCTCGAACCGCAGATGACGCGCTATGCCAAACAGTCCGTCGCGGTCGCCGACAGCGCCTTCGCGGTGGATTTCGCCGTCGCCAAGCCGCTCGACACGGTATTGCGCGACAAGAAGGCGGCGGTCGCTTTGTCGAACCAGGCCGGCCACGGCACGATCACCTTCACCACCGACGGCAGCGCCCCCACCCCGAAATCACGCCGCTACACTCAACCGCTGACGGCACCGTTCGGCACGACGATCCGCGCCCGCAGCTTCGCCGCCGACGGCACAGCGCTGGCCGCCACGCGCAGCTTCGATGCGACCCCCACGGCCCTGCTGACCCGCGACAATGCCGCGCTGGCGATCTGCCCCGGCGCGGGCATCCGCCTCCGCCTGCCGCTCACCCCCGATCAGGTCGCCGGGCCGGCCTATAGCGTCAACATCTACGACACCTGCTGGACCTACGCCCAGGCCCCGGTGGCGCAGATCGATCGCATCGACGTGATGGTCGGGAGGCTGGCGCGCAATTTCGCACTGCGCGAACCGCAGCGCCGCACGGTGAAATGGCGCTACAACGCCACCCGGCACGGCACTCTGGTGGTGCATTTGGACAAATGCGACGGCCCGATCGTCGCCAGCGCGGCGATCCCCGATCCCGCCACCAGCGCGAACCGCCTGACACTGTCGAGTGCGATCACCCTGCCACCCGGCATCACCGGCGTGCACGAACTGTGCCTGACCACCAACCCGCCCGAGAACGGCCCGATCTACGCGATCGAAAGCGTCGCCCTTCACCCAAAGGACGATTGAGGCGGCGTAAAAATCCGGATGCTCGCGTTTGGACCTCGCTTGCTCTTGCTCCGGTGCGCCCATCGCGCTAGATGCGCAAACCGCACAGGGGTGTAGCTCAGTTGGTTAGAGCGTCGGTCTCCAAAACCGAAGGCCGTCGGTTCGAGTCCGACCTCCCCTGCCACTCTCGTCAAACGGCGGTTGCGACCGCTGGCTTGCGTCACCGCATCACATAGACATCGTAACTCTCGTCGCTGATCGTCGGCCCGAACGACGCGATCCGCGTCGTCGCAGCCCGAAACGCGCGCACCTGTTCTGGGGTGATCGCGAAGCTGCCGATATAGCCTTGGTCAATGACGACCGCAGGGGCCGCCTGATCGAGCCGGTATTGCAACACCGCCACCACCGGGACGCCGTAACGCGCGTGCAATTGCCGCATCGTCGTCGTCATGTCGCCTAGGGAAATTGTCTTGATCGTGCTCTTATTGATGGGAGATATCGTGCCGAACCGTGCGCTACGAACAAAATACAATCGGTTGGTGGTGTAGTACGGCATCGATTCAAGTATCGGATCGGCGTTAGCAATAAGGATCGCCCGGCGGTCTAGTCCATGAATGTGCAATACAGCGGCCAAATCGCGCGACCGACTTTCAGGTAAATTATTAATTGAAGCCTTGAGATACGCGACGGTGCTGATCAGTTGTAATACCAGCAACAGCGCGAACAGAACGCGCCCGATCTTCTCCGGCATGGCGAGCGTCGCGGTCTGACTCCGCCATTGTCCACCGCGCCCGAGCGCGACCAGCCAATACATCACGATCAGATAAACCAGATAGAGCGACTGGTGGCGGTAGCCCCCGGGATAAACAACGTAGAAAAACGCCTGGAACACCGCGATCACGGCGAACGATGACAGGAACGCGCCTGGCGAGCGGATCAAGCCGAACGGTGCGCCGATCAGCGCCAGTGCAAGCACCGGTGCCATCCACGACTGGCCGTTGAAGAAGTAAGGCATCATGTCTGGAAACGCTTGTGCCGGCAAAAGCAATGCGTGGACGATGTCGGTTGGTCCAACACCCCCGGGATGCACGTTCACCGCTGCATCATTGACGGGTGGATAGATCGTAATCGCGCACAGTGCCGCGCCCACCGCTGCGATTCCCGCGTTGACCGCGAACGTCGTCACCCTCGGGGTCCAGCTCCAGCCGTCTTCGGACAGCAGTTCGATGGCCCAGAACAGCAGCAATGCCGCCGCCAGAAACGCCGAATGCACGTTGGTATTGCACAACAAAAACAGCAGCAGCCCAAGCATCACGCCCGAATCGCGATGCTTGGTGTAGCGATCCGCGATCACGAACAGCAGCAGCATGCTGATCCCGTAATTGCGCGCCATGACGGTATATTCGAACACGAAAAACGCGCCGAACAGGATCGATGCGATCCGCAACGGCGAGAAAGGCGATCTCATGACCAGCATAGCGGCCGCGCCGAAACCAACGATCCCCGCCATTACCGGCAACACCTCGCGCACCGGTACGAGATCGTGGGCAGCACGCAGCAGAAGATACCATAGTCCCGGATGCCCGTCGCCCTGCACCCCACGCAGCATCGCGACCCAGGAGTCGCCGTTCAGCGCCAGCGAAAGCGCGCGCACTTCGTCGCGCCAGAACACATGGTGCCAAATGAGGTAGCCCGACACCGCAGACCACAAGACCAGAAGCGCCAGCCGCTGCGGCAAATCCTGCCGGCGCTCGTCCCCCACCAGGTCATGCGTCATGCTCTTCAGCCCCCAAAAAGCTTATCGCGTTAATATTTAAGGCTTAATTCTTAGCCAAAAGTTAACCCTCTCCTTTAAGTTTAATGTTCCGATCAGCCATTCATCCCCACCCTTAGACGGCAAGCCGAGGATTATGGAGGAGACGCCACGCCCGGCTGACTTTAACCATCTTCGCGAGCCGGTTCCGCGTCGCCCGGCGCGACTATGAAGGTGCCGAATAAGCATCCGACCCCCACGCCCCCACCCCAGCTTGCCATCGCGCACACGAATCGCTAGATGCAGCGCCCATCCGACAGCGAGGATGAGACGGCGCCGGTTCTACCAAGAACCGGGCGGCGGCCTCTGCCCCGTTGACGGGCTTTTCTAGAAACGGATTTACAGCACAGTGGCGAAAACGACCCCGATCGAGTTCATCCGCCAGGTTCAGGCCGAGACCAAGAAGGTCGTGTGGCCGACGCGCAAGGAAACGATCATGACCGGCGTCATGGTGATGATCATGACCACGCTGCTCGCGGTGTTCTTCTTCGGCGTGGACAAGATCTTCCACGCGCTGGTCACGCTGCTGCTGTCGCTCGCTGCCAAGGGTTGAGATCATGTCGCGCTGGTACATCATTCATGCCTATTCGGGTTTCGAGGGCAAAGTCCGCGATTCGATCATGGCCGAGGCGACCCGGATGGGCCTCGAACAACTCGTCGAGCAGATCGAAGTCCCGACCGAGACCGTGACGGAAGCCCGCCGCGGCAAGAAGATCGCGGTCGAGCGCAAGTTCATGCCGGGCTATGTGCTCGCCAAGCTGAACATGAACGACGACGTCTATCACCTCGTCAAGAATACGCCGAAGGTCACCGGCTTCCTCGGCAGCATGGGCAAGCCCCAGCCGATCAGCGAAGCCGAAGCCGCGCGCATGCTGAACAGCAAGGAAGAAGCCGCCGCCGCGCCGAAGCAGAAGATGAAGGTCGATTACGAGATCGGCGATTCGGTGAAGGTGCTGGACGGCCCGTTCGCCAGCTTCAACGGCATCGTCGAAGAACTCGATTTCGACCGCAGCCGCGTCAAGGTCTCGGTCTCGATCTTCGGCCGTGCTACGCCGGTTGAGCTGGAATTTGAGCAAGTCGAGCGAGCTAAATAAGGCCAAGCCTTATTTAGCGATCGCATACATTTAGCGAAGCTAAATGTAAGACGACGCTAGACCGGCCGGCGGGTCGCTTCAGCGAACCCGTCCGACGAAAGACGCGGGCTTCGCCCGCGTCCGCCAAGCAAACCCGACAATCGCATCGTCCAAACTAAAACCCTGTTCCCCGGCGAAGGCCGGGGCCCAGTCGGGAAACAGGCGTAATCAGGCGCTGCGCGAAGTAACCTCGACCTCCGCGCCTGGACCCCGGCCTCCGCCGGGGAACAGCCTGCGCCATGCCGGGTGCCTAAGCGCCCCAAACCCCTACCCCCGCATCGCCGCGATCCGCTCGTCGATCCGCCGCTCCAGCACGGTCAGCGGCATCGCCCCCTCCTTCAAGATCTCGTGGAACTGCTTCAGGTCGAACTTCGCCCCCAACGCAGCCTCAGCCTTCTTGCGCGCCCGCGTCCACGCCATATGGCCGACCTTGTAGCTGCACGCCTGCCCGGCCTGCGTGCAATACCGCTCCACCTCGCGCTGTGTGCGCGGCCGCGCGAAGCCGGTCGTCGCGACCATGTAATCCGTCGCCTTCTCGCGGCTCCAGCGCTTGGCGTGGATCCCCGTATCCACCACCAGCCGCGTCGCGCGGAACAGGAACGATTGCAGATACCCCGCCCGCTCCAGCGGCGTAGCATAGGCCCCCAGCTCGTCCGCCAGCTGCTCGGCATACAGCGCCCAGCCTTCCGAATAGGCCGAGAAGAACCCGATCTTGCGCAGCGTCGGGATATCCTTCGATTCCTGCGCCAGGCTGATCTGCAGGTGATGCCCCGGCACGCCCTCGTGATAGGTCAGCGCCGGCAGCGTGTATTTCGGCCAGTCCCCCACATCCTTCAGGTTGACGAAATAGATCGCCGGCCGCGCGCCATCCAGCGAGGCGCGATTGTAATAGCCGTTCGATGCGCCATCCTGGATCTCCACCGGCACCGCGCGGATTTCCAGCGGCTGCGTCGGCACGGTCGCGAACACCTGCGGCAGCTTCGTGTACATCGCCTTCACCCCGGCGTTCAGCCCGTCGATCAGCTCCGCCCGCCCGGCGGCATCATTGGCATAGACCTGATCCGGCGCGACGTTCAGCTTCGCCAGCCGCTCGCCCACCGTGCCGCCGGAATAGCCCTGCGACTTCAGGATCGTGTCCAGCTGCGCCGTGATCTCCGCCACCTGCGCCAGCCCGATCCGATGCACCTCGTCCGGGCTCATCGTCGTGGTCGTCGCCTGCGCCAGCGCCATCGCATACACCGCATCGCCGTTCGGCACGCGCCAGATGCCGTCGCCCGCCTTGGTCGTCGGCTTCAGCCGTTCGATCAACGCGATCTGCCGGTCGAGCGCCGGATAGACCTTCTCGGAGACGATCTTCGCCGCCTGCCCCTGCCAGTCGCCCGCAATCCCCTTCGCCGCCGCGCGCTTGACCAGCGACTGCACGATGCTCGACGTCGCCGCCGGCTGCTCGCGCAGCTTGCGCATCTGCCCCAAAGTCAGGTCGAGCGACCACCCCGGCGCCAGATACCCGCGCCTCGCCTCGGCCTCCTGCATCGCGCTTTCCTGATCGAGCACGGTCCCGAACTGGTCGAGCCGCGACAGATACGCATCGGCATCCGGCTTCGCGTTGATCGTGTGCGCCGTGTTCAGGAAATCCGGCGTCGAGAAATACGCGCCGCCCTGCTGGAAGATACGATATGGCCGGATAGGGCTGTCGATCCCGAACGCATCGGCGGACGCGATCTGCGTCCCCAGCGAATATTGCACCACCTCCAGATTGAGCTTCGCCGCCGCCGACAACCCCGCCGCCGGCACCTTGGCCAGCCGCGCCAGCGCCGCCTTGGTCTGCGCGACATCCGCCGCGCGCCTGGCGGCGGTGCGCGGCGACAGCATCCCCTTCGACGCCGCCAGCGCGCCCTTATCCAGCCCCAAAGACGTCGCCAGCTCCGGCGACCGCGCCACCGCATCCTGGAAGATCCGCTCGAACTCCGCATTCAACGCGGCATCCCCGCTGGCGCCCTGGGCCAGCGATCCGCGCGGAACAAACGTGGCGGCAAGCGCGGCAACGCCCCCGGTGGCAAGCAATTGGCGACGATCCATGGCGGCATCCCTCATTCTGATTATGCCCGCATCTTAGCCACGCCCGGCATACCGATACTAGTGTGGATCGCTGGCCCGGAATTTCCGCCGATTTCAAAGCGACTGGCGCGTGTTCCGCTCAAACCGGCCTCGCGCCGACGCCCCGGATCCCCAGCGCCGGGATTCTCATCCCCATCACCACTGGCGCGACGTTCGACACGCTGATAGGGCCAACTTCGTTACCGGGGGGAAGCATGAAAAACGTACGAACACGCGCGGGCACGCGCCTGATATCGACCGCCATTTTTGGCCTGGCCTTGAGCGGGTGCGGCGGGTCCGATACACCCGCCCCCGCCCCCGTCAACAACGCCCCCACCATCACCTCCTCCGCCGCCGCCAGCGTCGTGGAGAACAGCACCGGCGTCGCCTATCAGGCCAGCGCCACGGATCGCGACGGCGACTCGGTCACGCTCTCGCTCGCCGGCACCGACGCGGCGCGCTTCACGATCAGCGGCGCGGGCGAGGTGCGCTTCGTATCGCCCCCCAATTTCGAAAAGCCGACCGACGCCGACGCCGACAACGTCTACACGCTGCAACTCTCGGCGAGCGACGGCAAGGCGACCGTCAGCCAGGCGGTGACGATCACCGTCACCAACAGCAAGGAAGGCGTCAGCGTCGAGCGGATCGCCAGCGGCTTCAGCCACCCGGTCGCGATCGTGACCATCCCGGGCCAAAGCCAGCTCATGGTGGCCGAGCGGTCCGGCGCGATCTACATCTACGATCCGGCGACCCAGGCGCGGACGCTGTTCGCCACCATCGAAGGGCTCACCAACGCCGAGCAGCAGGGCATCTTCAGCATCGCCGTCCAGCCGAACTTTGCGACCCGTCGCATCGTGTATGCGCTGTCGGCCCGCAACGGCAGGCTCGCCGTCCGGCAGATCTTCAATAATGGCGGTCCGACGAGCTTCCTGGATTTCGCCATTGGTCTGCATACGCAGTTTCCGAATAATATCGGCGGCTGGATGGGGTTTGGCGCGGACGGGTTGCTCTATGTAGCGACCGGCGACGCCGGCGGCACCAATGATCCAAGCGGCAGTGCACAAAGCTCGACCTCGCTGTTCGGCAAGCTGCTGTCTTTCTCGCCGGGAAGCTTCGACGCCTTTTCCGGTGCCGCCGTTCCGCCCCCGATCGTGCCGACGGTGCTTGCGCGTGGGCTGCATTATCCGATCGGCGCAACCTTCTACACCGGCGGACTATTGCTGCCCGATCGCGGCCAATCGCAACGCGAGGAGGTCAGCACGCTGCCGCTCGTCGCTGGCACGATCGACAATCTCGGCTGGCCGTTCCGGGAAGGTACCAGCATCGTCGTCGCGGGCGAGCCCGCCGGTCTCGTCCCGCCGGTGCTGGAATATCCGCATGGTACCGGCCAATTTGCCGGGCAGCAGATCATTGGCGGTCTGGTCTTTCAGGGCGGCAACGCGTCGCTCGCTGGCACGTACGTGGTCCTGGACAGCACCGGTGCCATCTTCACCGCCCCGCTCGCCAATCTGCAACGCGGCACCACCGCGGCGACGAGCGTATTCGAACGACGCGACCTGGATTTCACCCCGGCGAGCGGCACGATCACACAACCCGTATCGGTGGTGCAGGACGCCACGGGCGCGATCTACATCGCTTGCGACAATGGCGACATCTTCCGGGCGACCGCGAGCTGACGGCACACGGCAACCCGCCACCCTCAAGTCCCGCCCCCTCCCCGTCGCCCGCCCGCCTTGCTCCACCCCGTCACCTGGTCCAGCGCCGGCAGGACGGGCGGCGGCGGTTCGTGGGGGGATCGCGCGCCCCCGTTCGCCCGCTCGCCCGCCCGCGCCGCCTCGGCGATCTCGAACGCCTCGCGGTCGCGCCGCTTTTGCTCGAGATACATCTCGCCCATGCGATAGGATCGCGCCTCGCTGCTCTGGCCCCTGCGGCGCTTCAGGTGCGGCGGTTCGGCCTGCAACCGCGCCTCCTTCTGGTGCAGATACAGCAATTGCAGCGCTTCGGCGGGGGCCATCGGCGGGATCGGCGGCTGATCGTTGTGGCGCCACGCATCGTCCTCACCGGATGCGGCGGTGAAGCTCTCGATCAGCGCCAGCTCGACCTGCTCGTACCCCATTGCAGCGCCAGCCGCATCTCGCGCGCAAAGGCCGGGCTCTGCCGACGGCGGCGATAGAAGGCCCGCGGCGAAGCCCCCGCCGCCGCCGCCGACAGCCGCACGTTCGCGGTCGCCGACAATGCGGAGAGGAATGCCTGCTCGCACGCCTTGGTCAGTTTGCCCGGCTGCGCGGCGCGGATCTGGCACGATCCGTCCTTGAGCCGAACCACCACCGTCTCCCCGCCGCGCGTACGATGCGCCACGCCGCCGGAGGTCGCATCCGGTCTGACGACAGGCCCCCGGCACCCCCCGCCGGCGTTCAGCCGGGCCTGAGCCACCGCAACCGCCGTCGCCCAGCGCGCTGCAAACGCCGGATGCACCCCGCGCCGATGCTGCAACGTACCATACGCCACCCCCACCTCGCGCGCCGCCAGCCGCGCATTGCCGGTGCGGCGCAAGGCCTTCAGAAAGGCACTGTTCTCCAGCGCCTGATTGCGGGTGAGCGGACGGGCCATGACCCGTCCGCAGCTTGCAGGCGATTTCCTACATTGCAAGGGGGCGGGCACGCCGGACGGCGTCGCCTAGTGGGCGAATTGCTCCCCACCCATAATATCATGGCCCTCGGAATCGCCGAAGCTTCTTGATGAAGAACGGGGCTTTCTGGCGATGAATGGGCGTTAGCGGCCTGTCCGCTTTTAGGGAATGTTAGGTGACGATAATTGACCTCGCAGGGTTACTGCTGCCTTTCCCGAAAAGGATGGTTGATCGGGAATTGCTCGTCGGCCATTCCCATCGGTATGCATCCGGCTAAGGAGGGGCAGATCCCGCGAGGACAGGCGAACGACGTGCATCTTCCCGCTGGTTACACGGCCCACCACAAAACTCCCGAAATCGGAGATTACCGTCGTTTGCGCCGAATCTGCGGCCTGACGCCCCGAAGTGCCGCCGCTGCCGAAGCCGGCCTCCCCAACACCGTGTTTGCCGTCACGATTCGACATGCCGGCCAGACGATCGGCATGGGACGCATCATCGGAGATGGAGCACTATTCCTCCACATTGTAGATATCGCGGTCGATCCTGAGCATCAGGGACACGGCCTCGGGAAGGTGGTCATGGCGACGCTGATTGCGCACATCGAAGCGAACGTCCCGGCGGAAGTTCACGTCAGTCTTATGGCGGACGGAGACGCTCACCGGCTCTATGCACAGTTCGGATTTGAACCCGTCGCGCCCCGTTCCCTTGGCATGGCAGTATGGATCAACAAGCAATGACGACGGCCCTTCTCATCATCGACATGCAACAAGCGATCCTCGCCGGGCTGGCTGATCCGGATCGACAGCCCGATATTGATGCGAAGTTGGGCGAGCTGGCTGGTCGCTTGGGCGAGTTGAAGCGCAACGCTGAAGCGGCCGGTGCACCTGTCGTCCTCGTCCAGCACGACGGCGATGCCGGGCATCGGCTGGAGGTCGCAACCGCTGGCTGGCAATTTCGCAGCGAGGTTGCACCTGGGCCTGAAACGGTGATCGTTCACAAGCGGAGCTGCGATGCTTTCCACGACACGGACCTCGGCGAGCGCCTGGAAACCTTGGGTATCGACCAGCTCGTGATCGGCGGGTGCATGACACAGTTCTGCGTTGATACCACCGTCCGGCGCGCCGTCTCGATGGGGTTCGACGTGACGCTCCTCGAAGACGGCCACACCACCGCCGATCTCGGGCCGCTTACCGCCGAGCAGATAATCGACCACCACAATCGGCTTCTGTCAGGCTTCGATGCGGGGCCTAAAGCGGTTCGGGTCGTGCCGTCTTCGTCGGTCTGTTGGTAATAGGGGGCGAGCTTTTCCCAGAAACGAGGGACGATCAGGGTAGCCGGGACCTTTCCGAAAGGATGGTGGATCGGGCAAACGCCGACGCGAACTTTCCCCCAGCACCACCGCGAGGTTGGTCGCACTTGCCGTTGGAGCCTCTTATGCATCACAAGATGCCATGCTGATCGCTATCCTGCTCGTTGCTGCCACTCCCGACTGCACTTACGACCGCGCTGCAATGATGACGCTGTCCCAGCAAGCGTTCGATCAGAACATGACTGGTGGCTGGCGCGAACTGTCGATGCGCGGCTGCGAGGCGGAAGCGGCGGACCTAATCCGCGACTGGCGCGGGACTAACAAACCCCAGCGCAATGTCAGTATTCTTTACTGGCATGAGGGCCAGTTGCGCGCCAATTTAGGCCAAAGCGCCGCTGCGATCGCGCTTTTCGAACGGTCGCGCAAGACGGTCGAGGAGGATCGTGGCATGGGCTGGAACCTCTATGTCGACGGTAGCATCGCGTTCCTCCGTCGCGACCGCACCGCTTTCAACAAGTCGCATGCCGCGCTCGCGGTGTTGCCCAAGCCAGATGGCTTCGATCCGCGCGGACCCGATGGGAAGCCAATCGCGATCCGCTGGCCAATGAACCTCAACGTGCTCGATGGCTTCGCACGTTGCTGGGATAAGCCATATAAGGAGGCCTACACGACCTGTGCGACACCGATCCGGGTAATCAAGGCGGGCGGTTAACCCCCTCTTCCCGATTGGGAACCCTCCACAAGAATACCGCCCAGCTTATGCGCTAACGGCCATCCATGGGTTCGGCTTTCCCGTAACCTGTTCCCGATTGCTCTATCCCGAAATCATCACTCGCAGATGTAGAAACGGGGAAACTCGCGCTGAACAAATGGCTGGTTCCGGTGGCTTGGATTGCTGGCTTGAGTTTTCATGTGTGGCGACGTCTGCCAGGCAGGGTGCGCAGGCGCGTCACAATACCGCCGACGGCGCAGTGTCAGAAAACCAGCGCCGCCCCAGCCATAACGCGACGTGCACCAGCATCACCAGCACCGGCACCTCGACCAGCGGCCCGATCACGGCAGCGAACGCCACCGGCGAGGCGAGCCCGAAGGCTGCGATCGCGACGGCGATCGCCAGTTCGAAATTGTTGCCGAATGCGGTGAAGGCGATCGCCGTCGTCCGGGGATAATCCGCCGCGATCAGCTTGCCCATCGCGAAGCTGATGACGAATTGAACGACGAAGTAGATCGTCAACGGGATTGCGATCCGCACCGCATCGAATGGCAGTCGTATCACGTCGCCACCCTTCAGGCTGAACATGGCGACGATCGTGAACAGCAACGCCGCCAGCGTGATCGGCGCGATGCGCGGGATGAAACTGCTTTCGTACCATTCCGGTCCGAACTTCGCCGCCAGCACCCGGCGGGAAAGATAGCCCGCCAGAAACGGCACGCCGAGATAGATCGCCACGGCCTCGGCGATCGTGCCGAACCCGACATGGATGATGCTGCCCTGCAGGCCGAACAGCGGTGGCAGCACCGCGAGGAACAGCCACGCATACAGGCTGAAGAACAGGATCTGGAAGATCGAATTGAACGCGACCAATCCAGCGACATAATGAGTGTCGCCCTTCGCCAACTGGTTCCACACCAGCACCATGGCAATGCAGCGCGCCAGCCCGATCAGGATCAGCCCCGTTATATGGGCCGGTTCGTGCCGCAGGAAGATCACGGCGAGCGCGAACATCAAGACCGGGCCGATCAGCCAGTTCTGCACCAGAGACAGTGCCAGCACGCGCTTGTCGGCAAACACGCGCGGCAAATCCTCGTAGCGCACGCGCGCCAGCGGCGGATACATCATCAGGATCAGGCCGATCGCGATCGGAACGTTCGTCGTGCCGATCGACATGCGATCGAGCGCGGCGGGGAGCGCCGTGAAACTGCCCAACGCGACGCCCAGCGCCATCGCCGCGAAGATCCAGAACGTCAGGTAGCGATCGAGAAAGGACAGCCGCCCGGGCTTCGCCGCCGCCATCATGCGATCCGATCGCCGCGATCGTCCACCACGCGTTCGCCATCCTCTTTCATGAAGGCGGTCCGCTGCCCGATCGGCAGCAGATCCAGCACGGTCTCGGACGGGCGGCACAGTTTGACGCCCAGCGGCGATACGACCAGCGGGCGATTGATCAGGATCGGGTGCGCGATCATCGCATCGTACAGCGCGTCGTCGGGCAGGCTCAGGTCGCTCAGGGCAAGTTCGGCGTACGGCGTGCCCTTTTCCCGCAACAGGTCACGCGGCCTCATTCCGGCGCGCTCCACCAGTTGCACGAGCAAGGCGCGGGCCGGCGACGTCTGGAGATACTCCACGACGTGCGGCTCCAGCCCGGCATTGCGGATCATCGCCAGCGTGTTGCGCGACGTGCCGCAGTCGGGATTGTGATAGATGACGATATCGCATGGCGGCAGGTCATGGGCGGGCACGGGCAGATCCTTCAGCAGCACGGCGCGAGTTCTGCGATCAAAGGCGCGCACAGTTCGGCGCGACCGCCGCAACAATCCTTGATCAGGAACAAAGTCAGATCGCGCAGTCCGTCGATATCGGCGCGGTAGATGATCGACCGGCTTTGCCGCTCGGATTTGATCAGTCCGGCGCGGGACAGAATGCCGAGATGCGCCGACATCGTGTTCTGCGGCACGTCGATCAGCTTGGCGATCTGCCCGGCGGGCAGTCCGTCCGGTTCGTGGCGGACGAGCAAACGGAACGTGTCGAGTCTGGTGGGTTGCGCCAATGCGCCGAACGCCGTGATCGCGGTATCTTCATCCATATATCCATAATACCGGATATATGGATGACTGCAATCTCAAATCCAACATTGCAAGTTGGCGTCCCTTCCGCTAACGCGCGGCGCTTCCAACGCTATCGCTGTGGAAATCCCTGCGGGAGGACGTCTTCGGGCGTCCGCTTGTACCGCTAGACTTGAACCGGCCTGGGCGCTTTCGGGTGCCGGGCCAACATAGAGAGTGACATGGCTAAAAAGATTACCGGCTATATCAAGCTGCAGGTGCCTGCAGGCAAGGCCAACCCCTCCCCGCCGATCGGCCCCGCTTTGGGCCAGCGCGGCGTGAACATCATGGAATTCTGCAAGGCGTTCAACGCGTCGACCGGCGATCAGGAAGTCGGCACGCCGCTGCCGACCGTGATCACCGTCTATGCCGACCGTTCGTTCTCGTTCGAGACGAAGACGCCGCCGGCATCGTATCTGATCAAGAAGGCCGCGAACCTGAAGTCGGGTTCCAAGGAGCCGGGCAAGATCGTCGCCGCGAAGATCAAGCGTTCGCAGTTGGCCGATATCGCCACCGCGAAGATGAAGGATCTGAACGCCAACGACCTCGAAGCGGCGACCCGCATCATCGAAGGTTCCGCCCGCGCGATGGGCCTCGAAGTGGTGGAGGGCTGAGATCATGGCATTCGTAAGCAAGAAGCAGAAAGCCATCACGATCGATCGTGAGAAGCTCCACAAGATCGACGAAGCGATCGCTTTGGCCAAGGCCGGCGCGACCTCGAAATTCGACGAGACGATCGAAGTCGCCCTCAACCTCGGCGTAGACCCCCGCCACGCCGACCAAATGGTCCGCGGCGTCGTCACCCTGCCCAAGGGCACCGGCAAAACCGTCCGCGTCGGCGTGTTCGCCAAGGGCGCGAAGGCCGATGAGGCACGCGAAGCCGGCGCCGACGTGGTCGGTGCGGAAGACCTGATGGAGCTCGTTCAGGGCGGCACGATCGATTTCGATCGCTGCATCGCAACCCCGGACATGATGGGCGTCGTCGGTCGTCTCGGCAAGATTCTCGGTCCCAAGGGCATGATGCCGAACCCGAAGCTCGGCACCGTGACCATGAACGTCGGTGAAGCCGTGAAGGCCGCCAAGGGCGGCCAGATCGAATATCGCGTCGAAAAGGCCGGTATCATTCACAGCGGGATCGGCAAGGCCAGCTTCCCGGCCGAAGACCTGCGCGCGAACTTCGACGCGCTGGTCGATGCGATCGTCAAGGCCAAGCCGTCGGGCGCCAAGGGCAAATATGTCCGCAAGGTCGCCGTCAGCTCGACCATGGGCGCCGGCATCAAGGTGGACGTGGCGGAAGTCGCGGCCGCTTAAGCCAAGCCTAGAACCGACACGAAGAGGGCCGGGAGAAATCCCGGCTCTTTTTTTGTATGTTCAAACGGCGTGCGGCACGGCGTTCGGATCGTGCAGCGCCTGCGTCGCGGTGCCCAGCACGGCCTGGCGCGCGCGGAGGCTGGCGTCGAGGAACGGCGTGTTCAGGCTGACGAAGCGCCGCGGCGTCATGCCGAGAAACGCATTCGCATCGCGCAGGAAATGCGACACGTCGAAATAACTGCCGTCGAGCAGGGAATAATCCGCCGCGT
The DNA here is from genome assembly GCF_036663755.1 of Parasphingomonas caseinilytica. Classification (NCBI taxonomy): domain Bacteria; kingdom Pseudomonadati; phylum Pseudomonadota; class Alphaproteobacteria; order Sphingomonadales; family Sphingomonadaceae; genus Parasphingomonas; species Parasphingomonas caseinilytica. The sequence continues at coordinate 62,501 of NZ_JAXOJL010000002.1, forward strand.
CGCGCGAAGCGCTGATGCGCAGAAACGACCGCAGGAAGCGTGCGCGGCGCAGCAGCAGCTTGGGCGGAAAACCGAAATGGCGGATCGACAGCCGACGCATCGAATGCTGCTCGATGCCCAGTTCTGCCGCTGCGGCGGGGATTTCGACCGGGCCATCGCGCGTGATGAGCGCCATCAGGCGGCGGATCGATGGCTCGTCCGGACTGGCCGGGCCTAGTTCGGCGCGGAGCAATCCGTCCAGCACCGGCGCCACCATGTCCTCGCGCTCGCAGGCATACAGCGCCGCCAGCAAACGAGCGGGAAAATCCCCCTTCATCGCCTGTTCCAGAGGCAGCACCCGATCGCGCACGTCGGCGGCCTTGCCGGGAAACAACCGGCTCCAGCCGAGCGCGCTGATGCCGAACCCGATCAAAACCCCGCCATTGGTGGTCGCGCGGATCGCCTGGCTGGTCGGGCCGAACAGGCTGACGTCAGGCACCGGATCGAACACGCTCTTGCCGATCGCAACCGAAAAGGGCGCCGCGTCGAGCGCGATGCGGACATTGGCCGTGCCGGGCAGAAACCAGTCCACCTGCCCCACCGCATGCGGCCCGCGCGCCGTGTAGACATGATAACCCGTGATGTAATCGGCCAGATCGGGAGCGGGCTGATCGTACCGTATCGTAAGGCCCGGCGGCATATCGAAGACGTGGGGCGCGATGCCGGATGCGTTGGTGCCACCGACGATCCAGTCCTCGGCGATCGCGCGCGACACATCCGTTACGCCAGGCGCATCAGTACCTTTTGCCTCCACACAAGCCCCTTTTCCCGCCACCTGCACGGTGCCGGATGATGGCCGCCCCCGGCCTTATGTCTTCATCTCCCGGATCGACCGGGATTGTATGAAAACGACAGTCTTGTTTGTGAGAAATATCCCGAGAAAGCAATGCGCCACCCGCGATATTAACCAGGCGGAACAACCGGTTTTTCTATCCGCCGGAGACGCCGGAGGAATTGGACGCCTCCCCGCTCTGGATGAAGGACTTCCCCGCTCACATAAAAAGGGCCGGGATCGCTCCCGGCCCTTTTCACGTCCAACTCCCCTGTCGCACTCCCCAAAGACTCAGAGACCGACGATGCCCCCGTCGGTCCGCGTGATGACGATCGTGGCAGACCGCGGGCGCACCGGCGTGGCCGGCGTTCCGGCCTGGCTTGCGGGCCAGCTGCTGCTGATCGCCGCGGCCGTGCCGTTTTCGCCCGGATGCTGGATGTTGACGAACACCGATTTGCCGTCCGGCGTCGAGAAGATGCCGGTGATCTCGCACTCCTTCGGCCCGACCAGGAAGCGCCGGAGCGTGGTGCCCGGTGCCTTGCCGACGCGCGTGCCCTGGGTGCCGCTGGTCGTGCCGATCGTATTGGTGATCGTCTTCACCCCGCCATCGCCGACCACGCCCGGGATCGCCGCCAGCATCATGCAGTTGGTGACGTCGGTATAGGCACTGTCGTCGGTCTGGATCCACATCAGCGGGCTCGCATTGCCGGTGACGTTGCTCGGCAGCCCGAACCACAGCCCGTCGGGCGAGGAGAAATCGTTGGTCGCATCCAGCCCGGACAGATTGATGTTGACGGGATCGAGATCGGCACCAGCGCCGAACGCATAGATATCCCAGGTGAAGCTCAGCGCTTCCGACGAGTCGCCGGTCTCGCGCAGGCGGATGACATGGCCGTTGGGATTGCCGGTGATCGACGCCGCCGTGACGGTCGGGTTGGTCGCCGCGTTGCGCTGATCGACATAGGCGCGCGGATTGGCCCAATCGGTATTGGCGACGGTGCGCGAGCTGTTGTTGGTCAGCGTCAGATAGACCTCGCCGGTCGTGGGATTGACCGCGGTCCATTCCGGCCGATCCATCCGCGTAGCGCCCAGCGCATCGGCGGCAAGGCGCGTGTTGATCAGCACATCGGCCTGGTCGGCAAAGGCATAGGTCGCATTGGCGGAGGTCAGCGGCCCGGTGCCGAACACCAGCGGCATCCACGTGCCGGTCCCATCGGAGTTCAGCCGCGCGACATACAGCGTTCCCGCGTCGAGATATTTGTCGCCCATCGCCAGCCGGTTGGCGTTGGTGGCATCCGCCGCCGACCAGGTGGCGCTGGAGACGAACTTGTAGAGATATTCATTCTGCGCATCGTCGCCCATATAGAAAGCCGGCTTCACGCCCGCGATCGTCCGGCCGATCACGCAGCCTTCGTGGTTCATGCGGCCGAGCGCGGTGCGCTTGCGCGGCGTGGAGGCCGCATCGAACGGATCGATCTCGACGATCCAGCCATATTGGAACGGCTCGTGGCGGAAATCGCCGCTGCCATCGGCGGGTGCGGTGGCATTGGCGGTCGCATTCCAGCGCGCATAGATCGTGCTGCTCGTGTCGGCGGGCGAGACGGTCGACCAGCCATAATTGCCCGTGCGCCCCTCGGAAATGCCATAGCGGGTGAGCGAGGCGTTCTCCTTGGCCGCGCCGGCGGCGGTGCGGACGGCGGCGTCACCGGCGGTGCGGCGGAAATACCCGGCCCAATTCTCCTCGGCGGTCAGATAAGTGTTCCACGGCATCGTGCCGTTGGCGCAATTGTTGATCGTACCGCGCCCGGCCGAGCCATCAGTCGAAAAGCGCGTCTTCAACTGGGTCGCGCCCTTGGCCGGGCCGCTGAAAGCCATCGGCGTCAGCGGCGTGATGCGGCGATTGAGCGCGCCGGTGGGCGCGTAGCTCCATGTCGTCGCACGGTTGATCTCGATCACCGAGACGCCATGGCATTCCATCTCCTTCAGCGCCTCGCCCTCGGGACGTGCCCCGCCGACCGTCGTCGGGCCGTTGGGGTGAAGATAGACCTGGGTGATGTTCTCGTGATTCATCACCAGCAGGCCGCGCGTGCTGCTGGTGGGATCCGGCGCATTGCCGGTGGCGGACAGGCCGAAATAGGTCATGCCGTCATGATGATCGCCCGCCCGCCGCGAGAAGGTCGTGTCGCTGCCGTCATTGGCATAGGCGCCGACGCCCGACAGCATCGGATCGCCGAGCCGGTACAGAACGGTGACGCTATAGCCGGCGGGTACGGTGACGATATCGTCCCGGTTTTTGGCGACCGCGGTGAAGCCCAGCACTGCCGGCGTCACCGTGACGGTCGTATCGGCATTGGCCCCCGCCCCGCCGCTGCCGACCGCCGTGAAGCGGAACACCAAAGGCGTGGAGGCCGTGACGGCCGGCGCGGTGAAGGTGACGGTCGTCTTGTCGATCACCGCCAGCGTCACGGCCGGGCCGCTGACCTGGGTCCACACCGCATTGGTCGTCGTGCCGGACACCGTGGCGACGAGCGTGACGAGCCTGCCCGCGCTGGTCGTAACGGCCGATCCTGCGGACACGACGGGCGCCGGCTCGACATTGTCCGATCCGCAAGCCGACAGCAAAGCCCCGCCGAACACCGCGGTCGCCGCCGCCGAAATCCCGCCGAACAGCGTCTGCCGACGCGAATAGCGCACCCCGATCAGATCGTTCAGATGCGGATTGGCCGTACGGTTGGTGTCGATATCGCCGTCATCATAGGCGATCGAGAGGTCGGTTACGGTCGTCATGGCTGGTTCCCCGGAGTCGAGTTTTCGACGTTGCCGGTGCTGTGGAGGCGAACCATGAAAGCCACATGGCTTGACCATGTCGAATGCACGACTCTTTCGCGACGGTTTTGAGACAGCTCATAACCATCCGCCCTTCATTCGATGTTTTACCCTCGCCACGTATTCGTCATTCCCGCGCAGGCGGGAATCCATACTGACTTACTTCTCGCTTCATAAACGGCGTCGGAGCTTATGGATCCCCGCCTGCGCGGGGATGACAGTTTCATCAATATTCGAAAGAGATAAGCACCCATTCATTTAATGGGTCAGGCGTCAAACGATGCTATATTCGTGCCTCAAGCCGGAGATCGACATGCGAACAACCCTTGCCCTCGACGAAGGCCTCGTCTCGATTGCCCATGCGCTCACAGGTCTCCAAGGGAAGTCCGCACTGGTTCGCGAGGCTGAGGGCACTCATCGAGCGGGAGAGTGCGCGTCGCTTGGCCCTGTTCGGCGGTAGCGACCCGAATGCGATCGCCGCCCCCCGTCAGGGAAATGTAATGTGATGATCTTGGGCGAGACCTCCTCCGCGATCGACGGCTGAAGACGGCCGCCGAAACTCTGGGCATCGCCGATGCCGAGAGCACATGAACCGCAAAACTTGACTCTCGCCCATATCCCGCTAATGGCGCGCTCTCTTCCGGTTCGGGTTCGCCCGCGCCGGGATACCGTCCGAGACAGCAGGGGCCGGCTTCCGGCTTAATATCCTGCCTAGACGGGGAATGGAATTTCACGCCGCTGTCGGGTTCGCCCGCGCGGTCTGCTTTGGTTCGCTTTTATAAGCGGCCCTGTCCCATGCCCCAATCGACGGACAACCCGAAGGCACGGTTAGTCGTGCCTCCGGTTTCAACCGGCCTGTGTGTTTCGGCACGCAGGTCAGACACGTGGAGAATGGCATGGATCGTGCTCAAAAGACCGAGCTCGTCGCCGAACTGAACCAGACGTTTGCCGAAGTCGGCGTGGTGGTCGTCACCCGCAACCTCGGCATGACGGTGGCCCAGTCGACCAAGCTGCGTAACGCGATGCGTGACGCGGGGGCGACCTACAAGGTCTCGAAGAACAAGCTTGCCAAGATCGCACTGGATGGCACCGACTACCTCTCGCTGGGCGATCTGCTCACCGGGCCGGTGGGCCTTGCCACTTCGATCGACCCGGTCGCAGCCGCCAAGGTGGCTGTCGATTTCGCGAAGACGAACGACAAGTTCGAAATCGTCGGCGGGGCGATGGGTGCGACTGCCCTCGACGTAGACGGCGTCAAGGCGCTCGCGACGATGCCGTCGCTGGATGAACTGCGTGCCAAGATCGTCGGCCTCATCGTTGCCCCGGCAACGAAGATCGCCACGATCACGCAGGCTCCCGCGGCACAGCTCGCGCGCGTCCTGTCCGCCTATGCGGAGAAGGAAGCAGCCTGAGACCCTTCGATAAGAAGGGGATCAGAGCTTTTCGAGACTATTCGTTTGAACTGAACCCGATGGGGCCGCCAGATTTTCACGGCCCCGACAATGGAGACTACACATGGCAGACCTGAACGCACTGGTAGACAGCCTGAGCGCATTGACCGTCCTCGAAGCAGCCGAGCTTTCGAAGCTGCTCGAAGAGAAGTGGGGCGTTTCGGCAGCAGCAGCTGTCGCAGCCGCTCCGGCAGCTGGCGGCGGCGCAGCCGCTCCGGCCGCTGAAGAGCAGACCGAATTCGACGTCATCCTGACGGGCGACGGCGGCAAGAAGATCAACGTCATCAAGGAAGTCCGTGCGATCACCGCGCTCGGCCTGACCGAAGCCAAGACGCTGGTCGAGTCCGCTCCGAAGGCCATCAAGGAAGGCATTTCGAAGGACGAAGCCGAGAAGATCAAGAAGCAGCTTGAAGAAGCCGGCGCGACCGTCGAAATCAAGTAAGCCGCAGCGGGAGAGACGGGCCATCCTGGCCCGCACTCCCCGCAAGGCCGGCCGGCAGCCCCCGGGCTGTCCGACGAGAGTTTCAGGTACGGAATGCCCCGCATTCCGTAGATCAGGCTGGGAGCCTGATCGATCTGAAACTGGCTTTGCCCATGCTGGCCAATGCGAAAATAAAGGGCGGCCCCAGCAATGGGGTCGCCCTTTTCTTATTGGCGGAAAACTATCTGTCAGGCTGGTTTAAGGCCGGACAACATCACCGAAATCGCACACCCCCGATCACCGCAACACCGCAACAAGGCTCCCGACCAACCCCAGGACGACCAGACCCGCAATCACCAGGGGAAGGTGCCGGTTATCCCGCAGCTTCGTCACGTACCTTGATATCACCGCGTCATTCCGCGTTCCGGTGCAGGCCCATGCCATCAGGAAGAACCACAGGACGAACGATAGCAACGCCAGCGGACTGAGCTTGCAGATCAGCCCGCGATCAGGATGCCTCCGGATCAGGGCGATCGCGGCAGGCGCGGCGACGAATACCGCTATTCCGGCCAGCAACGCGAACAGAAGCAGCATTTTTTCAGGCGTCATCGTGCCTCGCCCCCCAACACGCCCACACTCCTTCGTTCAGCCACGTAACGCGCAATACGCACCTGCACCGCCGGCACGATCACCGCCAGCACACCCACGACCAGCGCATCGATCGCCAGCAATGTCCACTGCACGGCGGCGCTCTGCCCTGCCGGCCAGCGATTGAGATATTGGTGCAACGCCCCCACCGGAGTGCGGGTCAGGAACATCAGTACCAGCGCCCAGAAATACAGCCAGCGGGTCGCCCGGGCCGACGCCACGGGGCCGAATGCTTTCGTGCCCATTGCCGCATTGACGAACCACAGCATCAGCGCCGGCTCGATCAGTTGCTGCCCCAGACCGAACACGCCACGGAACGTCATCACCCGGTCTGCCGGCAGCCCGAGGGCGGCAAGGATCTGTTCGGCATAGAGGATCGCGGTGAACGGAATCAGTTGGAACACCACCACCCAGGCATAGCGGCGGAACGCGATCGCCGAGGGCCGCAACGCTGCCCGCGCATCTCCGGTGACGCAATATCGCATCGCGATGAAGCCCACCGCCCATAATGTCAGCATCTTGGGCCAGCCGAACGCCATGCGCAGCGGCTGCATCGACGCCGCCTTGCGCACCACCGGATCGACGGAGAAGAAGCCGAGATGCAGCTCGACGACATGCTGCGCGAACTCGATCCCCGCAATGGCGACGATCAGCAACGGCAACACCCGCGCCATCCGCCACCCGTCACCGAACGCCCCGGCCCAATTCGCGAAAAATGCGCGGATCATTCACCCTCCCCCTCGAAATGTAATAGCTCCCCCGGCTGGCAATCGAGCGCGGAGCAGATCGCTTCCAATGTCGAAAAGCGGATCGCCTTCGCCTTGCCGGTCTTCAGGATCGACAGATTGGCCAATGTGATATCGACCGCCGCCGACAATTCGGTCAGCGTCATGCCGCGCGTGGCGAGCAGGTCGTCAAGCTTGATGACGACGGGCATCAGACCGTCATTTCGAGATCGTCACGCATCCGGGTCCCGATCGCAAAGACCCGGGCGAGCACGAAGATCATCAGCACCGAAATCCATCCGCCGACCGATGGCGACCAGCCGGTCGTATCGACGTGCCGCACGGCCAGCGACACGATGACGATGCCGAACGCGATGTCGAGCAACTGGACGGCGAGCAACGCCCATCCCACCGCCTGCAACCGGCGGGCATTGATCGCCACGAAGGGATCGCCGGTCTGCGCCGTACCGATAATTGCCCCAAGCCGGGTGAGGATGACATGGGCGGGGTAGGCGACCAGCACGCCCAGCACGAGCATCAGCCGCATCGCGTTCAGAATAGGTGCCACCGGCTGCGTCGTGTATTTAAGCGCCAGCCGCCCCATCACCTCCGGGGCGAACGGCACCGATAGCGCCAACGCGATCACGAAGCCCGCGGCGGCAATCCAGTTGAGGACATTGGCGATCCCCAGCACGGTGCCGGCAATCCCGAGCAAACGATCCTTCATGCGCGACTCCTTATCGATAAACGATATTATCGTTTATCGATAAGGTCAATCGCTACAGACAGCGAAGTGCGCCACCTTCGCCAACTTCCATTATTTCACCATCACCGCGCTCTGGTCCACCGCCACCACCGGCAGCCACACCGCACTCGCCTGCGCGCCGCCGCGCTCGATCGTCACCGTCGCCTTGGTGTAATCGGCCTTCTTCGCCAGGAAGATGTTCGGCACGAACTTCTGCGGGTTGCGATCGTAGAGCGGGAACAGGCTGGACTGGACCTGCACCATGATGCGGTGGCCGGGTTGGAACACGTGATTCACGGTCGGCAGGCGGAACTTGTAGCGCTGCACCTTGCCCGCCGGGATCGCCGAGGGCTTGGCGAAGCTGTCGCGATAACGGCCCCGGAAGATGTCGAGGCTGATCGGCAATTGATAGCCGCCCATCTTGGGATCGGTGGCGTTTTCGTCCGGATAGACGTCGATCACCTTCACCACGAAATCGCCGTCGGTGCCGGTCGTCTTCGCGAAGATATCGGCGATCGGTGCGCCGGAGACTCGCACGGCTTCGGACAGGACCGGGGTTTCGTACGTCATCACGTCGGTACGACCATCGACGCCGCGCTGATCGCTCACCAGCCAGTCGCCCCAGCGGCCGTCATCGAAATTCACCGGGCGCGGCAGATGTGGGACGGGCTTGGCGGGATCGGAGACGTAGCTGTCCTCTCCCGACCCGCTTTTCTCGAAGCCGAGGCCACCCGCGCTTTGCAGATAGATCGGCTTGAGCGGCGACGCGCAGCCCTTGTCGCAAGCAAGCGGCCATTGCGAGAAGCGATCCCAATGGTTCTCGCCGGTATTGTAGATCGTCGCCGCCGGCAGCGCGACCGCCGGGCCGTCCTTCAGATATTGGTTGAACAGCGGCAGGACCATTTCCTCGCGGAACTGCTGCGCCGTGTCGCCGCGCCACTGGAACGGGCCGAGGCTACGGCCTTCGCGGTTGATCTGGCTGTGGCGCCATGGCCCCATGACGAGGAAGTTGTTGCCGGTCTTGCCCTTCGCCTTCAGCGCCTCCCATGCGGTGATCGCGCCATACATATCTTCCTGATCCCACAGCCCCTGTTCCCAGATCGTCGGCACGTTCGAGGGATTGGCGGCAAGCAGCTTGTCGAGCGCCTGACCCTGCCAGAAGGCGTCATAGGACGGGTGCGCGAGCATCTTCTGCCAATAGGGCAGTTGCGAATAGCCGGACTTGTCGGCCCAGGCTCCGGCCGATCCGATATCGCGGAAATTGTCGTAATCGTCGTATCCGCCGGTAGGCGGAACACTACCCTTGGACTTGTAGCCGGTCTGCCCGCCGAGCCAGGCGATGTTGGCGAGGCGGAACGCGCCGTAATGGAACCAGTCGTCGCCCATCCAACCGTCGATCATCGGGCTTTCGGGTGCCGCGACCTTCAGCGCGGGGTGCGGGTTCAGCAGCGCCATCGCGACCGTGAAGCCCTCGTAGGACGATCCGATCATCCCGACCCTGCCGTTCGATTCCGGCAGGTTCGCCTTGTTCACCAGCCAATCGATCGTGTCATAGGCGTCGGTGACATGATCGACCTTGGTCTGGTTCAGCGGGCCGATTACGGGACGGGTGACGATGTAATCCCCTTCCGATCCGTATTTGCCGCGAATGTCCTGATAGACCCGGATATAGCCGTTGCGGACGAACATCTCGTCGGCGAGCGGGAGTGTGGAGAGCATCGACGAACTGGTCGTGCGCTTGGCGCGGCTGCCCGCGTCATAGGGCGTGCGCGTCAGGACGATCGGAGCGTTCTTCGCATTCTTCGCGACGACGATGACGGTGAACAGCTTGGTGCCGTCGCGCATCGGGATCATCACTTCGCGGCGCTGGTAATCGTCGGCCATCGTGGGTGGCGTGAACTTGGCGGGGATATCCCCGCCGGACGCAGAAGCAGCGGGCGCGGCATCCGCGCTCTTGGTTGGGGTCTGCTGGGCGGGGGCGGCCACCGCGAGGCCGGCAATTGCGAGAAGGGCGAGCGTGATCTTCATGGAGCGCGATTCCTTGATCTTCGGATGGCCCTGCTTTGCGCGCGGGACGGTCCAAGATCAATCGGCACCCCGCTTAATCAGCGGGTGATTGCAAAGCCTTGCGGACGCTGGCCGACCGCGTCGTGCATGCGCGGCCCGGCATCGAGGCGGAACGGCACCATCTTCTCGCCGGGCGCGCGTTCGATGCCGACGACCCAGGCCGCGGCGGTCTGGCCCTGCCCGCCGCCGTGCCAGCCATAGAGGACATTGACCGAGAACATCGGCACGAAGAAATCGCGTCCGGCGATCGACACCGGGACGATCCCTTCCTGCGGGATCATCGCCATGCCGCCGAGCGTGATCGCTTGCCCGGGCGAGAGATCGAACCGGGCGACCAACGGCTTTTCGATCGATTGTGTGAACAGGACCTTCAGCATCGCGGCCTGATCCGCACTGGCGTTCATCAGGCGGATATCGACGCGGACGTCGTTGGCGGCCACGTCACCCGAGTTGCGCAGGCCGATCTCGTAATCGACCGCGCCGCTGGTCAGGTTGGTGCCGGCACGCACAGGGCGCATCGTGATATCGATGCGTGCTCGGGCTTCCGGCTTGGCTGGTGGGGGAGCCGGAGCCGGAGCGGGAACCGGTGCCACCGCCACTTCATCGCCGCCGATGTCGATTATGCGCGAATCTTCGAATACCTCGCGGCGGGGACGTGACCGGAAGCGGAACAGGGCGAAGAGCAATCCGGCCAGTACCAGCACGCCGAGGCCGAGCCAGAGCCATATTCCGTTCGAAGCGGTGGGCTGCGCGTCTGATACCGGAGCGGGTACGGCGACTGTGGGCGTTGCAGCGGGGGGCGGGCTAGGTTCGACTGCTGGCGGAGCAGCAGGCTTTGGCGTTGCCACTGGAGGAGCGACGGGGTTTTGGCGCGGTGCTGCGGTGGGCGTGGCGCGCGGTGTTGGCGTGGCTCTCGGAACAGGAGCGCGGGGTGTGCTGACCGGAGTCGGCTCCGGCGCGACTGGCGTGGGGGTCGGTGTCGGAGTGGACACCGGGGTGTCGCTCGTCGGACGACTGGCGGGCAGGGAAAAGCCATTGAGATTGGGGATCAGCGGCGACGCTTCGTTCTGGGCTTGCGCCGCGCCGGTGAGGCCGAACAGGGCCAGGAGGGGCAATCGCAGGATGGCCGGAATGATCGAGTTTCGCACAGACGGGCCTTATCGAAAGAATGATCCGTGCCATATGCTCCGAACTCCGCTTGCGGCAAGCCGGTGCGGAGGCCGGACAAAGGGAAGGCCCGCCCTCCCCTTTCGGAGCGGACGGGCCGGTTCACCTTCGACGGGATCAGGCGTGTTCGGGCACGCCCTTCAGATGCGCCGCGATATCTTCGCGCATCAGCGGGCGGGCGATCGAGATCGGCTCGATATGCGCACCGTCGTCATCGGTGACGCCGATCGTGAAGGTCGCGCAGGTGCGGCCCTCGCTGCCGTCGGGCAAGCGATAACGGGCATCGGCCATGATCACCGGCGAGAAATCGACATGGTCGCCAAGATCGCGTTTGAGCATCGCCAGCGTCGCATCGACGCGCGTGCCCTCGCCCGGCTCGATCGTCACCGGGGCGACGCCATCGTTGCCGCGTTCGATCAACAGACGCTCCATCTCGGCTTCGCTGGCCGAACCGTCGGCGAACATGAAGGTCGAGATTCGCACGTCCTCGGCGGCGACATTGCCGGCATTGCCGACGGTCAGTTCGATCTCGACCAAAGCCTCATCGACGTTGCTGCCGGCGCGGACCGGACGCATGGCGAATTCGAGCCACGGGCGATCGGCGACCGGGGCATCGCCAGCGGTGAGCGCTTCGACATCGGCGGCCTCAGCGGTGGCTAGGCTGGCATCCTCGGTCGCAACTGGGGCGATCTCATCATTCGCTACTGCTGCGGCAGCGATCGGTGCGATTACCGGGGCGGCACGCAGATATTGCGGCTGTTCGGCCACTACCGGGGTTTCGGCGCGGATCGGAGCAGCCGTGGCGACTGGGCCGGCAATCGGTTCGGCCATCGGCTCGACATAGCTTTCCTCGTGATAGACCTCTTCATCCGCGCGACGGCGGCGCATCAGGAAAAAGGCGAGCAGACCGCCGAGGACGACGAGGCCACCGACGATCCACGGCCACACGGGTGCGCTTTCGGACACGGTGCTGGTTTGGGTTGCGGCTGTCGATTGGGTTTCGGCGGCGGGTTGTACGGGGGCAGGCGTTACTTCGGCGGGAGCGGCGGCGATCGGGGCCGGAGCGGGAACTTCGGTTACGGGTGCGGCAGCAACAGGTGCCGGGGCGGCGGGCGCTGCTTCGGCGCGTGCCGGAGCAGGGCGGCTGACAGGTGCAGTGCGTGCATTACGAACAGGAGCGCGACGCGGTCCGGCCTCGGCGCGGGCTGCTTCGGCCTGAGCCAAAGCTTCCGGCGCGATCGGTGTCCGGCTGTTCGGATCGCCGATTCCGTTGCGCGATGTTTCGCCCTGGCTGGCGGGTGCGGCTGCGGTCGCCTGCGTTAGCGTCGGCACGACCGGCGGGGGCGTCACCGTCGTCTGGACCGGCGGCGCAGCGGCGGCTGGCGGCGGGGCGGCCGCCTCCTGCGCAAAAGCCGGGCCTGCGATCAGCAGGGCTGCTGGAACAAGCGCGACCAACGCGCGGCGATGCGGGGGGATGATGGTTTTCATAACGGAGACTCAATGAAGGGAACTCCGATTCGGACCCGCGAATGACTCATTTTCAAGGCGAACCGTTCTTTTTTATCGATAACTCGCACCGAAGTTCACACAAAGTCACACGAAACGCACATGCGAGATACCTCCGATGACGCATGCTAGAGATCGCAAATAGGTGCATCGACCACCGCCATTTAAATATCGCCGCAAATCCAACTTTAAAAGCGGCCGTAGCGTCAGCCCGCGTTGACTAAATCCAACACGCCGCCTATATCGCGCTCTCACCACAGACCTCGGGAAATGACGTGCCGTCGCGCAGCATGTCGATCGTATTGGGGTTTGCCGGTATCCAAGACGCCGAAAGCTGCTGTTATCCGAGCACGGACGACACGCGGCTTTTTGCGTTTTCTGCGTGCCCGCCCGGGCGAACCGGGCACCTAATTTCGGCCTGTCTCAGGCCAAGACCGAGGGCAAAAGACCAATATGGCAACCAAGGCATATGACGGCGGCACGCTGAAGCGCCGCATCCGCAAGGTGTTCGGCAACATCCACGAAGTGGTGCAGATGCCGAACCTGATCGAGGTTCAGCGCGAATCCTACGAACAGTTCCTGCGGTCCGATCCCTCGATCGGCTATGTCTCCGGTCTCGAAAAGACCCTGCGCTCGGTGTTCCCGATCCGCGATTTCGCCGGCACCGCCGAACTCGACTTCGTGAATTACGAACTCGAGCCGCCGAAGTTCGACACCGACGAATGCCGCCAGCGCGGCATCACCTATGCGGCGCCGATGCGCGTTACGCTGCGCCTGATCGTATTCGAGGTGGATGCCGATACCGATGCCCGCTCGGTGCTCGATATCAAGGAGCAGGACGTCTATATGGGCGACATGCCCCTGATGACGGGCAACGGCACCTTCATCATCAACGGCACGGAACGCGTGATCGTCAGCCAGATGCACCGTTCGCCGGGCGTCCTGTTCGACCATGATCGCGGCAAGACTCACGCATCGGGCAAGTATCTGTTCGCGGCGCGCGTGATCCCGTATCGCGGTTCGTGGCTCGATTTCGAATTCGACGCCAAGGACATCGTCAACGTCCGCATCGATCGCAAGCGCAAGCTGCCGGTGACGGCATTGCTGTACGCGCTGGGCATGACCGGCGAGGAAATCCTCAACCATTTCTACAACCGCGTCACCTTCGTGCGCGGCCAGGGTGGCTGGATCATCCCGTTTCAGGCCGAGAACTGGCGTGGCCAGAAGCCCATGTTCGACATCATCGATGCGAAGACCGGCGAGATCGTGTTCCCGTCGGGCCAGAAGATTTCCCCACGTGCGGCGAACAAGTCGGCCAAGGACGGCCTGACCGACCTGCTGATCCCGACCGAGGAAATCTTCGGCCGCTACAGCGCGTATGATCTTGTCAACGAGACGACTGGCCAGATATATATCGAAGCCGGCGACGAAGTGTCGGCCGAGAATCTCGAACTGCTCGACAAGGCGGGGATCGAGCGGATTGAACTGCTCGACATCGATCACATCGCGACCGGTGCATGGATCCGCAACACGCTGAAGGTCGACAAGGCCGAGGAGCGCGAGCAGGCCCTGTCCGACATCTACCGCGTGATGCGCCCCGGCGAGCCGCCGACGCTGGAGACGGCGGAGTCGCTGTTCTCGGGCCTGTTCTTCGATCCGGATCGCTACGATCTGTCGGCGGTCGGCCGCGTGAAGCTGAACATGCGTCTCGACCTTGATGCCGAGGATACCGTGACGACGCTGCGCAGCGAGGACATCCTCGCCGTGATCAAGACCCTGGTCGACCTGAAGGATGGCAAGGGCGAGATCGACGACATCGACAATCTCGGCAACCGTCGCGTGCGTTCGGTGGGCGAATTGCTCGAGAACCAGTATCGTGTCGGCCTGTTGCGCATGGAGCGTGCGGTCAAGGAGCGCATGTCTTCGGTGGACGTGTCCACGGTGATGCCGAACGACCTGATCAACGCCAAGCCGGCGGTTGCCGCGGTGCGCGAATTCTTCGGCTCCTCGCAGCTGTCGCAGTTCATGGATCAGACCAACCCGCTGTCGGAAGTCACCCACAAGCGCCGCGTGTCCGCACTTGGGCCAGGTGGTCTGACGCGTGAGCGCGCCGGCTTCGAAGTCCGCGACGTTCACCCGACGCATTATGGCCGCATCTGCCCGATCGAGACGCCGGAAGGCCCGAACATCGGCCTGATCAACAGCCTCGCCTCGTTCAGCCGCGTCAACAAATACGGCTTCATTGAGACGCCGTACCGCAAGGTCGTCGATCACAAGGTGACGGACGACGTCGTGTATCTCTCCGCAATGGAAGAGGCCAAGCACACGATCGCGCAGGCCAACGCCGATCTGGCGAGCGATAACGGCTTCACCGAGGAACTCGTCTCGTCGCGTCAGGCGGGCGAATTCCTGATGGCGATCCCGGACAACATCACGCTGATGGACGTCAGCCCGAAGCAGCTCGTTTCGGTCGCCGCATCGCTCATTCCGTTCCTAGAAAACGATGACGCCAACCGCGCGCTGATGGGGTCGAACATGCAGCGTCAGGCTGTGCCGCTGGTACAGGCCGAGGCGCCGTTCGTTGGCACCGGCATGGAAGAGACGGTCGCACGGGATTCCGGCGCGGCGATCTCGGCCAAGCGTGCGGGCATCGTCGATCAGGTCGATGCGACCCGTATCGTCATCCGCGCGACCGGTGAGGTCGATGCCGGCAAGTCGGGCGTCGACATCTACACGCTGATGAAGTTCCAGCGCTCGAACCAGTCGACCTGCATCAACCAGCGTCCGCTGGTGAAGGTGGGCGACGTGATCCGTGCCGGCGACGTGCTCGCCGACGGCCCGTCGACCGAGTTCGGCGAGCTCGCGCTGGGCCGCAACAGCCTGGTCGCATTCATGCCGTGGAACGGGTACAATTATGAGGATTCGATCCTCATTTCCGAGCGTATCGTGAAGGACGACGTCTTCACCTCGATCCATATCGAGGAATTCGAAGTCATGGCGCGCGACACCAAACTCGGGCCGGAAGACATCACGCGCGACATCCCGAACGTAGGCGAGGAAGCGCTTCGCAACCTCGACGAAGCGGGCATCGTCTATATTGGCGCCGAAGTGGAGCCGGGCGACATCCTGGCCGGCAAGATCACCCCCAAGGGTGAATCGCCGATGACGCCGGAAGAGAAGCTGCTCCGCGCGATCTTCGGCGAGAAGGCATCGGACGTGCGCGATACGTCGCTGCGTCTGCCGCCTGGCGTTGCCGGTACGGTCGTCGAAGTGCGCGTGTTCAATCGCCACGGCATCGACAAGGACGAGCGCGCGATGGCCATCGAGCGCGAGGAGATCGAGCGGTTGAAGAAGGATTCGGACGACGAGCGTTCGATCCTCAACCGTGCGACCTGGAGCCGCCTGCGCGAGATGCTCGAAGGGCAGACCGCGACGGCCGTGCCGAAGAACGGCCCCAAAAAGGGCGTCGTGATCGATGCCGATGTGCTCGACGGTGTGGATCGCCACGAATGGTGGAAGTTCGCGGTTGCCGACGACAAGACGCAGAGCGATCTCGAAGCGGTCAAGGTGCAGTATGACGATGCCGTGAAGGTGATCGTCGACAAGTTCCAGGATCGTCGCGAGAAGCTGGAGCGCGGCGACGAGTTGCCGCCGGGCGTGCTGAAGATGGTCAAGGTGTTCGTGGCGGTGAAGCGCAAGCTGCAGCCGGGCGACAAGATGGCCGGCCGTCACGGCAACAAGGGCGTGATCAGCCGCATCCTGCCGGCGGAGGACATGCCGTTCCTCGCCGACGGGACGCCGGTGGATATCGTGCTCAACCCGCTGGGCGTGCCATCGCGCATGAACGTCGGGCAGATCTTCGAGACGCATCTCGGCTGGGCCGCGCGCAATCTCGGCCAGCAGGTCTATGCCGCGCTGGAAGACTGGCGCGATGCCAATCCGGAGCCGGTGGCAGGCGCGATGCCCGACGCGGTGAAGGCGCGGTTGCTCGAAGTCTACGGCGATCACTATGCGTCCGAGATCGAAGCGCGTGACAGCGACCAGATCATCGAACTCGCGCAGAACCTGCGGACCGGCGTGCCGATGGGCACCCCCGTGTTCGACGGTGCGCGCGAGGCGGACGTCTCGGCGATGCTATCGCTGGCCGGTCTCGATACGTCGGGCCAGTCGGATCTGTTCGACGGACGCACCGGCGACCGGTTCGACCGCAAGGTGACCGTGGGCATCATCTACATGCTCAAGCTGCACCATCTGGTCGACGACAAGATCCACGCCCGGTCGATCGGGCCGTACTCCCTCGTCACGCAGCAGCCGCTGGGTGGTAAGGCGCAGTTCGGCGGACAGCGCTTCGGCGAGATGGAGGTCTGGGCACTCCAGGCCTACGGCGCGGCGTATACCTTGCAGGAAATGCTGACGGTGAAGTCGGACGACGTGGTCGGCCGCACCAAGGTCTACGAGGCGATCGTCAAGGGTGACGACACGTTCGAGGCGGGCATTCCGGAGAGCTTCAACGTGCTCGTCAAGGAAATGCGCTCGCTGGGCCTGAACGTGGAGCTGACGACGGTCGAGCAATTCGACACCGACGGCGTCGCGATCGCGGCGGAGTAAGCACCTTCTTCCCCCCCTCCCGCTTGCGGGAGGGGTCGGGGGAGGGCCTGTAGGGTCAGGCACTTCCTCAAGACATCCCCTCCCCTAGCCCCTCCCGCAAGCGGGAGGGGAATTGGAGAATCAGAATGAACGAACTTACAAACTTCGCCAATCCGGTCGCCAAGCCGGAGACTTTCGACCAGATCCAGATCGGCATCGCTTCTCCGGACAAGATCCGTTCGTGGTCGTTCGGCGAGATCAAGAAGCCGGAAACCATCAACTATCGCACGTTCAAGCCCGAGCGTGACGGCCTGTTCTGCGCGCGCATCTTCGGTCCGATCAAGGATTACGAATGCCTGTGCGGCAAGTACAAGCGCATGAAGTACAAGGGCATCGTCTGCGAGAAGTGCGGCGTGGAAGTGACCGTGTCGAAGGTCCGCCGCGAGCGTATGGGCCATATCGAGCTGGCCGCACCGGTTGCGCACATCTGGTTCCTGAAGTCGCTGCCGTCGCGCATCGGCCTGCTGCTCGACATGCAGCTCAAGCAGCTCGAGCGCGTGCTGTATTTCGAGGCGTATATCGTGATCGAGCCGGGCATCACCCCGCTCGAAAAGTATCAGCTGATGACCGAGGACGAACTCCTCGACGCGCAGGACGAATATGGTGAGGACGCCTTCACCGCCGGGATCGGCGCGGAAGCCGTGCGCATCATGCTGCAGGACCTCGATCTCGAGGGCGAGCGCAAGGAACTGCTGGAAGAACTGGCGGTCACCAAGTCGGAATTGAAGCCCAAGAAGATCATCAAGCGGCTAAAGGTCGTCGAGAGCTTCATCGATTCGGGCAACAAGCCGGAATGGATGATCCTCGAAGTCGTGCCGGTCATCCCGCCGGAACTGCGTCCGCTGGTGCCGCTGGACGGTGGCCGCTTCGCGACGTCGGATCTGAACGATCTGTATCGTCGCGTGATCAACCGCAACAACCGTCTGAAGCGGCTGATGGAACTGCGCGCGCCGGATATCATCGTCCGCAATGAAAAGCGCATGCTGCAGGAAGCGGTCGATGCGCTGTTCGACAACGGCCGTCGCGGCCGTACGATCACGGGTGCCAACAAGCGTCCGCTGAAGTCGCTGTCCGACATGCTCAAGGGCAAGCAGGGCCGCTTCCGCCAGAACCTTCTGGGCAAGCGCGTCGATTATTCCGGTCGTTCGGTCATCGTGACCGGTCCCGAACTGAAGCTGCACCAGTGCGGTCTGCCGAAGAAGATGGCGCTCGAACTGTTCAAGCCGTTCATCTACGCTCGCCTCGACGCCAAGGGCCTGAGCATGACGCTCAAGCAGGCGAAGAAGTGGGTCGAGAAGGAGCGCAAGGAAGTCTGGGACATCCTGGACGAGGTGATCCGCGAGCATCCCGTGATGCTGAACCGCGCCCCTACCCTGCACCGTCTCGGCATCCAGGCATTCGAACCGGTTTTGATCGAGGGCAAGGCGATCCAGCTTCACCCGCTGGTCTGCTCCGCGTTCAACGCCGATTTCGACGGCGATCAGATGGCCGTGCACGTTCCGCTGAGCCTCGAAGCACAGCTGGAAGCGCGCGTCCTGATGATGTCGACCAACAACATCCTGTCGCCGGCGAACGGCAAGCCGATCATCGTGCCGTCGCAGGACATGGTGCTGGGCCTGTATTATCTGTCGATGCTGAAGGAAGGCGAGCCGGGCGAAGGCATGATGATTTCCGACATGTCGGAAGTGCATCAGGCGCTGGAAGCCGGTGCGGTGACCTTGCACACCAAGATCATCAGCCGCGTTCCGCAGACCGACGAGGCGGGCAAGCCGTACCTCAAGCGCTACGAGACGACGCCGGGCCGCATGCTCCTGGGCGAATGCCTGCCGCAGTCGAGCAAGGTGCCGTTCGACACCGTCAACCGCCTGCTGACCAAGAAGGACGTCGGCGACGTGATCGACGAGGTCTATCGCCACACCGGCCAGAAGGAGACCGTGCTGTTCGCCGACGCGATCATGGCGCTCGGTTTCAAGCACGCGTTCAAGGCGGGCATCTCGTTCGGCAAGGACGACATGATCATTCCGGACGCAAAGGTCGGCCTGGTCGATGAGACCAAGGCGCTCGTGAAGGACTTCGAGCAGCAATATCAGGACGGCCTGATCACGCAGCAGGAGAAGTACAACAAGGTGATCGACGCCTGGAGCCGTTGCGGCGACCAGGTGGCGAACGCGATGATGGACGAGATCAAGTCGGTCAAGAAGTACACCGACGGCCCGAATGCGGGCCGCGAGAAGCCGATCAACTCGATCTACATGATGGCGCATTCCGGTGCGCGTGGCTCGCAGGCGCAGATCAAGCAGCTTGCCGGGATGCGCGGCCTGATGGCCAAACCATCGGGCGAGATCATCGAGACGCCGATCATCTCGAATTTCAAGGAAGGCCTGACCGTCCTCGAATATTTCAACTCCACCCACGGTGCCCGCAAGGGTCTGGCGGATACGGCGCTCAAGACGGCGAACTCTGGCTACCTGACCCGCCGTCTGGTCGACGTGAGCCAGGATTGCGTGATCATGGAGCTGGATTGCGGCACCGAACGTGCGCTGGAAATGCGGGCGATCGTGCAGGGCGGTTCGACCATCGCGTCGCTGGGCGAGCGTATCCTGGGCCGCACCACGGCCGAGGACATCATCGACAGCAAGACGGGTGAAGTCGTGATCCCGTCGGGCACGCTGCTCGACGAGCCGATGATCGTGCAGATCGAGGCGATCGGCACGCAATCGTGCAAGATCCGTTCGCCGCTGGTGTGCGAGACGAAGATCGGCGTGTGCGGCAAGTGCTACGGGCGCGATCTCGCCCGCGGCACGCCGGTGAACATCGGCGAGGCTGTCGGCGTCATCGCCGCGCAGTCGATCGGCGAGCCGGGCACGCAGCTGACGATGCGCACGTTCCACATCGGCGGCGCGGCGCAGCTCAACGAAACGTCCAACCTGGAAGCGGTGGCTGACGGCACGATGGAATATCGTGACCTGCGCGTGATCGTCGACCAGCGTGGCCGTCGCGTCGTGCTGAGCCGTTCGGGCGAAGTGGCGATCATCGACATGGACGGCCGCGAGCGCGCGGTGCACCGTATCCCGTACGGCGCATACGTCCTGTTCGACGACGGCCATATCGTCAGCAAGGGCGACCGGATGGCCGAATGGGATCCGTTCACCATGCCGGTGATCACGGAAAACCCGGGTGTCGTGAAGTATGTCGATCTGATCGAGGGCAAGACGCTCACCGAACAGGCCGACGAAGCGACCGGCATCTCGCAGCGTGTCGTGACCGAAAACCGCGGCATCGCCAGCAAGAAGGAAGATCTCCGTCCGCGCCTGACCCTCACCGGGGACAGCGCGGAAGAGGCCGGCCGGTACATGCTGGTGGCGGGTGCGACCCTGTCGGTCGAGGATGGCGCTACGGTTCAGGGCGGCGACGTTCTGGCTCGTGTCAGCCGTGAATCGGCCAAGACGCGCGACATCACCGGTGGTCTGCCGCGCGTTGCCGAGCTGTTCGAGGCGCGCAAGCCGAAGGAGAATGCGATCATCGCAAAGGTCTCCGGCCGCGTCGTGTTCGGCAAGGACTACAAGGCCAAGCGCAAGATCGGCATCCAGCCCGAGGATGGTGGCGAGGTCGTGGAGTATCTGGTGCCGAAGTCGAAGGTGATCGACGTGCAGGAGGGCGATTACGTCAAGCGCGGCGATAATTTGATCGGCGGCAGCCCCGATCCGCACGATATTCTGGAAGTGCTCGGCATCGAGCCGCTGGCGGAATATCTCGTTTCGGAAATCCAGGAAGTGTATCGTCTGCAGGGCGTGAAGATCAACGACAAGCACATCGAGACGATCGTTCGTCAGATGCTGCAGAAGGTCGAGATCACCGATGGCGGGGACACCACCCTGCTGGCCGGCGAACAGGTAGATCGCAACGAGATGGACGAGATTAACGAGAAGCTGGAGAAGAAGCAGGTCCGGGCCCAGGGCAAGCCCGTCCTGCTCGGCATCACCAAGGCGTCGCTGCAGACCCGCAGCTTCATCTCGGCGGCGTCGTTCCAGGAGACCACCCGCGTCCTCACCGAAGCATCGGTGCAGGGCAAGAAGGACACGCTCACCGGTCTCAAGGAGAACGTGATCGTGGGTCGCCTGATCCCGGCGGGTACGGGTGCCGGCATGGGCCGCATGCGCATCGCGGCCTCCAGCCGTGACGCGGCGATGCGCGTATCGCAGCGCAAGATGGCCGAAGTGTCGATCGCGATGGCCAATTCGGCCGCCGAGGAACGTGCCGCCGAAAAGCTGCGCAACGTGGCGGACGATACGGGCGACGACGCGCTGGGCGCTGTGACGACCAGCGGCACGGGCACCGATGCGGATGCGGGCGATTACCTGATCAAGGAATGATCGCCCCGTCCCTGTCGGGACCGAGTTGAAAGAGCCGCCGTCCGGGCAACCGGGCGGCGGTTTTTTTGTGAAATACAATTTTTTCTGATTTCGCCGCTTAAGGCTGTTCTTACGTCCGTATTATCTCCAGCGTTTCCGCCTAATTTGCCGTTTGAATAGCCGAGCAGCGCCCCAGAAAACTGTTTTCTGTTTTGACGGGGTTCTCGCCGAGGGCCGCTTTTAAATTAGCACAGCAACCCAGCGAAGCCGGCTGCTTGACAGAGTTCTTCGTTGCCAGGTTTTGTCAGCGGTGCCAGCTTAGCATAATGCCAATCGATCGACCTAAGCGGACGCCTTGCAGACTGAACCGGCGGTCCCTCGTCGAACTGTCTTTCGCCTCTGTGGCAGCCGGGTTAACCTCATCTTCTTTTGTTTTAGCAGCTCACCAGATCGCCGATGTGGGTGATTTGCTCGGCTTTGCAGGCGCTTTTGTTGGCGCGGTAATGACGATCGGCGGAGCCATCTGGGTTGAGCGCCACCGCTTCGACAGAGTGGAAGAAGGCGATCGCCTTTTCATAATCGATTGTGTGCGGCGAACAGAAAAGCTGGCTTCATTAATAACGTTGTGGGTCAAAGAATTTGAAGATGAAACGTTCGATGACGCCAACTCCACAGCCATCAGTCTATTAATTCAGATCCGATCGGCATTCGCCGAGGCGGTGATCATTCAAAAGAGCATTCAGCAAGACGCTTTAGTAAAATCTAAATGGTCGGTTCGTGCCATAGTGAACCTTAACTGGCTCAGAGACCGGGCCGAGGAAGGACTGAAAAGCGCTGACGATCCTAGCTTCAGTTGGAAGGCATTAATTGATGAGCCGTCAGCGGTAAGGGCATATGCACAGTCCGTCCATGCGGCGGGTACAACGATGTTAGTTCTCTCTTGGCGCCTTTTACTCATTTTGGGAGAGCGTCCTGCAGAAGCCGATCAGGGCAAGTATGCAATTGATTCTGCTGATGTTGTATATCGGCACGAGGCGGGCATGGATTTTTGACGGCGCTTTGCCAGCGGCTTGGCAAGTCAAAGCATAAACCGATCGAACGACGGGGACGCCCCGCATAGTACGTCCTAGGCGCATTCTGCATTCACCAATTGTCCGCCCTCCCATTCAATGCTTTCGCGCGGCTGGACGGCCCGCCCGTGCCAGTTTAGCCAAGCAACATGAAAGCCCTGTTCCCCGCCACCGCCCGCCCGTTGCTCGAACCGCATCTGCCTGCCGGGCTGGATGTGTCTTGGTTCGCCAATCACGAGGAGGCGAACGCGCTGGTCGGGGAGGCGGAGATCGCGTGGGTCGATCAGATGCGACCGCAATGGACCGCAGACACGGTGGCGCGGGGCGTTAAGCTGAAATGGCTGAGCACGATCTATGCGGGGATCGATTCCTTTCCGATCGCGGATTTAAAGGCGCGCGGCACGATCCTGACCAATGGCGCGGGGATCAACGCGATCGCGGTGGCGGAATATGCGGTGATGGGCGTGCTGGCCGCCGCCAAGCGCTTCGACGAGGTGGTGCGGATCGCCGATCGCCGGGAATGGCCGGCCGACGCGCCGGGCAAGGTCGAACTGTTCGAGACCAGCGCGCTGATCGTCGGCATGGGGACGATCGGGCGAATGATCGCGGATCGGCTGGCGGGGTTCGGGGTGACGGTGACGGGCGTGACGCGTAGCGGACGCGAGGGCACGTTGACGCCCGATCAATGGCAGGCGAAGCTCGGCGCATTCGATTGGGTGATCCTGGCCGCGCCCTCGACCGATGCGACCAAGGCGATGATCGGCGCGGAGGAACTCGCGGCGATGAAGCCGACCGCCTGGCTGATCAACATCGCGCGCGGTGATATGGTCGACCAGAGTGCGCTGACCGCCGCGCTGACGACGAAGCGGATCGCGGGCGCCTTCCTCGATACGGTGCATCCCGAGCCCCTGCCCGCCGACGATCCTTTATGGGGTGCGCCGAACGTGATCCAGTCGATGCATCTGTCGGGCCGCAGCCAGACGAAGATGTATCAGCGCGCCGGCCTGCTGTTCCTCGAGAATTTGCGCGCGTTTCTGGCGGGCCAGCCGATGAAGAATGTGGTGGATTTCGACGCGGGGTATTGAAGCCTTCCTTTCCGAACACACCGTCATCCTGAACTTGTTTCAGGATCCATCGTGCCTCACTGACGATCGCCTGACACGCGCGATGGATCCTGACCTTCGTAAGGATGACGGTGAAACAATTTACCCCGTCCGGGAAAATCTCGCTTGCCCCACTTACCCTGCGTGGGTAAGAGTGCCGCATGACGACACTCGCCGGTATCAAGATCAAGCGTTTCCGCGAAGAGCGCAGCCTCAGTCGGGCGGCATTCGGTGCGTGGTACGACGCGCCGGGCAGCACGGTGCAGGGCTGGGAGGAAGACGGCAAGCGCGCCAATTCCCCGGTCGTCAATCAAATCGCCGCGAACGGCATCGCCACGCATGCCGACTGGTACATCACGATACGCACGGAGAACGACATGACGACCTGGGCCCCCGACAGCTGGACCAAGGCCGAAGCGCGGCAATTGCCGACCTATCCGGATGCCGCCGCGCTGGATGCGGCGACGGACGCACTCGCCTCCTATCCACCGCTGGTGTTCGCCGGCGAGGCGCGCAATCTGACGGCCGATCTCGCCAAGGTGTCGCGCGGCGAGGCGTTCCTGTTGCAGGGCGGCGATTGCGCGGAAAGCTTTGCCGAGCATAGCGCGAACAACATCCGCGACACGTTCCGCGTGCTGTTGCAGATGGCCGTCGTCCTCACCTTCGCATCCAAGCTGCCGGTGGTGAAACTGGGCCGCATGGCCGGCCAGTTCGCCAAACCGCGCTCCGCCGATATGGAAACGGAAGAAGGCGTCGAACTGCCGAGCTATCGCGGCGACATCGTCAACGACATCGCTTTCACGCCCGAAGGCCGCACGCCCGACCCGCAGCGCATGATCCGCGCCTATAGCCAGAGCGCGGCGACGCTGAACCTGCTGCGCGCGTTCGCGACCGGTGGCTATGCGAATTTGCATCAGGTGCATCGCTGGACGCACGATTTCATGGGCCGTTCGCCCTGGACCAAGAAATATACCGAGACCGCCGATCGGATCGGCGAGGCGCTCGATTTCATGGAGGCGTGCGGGATCAGCCCGGAGACGGTGCCGCAGCTGAGCCAGACGCAATTCTACACCAGCCACGAGGCGCTGCTGCTGCGCTACGAACAGGCGCTGACGCGGCAGGATTCGCTGACCGGCGACTGGTACGACACCTCCGCGCACATGCTGTGGATCGGCGATCGCACCCGGTTCGAGGGCAGCGCGCATGTCGAATATCTGCGTGGCATCGGCAACCCGATCGGCATGAAGTGCGGCCCGAGCCTGGAGCCGGACGCATTGCTGCGCCTACTCGACACGCTCAATCCGAACCGCGTGCCCGGCCGCATGACGCTGATCACGCGCTACGGCCATGACAAGATCGAAACCGGCCTGCCCAAGCTGGTCCGCGCTGTGCTGCGCGAGGGGCATCCGGTGGTGTGGAGTTGCGACCCGATGCACGGCAACGTCGTGAAGGCCGCCAACGGCTACAAGACGCGCCCGTTCGAGCGCATCCTGGCCGAAGTGCGCGGCTTCTTCGCTGTGCACCGTGCGGAAGGCAGCATCGCCGGTGGCATCCATGCCGAGATGACCGGGCAGAACGTGACCGAATGCACCGGCGGCGCGGTGGACGTGACCGAACAGAGCCTCGCCGATCGCTACCACACCCATTGCGACCCGCGCCTCAACGCCGGGCAGAGTTTGGAACTGGCGTTCCTGCTGGCCGAGATGCTCAACGTCGAAATGGCCGAACGTCGGCGCGTGGCCGCATAGTATTCGTCATTTCGTCTTGCGCTTTACGTCACTGATCGCACCTTAACCACCAAACTATTGTCGTTATTAAGGAATTAGCGCAAGGTTGAGCCGGGGATCGGGGACGGGGACATGGAACAGCTTCAGGCGTTCGAGCGACCAATCGCGGCGGAGGACGATGCGCCTGCGCCGATGATCGTCGCGCGCGATATCGGCACGATCATCGGCGGCGCGGCGACGCTTGCCGCGTGTGGCGGTTCCTCGACACCCACGCCGACCCCGACGGCCACGCCGACGCCTACCGCTACGATCACAAACGCGCAGGCGAGCCGCTTCCTCGCGCAATCGACGATGGGCGCGACCAAGCCGATGATCGCCGACGTCGTTTCCAGCGGCTATGCCGGATGGATCACGGCGCAGATGGCCCTGCCCCGCGCGACCTCGCATTGGGACTGGCTGACCGCGAACGGCTATGCCGCTGCCGCGAATATCAATTCCACCACCGGCTTCGATCCGACCGTATGGCGCCAGGCGATTGTCGAGCCGGATCAGTTGCGCCAGCGGGTCGGCATGGCGCTGCTCGATATGCTGGTGGTCGGGATCGACGGGCTGACGCTCAACTGGAAGCAATTCGCCGCCGCCGGTTACATCGACGTGCTGCTCGACAATGCGTTCGGCAATTACCGCACCCTGCTCGACGCAATCACTACCAATGCAGCGATGGCCTCTTTCCTCACCTTCCTTGGCAATCGCAAGGCCAATTCCACGACCGGCGCGCAGCCGGATGAGAATTACGCCCGCGAACTGATGCAGTTGTTCACGCTCGGCCTGTACCAGCTCAACATCGACGGCAGCATCAAGATGTCGGCGGGCGTTCCGCTGGAGACTTATACGCCGGCCGACGTGTCGCAACTCGCGCGCGTGTTCACCGGGCTCAGTCTAGCGACCAGCGTCTCGACCACGCCGGACCGGTACCGCGTGCCGCTGATCATGAACGCGTCGATCAACGAAACGGGCAGCGCGACCTTCCTGGGTGCGACCGTCACCGGCGGTGGGATGGCGGCGATCAAGGTCGCGCTCGATACGATCTTCGCGCATCCGAACATGCCGCCGTTCGTGTCGAAACAGTTGATCCAGCACCTCGTCACCAGCAACCCGTCGGCGGCCTATATCGGGCGCGTCGCCAATGTCTTCGCCGACAATGGATCGGGCACGCGCGGCGATATGAAGGCGGTGATCCGCGCGATCCTGCTCGATACCGAGGCGCGCGCAGATGCCAACCTCACCAGCACCACCGCCGGCAAGTTGCGCGAACCGGTGATGCGGCTGACCGGCTGGGCACGCGCGTTCGGCGTGACATCGCTGTCCAGCGCCTGGGCGATCGGCGACACGAGCAGCAGCAGCACGCGGCTCGGCCAGTCGATCGGGCGCAGCCAGACGGTGTTCAACTATTTCCGCCCGGGCTATTCGCCGCCCAACACAGCGATCTCGAGCGCCGGGCTGCTCGCGCCGGAGTTTCAGATCACCAACGAACTCTCGGTCGTGGCGTACATCAATTATATGTCCGGCCTGATCTCCAACGGCACCGGCGACGCGAAGGCGGACTATACCGACATATTGACCAAGGCGAGCGACAGCGCGGCGCTGGTCGACGAGATCAACCTTGTGCTGGCCGCCGGGCAGTTGAGCGCGGCGACCGTCACCGCGATCCGCGCGGCGGTGGACAGCATCTCGGCCGCCACCGCCGCCGGGCAGCTCAACCGGGTCTATGTCGCGATCCTGACGACGCTCGCCTCGACCGATTATCTGACGCTTAAGTGAAGGACGCCGGGATGACCGAAGATCAATCGCGCCGCGCCTTTTTGAAACGCAGCACCGCGCTCGGGCTGGCGGGCGTAGCGACGCCGTTCGTCACCAGCCTGGGCGCGATCGGCGAGGCGGCGGCGGCGACCGCGACCGATTACAAGGCCTTGGTCTGCATCTTCCTGTATGGCGGCAACGATTACGCCAACACGCTGCCGCCTTACGACGCGGCGAGCTATGCGCAATATCTCGCGGCACGATCGAACATCGCGCACGCCCGGGATGCGCTGACCGCGACGGTGCTGACGCCGACCGTCGCGCTGGCCGGCGGGCGGCAATATGCGATGGCGCCGACGATGGGGCCGATGGCGCAGCTGTTCGCGGCGGGCAAGACGGCGGTGGTGCTCAACGTCGGCACGCTGGTGCAGCCGACGACCAAGGCGCAATATTCCGCCAATTCGGTCAAGCTGCCGCCCAAATTGTTCAGCCACAACGATCAGCAGAGCTATTTCCAGGCCAGCAACCCGGAAGGCGCGACCTCGGGCTGGGGCGGACGGATCGGCGATCTGTTCCAGAGCGGCAACGGCAGCTCCACGCTCACCTGCATCAACGCCACCGGCAATGCCGTGTACCTCACCGGCAAGACGGCAGTGCAATATTCGATCAGCACCAACGGCCCGGTGGCATTGCTCAACAACGCTTCCTCGATCTACGGATCGACGACCGCAGCCAGCACGCTGCGCAGCCTGATGACGGGCAGTTCGAGCCATCTGATCGCGAACGAACACGCTAAGGTGAGCAAGCGCGCGCTCGACACCTATGCTCAGGTCAACACCGCCTTGGGCGGCGCACCGGCGGCCAATTTCCCGCTCTTCCCGACCGGCAACAGCCTGGCCGACCAGTTGAAGGTCGTGGCGCGGATGATCTCCGTGTCGCAGGAATTGGGCGCAAAACGGCAGGTGTTCTTCGTGTCGCTCGGCGGGTTCGACATGCACGATGCCTTGGTCGCCAACCATCCGACGCAGATCGGTCTGGTCGCCAACGCGATCAAGGCGTTCTACGACACTACCGTGGCGCTCGGCGTCGCGGACAAGGTCACGAGTTTCACGGCATCGGATTTCGGCCGCACGCTGCAGTCGAACGACGACGGGTCCGATCACGGCTGGGGCGGAATGCACTTCGTAACGGGCGGCGCGGTCGCCGGGCAGCGCTTTTACGGCACGCCCCCGGCGATCGGCAACAATACCCCCGACGATGTCGGCCAGGGGCGGCTATTGCCGACCATCTCGGTCGATCAATATGCCGCCACGCTGGCCAATTGGTTCGGGGTCAGCCCGAGTGACATGTCGACGGTGTTGCCCAACATCGGCAACTATAATCCGTCGACATGGAATCTGGGTTTCGTCTGAAAGCTAGACCGGCTTGCGGCCGGTGATCAGGCGGAACAGCACGACGACGACAGCGATGACCAGCAGCAGATGGATCAGTCCGCCCGCGACATGGAACACACCGAAGCCGAGTACCCACAGTACCAGCAAAATTACCGCGATCGTCCAAAGCATCGATTGATCCTCTTCCACCTTCCGGCGAACGTCCGAAAACGCCGCCTTGCCCTGATCTTCAGGGCATTCCCGCGACAGAAACGAGCGTTGCGCGCAGATGGTTCCGCCTGCGAAACCAAGACCCGCTTGACGCCCGCGCCTCTGCCCCGTAGTGCGCTCGCTTCGCGCTACGGCCCCTTCGTCTAGCGGTTAGGACGACGCCCTCTCACGGCGTAAGCACGAGTTCGATTCTCGTAGGGGTCACCAGCGACAGCGATATTTTTGGCAGACCGGTGCTCGGTCGATCAGAACGATCCGTCGCGTGCCGGGACCAGGATCGACCGATCGATCTCGGCGATGCTGCGTACGCCGGTCAGCGCCATCGCCACGCGCATCTCGCGTTCGATCAGCGTGAGCAACAGATCGACCCCAGTCTCGCCCCGCGCCGCCAGCGCATAGACCCAAGCGCGGCCGAGCAGCACGCCCTCCGCGCCGAGCGCCAGCATCCGCACAACATCCAGCCCCGATCGCACACCGGAATCGGCCAGCACGGTTACCTGCCCGCGCACCGCATCGGCGATCGGCGGCAAGGCGCGCACGGTGGAA
This sequence comes from Parasphingomonas caseinilytica, assembly GCF_036663755.1. Taxonomy (NCBI): domain Bacteria; kingdom Pseudomonadati; phylum Pseudomonadota; class Alphaproteobacteria; order Sphingomonadales; family Sphingomonadaceae; genus Parasphingomonas; species Parasphingomonas caseinilytica. Next base: position 91,717 of record NZ_JAXOJL010000002.1, read on the forward strand.
AGGACGCCGTCGAGCTGACGCCCGCCATGGTTGGACACGACGATGCCGTCCGCGCCGATCTTCACCGCTTCGCGGGCATCCTCAACGTCGAGAATACCCTTGATGATCAGCGGGCCGTCCCATTCGGACCGGATCCAGTCGAGATCGGCCCAGGCGATCGATGGATCGAAATTCGCGCCGAGCCAGCCCATATAATCGTTCAGGCCGCTATTTTTGCCCAGCACGGGTTCGAGATTGCCGAGCTTGTGCGGGCGGCCGCGTAGGCCGACATCCCATGCCCAGCCGGGATGCGCCATCGCCTGCAGCACGCGTTTCAGCGGTGCCCCCGGCCCGGACATGCCGGAATGCGCATCGCGGTAGCGCGCGCCGGGTACCGGCATGTCGACGGTGAAGACCAGGGCCTCGGCCCCCACCTGTTTGGCGGTGGCGATCAGGTCGCGCATGAAGGCACGGTCGCGGATGACGTAGAGCTGGAACCACAAGGCCCCGGCGCCGCTGGCCTTCTTCACCTCGGCGAGCGGGCAGATCGACACGGTGGACAGGCAGAACGGCACGCCCGCCTTCGTCGCCGCGCGCGCCGCCTGCGTCTCGCCGCGACGATGATACATGCCGGCGATGCCGACGGGGCCGAGGCCGATCGGCAGCGCCATCCTGCGTCCGAACAATTCGGTCGACAGGTCGATATCGGCCACGTTGCGCAGCACGCGCTGGCGCAGCGCGATATCGGCCAGATCGTCCACGTTGCGCTTCAGGGTGCGCTCGGCATAGGCACCGCCATCGGCATAATCGAACAGGAAGCGCGGTAGCCGCCGCCGGGCGGCCTCGCGGAAGTCGAACGTCGAGGCGATGATCATGATGCGCTCAGTATCGCACTTCCGCCGATACCGCATAATGTTCGAGCGAGTCCGGCTTCATCTCGATCGAATAGCCCGGCCGCTCCGGCGGCATATAGGCCGCGTCGCGGATGACGCAGGGATCGACGAAATGCTCGTGGAGATGATCGACATATTCGATCACCCTGCCCTCGCGCGTGCCGGAGAAACAGAGATAGTCGATCATCGACAGGTGCTGGACATATTCGCACAGGCCCACGCCGCCGGCGTGCGGGCACACCGGCAGGCCATACTTGGCCGCCATCAGCAGCACGGCGAGCACCTCGTTGACACCGCCCAGCCGGCACGCGTCGATCTGCACCACGTCGATCGCACCCGCCGCCATGAACTGTTTGAACAGGATGCGGTTCTGGCACATCTCGCCGGTCGCGACCTTCACGTCACCGATCGCGCTTCGGATCTTGGCGTGGCCCAACACGTCGTCGGGGCTGGTCGGTTCCTCGATGAACCACGGCTTGGCGAAGGCGAGCGCGTTGACCCATTCGATCGCCTGATCGACCTCCCATATCTGGTTGGCGTCGATCATCAACTTGGCGTCCGGCCCGATCGCCTCGCGCGCGATGCGCAGGCGGCGGATATCGTCGTCGAGATCGCGCCCGACCTTCAGCTTGATATGATCGAACCCGGCATCGACCGCCTCGCGCGCCAGCCGATAGAGCTTCTCGTCCGAATAGCCGAGCCAGCCCGCCGACGTGGTATAACAGGGGAAGCCCTCCGCCTTCAGCGTCGCGATCCGCTCCGCCTTGCCCTCTGCGCGCGCGGTGAGCAGTGCCAGCGCCTCGTCCGGCGTGATGCAATCGGTGATGTAGCGGAAATCGATCGTGCGGACCAATTCCTCCGGGGTCATGTCGGCGACTAACTGCCATACCGGCTTGCCGACGCTCTTCGCCCACAGATCCCATACCGCGTTGACCACTGCGCCCGTCGCGAGATGGATCGCGCCCTTGTCCGGGCCGATCCAGCGCAACTGGCTGTCGCTGGTGACGTGCCGCCAGAAGCGGCCGGCATCCTCGGCGACCCAATCCAGGTCCAGCCCGATCACGCGATCGCGCAGCGCGCCGATCGCGGCGACGCAGATCTCGTTGCCGCGCCCGATCGTGAAGGTCAGGCCGTGCCCCTCCAGACCCGGCGTGTCGGTTTCCAGCACGACATAGGCGGCGGAATAATCCGGATCGGGATTCATCGCGTCCGATCCGTCGAGCGACAGGCTGGTCGGGAAACGAACGTCGCGAATGCGCAGGCCCGTGATCCGCGTCACGCGCGAGCCTCCACCACGCGCTGGGTCTGTTCGCCCAGGCCCTCGATGCCGACACGCATGACCTCGCCCACCGCCAGATAGCGCGGTGGCTTCTGGCCCAGGCCGACGCCGGGCGGCGTGCCGGTTGAAATGACATCGCCGGGTTGCAGGCTCATGAAGCGGCTGAGGTACGACACGATTTCGGCCACGCCGAACACCATCGTCGCGGTGCTGCCGTCCTGAAAACGGTGATCGCCCACGTCGAGCCACAGGCGCAGCGCCTGCGGGTCTGCCACCTCGTCCGCGGTGACCAGCCACGGCCCGATCGGACCGAAGGTGTCGCAACCTTTGCCCTTGTCCCACGTGCCGCCGCGTTCGAGCTGATATTCGCGCTCGCTGACATCGTTGATGACGCAATAGCCGGCGACGTGATCCAGCGCGTCGGCCTGGTCGATATAGCGGCCGGGCTTGCCGATCACGACGCCCAGTTCGACTTCCCAGTCGAGCTTGGTCGAACCGCGTGGCATTTCCACATCGTCGTTCGGGCCGCAGATCGCGCTGGTCCATTTGTTGAAGATCACCGGCTCGCTCGGCACGTCCATCCCGCTTTCGGCGGCATGGTCGCTATAGTTCAGGCCGATGCAGACGAACTTGCCGACCGCGCCGACACATGCGCCGTAGCGGGGATTGCCCTCGACCAGCGGCAGCGTGGCCGGATCGATCGCGGCCAGCGCGGCCAGCCCCGCCGGGGTCAGCGTCTCGCCGGCAATATCCCGCACGATGCCGGAAAGATCGCGGATTGCACCGTCGGCGTCGAGGATACCGGGCTTTTCATGGCCCAACGGGCCGTAGCGGAGGAGTTTCACGAAGACAGGTCCTTATCGAAAAGCAGAAAGCGTCAGTTGATCCAGCCGCCGTCGATCACGTGCGTGGTCCCGGTGGTGAAGCCGCTCTCGTCCGAGGCGAGATAGACGGCCAAGGCGGCGATCTCCTCGGGCAGGCCGAGGCGGCCGACCGGCTGGCGCGCGACGAAGGCGGCGGTCGCATCGGCGAGCGGGATGCCCGACGCCACCGCCTGTTCGGCGACCCGCTGGCGCAGCGACGGGGAATCGATCGTGCCCGGGCAGATCGCGTTGCAGCGCACGCCGCGCGCGACATAATCCGCCGCGATCGCCTTGGTCAGCCCGATCACCGCCGCCTTGGTCGTGCCGTACGCGAACCGGTTCGGCACGCCCTTGATGCTCGACGCGACCGAGGCGATGTTGACGATCGATCCGCCGCCTTGCGCCAGCATGCCCGGCAGGAACGCGCGGGCCAGCCGGTACATCGCGGTCACGTTGAGATTGATCGAGAAAGCGAAGGCGTCTTCATCGCACGCCAGGATGTCACCGGCATGGACGTAGCCGGCACCGTTGAGCAGGATATCGATTCCACCGATCTGCGCCGGCAACGCAGCGACCGCCGCCGCGTCGGTCACGTCGAGCACCACGGGCGTCACGCCGGCTATGCCCGCCAGCAGCTCGCCGTTGAGGTCGGCGGCGAACACCGTCGCCCCTTCCGCGACATAGGCATCGACGATCGCGCGGCCGATGCCCTGTGCCGCGGCGGTCACCAGAGCGCGTTTGCCATTCAATCTCACGATATCGTCCTTATTGTCGAGGAAAGCGGGAGGTCGCTGGCAGTGCGCGCGATCAGATCGCGCGCTTTCCGGGGCCAGCGGATAAGAAGGTCGCCAAGGCCGATGGCGATCGCCCAGAAGGCGAACAGCATGACGATCGAGAGGATGGCGATGAACATCGAGCCGAGGATGACGACAAGACGAGCCAGGCTTTCGGCAACCTCCGTCACGCGTGTCGGCGATGCATCGGGCGACACGATGGTCGCAAATCCCGTCACGGCCTCCTCCTCGTCGCGTGCGCACGGCACTGCACCGCGCAGCCGAACTTGCATATATGAAAATCTATGTCACAGGTGATTTAACGATGCAAGGGAACGCAAACCGCCCGTCCATGGAGAGGATCGACGCGCACCAGCATTTCTGGCGCTACAACGCCGACGATTTCGGCTGGATCGCGCCGGGCAGCGCATTGGCGCGCGACCGGTTTCCCGACCATGTTCTGCCTGCGCTCGCTACCGCACGGCTGGACGGCTGCATCGCGGTTCAGGCGCAACATAATGCAGCGGAAACCGATTGGCTGCTGGCGCTGGCGCAGGAGCATCGCTGGATTTTCGGCGTCGTCGGCTGGGTCGATCTGACGGCGGAGGATATTGCGGTACGGCTCGATCGATACGCGGGGCAGCTGCTCGTCGGTATCCGCCATATCGCGCAGGACGAACCCGATCCGCGCTATCTGTTACGCGCCGATGTGATCCGCGGCGTGCAGGCAATTCTCGCGCGCGGCCTGGCCTATGACATCCTCGTGCGCGGGGCGGCGCAACTGGATCTCGTGCCCGAAATGGTCGCCGCCATGGGCCCGGGCGCGCTGGTACTCGATCATGGCGGCAAGCCCGATATCGCCGGCGGCGAATGGCAATGCTGGGCGCGCTCGATCGCCACGATCGCCGCCTGTCCCGATGTCGTTTGCAAGCTTTCGGGACTGGTCACCGAGGCCGATCACGGCGCATGGCGGGCGGATGATATCGCGCGCTATCTCGATCACCTGCTCGCCTGTTTCGGACCCGATCGGTTGATGTTCGGGTCCGACTGGCCGGTATGCCTCCTCGCGGCGGACTATGCCCGCGTGGTGGATCTGATCGAGACGTTCGTCGCGCGCGCCTGCCCCGATCATCGCGCGGCGATCTTCGGCGACACCGCGCGCCGCGTCTATGCGCGCGGCAGGTTCGGGGAGAGTGGTTCGTGAAGTTGGAACTCGACGACAAGGTGGTGATCGTCACCGGCGGCGGTGCCGGGATCGGCGGCGCGATCTCGACCGTGCTGGCGGAAGAGGGCGCGATCCCCGCGATCCTCGGGCGCAGTCCGCTAGCCCCCGCGTTCGAGGCCCGTCTTCGCGAGCTGCAACCCAAAGCGATCTTCATCCAAACCGAGATGACCGACGATGCCGCCTGCGCGCAGGCGGTGGCGCGGATCGTCGCCGAGGGGCACGGCATCCACGGTCTCGTCAACAATGCCGGGGCCAACGACAATGTCGGGCTGGAGGCCGGCACCGCGGCATTCCTTGCCTCGCTCAGCGCCAATCTCGGGCATTATTACGGCATGGCACACCATTGCCTGCCGCATCTGAAAGCCAGCCGTGGCGCGATCGTCAACATTTCGTCCAAGACCGCGCTCACCGGCCAAGGCCAGACCAGCGGTTATGTCGCCGCGAAAGCCGCGCAACTCGGGCTGACGCGCGAATGGGCGGCGGCCCTGATCGACGAAGGCGTGCGGGTCAATGCGGTGCTGCCCGCCGAAGTGATGACGCCGCTATATCGCACCTGGATCGACAGTTTCGACGATCCCGACGCCAAACTGGCCGAGATCAGCGCCAAGATCCCGCTCGGCCGCCGCATGACCACGGCACGCGAGATCGCCGATACGGTCGTGTTCCTGCTGTCCCCCCGCTCCTCGCACACCACGGGGCAATGGATCGTGCCCGATGGCGGCTATACGCATCTTGACCGCACGCTCACGTGATGTGACGGCGGCCACGAGCCGCGGGGCGATCCCGCCTACCCCGCCACCGCCGCCCCCTCGGTTCGCGATGCCATCGCCGCCTGGCCGGCATCCATCATGTCGCCGATCGCCCCGATCGGGCTGGCCGTCGGCATCGCCCCCATCGCCCGGGTCAGCGCCGCGGGATCGACCTTGTCGGGATTGCCCGCCAGCAGTTCGAACGCGGCCCCGGCGGGGAGGCCCGCAAACCCACTGGCATAGCGCCGGTGCAGGCGGACCAGCGCATCGGTGTGGCCGAGCATCGCAGAACTGATCGCCTGGCGCAGGACGATCGCCTGCCCCACTTCGGTCAATCGCCCCGGTGGCGGCAACAGCGCCGTGCCGACCGCCTCCAAGCGCGCCCAATCATGCGCCCGCCAATAGATTTCCGCACTGATCGCGACCCCATCGGGCACGTCGTCCAGCACCGCCAGCGCCTCGCGGCTCTTGCCGAGCAACGTCAGCCCGACCGCTTCGAGCCGCCCGCGCTGCGCATCCAGATCGGCAGGATAGGCGACATCGTCGGTATCCCGGATCGCGCGGATCGCGGCCGCCGGATCACCGGCAAGGATGCGCAGGCCGGCGATCCGGATCGACAGCGGCCCCTGCTCGACGTCGCGGGTGGCGGCGGTGGAAAGACGGTGATCGAGCAGATCGGCGGCGCGGGCGTACAGGCCTGCCGCCTGTAACCGCGTGACCAGCATCTCGGCCAGCCGCAGGCCTTCGATCCCGCCGGGGGCGAAATCGCGATAGTCCCAGAACAGGCCCACCGCCCGCGTCAGCGGCAAGGCCGATCCGGGTGCCAGCAAAACGGCCAGCCGTGCCCGCAGCGTCTCGACCAGCGGCCCTGCTTCGGCCCCCAGATCGAAATAGCGCGTGAGGATCGACCCCGCCCCCAATTCGCGGGTCGCATCGTGCGTTTCATTGCCCAGCCGCATCGATAGCGACAAAGCGCGACGCTCGATCATACCACCACGCCAGCCGATCAGGAGGATGTCGAGGCGCTTCAGCGCTTCGGCGACCGGCAGCGTGCGCTTCGCCAGGCCATCCTCGATTGTCGTCAAAATGGCATCGGCGCGCTCTTCCGGGCTGCCGGAAAGATCGACGCGGGCGAGCCGCAACCGCCCCTCCTGCGCCAGACCCAGCCCAAGATCGGCCTTGCCGCGCAACAGGTTGGCCGTCGTGTTCTGATCCGGCAACAGGGCCAGCCATTGGAGCGCCACCTGATGGCGACCGGCACCGGTGGCGGCACGGGCTGCAGCCAGGATGAATGGGGTGCGCGCGACGCCCCGACGCGCATTCAGGGCCGGCACCGCACAATTGAAATCGGCCAGCGCAGCCTGCGCTTCACCCCGATCGGAAAGCGCTTTCATGCGCCAGAGACACGCTTCGGGATCGTCCGCCAGCCCCGGCTGACGCAACGCCGCAATGCCGCCGGGCAGATGCCATGCCTGAATCTGCGCGACGCCGTTCGCGCGTTGCCATGCCGGCACCAGCGCCAGATCCGGATCGTCCGCGATCATCACCTCGAGCACCCCGATCGCATCCGTACCGCGCGCCGTGGCGATCAGGCTCTTGACGTAGAGCCATCGCGCCGCCTGCAAATCGGCAGGCGTAGCGGCGGCAATGGCATGCCAGGCATCCAGATCGGGCATCGCGCGCCACGCGTCGAACGCCGTCTCGATCGGCTGGTCGGCCAGCCAGGCCGCGAACCCCGGAATACGGGCGAACGGCGCGGGCCGCGCGACGGACTCCGACGCGGGCGGGATCGACGGCGCTGGCGAAGGCGCGGACGGAGCCGAATGACCAGGCGGGGGCGAATGCGGAGCAGACGGCGGCGGCGATGCGGCGCCCCCTGCGGACGCCGCGGCCAGAACCGCGCTCATCATAAGGCTCATTTTGCCGATGCCGGGCTGGATGCTCGATCTCGGCCTGGCCTTGTCGATCACCCTTTCGGTGATGATCCTGATGACGGCATTGTTCATCGAAAAGCCGCTGCAACTCTCCGCCTTCCCGACGATCCTGCTGATCTCGACGATGCTGCGGCTCGGCCTCAACCTCGCCTCGACCCGCCTGATCCTCGGCCATGGGCATGAGGGGCCGGAGGCGGCGGGCGGCGTGATCGCGGCGTTCGGCGAATTCCTGATCGGCGGCGATACCGTCATCGGCCTCACGATCTTCGCGATCCTGATCGTCATCAACTTCGTCGTCATCACCAAGGGCGCGGGCCGCATCGCCGAGGTCGCGGCACGCTTCAGCCTCGATTCCATGCCCGGCAAGCAGATGGCGATCGATGCCGATCTGAGCGCCGGCACGATCGACGAAGCGCAGGCCAAGGCCCGCCGCGCCGACGTCGAGGCCGAGAGCGGCTTCTACGGCGCGATGGACGGTGCCTCCAAGTTCGTGAAGGGCGATGCGGTTGCCGCCTTGCTCATCACCGCGATCAACGTGCTGGTCGGCCTGATCATCGGCGTGGCCGAACATGGCGTGCCGTTCGCCGAAGCGTTCCACACCTACACCCTGCTGACGGTCGGCGACGGCATGGTCAGCCAGATCCCCGCGCTGATCGTCTCCACCGCCGCCGGCCTGATGGTGTCCAAGGGTGGCGTCGCCGGCAAGACCGGCGCGGCTTTGGGCGAACAGCTCGGCCGCTATCCCAAGGCGTTCGGCATGGTCTCGGCGTTGATGGGCGCGCTGGCGCTGCTGCCTGGGCTGCCGTTCTGGCCGTTCGCGATCTTCTCGGGCCTAAGCGGCTGGGCCGCCTGGCATCTGAGCAAGACCGCGGCGGACAGGATCGCCAAGGCGGCGGCGGACGAAGCGATCGCGATCGCCGAGGAACCGGTCGCCGAGGAACCGATCTCCCGCACGCTCGCGATCGACGCGATCCGGATCGAGATCGGGTACGGATTGCTGCCGATCATCAACGACGCGCAGCGCGAACCACGCCTGGACGATCAGGTCCGCGCGCTGCGCCGCCAGATGGCGACCGATTACGGCTTCGTGCTGCCCTCGGTGCGGATCATCGACAATATGGGGCTGAAACCCAGCGAATATGTCGTGTTCGTCAAGGAGACCGAGGCGGCGCGCGGCGAAATCCGGCTCGACCGGCTGCTCGTCATCAATCCCGAAGGCGGCCCGCTCGCCTTGCCGGGCGAGGAAACGCGCGAGCCGGTGTTCAACCTGCCCGCCTTGTGGATCGACCGCGAACTGCGCGACGAGGCCGGCCTGCGCGGCCTGACCGTGGTCGATTGCGGCACGATCATCACCACGCACCTGACCGAGTTGGTGAAGGACAATATCGCCGATTTCCTGAGCTATACCGAGACGCAGAAGCTGCTGAACGAGGTGCACAAGGAGTCGGAGAAGCTGGTCGCGGACATCATTCCCGCCAAGATCAGCGTCTCGGGCGTGCAGCGCATTCTGCAGAATCTGCTGTCCGAAGGCATCTCGATCCGCGACGTGCCGACCATCCTGGAGGGCATCGCCGAGGCCGCCCCGCTGACGCACAGCCTGACGCAGATCACCGAGCACGTCCGTGGTCCCCTCGCGCGGCAGATTTCCGCGCAACAGGCCCGCGACGGGGCGATTCCGATCATCACCTTGTCGGGTGCGTGGGACGAGGCGTTCGCGACCAGCATCGTCGGCGAGGGCGAGGACCGGCAACTGGCCATGGCCCCGTCCGCCCTGCAAAGCTTCCTGGCGGCGGTGCGCGAGACGCTGGACCGGCTGGCGGGCGAAGGCGAAATCCCCTGCCTGCTCACCAACCCGTCGATCCGCCCGTTCGTCCGCTCGATCATCGAGCGCGTACGCCCGGCGACGGTGGTGCTGTCGCAAAACGAAATTCACGCCCGCGCGCGCATTCGCTCGCTCGGCACGATCGGCTGATCGCCGCCCCCACGATACGAATATCCCCTATAATGGAACGGCATGCCTGCGCGCATTCGCCCGGAAAGGAATTGCATGACCTCGGTCGCCGCCAGCGTGTTCGCATCGTTCACGACATCGCCGTCACCCGGTGGCAGTAATGTGGCCGCGCAGCCGGATACCGATGCGTTCGGTGCGATGGTGGGTATCGCCTCGACCGTGCCATCCACTGCGACCGCCACGCCGACGAGCGAGCTGAAATTACCGGTCAACGCGCTGGCATCTTTGCTGGCGACGGCGTCGGTCGCGTCCCCCGCGAACCAGCCGATCCCAACATCGGTTGCGGCACCCGCCGCACTTGGGGACCAGCCGATCCCGACGCCGATCACGGCGACGGATCCGGCCCCGGATATCCTCGTCGTTCAGCCAGCCCCCTTGGCGGGCCCGATATCCAAAACCCCGACCGCACAGCCGCAGACGGTGATCACAGAAGCGCCCGACGTGCCGCCGACCGAATGCCCCGCCGCGCCCGAGGCTCCAACCGAACCGGCCAAGGGCGCGACAAAGGATACTTCGCCGCCGCTGCCTGGCAACCGCAAACCCGAAACCCCACCGATCATCAGCACCCTCGCGCCAGCAGCACCGGAGTCGACCGACGATACGAGCGCGCGTGCCGCGGAGGAGGCGAAAGCGGAGAAATCGAAAGCGGACGCACCGAAGCTCGATCCCGTGGAAGACGACGCGCCGCCGACGGCCAAGGCCGACCTGCCCGCGATCCTCGTCCTGCCGGCCAGCGTCATGCCACCTGCCGCGCCCGCAATGCCGACCGTCTCGACCGATCAGCCGGTGTCCGCCCCCGAAGCAAAGACGGAACCAACCTCCGCCGCCCGCAAAGCCAGTCCGCAGCTTCCGGCCTCCGCCGGCCCGATCGCTCCGGCGCGTGAGCAGGTGATCCCGGTCGAGGGCCATGGCGGCAAATCCGACGCCGGCTCGGGCGACAACAAACCGTCCACGCCACGCCACGCCGCACTGGCCGGCAAGACCGCCGAGAGCGCCACCGCGCGCGAGGCGAGCCCATCCTTCACGCCGGCCACGGTCGCGTCAGCCGCTGCCGCTACGCCGATCGCCGAGATCGCCAGGGCTCCGATCGCCACGATCACCGCCCAACCGGGGCGGATCGGCCAGGAACTGGGCGTCGCCATCGCGCACCATGTCTCGGGCGGCAACGCCGCGACCGGCGGTGGCGAGACGATCACGCTGCGGCTCAATCCGGTCGATATGGGGCGGATCGAGGTGAAGCTGTCGTTCGACGATAGCGGCACGCTGCGTGCGGTGGTGTCCGCGGACAATCCCGCCGCACTCGACATGCTGCGCCGCGACGGTGCCGATCTTGGCCGCGCGCTGACCGATGCCGGAGTGCGCGCCGACGCCCAGACCTTGCGCTTCGACACCAGGTCCGGCCCCGGCCAGCATGCGGGCCAGCATGGCGGCCAGAGCGGCACCGGGGCGACGACCGCCCGCCGTGGCAGCGCCAGTCGAACGACACCGCCGATACCACCGACGACATCATCGCCCCCTATCGCCCGCTGCGCACCCGCGGCGGGATCGACATGGTCGCCTGAGGAGACTGACATGACCACGACCACAGCAACGACCGCCACGACGGCCACCACCGCCACGACCGCCAGCAGCGTCGCGGCGAAGCAGACGGCAGTCGATTTCGATCTGTTCCTGAAACTGCTCACCACGCAGATGCAGAACCAGGATCCGTTGAAGCCGATGGATTCGACCGAATATACCCAGCAGCTCGCGCAGTTCACGCAGGTGCAGCAGACGGTGAAACAGTCCGGCACGCTGGACGAGATCCTCGCGCAATTGTCGACGCAGAACGTGGCCCAGGCCTCCAGCTTCATCGGCAAGACCGCGCAGTTCGATTCCGCCGTCGCGGGCCTGTCCGCCGACAAGCCGGCGCAGTGGAGCTACAGCGCGACCGCCCCGATCACCGCGCTGACCGCCAAGGTTACCGATTCCGCCGGGCGCGTCATGTCCACCAGCACGATCACGCCGGATCAGAAGGGCGACTTCAGCTGGGACGGCAAACTGGCGAACGGTACGCAGGCCCCGGCCGGTGCCTATACGCTGGCCTTGAGCGGCACGACCGACACCGGCGCCACGGTGCCGATCGCGATCACCACGAGCGGCCGGGTCGACGAGGTGATCGGTAGCAGCGGCACGGTAACGCTCGGCGTCAACGGCGTGCAGATCCCGATGGCCAAGCTGCTCAAGTTGCAGGGCTAAGCGCTTTCGGCGCGGCGCGGCGATCAGACAGGCGATTGCCGTAAGGCGCCCACACGCATATCGCATCGGAGCATCAAAGAAGAGGATTCCGATGACCGCCGCCCTGCTCGACCCGCTGTCTTTGCCGAATTTCGCGGAGATCACGCCCGAGGCGATCCTGCCGGCGCTCGATATTGCGATCGCAGAGCATGAGGCGGTGGTGGCGATGCTCACCGCGACCCGGTCGGCCGGGTTCGCCGAAGCATGGCTGCCGTTCGAGCGCGCCGACAATGCACTCGACGCCTTGTGGTCGGCCGTGTCGCATCTGCACGGCGTCGCCGACACGCCGGAGCTTCGCGCCGCGCATGCCGAAGGGCAGAAGCGGCTGGTCGAGAACAGCATGAAGGTGGAGCAGAATCGCGACCTTTACGACGTGTTCGTCGCGCTGTCGGTATCGCCCGAGTTCGCCGACTTGGCCGTCGCCGATCGCGTCGCGGTGGAGCATGCGATCCGCGATTTCACGCTGTCGGGTGTTGCCCTCGATGAAGACCAGCGCGCGCGGTTCAAGGAAATCTCGATCGAACTGTCGGGCCTGTCGACAGCGTTCGGCAGCGCCGTGCTCGACGCTACCGAGGCATGGGACGAGATAGTCACCGACGAGACAGCACTCGCCGGCATCTCGGACGCGGACAAGGCGATGTTCCGCGAGGCCGCCAAAGCGAAGGGCGCGGAGGGCTGGCGCATCACTTTGCAGCAGCCGAGCGTCGGCGCGATCCTGACCTTCGCGCACGATCGCGATCTGCGCGCGCGCGTCTATCATGCCAACGCCACGCGCGCTTCGGATCAGGGGCCGAACGCCGGCACATTCGATAATTCGGGCCGCATCGCCCGCATCCTGGAACTGCGCCACGAAGCGGCGGCTTTGCTGGGCTTCGCCGATCCGGTCGCCCGGTCGCTGGCGACTAAGATGGCGCCCAATGCCGGTGAAGTGCTCGCCTTCCTGCGCGATCTCGCGCGGCGCGCCAAACCCGCCGCCGAACGCGACCTGGCCGAGCTGACCGCATTCGCCGCCGAAAGCCTCGGAATAGCAGACCTCCAACCATGGGACGTGGCCTTCGCCTCGAACCGGTTGCGACAGGAACGCTATGCGATCGACGAACAGGCCGTACGCGCCTACTTCCCGGTCGATCGCGTGATGGAGGGGTGGCAGGCTTTGCTCACCCGCCTGTTCGGCATCCGCCTGGTCGAGCGGCATGACGTCGCGCTGGCCCATCCCGATGCACGTTTCTTCGATGTGATCGACGAGGGTGGCGTGGTGGTCTCCGGCCTGTATCTCGATCTCCACGCCCGCCCCGGCAAGCGTGGCGGCGCATGGATGGCGCAGGCCCGCCCGCGCCTCAACGACTGCAATGCGGTGCGCGTGCCGGTCGCCTATCTGGTCTGCAATTTCGCGCCGAAGCCGGCCGACGGCGCGGAGGGCGCCGCGCCCGCTCTGCTCAGCCATGACGACGTGACCACGTTGTTGCACGAGACCGGCCACGGCCTCCATCACCTCTTCACCCGCGTGAACCGGCCCTCGATCGCCGGCACCAGCGGGTTCGAATGGGACGCGGTCGAACTGCCGAGCCAGTTGATGGAGGATTTCGCGTGGGACCGGGGCGTGCTGACCGGCATGTCCGGGCATTACAAGACCGGCGAACGCCTGCCCGCCGATCTGTTCGACCGGCTGGTGAATGCGCGGCGGTTCCAGGCCGGCCTGTTCATCGTCCGCCAGGTCGAGTTCGCCTTGTTCGATCTGCTGCTCCATCTCGGCACGATGGGCTCCGATCCGATGGAGGTGATCGAGGCGGTGCGCGACGAGGTGGCGGTGATCCGCCCGCCGGCATGGAACCGTTTCCCGCATGCCTTCGGCCACATCTTCTCGGGCGGCTATGCGGCGGGCTATTACAGCTATCTATGGGCCGAACTGCTCGCAGCCGATGGCTTCATGGCGTTTGTCGAGGCCGGGCTGGTCGATCGCGCGACCGGTGATCGTTTCCGTGACGAAGTGCTCGCGCGCGGTGCCACCCGTCCTGCCGCCGACAGCTTCCGCGCATTCCGTGGTCGCGATCCCGATCCGGCGGCGATGTTGCGCCGGCACGGGCTGGCCGAGGTGGAGGGATGAGGGCGTTCCGCTGAATCCGCCTGACGGTCGTCATCACATATGAGATAGTCCCCTCCGCCATTGCCTCGGTGCCGATCCAGCATGAGGATGTGGCAAAACGAACGACGATGCCGGCCCCATCGCCGGTGCAGGAGGCGAGGATGCAAAGACGTGCGGTGAAGTCCGCCCTTCGGACGTTCGAGGTGCTGGAGCTGTTCGCCGAACGTCGTCAGCCGCTGCACCTCAACGAGATCTACCTCGCGCTCGGCTATCCCCAGTCGAGCACGACCAATCTTCTCAAGAGCATGGCGCTGCTCGGATACCTCAATTACAATCGCGCCACGCGCACGTATCTGCCGACGATGCGCGTCAATGCGCTGGGCAGCTGGGTCGCCAGCTACACCCATGCCGATGGCCGGTATCGCGAACTGGTCGAGACGCTGCAACGGCGGACCGACGAGACCGCCGTGTTGATGACGCAGAACGACCTGTTCATCCAATATCTGTTCGTCAAAGCGCCGGATCACGAATTTAAGCGTCCGCCGATCGACGGCGGCATGCGCATGCTGGTCGATGCGTGCGGCGGGCTGGCGCTGATCAGCCGGATGAGCGACCGCCAGATCGACACGATCTGCCGCTACACCAATTATTACGAAATGGCCGGCAGCGACCGCGTGTCGCTCGACGAGATGATGCGCGAGATCCGCTGGATCCGGCAGGTCGGCTATGCCTATTCCCCCAAGCGCCCGACGCCCGACGTGTCGGCGATCGCGATGGCGCTGGACGCCGATCTGCACGGCATTCCCCTCGCACTCGGCGTAGGCGGGATGGCGGATCGGATCGAGCGCAACAAGCTGCCGATCCTCACCGCGCTGCGCGAGGTGATCACCGACTTCAACGAATCGCGACGCCGCGAGATGGAGTCGGAAACCGGCTGAAACGATCCTCGCCGCCGCACACCGGCCTCGCGTCATCTCATGGGTGATTTGCGCGGCGGCGGATGCGAACCGCTTGCTCCACGCCGCGCCCCGACCAAGGCTCGCGCGATAAAAGCGGAGAGGACGACATGGCCGGAGCGCACCAGCAGCATTTGCGGCATCGCCGATCGTGACCGCGCGCGTCGAATTCCTCGGCGACGGTCGCAACCTGCTCGGCGAGAGTCCCGTGTGGGACTCGGCACGGCAAAGGCTGTGGTGGGTGGATGCCGCGGCGAACGCGATCCGGGCGGCCGATGCCGATGGCGCGCAACTCATCGACTGGCACTACGACCAGCCGGTCGGCAGCATCGCGCCGGCTGAGGACGGGCTGGTCGCGGCACTCGCCGATGGCTTCCACCACATCGATATCGTCACCGGCGCGGCCAACCTGATCGCCCCGGTCGCACAGCCCGCGCCGGGTGCCCGACTGAACGACGGCAAGGCGGACCGGTTCGGACGCTTCCTCAGCGGCCATATGCACCCCGCCGGCGGCACCGCCGGCGAACTCTGGCGGCTCGATGGCGATCGCACCGCGCACAGGCTGATCGACGGACTGGGCATCACCAACGCGATCTGCTTCTCGCCGGACGGCGGCACGCTCTATGTCGCCGACAGCCTCGACGGCATGTTGCGGCGCTATCGCTATGACGGTGAGACGGGCATGATCGGCCCGCGCGAGAATCTGGTCGATTGCCGCGTCCACGGCTCCGGCGCGGATGGCGCGACGGTCGATGCGGACGGCAATATCTGGGTCGCGCTGGTGCTCGCGCAGAAAATCGCCTGCTTCGCGACGGACGGCGCGCTGCTGCGGACGATCCATGTGCCGATCCCCTATCCGTCCTGCCCCGCTTTCGGTGGCGACGATCTGGCCACGCTCTACGTCACGACGATCAGCAATTCGGGGCATGCGCTCGTCAGCGACCACCCCGATGCCGGGCGTATCCTCAAGATCACCGGCCTCGGCGCGACCGGGCTGGCCGAGACGCCCTACGCCCCTCTTCCCGGAATCGACGCATGAACCTCGACTTCGACGCCGCCGATCTCGCCTTCCGGGACGAGGTCCGGGAATTCTTCTCTACCGGCGTTCCCGACGCCTGGCGCACCAAGATCCGCGCCGGGCTGCGCATCGACCCGGCCGATCTGGTCGCGCACCAGAAGCGCCTGGCCGATCGCGGCTGGGGTGCTCCCACCTGGCCGGTCGAGCATGGCGGCACCGGCTGGTCGCCCACCCAGCTCTACATCTTCTGGTCGGAGGCGGCGCGCGCCGATGCACCGCACCAATTCCATCAGGGCCTCGAACTGATCGGCCCGATCATCTTCACCTACGGCACGCCGGAACAGAAGGCGCGATATCTGCCGCGCATCATTCAGTCCGACGACTGGTGGTGCCAGGGTTATTCGGAGCCGGGTGCCGGATCCGATCTCGCCGCCCTGCGCAGCCGTGCCGATCGCGACGGCGACGATTACGTCCTGAACGGGCAGAAGATGTGGACCAGCTATGCGCACGTCGCCAGCCACGTCTTCCTGCTCGCACGCACCTCGGCCGAGGCGCGGCGGCAACAGGGCATCTCGCTGATCCTCGCGCCCATGAACACGCCGGGTTTCCGCATCGCGCCGATCCCGACGATGGACGAGAAATATCACACCAACGAACTGTTCATGGACGATGCCCGCGTCCCCGTCGCCAATCTGGTGGGCGAGGAAGGACAAGGCTGGGCCTACGGCAAGGTCCTGCTCGATCGCGAGCGGATGGTGACGGCGGCGACCGCGATCTTCCTGACGCAGACGGTGCGCGGCATCGTGGCGGCGGCCCGGCGGCGGCGGGTACGTGGCGTGCCCCTGATCGAGACGTCGGGTTTCGCCGCCAAGCTCGCGCAATACGAGATCGAGGTCACCGCGTTGCAGACGATGGTACTGCGGCTGCTCGACGATGCCGCGCGCGGCGCGGATTCCGGGCCGCGCGGATCGATGGTCAAGCTGCGCTGGTCGCAATTGCTACAGGCCGGCACCGCTTTGTGGGTCGAGGCGCTGGGGTCGGAGGCGGCGCATTTCGCGGGGCTCGACGGCGCGTCCCTGCCTGCCGACATGCCCTACGCATTGCAGGGCGCGCTCTATTCGCGCGTCACCTCGATCTATGGCGGAACCAGCGAGATCCAGCACAACATCATCGCGCGCCGCGCGCTCGGGCTCTGAGGGAAGACGATGGATTTCGCCTATAGCGACGAACAGGCGATGCTGCGCGACAGCGTCGATCGGTACGGGCAGGACGAATGGCCCGCCGCCGACCGCCTGAAGATCCTCGCTCAAGGATCTGACGGCGCGCGCCGGCGTTGGTGCGCAATGGCGGGCCTCGGCTGGCTGATGCTGCCGATCGCCGAGCGCGACGGTGGCCTTGGCGGCGGCGCGGTCGAGGTGATGGCGGTGATGGAAAGCTTCGGCCGCCACCTGATCGCCGCGCCCTATGTCTCCTCGTGCGTCCTCGTTCCCGCGCTGATCGGCGGCGATCCGGCGGCGGCGGATCTGCTGACGGCGATCGGTGCGGGCGATGCACTGGCGGCGGCGGCGTTGATCGATGCGGACGGCGGCGACGATCCGTCCTGGGTCGAGACCCGCGCCGAACGTGATGGCGACGGCTGGCGGCTGACCGGCCTCAAACCGCAGGTCGAGGATGGCGCCGATGCCGACTGGTTCGTCGTCTCGGCGCGAACGGCAGGCGCGGCGGGCGACCCTTCGGGGATCGGCCTGTTCCTGCTGGCGCGCGACACGCCCGGCCTGACGGTCGAAGGCTTCCGCGCGATCGACGCGCATCGCCACGCGCGCCTCACGCTCGATGCGGCGCGCGCGATCGCGATCGGCGATCCCAGCGATGCGCTGCCGGTGATCGAAGCGGCAATCGACCGCGCAATCTGCGCGTACCTGGCCGAGGCGACCGGATCGATGGAGGCCGCCGCCGCCGCGACGCTCGACTATCTGCGCACGCGCCAGCAGTTCGGCGCCCCGATCGGCAGCTTTCAGGTGCTCCAGCACCGCATGGTCGACATGACCATCGCCTGTGAGGAAGCGCGCGCGATGACCTATCACGCCACGCTCAGTCTCGGTCGCGACCCCGACGAGCGCCGCCGCGCGGTGTCCGCCGGCAAGGTCCGAGTCGGGCAGAGCGGCCTCTATGTCGGGCAGCAGGCGGTGCAGTTGCACGGCGGCGTCGGCTTTAGCGACGAACTGATCGTCAGCCACCATCTGCGCCGCCTGATGATGCTCGATCTGGCGCATGGCGCGCCCGATCATCACCGCGCGCGCTACGCCGCACTGTCACATCATGAGGAAACGCGATGACCGATCCGCAGCTACGGCAATTGCTCGACCGCGAGGCGATCCGCGACTGCCTCTATCTCTACTGCCGCGGCATCGATCGCGCCGACGAGGCGGCGCTGCGCGCATCCTATTGGCCCGACGCGACCGACGATCACGGACCCTATAAAGGCAGCGCGAGCGGCTTCATCGACATGGCCATGCCGCGCCTGCGCCGCGCCGAGCGATCGATCCACGAGGTGCACAACGTGCTGATCGCGTTCGAGGATGACGGACAATGCGCGCGCGTCGAAAGCCAGTTCAGCGCGTTCCAGCGCGAACCGGATGCCAACGGCACGATGACGCAATGGGACATGAAGGGCCGCTATCTCGACCGGTTCACGAAGCGCGGCGACGAATGGCGCGTGCAAAGTCGCGTCGTCGTGTTCGACTGGGCCGAACTGATGCCATTGCCACCGGGCACCGAAGCGGAGCGTTTCGGCGGCCGCACCCCGATCGGCGGGCGCTTCCCCGACGATCCGCTCTACGCCTTCTTAGAATAGGCCACGCTCATCGCGGAAAGGCGTGGCCGATCCCGCCATCGACCGCGATCGACTGGCCGGTGACGAAGCGCGATCGGTCGGACACTAGCCACAGCACCGCCTCGGCGATGTCCTCCACCTCGCCCAGCCGCCGCATCGGCGTGTCGGCGACGCGCCTGGCGAACGTCGCTTCGCTCAGGATCGCGCGGACGCCTTCGGTCGCGACGGTCGAGGGCGCGACCGCATTCACGCGGATGCCGTCCGGCCCAAGTTCGACCGAGGCGGAGCGCGTCATCGCATCCACCGCGCCCTTCACCCCGCAATACAGCATCGCGCCCGCCATCCCCAGCCGCCCGGCCATCGACCCGATCGTGACGATCGATCCGCCGCCCCGCGCCCGCATCGCCGGCGCCGCAGCCTGGATGCCCCAGGCGACACCCGCCATGCCGACGCCCGCCATGCGTTTGAACGTCGCCGGCGTGATCGCGTCGATCGGACCGTAGCTGTTCCACATCGCGTTGTTGACGAGGATGTCGAGCCCGCCTAGCGCCGCCACCGTCTCCGCCACGGCGGAATGCACGGTCTCGCGATCCGATACGTCGGCCGCCAGCGCGATCCCCTGCCCGCCCGCCGCGACGATCGCATCCAGCGTCGCCTGCGCCCAGGGCTGCTTCAGGTCGATCACCGCGACCTTGGCCCCTTCGCGCGCCAGCCGTTCCGCAATGCCCCGGCCCAGCCCGCGCGATGCGCCCGTCACCAGCGCCACGCGCCCGTCCAGTTCGCCCATCGATCCTCTCCCGCAATCGCGGCGTCGATCGCCCCGTTGCCGATATCCTGCCCCGATCGCGCACCGGTGACACGCTCCGGTGCCGTCCGACGGCGGCATATCCCGTATGCGATTAAGCGGCGCGAACGTGCGTCGCCGCGCGCGAACCGCGCGGCCACGGCTAGAAGGCGAAAAAACAGGAGAGACGTTCGATGAGCATGATCCGCCTCGATGTGGCCGACTATGTGGCCGTGGTCACGCTGGACAATCCGCCGGTCAACGCGCTGCCGATGGAGACCGTCCAGGAACTCACCGACATCTTCGATACGTTCAACGATCGCGACGATGTCCGTGTCGTCGTGCTGACCGGCGAAGGCCGGGCCTTTTCCGGCGGTGCCGATCTGAAGCAGCGCCCTGATTTCTCGATCCCCGGAACCCGCGCGCGCCGCAACCGGCTGGTGCGCGAGGTCGCCTATACCATCGCCGACAATGCCAAGCCGACGATCGCGGCGGTCAACGGCCCCGCGCTCGGCGCCGGGCTCGGGCTGGTCGCCAGTTGCGATATCATCGTCGCATCGGAACGCGCGGTGTTCGGCCTGCCCGAGATCGATGTCGGGCTGATGGGTGGCGGCAAGCATGCCGCGCGGCTGTTCCCGCACTCGCTGGTCCGCCGCATGATGCTGACCGGCTACCGCGTGCCTGCCGAGGAAGCCTATCGTCGCGGCATCATCGAGGCGGCGTTGCCGCACGACGAACTGATGCCCTGGGCAATGGATCTCGCGCGCCAGATCGCATCGAAGAGCCCGCTGGCAACGCGCTACGCCAAGGACAGCATGCGCACGATCGAAAACATGACCTTGCGTGACGGCTATGTCTACGAACAGGGCAATACCGCCAAGCTCTCGACCTCGCACGATGCGGCGGAGGCAGTGCGTGCCTTTGTCGAGAAACGCGCGCCCGTGTTCGAGGGGCGCTGACCGGTGACGGCCATGCAGTGGAATTTCGGCGACCTGCTCGATGCGACCGCCGCGAACGTGCCCGGCGACCGGCCGGCGCTGATCCGGGGCGAGCGGGTCATCACCTGGGCCGAGTTCGATGCGCGCACCAATCGCCTTGCCCGCGCGATGCTGGCGTCGGGGCTGGAAACCGGCGCGCGCGTCGCCATTCTGGCGCGCAACATCCCCGAATATGTCGAGGTCGCCGCCGCCGCGTTCAAGGCGCGCCTGTCCAGCGTCAACATCAACTATCGCTATACGACGGCCGAGATCGATTACGTGCTGGGCGACTGTCAGGCGGTGGCGATCTTCTATCAGGCGGAATTCGCCAATGTCGTCGCACCTTTGTTCGGCACCCAGAAGCAACTGACATTCGGCGTCATGATCGGCGATGGCGGCGGTTACGATGCACTGGTGGATGCGGGCGATGCATCGCCGCTCGCCATCAAACGCTCCGGCGACGACGGCTATCTGCTCTACACCGGCGGCACCACCGGGCGGCCCAAGGGCGTGGTGTGGCGCTCGGCCGATGCCCGCGCCACGCAGCTCGAATCGCCGACGATCAAGACGGTGCCGCTATCCATGGCCGATCATGTCGCCATGATCACGGCCAATGTCGCGCCGGGCCGCGTCATGCCCGCCTGCCCGCTGATGCACGGCGCGGGCCTCAATAGTTCGATGGCCGAACTGGTCAGCGGCGGCACCGCCGTCCTGATGCCGAGCGATCGCTTCGACGCCGACGAATTGTGGGGCGAAGTCGCGCGCCTCGGCGTCACCCGCGTGCTGATCGTCGGCGACGTGTTCGCGCGGCCGATGGTGCAGGCGCTGGAGCGCGGGGCCGGTCGCTGGGATCTGTCGACCCTGCGCGTCATCTCCTCCTCTGGCCTGATGTGGAGCCGCGAGATGAAGCAGGCGCTCGTCGCCGCGCTCCCGCAGGTGACGTTGATCGATATTCTCGGTGCATCGGAAGCGTCCGGCTTCGGCTACGCCATCACCAACGCGACGCGCGAAACGCCGACCGGCTATTTCGAACCCGGCCCCGGCACCGTGATCATCGATGTGGAGACGGATCGCATCCTCGCCGACGACGAACCCGGCCAAGGCTGGCTGGCGCGCCGCCCGCCTTTCGCGGTCGGCTATCATGGCGACCCGGCCAAGACCGCCGCGACCTACCGCGTGGTCCATGGCATCCGCTACGCGATCCCCGGCGACATGGCGATCCGCGAACCCGATGGCCGCCTGCGGCTGGTCGGGCGCGGCAGTCAGGTGATCAACACCGGTGGCGAGAAGGTGTTCGCCGAAGAGGTCGAGGAGGCCTTGAAGCGCGCTCCGGGCATCGACGATGCAATGGTCGTCGGCGTGCCCGATGCGACCTGGGGCAAGGTGATCGTCGCGCTGGCGGCGGTCGGGCCCGATTATGACGAGGCGACCGCGCGCGCCGCGATGCTCGCCGAACTGGCGGCCTACAAGCTGCCAAAGCGGATCTTGGTCTTGCCGGATCTGCCGCGCCACGCCAGCGGCAAGGGCGATTATCGCCGCGCGGTCGAGATCGCGACCGCCGGCGCCTGATATTCAAGGAGATACGGCAATGATCGATACCCTCGCCTACCGGCCGTTGATGACCATGTATCTCGACGTCGCCTATGCCCGCGCCCGGATCGTCGGCGATGTTCCGGCGGGGCGTCGCGGCATGTTTCCCGTCGATGGCGGGCGGTTCGAGGGCGATCGACTGCGCGGCACCGTGCTCGGCGACGGCGCGGACTGGGTGACGTGGCGGCCCGATGGCGCGATGGTCATCGACGTCCGGCTGATGCTGCTGACGCACGACGATGCGCTGATCGCGATGCACTATGTCGGCCTGTTATGCGCGCGCACGCCCGACGCGCAGGCGGCACTGCAACGCCGCGAGGTGATCGCCTATGAGGACAGCTACATCCGCACCACGCCCCGCTTCGAGACCAGCGATCCGCGTTATGCCTGGCTCAACCGCGTGATCGCAGTCGCCAACGGCCACCGCGCGGTCGAGGGGCCGATGTATCAGGTGTTCGAGATCGAGTGATCCTTCGTCAGGGCGCGGGTTGCGGCGTCGCCAACGCGCGCTGCGGCTGGGTGGACGCGCTGCCCACCTGATCGAGCGTGAAGCCACGATAGCCCGCCGCCGCAGCCTCCGCGCACAGTTCGCGATACTTGGTCAGTCCGCCGGCGAAGATCGGGAAGAAGCGCGGTTTGCCGGGAATGTTCGCGCCGACATACCAGGTGTTCGCCTTGGGCATGAGCGATCGGTTGGCGATGTCCGTCACCAGCGTCATGTAGGCATCCTCCGCCTCCCTGGTCGCCTCGATCGTGCGGTGGCCGTTGGCGCGCAGATGGGCGATGCAGTCGCAGATCCAGTCGGCATTCTGTTCGTTGAGGATGATGAAATTGGCGAGCGCCGATGGCCCGTTCGCGCCGGCGATCATGAACAGATTGGGAAAACCCTCCATCATCAGGCCGAGATGCGAATGCGCGCCGCCGGCCCATTTCTCGCGCAGGCTGCGGCCCTCGCGGCCGATCACATCCACCGCCAGCATCGCGCCAGTCAGTCCGTCATATCCGGTGGCGGCGATGATGATGTCGAGTGCGATCTCGCGCGTGCCGGTGCGCACGCCATTCTCGGTGATCGCGACGATCGGCTCGTTCAGGCAATCGACCAAAGTCACGTTGTCGCGATTGAACGCCTCGTAATAATGCGTGTCGAGGCACGGGCGGCGCGCGAAGATCGGGTAGTCACGCGGGGTCAGCGCATCGGCGGTCTTGGGGTCATTCACGGTCTCGCGAATCTTGCGGCGGACGAAATCGGCGACGACGTCATTCGCCTCCTGATCGAACAGCAGATCGGAGAACAGGCCGAGGAACGCGATGCCGCTATGCTGCCAGGCTTCTTCCATCAGCCGTTCGCATTCGTCGGCCGGCACGCTGAACACGGGCCGCGTCGATACCGCGCGGACGCCGCCGTTGAAGCTGTTGCGCGCGATCGCCCGCAGCTTGGGGTAATGCGCCTTGATCTGCGCGACATACTCCGCGTCAAGTTTGCGGTTGCGCATCGGCAATGTGAAGCTCGGCGTACGCTGGAAAACGACGAGGTGTTCGGCCTGCTCGGCGACGACGGGGACGATCTGGATTCCGGTCGATCCGGTGCCGATCACGCCGACGCGCTTGCCCGCGAAATCGACCGGCTGGTGCGGCCAGCGCCCCGACAGGTGGATGTCGCCCGCGAACGTCTCCTTGCCGGGAATATCCAGTCCCTTCGGCACCGAAAGCGGCCCCGTCGCCATGATCAGATAGGTTACTTCGAACACGTCGCCGCGATCGGTCTTCACCACCCACAGCTTGCGGTCGTCGTCGAACGTTACCGACGTCGCGCGCGTCTCGAAGCGGATGTCGCGGCGCAGGTCCAGCGTGTCGGCGACCCATTTCGCATAGGACCAGATTTCGGGCTGCGCAGCGAATTGCTCGCTCCACGTCCAGGCCTGCTGGATATCGTTTGAGAAGGAGTAGCTATAGTCGATACTCATCACGTCGCAGCGCGCGCCGGGGTAGCGATTCCAGTACCAGGTGCCGCCGACATCGTCCCCGGCCTCGATCGCCAGCACGTCCAGCCCCATGCCCCGCGCACGGTGCAGCATGTACATGCCGCCGAACCCCTGCCCCACGACGAGCGCATCGAGCGTGCGAACGGCAGGATGATCCTTCGTCTCGTGTTCGAGCCTGTGCGCCATCCGCCGTCTCCCTGATTTCGACCTGCTTGTTGAGCGCTGGGTAGGTGCGCCATCGGATCGCGGCAACGACGCCGCCCAACGCCTGCACAACATCACATCCATGAACTCCCACGCCATTTTAGCAGGGGTCGACAGCGCCAAATCACATATTGAATAACGGGCCGCGCACGGTCGTTACCGTACCGCAATCGATCCGCCGCGCTTACCCGACCCTCCAGGCTCGCCCACCAAGAGGCAGTCGCCGGCAACGACGACATGAGCCTTTTTTTGGGGAGGTTCATGATGAAGATCACGATCAATCATCTGCTAGTCGGCGCATCGTTGTTCGTTCTGGCCACGTCGGAGGCGCAGGCCCAATCGACCCCGGCGGCGACCGCCCCGGACGCCGCAGCCAGCGCACCGGAGGAAACCGGCGACATCATCGTCACCGCGCAGAAGCGGTCGGAAAGCATCAACAAGGTCGGCATGTCGATCACCGCCCAGACCGGCGACCAGCTGCTCCAGCAAGGCATCGCCAGCACCGCCGATCTCGCCAAGGTCGTGCCCGGCTTCACCTATGAAGGCGCGGTCGGCGGCCAGCCGGTCTATTCGATCCGCGGCATCGGCTTCCACGATTCCAGCCTCGCCTCGGGCCAGACCGTCGCGATCTATTCCGATGAAGTGCCGATGCCCTTCGCGCAGGAGACGATCGGCGCGGATTACGATATCGAGCGGGTCGAGATCCTGAAGGGACCGCAGGGTACCTTGTTCGGCCAGAACTCGACCGGCGGCGCGGTGAACTATGTCGCGGCCAAGCCGACCAAGACGTTCCAGGCCGGCCTCGACGTCACTTATGGCCGTTTCGCGACGAGCGACATTTCGGGCTTTCTCAGCGGGCCGATCACGGACACGTTGCGCGCGCGGTTCGCGTTCCGGTCGGTCCAGGGCGACGGCTGGCAGAAACGCTACGGCATCGTGCCGACCGGCAGCGTCGCCGGCTCCGATACGCTCGGCAAACAGAACCGCCTCAGCGGCCGCCTGCTGCTCGATTGGACCCCGACCGATCGCCTGAAAGTGTCCCTGAACGTCAACCTCCGGCGCGACCGCTCCGAAACCCAGGCCCCGCAACTGGTCCGGCCGAACCCGTCTTCGGCATCGAATCCGCTCAGCGCGGACATTCTCGCCTTCCCCTCGGCACCGTCCGACAATCGCGCTGCATCATGGGATCCGGGCGTGGATTATGCGCAGAACAATCGCTGGAAGGAGGCCACCGCGCGCATCGCCTACGATCTGGGCGGCGCGACCATCACCTCAATCTCGGCCTACCAGAAATACAACCGCTACGTTCCCGCGCAGGAGATCGACGGCACGCCCTATCAGGTTCTGCAATACGGCTATCAGGGCAAGGTGGAGAGCGTGTATCAGGAGCTGCGCGCCAGCGGTGCCCTGTTCGGCGCCGGCAACTGGATCGTCGGCGGGAATTACGAACACGACAAGACGTTCGACCAGTCCAGCACGCTGAACCCGCTGGCGACGTCGCGCATCCTGTTCGGGCTGCCCAATCCGGGGTCGGTGACGATCTCGACCAACCGGATCTCGACCTACGGGATCTACGGCAATGCCGATTATCCGGTGCTGCCCAATTTGTCGCTGCAGGCCGGCATCCGCTACACCAAGGCGGATCGCGTCAACACCGGGTGTTCGGCGGATCGCGGCGACGGCACCTTCTCGGCGATCTTCCTGCGCATCCAGACCGCCCTGGCCGGGTCGGGCCTGAAGACGTCGCCGATCGTCGCGATCCCGCCCGGCGGATGCGTCACGCTGGATTCCACCTACACGCCGACATTGTTCACCGGCACGCTGAAGGAAAACAACGTGTCTTGGCGCGTCGGCGCAAATTGGACGGCGATCCCCGGCACGCTCGTCTACGCGAACGTCAGCAAGGGCTATAAATCGGGCAGCTTCCCGCTCGCCGCCGCCGCATCGACCGCGCAATATGTGCCCGTGCCGCAGGAGGAACTGCTCGCCTACGAGGCCGGCATCAAATCGAAAATCGGGCGCACGTTGCAGCTCAACGCATCGGCCTTCTATTACGACTATACCGACAAGCAGATCGGCGGCACCTATATCGATGCGGTGTTCGGACGCCTGTCCAAGCTGGTTACGATCCCGCAATCGCGCGTCTACGGGTTCGAATTGTCCGCGGACTGGCGGCCGTTCGCCGGGCTGACGCTGACCCCGTCGGCGACGTACATGAATTCCAAAATCCTCGGCACGTTCACGAACTTCACCCCGCAGGGCGTCGTGCAGAGCTTTGTCGGCGAGAGTTTCCCTTATGCCCCGCGCTGGCAGGCGAACGGCGGCGCGGAATATCAATGGAGCATCAGCAACGGCTGGTCGGCCTTCACCGGTGGCAATTTGTCGTATCAGAGCAGGACCAACGCCGCATTGGGGCAGGCCAACGTCTATGCGCTGAAGGCCTATACGTTGGTCGATCTGCGCGCCGGCATCGAATCCAAATCGGGGGCCTATCGGCTGTCGGTATGGGGCACGAACGTGTTCGATACCTTCTACGTGACCCGCGCCGGCCGGTCGTTCGATTTCGACACGCGCAGCACGGGCATGCCCGCCCGCTACGGCGTGTCGCTCAGCTACCGCTTCAAATAGGTCGGGCGTCAATCGCCCGACTTGCCGTTCTTCCGATAATCGAGCGCGGGGCGATATCGCCGATCGGCCCCGCTCAAATCGCGCGGACGCCCTTTGCCTGGTCGAGCAGACGCTTCGCACGGATATACATTTCCAGGCGGGTGGCTGAGAACAGACCCAGCGCCAGCGCGATCAGCACATCGGTGACGACCATCGCATTGAGGTGGAAGCCATAGCCGCCGCCCTCGGCCAGCACGCCCCTGGCCGCCATGCGCACCACGATCAGCACGACGATGAACAGAAACGCGGCGGGCGATGCCTTCTGGTTCAGCATATGGGTTTCGGGATCGACATGGATCTGCATCAGCTTGCCGCGCTGCCAGCCGATGGCCGCCCCCACGAGCAAAGCCGCCGCACACACCGCCCAGGCGACGCCGGTGGGCGGAAATTCGTAGAACATGATGCCGGCGAACAGCAGGTAGATCGCGGGCACGATCCACAACGTCTCCAGCCGTAGCCGCCGCATCTTGCGCATCCCGCGCAGGCGCAGCGCGAGAACGATCATCACGATCACTGCGGTGATCGCATATTGGATCCACTGGTTGGGCTGGACGGCGTGCACCTGCATGGCGATTCCCTTTCGCTACGACCTTGCTGTCATAGCAGGGTGAAACACCGCCGCTCCAGCCCAATTCACGCTTTATTCCGCGGCCTCGGCCAGCATCGGATCCTTCCACACCAGCACCGGCTTGCGCGCCGCCAGCGTCTCGTCGAGGCGCGAGCGGGGGGCGAAGTGCGGCGCGGATTTCAGCGCAATGTCGCCGGCCTTGGCGCGTTCCGCCACCGAACGCAGCGCGCCGATGAACTGGTCCAACGCCGCCTTGCTCTCGGTCTCGGTCGGCTCGATCAGCATCGCGCCGTGCACGACGAGCGGGAAGTACATCGTCATCGGATGATAGCCCTCGTCGATCAGCCCCTTGGCGACGTCGATCGTGGAGAAGCCCTCGGCAAGGTTCTCGTCGCTGAACAACGCCTCGTGCATGCACGGACCCGAGGGGCCGAACGGCGCAACCAGGGTCTTGTCGAGCGAGCGCAGGATGTAGTTCGCGTTGAGCACGGCATCCTCGGCGACCTGACGCAGTCCGTCCGCGCCGTGGCTGAGGATATAGGTGAGCGCGCGGGTGAACATGCCCATCTGGCCGTTGAACGCGGTCATCCGGCCAAAACTGTCGGGATGACGATCGTCGACGCTTTCTTCCTCTACCAACGTGATATGGCCGTCGGCATGGCGTTCGGTGAACGGCAGCGGACCGAACGGGGCCAGCGCCTCGGACAGCACGACCGGACCCGAACCCGGGCCGCCACCGCCGTGCGGCGTCGAGAAGGTCTTGTGCAGATTGATGTGCATCGCATCAATGCCGAGATCGCCCGGCCGCACGCGCCCGACGATCGCGTTGAAGTTCGCGCCGTCGCAATAGACGTAGCCGCCGGCGGCATGGACCGCGTCGGAGATCGCCTTCATATCGCGTTCGAACAGGCCGCAGGTGTTCGGGTTGGTGATCATCACCGCCGCAACGTCCGGCCCGAGCCGCGCCTTCAGCGCATCGAGATCGACCCGCCCCTCCGCGGTCGCCGGAATATCCTCGACCTTGAAGCCGGCAAACGCCGCCGTCGCGGGATTGGTGCCGTGCGCGCTTTCCGGCACCAGCACGACCTTGCGATGGCCCTCGCCACGCTTCTCCAGCGCCGCCTTGATGCACAATATGCCGCACAACTCGCCATGCGCGCCGGCCTTGGGCGTCATCGCCACGCCGTACATGCCGGTCAGCTCGATCAACCACACCGCCAGCTCATTGATCACACCTAGCGCACCCTGCACGGTATCGACCGGCTGCAGCGGATGGACATCGGCGAACCCGGGCAGCCGCGCCATCTTCTCGTTGAGGCGCGGATTGTGCTTCATCGTGCAACTGCCCAGCGGGAAGAAGCCGAGATCGATGCCGTAATTCTGGCGGCTGAGGCGCGTGTAATGGCGAACCGTTTCGGGTTCGGACAGGCCCGGCAGGCCGATCGTCTTTGCGCGGGCGAGGTTGCCGAGCCGCGACTGCACCTTCGCGGGGGGCGCGACCTCGACACCGGTGGTGGTCGTGTCGCCGATCTCGAAGATCAGCGCCTCTTCCAGCATCAGCGCCTTGTTGCCGGTAAAGGTCGGGGCAGCGCTCGTGCCCTGCTGCGGCGCTTCGGGGCGCCAGCCGCTTGCGTTGATGCTCATGCCAGAACCTCCTGCAATGCGGCGGCCAGCGTTTCCACGTCCTCCGCCGTCGTCGTTTCCGTCACCGCGACGACCAAACCGTTCGCCAGCGCATCCTCACCTGGATACAGGCGGCCCAGCGACACACCGGCCAAAATGCCCTTGTCGGCCAACGCACGCACGATCGGGCGCGCCTCTTGGCTCAGCTTCAGCGTGAACTCGTTGAAGAACACCGGCGTCACCAGTTCGACGCCCGGCACTTGCACGAGCCGCTCCGCCGCCGCCACCGCACCGGCATGGTTGGTCTCGGCCAATGCGCGCAGGCCCGCTTCGCCGAGCAGCGTCATGTGAATCGAGAAGGCCAAAGCGCACAGGCCGCTATTGGTGCAGATGTTCGACGTGGCCTTCTCGCGCCGAATATGCTGTTCGCGCGTCGAGAGCGTCAGCACGAAGCCGCGCCGCCCGTCCGCATCCTGGGTCTCGCCGCACAGGCGACCCGGCATCTGGCGAACGTATTTCTCCTTGCAGCCGAACAGGCCGACATAGGGCCCGCCGAATTGCAGGCCGACGCCGATCGACTGGCCCTCGC
The DNA here is from genome assembly GCF_036663755.1 of Parasphingomonas caseinilytica. Classification (NCBI taxonomy): domain Bacteria; kingdom Pseudomonadati; phylum Pseudomonadota; class Alphaproteobacteria; order Sphingomonadales; family Sphingomonadaceae; genus Parasphingomonas; species Parasphingomonas caseinilytica. The sequence continues at coordinate 121,574 of NZ_JAXOJL010000002.1, forward strand.
CGACCACGATGTCCGCGCCCATCTCGCCCGGCGACCGGATCGCGCCCAGCGCCACCGGTTCGGTGACGACGGCGATCAGCAGCGCCTTCTTCGCCTGGCACGCGGCGGCGAGTTCGGACAGATCGGCGATGCGGCCGAGGATGTCGGGATATTGCACCACGACGCACGACGTATCGCCGTCGATCGCCGCGATCAGATCGGCGATGTCGCCCTCTGGCGCCAGTTGCGGCGCGGAGGTTTCCAGCACGTCGCCGGTGAATTTCGCCATCGTCTTGGCGACCGAAACGTAATGCGGGTGCAGGCCGGACGACAGGATCGCCTTGGCCCGCTTGGTCACGCGCCGCGCCATGCCGATCGCCTCCCAGCACGCGGTCGATCCGTCGTACATCGATGCGTTCGCCACGTCCGTACCGAGTAGCCGCGCGACCTGAGTCTGGAATTCGAACAGCATCTGCAGCGTGCCCTGCGCGATTTCCGGCTGGTACGGCGTATAAGCGGTGAGGAATTCGCCGCGCTGGATCAGATGATCGACGCTGGCGGGCACGTGATGCTTGTACGCGCCGCAGCCGAGGAAGAACGGACCGTCGCTGGCGGCGACGTTCTTGCGCGCAAGCGCCGTCATGTGCCGTTCCACCGCGAGTTCGCTGGCATGCATCGGCAGTCCGTGGATCGGCCCGTCGAGCCGCGCGATCTCGGGCACATCGACGAACAGGTCATCGATCGATGATGCGCCGATCACGGCGAGCATCTCGGTGCGGTCTTGGGGCGTCAGGGGCAGGTAGCGCATGGGAATTCCCGTCGCCCCGGCGGAGGCCGGGGCCGCTTGGGTAAGGCACGCGGCCGACGTTGCGAGCGACAACGTAGCGGCCCCGGCCTCCGCCGGGGCAACGCGCGAACTAGAGCTTCGCGACGAACGCCGCGTAGGCCGTCTCATCCATCAGCGATTCCAGCTCGCTCGGGTCGCTCAGCGTGATCTTGTAGAACCAGCCGTCGCCTTCCGGATCCTCGTTGACCAGGCCGGGCGTGTCGGTGAGGTCGTCGTTGCTCTCGACCACAATGCCGCTGGCCGGCGAATAGACGTCGGACGCGGCCTTGACCGATTCGACCACGGCGGCCTCGTCGCCCTTGGTCAGTTCCTTGCCGTCCTCGGGCACGTCGACGAACACGATGTCGCCGAGCTGGCCTTGGGCATATTCGCTGATCCCGACGGTGCCGACGTCGCCATCGACGTCGATCCATTCATGGTCTTCGGTGAAATAACGGCTCATTTCACTTGGCTCCTCTAACGTAACGATGGGGAATGAAGGGCATCGCGGTGACGGTGCCGGTATGGACCTTGCCGCGCTGCGCGATCTGGATGACCGTTCCGATCTCGGCCATCGCCAGCGGAACATAGGCCATCGCGATCGGCGCGCCGAGGCTCGGCGCGAAACCGCCCGAAGTGATTTTGCCGACATCGGATCCGTCCTTGTCGATCACCGCGGCACCTTCGCGCACCGGCTGGCGACCGTCGATGACGAGCCCGACACGCTTGGTGACCGCACCGTTCTCACGCTCCAGCAGGATGCGCGCGGCACCGGGGAAATTAGCCTCCTCGCGGCGGCGCTTGCTGGCGACGGCGAAGTTCAAGGCGGCCATGATCGGCGTCGTCTCGGTATCGAGATCGTGGCCGTAGAGCGGCAGATCCGCCTCGAGCCGAAGCGAATCGCGCGCGCCCAGGCCGATCGGCTTCACTTCCGGCTCGGCGCACAGCGCATCGACGAAATCGGTCACGTCCTCGGCGGGAATCGAAATCTCGAACCCGTCCTCGCCGGTATAGCCCGAGCGGCTGATCCAGATCGACTGGTGCCGCCAGGTGAAGCGCCCGCCGGTCATGAACACCAGGGCCTCGACGCCCGGCACGAGCCGCGACAGCGCATCGACCGCCTTCGGTCCCTGCAGCGCGAGCAGCGCCTGATCGGCCATGTGGTTGATCGTGATGTCGTCGGGCAGATGATCGAGCAGATGCGTGATGTCGTCATACTTCACCGCGCCGTTGACGACCATGTAGAGGCCGTTCTCCCAGCGGGTGAACATCAGGTCGTCGAGGATGCCGCCGTTGTCAGCAAGCAGCAGCGAATATTTCTGCGCGTTGAGCTTCAGGCTCTTCACGTCCGCCGGGATCAGCGCCTCGAGCGCCGCGTCCAGCCCGTCGCCCGAAAGATACAGCTGCCCCATATGGGATACGTCGAACAGCCCGGCATTCTCGCGCACCCACAGATGCTCGGCCATGATGCCTTCATACTGGACCGGCATTTCGTAGCCCGCGAACGGCACCATCCGGCCACCCCGCGCGCGATGCCATGCGTCGAGCGGCAGCAATTCGTTTTCGATTTCGGGGCCGTCTTCCCCAATATTGTCGAAGGCGTCTGTCACTGTCGGTCTCCGGATCTCGGGTGCAACGAATCGCTCGTACCTGTGCACGAACGTCCGCTGCCCCCTCTGTCACGGAACCTGAGAGCTTTGACCACGCATTTGCCGCGCGGCTTACCCCTTCGGTGGCTCCCACTGACGCGGAAGCGCTTTCCAGAGTGTCGTTAGCCCTGCGCGGTCCGGTTGCCTGAGAGATTCCGGGGCGGTTGCTCCTTCGGCGGCGGGCCGAGCCTGAAAGACCCGCCCGCGCTCTCCCGCGCAGCGCCTATACCGGTTGCCCGGCATCGACCCGTCCGATGTGCCGCGCCGCAGCAAACGAGTCAAACGGGATTAGCGTGTGGCGTTATATTTCAGCTGCTCGTCGGTAAGCTGGAAACCGACCAACGCCTCGAAGCTTGCGCTCTTCACCGCCTGGCGGATATCCGGACGCGACAACGGATCGACCGCGGCATCGTCGTCGCCGGCCTTGCGCTTCTCGGTCAGCTTCTTGCGCACGTCGTCCGGCAGCGTCGCAGCGGCGCGGGAGATGTTCGTGCTCGCCTGGCCACTGGTCGAGGCGCGGGTCTGGCCGGCGTCGAAATGGATCGTCACCCGCCCGACGCGCTTGGCCGTCACCGCCGTGCCGCCGCGCACGATGGCGATGAAATACGGCAACTTCACGTCACGGGCGGCGGAGGCGTTGATCCGGCTCGCGCGGACATCGAAGGTGACACTGGTCTCGATATCGGCCCCCGCCTCGTTACAGGTCGAGCGCACGTTGGTCATCAGCGCAGTGACGTCGATCGCCGCCGCGTCGCGGCTGGCCGGCGGATCGAACAGGGTGATGTCGCCGGTCGATGCAGGGATACCGACACTGGGGCAGGCCGAACGCACGGCGGTGATGCCGACGCCGCCCGCCAGATCGATCTCGCCCTTCTTGGCACAACCGCCGAGCAAAGCCGCGAGGCCGGCCGCCAGAAGGATCGGGGCGAAGGAATTCCGGGCTGTCACGCGCATACGCACCTTACTCAATGGGATGGCCGGACGCCGAATTGGCGCCCAGGCTGGAATGGCGCGCACCATAGGAACCGGCTTTCGCCCGTGCAAGCAATCGCGTAGGGCAAGCGGCATGGGTATCGCCGCAAAACCACCGCTCGAACTGCTGATCGCCGCGCCGCGCGGCTTCTGTGCGGGCGTGGACCGCGCGATCCGGATCGTCGAACTGGCGATCGAGAAACATGGCGCCCCGGTCTATGTGCGACACGAAATAGTGCACAACAAATATGTCGTGGATACGCTGCGCGCGCAGGGCGCGATCTTCGTGGAGGAATTAAGCGAAGTGCCCGAAGGCGTGCCGGTAGTGTTCTCCGCGCACGGCGTGCCCAAATCGGTGCCGGCGGCGGCCGAGGATCGCGGGCTGACCTATCTCGACGCGACCTGCCCGCTCGTCTCGAAGGTGCATCGCCAGGCCGAACGACTGGTGGCGCAGGGCAGGCATATCGTGTTCATCGGCCATGCCGGCCATCCGGAAGTGATCGGAACGTTCGGCCAGGTGCCGCCGGGCGCGATGACGTTGATCGAGACGGTGGCGGATGCCGAGGCGTTCATGCCCGCCGATCCCGACAATATCGCCTTCCTGACGCAGACGACCCTGTCGGTGGACGACACCGCCGAAGTGGTCGCGACGTTGCAGCGGCGGTTCGCGGCGATCCAGGCACCGCGCCCGGACGACATCTGCTACGCCACGTCGAATCGCCAGACGGCGGTGAAGGCGATCGCTGCGATGTGCGATGCGATGCTGGTGATCGGCGCGCCCAATTCGTCCAACTCCGTCCGTCTGGTCGAAGTCGCCGAGCGCGAGGGGACGCGCGCGATTTTGATCCAACGCGCGGATGCGCTCGATCTGGCGTTTCTCGATGGCGTACGGACGCTTGGCATCACCGCTGGCGCTTCGGCCCCGGAAGTGCTGGTGCGCGAAGTGGTCGCGCGGCTGTCCGAACATTTCGAGGTCAGCGAGCGCGAAGTGGAAACCAACCGCGAGACCATCTCCTTCAAGCTGCCCCGCGGCCTCGAAGCCGCCGCTGCCTGAGTGGCCGTCTACACGCACGTTTCGGCCGAGGCGTTGGCCGCCTTCCTCGCGCGCTATGATGTTGGCGACCTGATCTCCGCCAAGGGCATCGCCGAGGGAGTCGAGAACAGCAATTATCTGGTCGATACGACCAAGGGCCGCTTCATCCTGACGCTGTACGAAAAGCGCGTCGATGCCGGCGATTTGCCGTTCTTCTTCGCGATGCTCGATCATCTGGCGGAGCGCGGGAACCCCGTACCGCCGGCGATCAAGGATCGCGACGGCGTGACGATCCAGATGCTGGAGGGCCGGGCGGCGTGTCTGATCCAGTTCCTGCCGGGCGTGTCGCTGTCGCATCCGACGGCGGCGCAGGCGCTCGCGGCGGGTGCCGCCATGGGGCGAATGCACCAATCGCTGAAAGATTTCCCGCTGACGCGGCCGAATTCAATGGGAGTCGAAACGTGGCGGCCATTGTACGAGCGCTGCGGACACAGCCTGAACGATATCGCGCCCGGCCTTTACGACGATCTCGGTCGCGCGCTCGATTCCGTCATCGGCCGCTGGGATGCGAGCGCGCATGACATATCCGTGATCCACGCCGATCTGTTTCCCGATAACGTGCTGATGCGCGGCGACGATGTCGGCGGCCTGATCGACTTCTATTTCGCGTGTACCGACATCCGGGTCTACGATCTGGCGATCATGCACAGCGCGTGGGCGTTCGATGCGACCGGCCGGGACTACGATTCGGCGGTCGGCGATGCGCTGATCGCGGGTTATCAAACCCATTTCCCGCTCACCGAATTCGAACGCGCGCAATTCCCGCTACTCGCCAGCGGATCGTGCCTGCGCTTCGCCTTGTCGCGCGCGTGGGATTGGTTGAACACGCCGGCCGATGCGCTGGTGACGCGCAAGGATCCGCTCGCCTATTGGCGGCGGCTTGCTCACTATGCCCCGGAACTCGCCAACACATGACCGAACCGACCAAAGAAATGTCGCGCGTGGAGATCGCCACGGATGGGGCGTGCAAGGGCAATCCCGGCCCCGGCGGCTGGGGAGCGTTGGTGCGATCCGGCGCGGCGGAGAAGGAATTGTCCGGCGGCGAGAAGCTGACGACGAACAACCGCATGGAGCTGACGGCGGCGATCGAAGGGCTGAACGCGCTGAAACGGCCGTGCCGCGTCACGCTGTCGACCGACAGCCGCTATGTGATGGATGGCCTGACCAAGTGGATCAAGGGCTGGCAGAAGAACGGCTGGAAGACCGCCGCCAAGCAACCGGTGAAGAATGCCGATCTGTGGCAGGCCCTGCTCGACGCGGCCAAGCCGCACCGCATCGACTGGGTGTGGGTGAAGGGCCATGCCGGCCACCCGGACAATGAGCGCGTCGATAAATTGGCGAGCGATGCTGCAGTGTTCGCGGGGCGATCCTGAACGATAGGTATTAAGCTCCTTCCCGGAACGGCGAGGATTTTAATCGAACCTTCCAGGCGCGTAGACGGCAGGATCGATAGCGGCCACGCTTTCGTCCGGCGTAACCCCCAGCAGTAACGCCGCAGCCAGCGTCGCAGCCGCAGGCGCGGTCTGGATGCCGAAGCCGCCCTGCCCCGCGCACCAGAAGAAGCCCGGCACCCGGGCATCGAAGCCGTAGACCGGCAGGCGATCGGGCGCGAAGCTGCGCAGCCCGGCCCAGCGCCGTTCGACGACCGTCACGCGCCAATCCACGACGCGTTCGAACCGGTCGATGCCGATCGCGACGTCCAGTTCCTCCGGCTGCACATCATGCGGATCCACCGGCGTCTCATCATGCGGGCTGAGCCACAGCCGCCCGCCCGCTTCGGGCTTGAAGTAGAAATTGCCAGAGATGTCCGCGACGTGCGGCAACCCGTCGTGCGAGGGCGGATCGGTGCGCAATTGCACGACCGTGCGGCGATACGGCTGGATGCCGATCGGCCTCGCGCCGGCGATCCGGGCGATCGAATCGGCCCAGGCCCCGGCGGCATCGACGAGAACGTCCGCCTCAAATGCACCTGCTTCGGTATCCAGCCGCCACGTGCCGCCAATACGCTCCGCCCCGCGCAACCCGGCTTGCGTCGCCAGCGTCACGCCCGACCGCTTCGCCCTTGCCAGGCAGTCTGCATGCAGGGCAGCGACATCGATATAGGCGCTGCTCGCCTCCATCACACCGAGCGTCCATTCGGGCCGCAGCCCCGGCACCAGGGCGGCCGGATCGACCGTGTTCAGCACCACCCCCGTGCCGGCGAATTCGGCAAGAAACGCATCGATCTTCGCCGCATCTTCCACGCGCCCGATGTGTAGCGATCCCAACGGTTGCAGAAAGCCACCATCGCGCAACGCCGGACCGGATGCGGTGGTCAGCGGCTGTACGCCCGGGCCGCCATAGCTTTCCGACCAGAAAGCCGCCGATCGCCCGGTGGCATGATAGCCGGGCAGATCCTCCGCCTCGAGCAATAGTACCGATGCCCGGCCGCCGATCGCAGCGGCAAGACTCGCACCGGCGATGCCGGCCCCGACGATCGCGATATCGTAGCGTGCGTTCAACGTGGCGGCGCTTGCGCAGCGAGGAAGGTGTCGATCGCGGCCAGTGCCGTGTCGCGCACGCCATCCGCCTCGCGCAGCACCTCGTGCGCCGATTCGGTGCCGAAACGCACGACCTCGGCGTCGGGCAGCTTGCTCGCGACGAACAGCGCCGCCTTGGGATCGACCAGTTGGTCGGCGTCGGCGACGATCATCAGCGTCGGCACGCGCATCTGCGCGAGGCGAGGGTCGGCGCGCTGAAGCCGGGTCGAGGCAAATCCTTCGACCAGCCATTTCCAGCTCGGCGGGCCGAGCACGATCTCCGGTTTTGCCTGCTGCCAGTATATCTCGTCCGCATAACGATCGGGATCGTGCGTCAGCAGCGATTGCCGCGTGCTGGTCGTCGCGGGGCGCTCGTTGCCCTTCCACGCCGCCCGCGCGGGATTGCCGAGGCCGCACACGATCCGCGCCAGCCATTCGCCGGCCCGGGCGCCGATCGGAGAGTGCAGCCCGAGCATCGGCGCGATCAGCACGGCGGCGTCCGGATTCGCTACGCCTTCCGTTAGGGCACGCAGCACGAGATGCCCGCCCATCGAATGCCCCATCAGCACTTGCGGCCCCGGCGTCGCGGCGACCCATTCCGGCCAGAACGCGGCGAAATCGGCTATATAAGTCGCGAAATCCTCGACATGACCCACGTGACGGTTGGGCGAGAGTCGACCCGATCCGCCCTGCCCGCGCCAGTCGAGCGCGCTGACCGACCAGCCCGCATCGTGCCAGTGCGCGAATGCTTCGAAATACTTCTCGAAGATGTCCCCCCGCCCCGTCTGAAACAGAATCGACCCGCGAGCCGCCCCGGCCGCCGGCCAATCGAACCGGCGCATCTCCCAACCGTCGGGCGCGCGCCAAGTGGTGATCGCCGCATCGGCGGGAATCTCACGGCGATAATGTGCGGGGGCAAAAGACATCGGCCGATGGTTACTTTTTGGAAAGGCCGATAGTCTAGGAAATTCCCCGATGGGCTGGGGAAATCCGACTGCTTTGCTGCTGGGCGCTTTGGTGCTGCTTCTGGTCTCCGCCGGAATCCAGGACGCACGGGTGCGCGAGATCGCCAATTGGAAGAACGCCGCCATCGCCTTGCTAGCGCCATTGTGGTGGTGGGCGAACGGCCTGCAGATGTGGCCGGACATGGCCGTCCAACTGGGTGTGGCCGTCACGGTCCTCGGCCTGTTCTGCGTCGCGTTCCACTTCGGCTGGATGGGCGGCGGCGATGTGAAGATGATCGGGGCGCTGGCCTTGTGGTTTCCGTTCGCCGCTCTGTCCTGGTTGCTGATCGTGATGTCGCTGGTCGGCGGTGCGCTGACAATCGTGATGATGATCGAACAAAAGCTGAAGAAAAAGAGCGGCGGAATCGAAATTCCTTACGGTGTGGCGATCGCGATCGCCGCTTTATTCGCCATTCGCGAACCGATTTTTAACCAATTTACGTGATTGATTAACGCGGGATCAACCGATCCGCGTCCGAGAGGTACGAAGCGTCATGGATACCCGTAAGATCGTCCTGCTGGTGGGTGCGCTGCTTGTCGCAGCCCTTACCGCGTTCATGGCCAGGAGCCTGATCTCCGGCAGCGCCACGCCCCAGGCGGGCGCGACGGTGGCCGGTGCGCCGATCGACGGGCCGGAAGTGCTCGTCGCGACGCGCGCCCTGCCGGTCGGCACGATCCTGGATGCGACCGCGCTGAAGTTTCAGCCGTGGCCGAAGGATCTCGTCGAGAACGCTTATTATCTGAAGGCCGGCACCGACCTCAAGGCGCTGCAGGGCACCGTGGTCCGCGCCGCGATCACCGCGGGCCAGCCACTGACGCAAGGCTCGCTGGTCAAGCCAGGCGATCGTGGCTTCCTCGCTGCGGCACTCGGGCCTGGCATGCGCGCCGTGACGATCCCGATTTCGGCGCAGGCAGGCGTTGCCGGCTTCGTCTTCCCGGGCGACCGCATCGACCTGATCCTGACGCAGACCGTGCCGGGTGGCGGCGATGGCCCGCCGCTCAAGGCCTCCGAGACGATCATGCGCAACCTGCGCGTGCTGGCGACCGACCAGCGCACCGACAACACGGTCGGCGAAGACGGCAAGACGGTGGTGCGCGGCTTCTCCAACGTGACGATCGAGGCCTCGCCGTCGCTCGCCGAACGGATCGCCGTGGCCCAGACGCTCGGCACGCTCTCGCTGTCGCTGCGGTCGATCGCCGATAACAATTCTGAACTCGAACAAGCGATCGCCAATGGCGATATCAAGGTGCCGGAGGGCAACGACCCCAAGGCCGAGAAGGCGATGTTCGCGAAGCTGGCGAGCCAGCCGGCAACCGGCAACAACACCTTCGCCGTCGGCGGAGACGTGTCGCGCTTCCAGCGCCGCACGGTGCCGGGCAAGTCCGCCGCTGCGGCGGAAACGCCGAATGGCGGACCGGTCCCGGCGGCGGCAGGGGCATATCCCGGGGCAGCGGTTGCGACCGGGCCTATGGTGCGCATCGCGCGCGGTAATTCTGTGACCGATGTTCCGGTCGGGGGGAAGAAGTGATGCGTATCGCGAACACGCCGATCGGCTGGCCGCTCGCTGCGGCGATGATGGCCGCCACTCTGACGGGGACGGCATCGCAGGCCCCCGCACAGAGCACCGCCGGCGCACCTGTCCTTCAGGTCAATACCGGTCGTGGCCGCCTGATCACCCTGCCCCGCCCGATCACCGACATCTTCGTCGCCAGCGATGCGATCGCCGACGTGCAGGTCAAATCGCCGACGCAGATCTACATCTTCGGCAAGGCGACCGGCGAGACGACCATCTCGGCAACCGCCAAGGGCGGAGCGGTCGTATATTCGGCCACGGTAAGGGTCGGGAACAACCTCGATTCGATCCAGCAGATGCTCAGTCTGGCGATGCCCGAGGCGCAGATCGTTGCCACGCCGATGAACGGACTGGTATTGCTGACCGGCGTGGTTCTGTCCCCTGCCGATGCGGAAGAAGCAGCGCGCCTCGTCCAGGCCTTTGTTGGCGACAGCACGAAGGTCCTCAGTCACCTCAAGACCGCCACACCGCTTCAGGTGAATTTGCAGGTCAAGTTCGCCGAAGTCAGCCGCAGCTTTATCAAGAATATCGGCACCAAGTTTGCCACGGTCGATCAGACCGGCGGGACCAAGTTCGGTGCCACTCGCGGTGCTGCCGCTGGCCAATTCGTGCCTGGCGGCCCGCTGGGCGTAGGTTTCACCACCGCACCTGCAACCGGCAGCTTAATCGGTAGTGGGGCTGGCACAGTGCTGGGCCTCGCTGGCAAGGTTTTCGGACTGGACTTGCTGAGTTCGCTCGATCTCGGTGAGACGACCGGCCAGGTATCCTCGCTGGCAACGCCGAATCTCACTGCCATGTCGGGCGAGACGGGCACGTTTCTCGCCGGCGGCGAAGTCCCAATCCTGATCAGTCAGGGCCAGGGTGCCGTATCTGTCGAATACAAGCCTTACGGGATCAGCCTGACCTATACCCCGACGGTATTAGCCGATGGCCGCATCTCGCTACGCCTGCGCGCCGAAGTGTCACAATTGACGGCGGCAGGTTCGGTCCAGCTCAACAATACCGTTATTCAGGGAATCAGCACCCGGCGCACCGAAACGACCATTGAGCTCGGTTCTGGCCAGAGCTTCATGACCGCCGGCTTGCTGCAGAACAACCACGACAATTCAATCGACAAGACACCTGGCATTGGCGACGTGCCGATCCTGGGCGCGCTGTTCCGCTCGAACGGCTTCAAGCGTAACGAGACCGAACTGGTCATCGTCGTCACGCCGTATCTCGTGAAACCGGTCAACGCGAACGACATCGTCCTGCCGACCGACGGCTATCAGGCACCGACGGATCTGGACCGCGTGCTGCTCGGCAAGATTAGCGGCGGCACGACGGGCGGCAGCCGGCCAAAGCCGAGCATGGCCGCGCCGGAAACCGCGACCCCGGCGCTCGGTGCCGTCGCGCCGACGCTGCCCGCTCCCAAGGCGGACGTTCGTCGCGAGGAAAAGGCCGAACCGCCGAAATCGAAGAAGGGCGCGACCGCCGCTCCCGGCTTCTCGTTCAATTGATCGTTCAGGCAGGAAGAAACCCCATGGTCTCGCCCAACTTCACGCGTAGCATCCTGATCGCTTCCGCCCTTGCCCCGGCCTTGTTGCTGGGCGCATGCGGCACGACGAACCGCGGACTCGAGCCGGCGCATCAACCGGTCGTCTCGCGCACCGATTATGTGTTCGACGTCGGCAGCGCGGGCAATCGCCTCGCGCCCGGGGAGAGCCAGCGGCTCGCCGGCTGGATGGCGGGCCTGCGCCTCGGCTATGGCGACCGCGTCTCGGTCGACGATCCGGCGGGCGCCAGCAACGGCGTGCGCGACGACGTGCAGACCCAGCTCTCGCGCTACGGCCTGCTCGTGGCCGACAACGCCCCGCCGACCAATTCGCCGATCGCGCCGGGCACGGTGCGCGTCGTGGTCAGCCGCATGAAGGCGACCGTGCCGGGCTGCCCCGATTACAGCCGCGTCTCGGGCATCGAGTTCGACAGCAACACGTCGTCCAATCACGGCTGCGCGATGAATGCCAATTTCGCCGCGATGGTCGCCAACCCGGGCGATCTGGTGCTGGGCCAGCCCGGCGCGGACGCCACCGACACGGCCACCGCGGCCAAGGCGGTCGATGTCTATCGCAAGGCCGCGCCGGGCAAGGGAAGCAAATAAGCCATGAACGCACCCTTCAACCCCGCAAAGCTCGCGCACCGCGACCCTTTCGTCGCCTATGTCTGTGACGAAACCACGGCCGAGGCGCTGCGCCCGATCGTCGGTGAAATGGGCTGGGCACCCGAGAAGGTGAACAAGGGCGGGCTGCGCAACGCGGTCCAGTCTTTGTCCGTCTCGGCATCCCCGCAAATCCTGTTCGTCGATCTTTCGGAAAGCGGCGATCCGCTGAACGACATCAACGCGCTGGCCGAAGTGTGCGAACCGGGCACCGTCGTAATCGCGGCGGGCCAGGTCAACGACGTGCGCCTGTACCGCGACTTGGTCGTCAGCGGCATCCAGGATTATCTGCTCAAGCCGCTCGGCCCGGACATGCTGCGCGAGGCGTTCACGCATGCGCAGACGATCCTCAACGCGCCGAAGAACGCCGAGGCCGGCACCGAACGCCCGCATTGCTCGACCGCGATCATCGGCGCGCGTGGCGGCGTCGGCGCATCGACCATCGCAACGTCGATCGCGTGGCTGCTGAGCGACAAGGCCAAGCGCACGACTGCTTTGCTCGATCTTGACGTGCATTTCGGCACCGGCGCGCTGACGCTCGATCTGGAACCGGGCCGCGGCCTGACCGACGCGATCGAAAACCCCAGCCGTATCGACGGGCTGTTCATCGAACGCGCGATGGTGCGGTCGAGCGACACGCTGTCGGTGCTGTCGGCCGAAGCGCCGATCAATTCGCCCGTGATGACCGACGGCAGCGCCTTCTACCAATTGCAGGAAGAAATGCGCGCCGCGTTCGAATGCACCGTGGTCGATCTGCCGCGCGGCATGCTGGTGCAGCATCCGCACCTGATCGCCGACGTGCAGATCGCCGTGCTGGTGACGGAACTGACGCTGGCCGCCGCCCGCGACACGATCCGTATCCTGTCCTGGCTGAAATCGAACGCGCCGCAGACCAACGTCTTCGTGGTCGCCAACCGCGTCCATGCCGGGCAGCTGGAGATCAGCCGCAAGGATTTCGAAGGATCGATCGAACGCAAGATCGATTTCGTCGTGCCGTTCGACCAGAAACTCGCCGCACAGTCGGCCAAGCTCGGCAAGCCGATGGCGGAGGCGGGCAAGGGTTCGAAGACCGTCGCGCCGATCGGTGAACTCACGACGCAGCTGATGGCCTTCGGCGATGCCGTGGCGGAAGATGCGCCGAAAAAGGGGTCGGCCAAGACGGGTGGCTCGCTGATCGGCAAGTTCGATCTGAAGGCGATGCTGTCGAAGAAGCCGAAGAAATAACGCCGAAAAATAATGTGATGGGCGCGTGCGGTCGATTGACGGCACGGTAACGAAGCGGAGCGCATGATAGCAGCATGGAACTGATGCCGTTCATGATGATGGTCGGGGGCGCATGCGTCTTCCTGACGATGATTGCCTTCGCCTTTTCCGGGCCGTCGGCCGCGCGCGCGCAATCGCGTCGGCTGGGGTCGCTCAAACTGCGCCACAGCGGCACCGAAAACGTGGTCGAGGCGCAGATGGCGCGTCGCATCGCCGCCGCGCGCAGCAACAAGATGGACGGCTTCGCCGCGCAATTCCTGCCGCGCCCCGCCGAGCTGAAGAAGCGCCTGTCGCGCACCGGCAAGCCGTGGACGGTCGGCCAGTACGGCATGGTGACACTGGGCATCGTCGTGGTCGTGGCCACGTTGGGCTGGCTGAAAGGCCTGCCCTTCCTCCTCGCGTTGCTGATCGGCGTGATGCTGGGGGCCGGCCTGCCGCATTTCGCGGTCGGCTTCTTCATCAAGCGCCGCATTAACCAGTTCACCGTCAAACTGCCCGACGCGATCGAGTTGCTGGTGCGCGGCCTGCGGTCCGGCCTGCCGATAACCGAGACGATCGCCGTGGTCGGCAGCGAGATGAAGGGGCCGATCGGCGTCGAATTCCGCGCCGTGACCGACAAGATGAAGATCGGGCGCACGATGGACGCCGCCCTTCAGGATACCGCCGACCGGCTCGGCACACCCGAATTCCAGTTCTTCGTCATCTCGATCGCGATCCAGCGCGAGACCGGCGGCAATCTGGCCGAAACGCTCGCCAATCTCGCCACCGTGCTGCGCATGCGCGGGCAGATGAAGCTGAAGATCAAGGCGATGTCGTCCGAATCCAAGGCGTCTGCCTACATCATCGGGTCGCTGCCGTTCATCGTCTTCGGCATGATCTGGATGATCAACAGCAGCTACATGCAGACCTTCTTCATCGATCAGCGGCTGATGGTCGCCGGTGGCGGTGGCCTGTGCTGGATGGCCATCGGCGCATTCATCATGGCCAAGATGATCAACTTCGAAATCTGAAACGCAATTCAATATGGGGCATCGGTAGCAATCATGGGCGAAGGCGCCGGACCTAAGATCCTCGGGGTCGATGTGATGATGGCGGCGACATTGCTCGCCGGCGTCGCCGCGTTCGCCGTGCTGCTGGCGATCTACGCCGTGACCACGGTGCGCGATCCGGGCACCAAGCGCGTCAAGGCGCTGAACGACCGGCGCGAACAGCTGAAGGCCGGCATCACCGCCTCGACCAAACGTCGCGCCAAGCTGGTGACGAAGAACGAGACGACCGACCGGATCAAGGCGCTGCTTTCCGGCATGAAGGTGCTGCAGGACAGTCAGGTCAAGGCCGCGCAGATCAAGCTGATGCAGGCCGGCATCCGATCGAAGGAATATGCCGTCGCCGTCATCTTCGGCCGCCTCGTGCTGCCGATCGTGTTCGGCGCGATGGCGATCTACTGCGTCTATGTCGCGGAGATGTTCCCCGATTACGGCTCGCTGAAGCGCTACGGCATCGTCGCGGGTACGTTCGTGCTGGCCTATAAGGCACCGGACATCTTCCTGAAGAACAAGATCAGCAAGCGTTCGGATGCGATCCGCAAGGGCCTGCCGGATGCGCTCGATCTGCTCGTCATCTGCGCCGAGGCCGGCTTGACGGTGGACGCCGCATTCCAACGCGTGGCGCGCGAGCTGGGTCGCGCCTATCCCGAGCTGGGCGACGAATTCACGCTGACCGCGATCGAGCTCGGCTTCCTGTCGGAGCGGCGTCAGGCGTTCGAGAATTTGGCGATGCGCGTGAACCTCGACGCGATCAAAGGCGTCGTCACGACCATGGTGCAAACCGAGAAATACGGCACGCCGCTGGCGTCCGCACTCCGCGTTCTATCTGCCGAATTCCGCAACGAACGCATGATGCGCGCCGAGGAAAAGGCCGCGCGTCTGCCCGCTATCATGACCGTGCCGCTGATCCTGTTCATCCTGCCGGTGCTGTTCATCGTCATCCTTGGCCCGGCGGCCTGTTCGATCTCCGACGCGTTCAAGGGTGGGATCTAAGCGCCCTTGATCGCGGGCGAACTCGCGGTCAGGATGGGTACCCCATTGTAAACAGGCGACGACGATGCTGTTCTCCACCTTTCCGCAAGTGATTGCGCTGCTGATCCTGTTCGTCGCCGGCCTGTTCGTCGGGCTCGGCCTGCATCCCGGCGGAGCGAAGTGGAAGAAGCGCTTCAAGGACGAGAGCGACAATTACGCCGCCTTCCGCCGCGTGGCGGACAAGGCGCAGCGCGAGTCCAATCAGCGTATCGGCGTACTGGAGGCCGAACTGGCCAAGGCGCAGGATCGCGTCGTGGTGGATCAGCCGACGGCCGAGCCGACCGCGGTCGCGGCTCCGATGGCTGCGGCTCCGGTGGTCGCGGCTTCGGCGGCCACCGCCGCGCCGATCGTGGCCGCCGCCGCGCCGGTTTCCAAAAATCGTGACCTTTCCCGCATCCGGGGCATCGATTCGGTCCTGAAGACCAAGTTGTTCGCCCTCGGCGTGACGGAGTTCGGCGATATCGAAAATCTGACCGACGAGGACGAGATGGCGCTGGAACAGCGACTGGGCGTACCGGCCGGCTACATCACACGCGAACAGTGGCGGGAGCAGGCACGTTTGCTACGCACCGGCCAGGATGCCGAGCACGCCGAACGCTTCCCCCAGGACTGACGCTTATTCCAACGGCCCGCAGGTCGTCGTGCGCCGCGCCGCATCGAGCGGGGCGAAACGGGCGCTATCGGTGACCAGGATGCGGACCAAAGCGATGCCGCGATCGCCACCCACCTGTACGGCTTCGTAGCCCGCCGGAACGACCTGCCCGACGCGGGCGATGGCCAGCTTGAACGGCACGCCCCGCGCCTGCAACGCGTTGCGCACGAACACGGCATCGGTGTGCGAATCGAAGATCGACAGCGACCAATAAGGGGCTGGCACCGGCACGGCGTCGATCAGCACCGGCCCGTCGGACACGTCGAACGGACAGGACGAATAGGCCAGATCGGGGCTGGGCCGCACGATCTTGCGCGCCGCCGCCGTGGCGAGCGGGCTGTGGGTGAAGCGGTTGACGCCGCCGGCAGACACACGCTTCATCGCCGCCATCATCAGCACGTCCGGCGCGCGCAGCAACGCGATGTAATAGACCGCACCGGCGACGATCAGCCCGGCGAGGATCGGGAGCATCCAGCGGCGCATCAGCAGGCCTCCCGAACGATCGCGGGCAGAACGGACGCGGGCGGATTTCCGCCGCCGCCGTCACGCGGCAGATAGGTGCGCAGCGTGAGTTCAAGATGCGCGATCCCGCCGCTCGGCAGCCACGCTCCGGGTTGGCGGGCCGGCGACAGCGTCAGCGCCCAGCCCTCCGCGCCCTGATCCGGGAAGGCCGAACCGGCGACCGAATAGAGGTTCGCCGGATTGGCGATGAGATAGCCGTCGGGATCGTAGGCGGTGAGGCTCCACCACGCGGCGGGCAAGGCACCGCCGGTGATGCGGTAACGGCAACGGCCGTCGAGCGGTCGCCCTGCGCTATCGTTCGCGGCGGTGTAATAGCGCGCTTCGTGGGCGGGGAGCGCGAGCAAGCCCTTCAATGCGACGACCGCGCGGGTATAGGCGTCGGCATCGGCCGATCCGAACTGCGTGCCGGTCGCCCACGGACCGATCGTGACATTGTTGCCGAGCGCGCCGGCGCGCACCGTATAGACCGCGCCACCAAGGCCGAGGCCCGTGCCGGCAATCGTGCAGATCAGATAGCGCGCCCAGGGTTTCATCGAACCATCCCCGCCATTTTCACCGACGATATCGGCTTACGGAGAGGATGGATAGGATGTTCAGCCCTTCGCCGCGAGCGCCGCCTGTGCCGCCGCCAGCCGTGCGATCGGCACGCGGTATGGCGAGGCGGAGACGTAATCGAGGCCGGTCGCTTCGCAGAACGCGATCGACGCGGGATCGCCGCCATGTTCGCCGCAGATGCCGAGCTTGATGCCGGGGCGCGCCGCCCTGCCCCGCTCGGCGGCCATCTCGATCAACTGGCCGACACCTTCGATATCGAGGCTGACGAACGGATCCTTGGCGTAGATGCCGCGCTCGACATAGGTCGTCAGGAAGCGCGCAGCGTCGTCGCGGGACACGCCGAGCGTCGTCTGGGTCAGATCGTTGGTGCCGAAGCTGAAGAACTCGCCGATCTCGGCGATCTCGCCCGCCATCAAGGCGGCGCGGGGCAGTTCGATCATCGTGCCGACGAGATATTCGATTCGTTGTCCCTTTTCGGCGAACACGGCCTGCGCGGCCTTGTCGACCACCTGCTTCATCAGTTCCAGTTCGCGGCGCGTGCCGACGAGCGGGATCATCACCTCGGGGATCGGCGCGGCACCGGATTTCACCGCGACCTCGATCGCCGCCTCGAAGATCGCACGCGCCTGCATCTCGTAGATTTCGGGGTACGTCACGCCGAGGCGGCAACCGCGATGGCCGAGCATCGGGTTGAATTCGTGCAGTTCCGCCGCGCGGCGCTTGAGCACATCGACGTCCACACCCGCCGCCTTGGCGACTTCGGCGAATTCGGCTTCCTCGTGCGGCAGGAATTCGTGCAGCGGCGGATCGAGCAGGCGGATCGTGACCGGCAGGCCGGCCATCACCTCGAACAATTCCACGAAGTCGCTGCGCTGTTCGGGCAGCAATTTGTCGAGCGCGACGCGGCGGCCGGCCTCGTCCTCGGCCAGGATCATCTGGCGCACGGCGGTGATGCGCGCGGCATCGAAGAACATGTGTTCGGTGCGGCACAGGCCGATGCCCTCGGCCCCGAATTCGCGCGCCACCTTGGCGTCCAAAGGCGTCTCGGCATTGGCGCGGACCTTCAGGCGGCGGACGCCGTCGGCCCAGGCCATCAGCGTGCCGAAATCGCCCGACAGTTCGGGCTGCACGGTCGGCACCGCGCCGGCCATCACTTCGCCGGTGGTGCCGTCGATCGTGACGATATCGCCGGTGCGGATTTCGCGCCCAGCCACGCGCATCACGCCGGCCTTGGCATCGATCGAGATCGTGCCTGCGCCGGACACGCAGGGGCGGCCCATGCCGCGTGCGACGACCGCCGCGTGGCTGGTCATCCCGCCGCGCGCCGTCAGGATACCCTTGGCCGCGTGCATGCCGTGAATGTCTTCGGGGCTGGTTTCGGTGCGGATCAGGATCACCGCGTCGCCTGCCGCCGCGCGCTTTTCCGCCGTGTCGCTGTCGAACACCGCCGCGCCGCTGGCCGCGCCGGGCGAGGCGGGCAAGCCCTTGGTCAGCACGTCGCGCTTGGCCTTGGGGTCGAGCGTCGGGTGGAGCAACTGGTCGAGCGCCTGCGGATCGACGCGGGCGACAGCCTCCTCCTTAGTGATCAGCCCCTCTTCGGCCATGTCGACCGCGATCTTCAGCGCGGCCTTGGCGGTGCGCTTGCCCGAGCGGGTCTGAAGCATCCACAGCTTGCCCTGCTGCACGGTGAATTCGATGTCCTGCATGTCGCGGTAATGCGTCTCCAGCAGGTCGAACACCTTGGCGAGTTCGCCGTACACCTCCGGCATCGCCTCTTCCATCGAGGCGGGTTTCGCGCCGGCCAGTTCGCGGGCGGCGACCGTCAGATATTGCGGCGTGCGGATGCCGGCGACGACGTCTTCGCCCTGCGCATTGATCAGGAATTCGCCGTAATACGCGCGGTCGCCCTTGGCGGGATCGCGGGTGAAGGCGACGCCGGTCGCGGAGGTGTCGCCCATATTGCCGAACACCATCGCCTGCACGTTGACGGCGGTGCCCCAGGCGGCAGGGATGTCGTTCAGGCGGCGATAGACCTTGGCGCGCTCCGACTGCCACGATCCGAATACCGCGCCGACCGCGCCCCATAGCTGGTCATGCACGTCCTGCGGGAACGGCTTGTTCCACTGCGCCTCGACCAGCTTCTTGTATTCGGCGACGAGCGCCTGAAGATCCTGCGCGGTCAGATCGGTGTCGAGATAATAGCCGTTATCTTCCTTGGCGATCTCCAGCGCATCCTCGAACGCGGCGTGATCGAGCTCCAGCACGACATCGGAATACATCTGGATGAAGCGGCGATAGCTGTCCCACGCGAAACGCGCGTCGCCGCTGGTTTCGGCGAGACCCTTCACCGTCTCGTCGTTGAGGCCGAGGTTTAGCACCGTATCCATCATGCCCGGCATCGAGGCGCGCGCGCCGCTGCGGACCGAGACGAGCAACGGATCGGCCGCGTCGCCGAACACCTTGCCGGTGATGCCCTCGATATGGGCGATGCCCTTCGCCACTTCATCGCGCAGCCCTTGCGGAAACGCGCGGCCCTCGTCGTAATAGACTTCGCAGAATTCGGTCGAGATGGTGAAGCCGGGGGGCACGGGCAGGCCGATCGAGGCCATTTCCGCCAAGTTCGCGCCCTTGCCGCCGAGCAGGTTCTTGTCGCCCTTGCCGCCATCCGACACGCCGCCGCCAAACCGATATACGTACTGAGTCATCGTCATCCTCTAAGTATCTGATTTCGCTTGGGAGGCGATTAAAAGGTCACACTAGGGTCACACTGTCGACGCCGATCTACCCCTCGATCTTCGAGAAATCGGCGACCGTATGGACCGCGGCGCGCACGCGGGCGAGCAGCGCGAGGCGGGCTGTCCGCTTATCGGGCTCGGGATCGTTGACGGTCACGGTTTCAAAGAACGCATCGATCGGGGCGCGCAGCGTTGCGAGTGCCGCCATCGCCCCTTCGAAATCCTCACGCTCGACGGCGGCCTGCGCCCGGGGGGCAGCGGCGTCGAGCGCGGTGATGAGAGCAGCTTCGTCCTTTTCCGGCGTGTAGGACAGCCCGAAATCCGTCGTCCCGGCGGAGGCCGGGACCGCTGCGTTCGGGGCAGCCGTTTCGCCGGATGACCCAGCGGTCCCGGCCTTCGCCGGGACGACGTGGTTTTCCTTCTTCAGGATATTCGCCGCGCGCTTGTACCCGGCGAGCAGGTTCGCGCCATCGGGCGTACCGACGAACGCCTGCAACGCATGTACGCGGGCGAGCAGACGGACGAGATCGTCCTCGCCGCCCAAAGCGAACACCGCGTCGATCAGGTCGTGCCGGACGCCGGCTTCGCGTTGCTGGACTTTGAGGCGGTCTACCAGAAACTGAACAATTTGCTGAGCTTGCAGCGTTTCCATATGTTCAATAACTGCGGCGACGCCCTGCAATCTCGCGGAGGACTGAACGAGCTGCTCAGAAAACTGAGCCTTTAATCCATCGAAGGCGCTGCCTTCAGAGCCAGACGCGGTTTCAGTTGCTTTGGCCACTACATGCTGAAAAACGTTACCCCACAAAGCCCGTAGTTGATGATCAACCATGATCCTCAGTACACCTAGGCCAGCCCGACGTAGTGCGAACGGATCCTTCGACCCGGTTGGCTTTTCATCAATGCAGAAGAAGCAAGCTATCGTATCCAGCTTATCCGCCAACGACACCGCCACCGTGACCGGCGCGGTGGGGACGTCGTCGCCCTGGCCGACCGGCTTGTAGTGATCGCGGATCGCTTCCGCGACCGCCGCGTCCTCGCCCTGGGCGAGCGCGTAATAGCCGCCCATCAGGCCTTGCAGCTCGGGGAATTCGCCGACCATGCCGGTGACGAGATCCGCCTTGGCGAGGCGGGCGGCGCGTTCGGCTTGGTCCGCCAGCGTCTTGTCCCCCTCCCGCTTGCGGGAGGGGTTAGGGGTGGGCTCGCGCTCACCGCTGGCGGTAGCGGTCGTGGAGAGCGCGAGCCCACCCCCGGCCCCTCCCGCAGGCGGGAGGGGGGAAGAAGAGACAATACCTTCCTCCACCAGCCACCGGGCCAGTTTCGCGACGCGATCGACCTTGTCGGCGACCGTGCCGAGTTTCTCGTGGAAGACGATCGCCCCGAGTTTCTTCGCCTGTTCCTCCAGATCGACCTTCAGATCGGTATCGTAAAAGAACTTCGCGTCCGACAGTCTTGCCGCGAGGACCTTGCGGTTGCCCTCGACGATCTTCGCACCACCATCCACCGCATCGATATTGGCGGTGCAGACGAAGGCGTTCGCCAGTTTCCCGTCCGCATCACGGCACACGAAATACTTCTGGTTCACGCGCGCGGTGAGCTGGATCACCTCCGGCGGCACATCCAGGAACGCTTCGTCGAAGCGGCCGAGCAGCGGCACGGGCCATTCCGTCAGGCCGGCATTCTCGGTTAGCAGGCCTTCGTCCTGCACCAGTTCCAGCCCGGCCTTGCGCGCGGCCATCGTCGCGCCGAGCGCGATGATCTGGCGGCGTTCGTCCTGATCGACGATGACATGGGCCTCGCGCAGCGTCTCGGCATAATCGGCGGCGCTGCCGATCGTGATGACGCCGGGATTGTGGAAGCGGTGGCCGACCGTGGCCGCGCCGGAGGTGATCCCGGCGATCTCGAACGGCACGACCTCCTCGCCGAGCAGGGCGACGATCCCTTGCAGCGGGCGGACCCATTTCAGGCTCTCGGTCGTGGTGCTGGCCGCGCCCCAGCGCATCGATTTCGGCCAGGGGAAGGCGCGGACGATGTTCGGAATCGCCTCGGCCAGCACGTCGGCGGTGGCGCGGCCGGGCTTGTCGATAACCGCGAACAGGATGCCGTCGCGCTCGACCAGTTGCTCGCGCGTCAGGCCGGTCTTGCGCAGGAAGCCTTCGAGCGCCTGCGGGGGGGCGCTGGATTTCGGGCCTTTGGTCTCTTCGCTGACCGCCGCCGTCTCTGCCGGCAAATCGCGGGCGATGAGCGTCAGGCGGCGCGGGGTGGCGTAGGTGGTGATGCCGGACGCGACGATGCCGGCTTTGGCGAGTTCGGCGGCGAACAGGCGGGCGAGATCGTCCCGCGCCTTGTCCTGCATGCGCGCGGGGATTTCTTCGGAGCGGAGTTCGAGGAGGAAAGCGGTCATGCCGTCCACCCCGGATACGCCGCTTGCCAGTCGGGCGTGCGATG
The DNA here is from genome assembly GCF_036663755.1 of Parasphingomonas caseinilytica. Classification (NCBI taxonomy): domain Bacteria; kingdom Pseudomonadati; phylum Pseudomonadota; class Alphaproteobacteria; order Sphingomonadales; family Sphingomonadaceae; genus Parasphingomonas; species Parasphingomonas caseinilytica. Next base: position 143,640 of record NZ_JAXOJL010000002.1, read on the forward strand.
GTCGATCCAGGCCTGGCAACTGCCCTTCGCGAGATCGCGGACGCGGCCCATATAGGCCTGGCGTTCCGCCACCGAGATGACGCCCCGCGCCTGCAGCAGGTTGAAGACGTGGCTGGCCTTGATCGCCTGTTCGTAGGCGGGGATCGGGAGTACCGCCTCCAGCGAATTCTCGCATTCGGCCACATGTTTGCGGAACAGGTCGAACAAAGCCTCGGTGTTCGCCACCTCGAAGTTCCACTTCGACATCTGCTTCTCGTTTTCGAGGAACACGTCGCCATAGCTTACGCCCGCATCGTTGAAGGCGAGATCGTACACGCTGTCCTTGTCCTGGATGTACATCGCCAGGCGTTCGAGGCCGTAGGTCAGCTCGCCGGCGACGGGCTTGCAGTCGAAGCCGCCCATCTGCTGGAAATAGGTGAACTGGGTCACCTCCATGCCGTCGCACCACACTTCCCAACCCAGGCCCCAGGCACCGAGCGTGGGGGATTCCCAATCGTCCTCGACGAAGCGGATGTCGTGTTTGGTGAAATCGATGCCGATCGCGGCAAGGCTGCCGAGATACAGTTCCTGCAGGTCGGACGGGCTGGGCTTCAGGATCACCTGATACTGATAATAATGCTGCAGCCGGTTCGGATTCTCGCCGTAACGGCCATCGGTCGGGCGGCGGCAGGGCTGGACGAAGGCGGCGTTCCACGGCTCCGGGCCGAGCGCGCGCAGCGTGGTCGCGGTGTGGAAGGTGCCGGCGCCCATTTCCATGTCGTAAGGTTGCAGGATCAGGCAGCCGCGTTCGCTCCAGTAATCGTGGAGCTTCAGGATCATGCGCTGGAAGCTGAGCGGCTGGCCCAAAAGTAAAACCCCAAAAGACGCGTTCGCAGGTGCGAGAAGACAAGCGCGGACGCTTTGGCGCAAGGCTCCGACAGGGTCAACCGGGCGAGGTTAATGCCGCACGGGTGGAGCATCGTGGTTAAATCGCGTGCGTTGCATCCGCGCGGCGGACGGGTAGAGACGGCGGCATGACCTATCGCCGCCCGCTCGCCGCCCTCGCCCTTCTTCTGGCCGCCCCGGCCGTCGCGCAGACCGCCGCGCCCGCGCCGGCCGTCACGCAGGCCGATCCGGCGCTGTGGGTGGTGAAGGATGCGGACACGACGATCTACCTGTTCGGCACGATCCATGTGTTGAAACCCGGCATCGCCTGGTTCGACGACGCGGTGAAGACGGCGTTCGATTCCAGCCAGCAACTGGTGCTTGAAATGGTCGCGCCGGAAACGCCGGTGATGCAGGCGCTGGTGATGAAGCTGGGCACCTCGCCCGCCGGGCCGACGCTGACCGAGCGCCTGCCGGCGAAGGACCGCCCGGCTTATACGAAGGCGGTGACGGGCCTCGGCCTGCCGGCGGCGGCGTTCGACCGCTTTCAGCCGTGGCTGGCGGCGACGAACCTGACGCTGCTGCCGATCCTGAAGATGGGATACGATCCTGCAAACGGCCCGGAGACGGTGCTGACGGCGGCGGCGAAGAGCGCGGGCAAGCCGGTGATCGGGCTGGAAACGGCGGAGCAGCAATTGGGGTATTTCGCCAAGCTGCCCGAGAACGTGCAGGTGAAATTCCTGACCTCCACGGTGCGCGACCTGCCCAAGATCGGGCCGAAGCTGAACGAGATGGTCGCCGACTGGTCGCACGGACAGCCCAAGGCGCTGGCCGATTCGATGAACGGAGACATGAAGGACACGCCGGAAGTCGCCAAGGTGCTGCTGCTCGATCGCAACAAACGCTGGGCCGACTGGATCAAGGATCGGCTCGATCAGCCGGGCGTCGTGTTCGTCGCAGTGGGCGCGGGGCATCTGGCGGGCAAGGGTAGCGTGCTGGACGAACTGAAGGCACGGCACGTAACGTCGGTGCGGATCAAATATTGATCGGTTTCCGGCGCTGTCTGTTCCTGGCGCTGCTGGCGCTGGCGGGATGCGGCAGGCCGGCGGTCGAGGCGCGGCCGGCTTTGTGGCGGGTGAGCGACGGCGATACCGAGATCTGGCTGCTCGGTACGATCCATGCGCTGCCGCCCGGCGTGCACTGGGAGACGCCTGCGGTGACGCGGGCGATCGACGGGGCGGATACTTTGGTGACAGAGATCGCGGCGGCGTCGCCCGAGACGGCTGGCGTTGAGTTCGCCAAATTCGCGGCGGCGAAGGGATTGCCGCCGATCTCGGAGCGTGTCGCGCCGGAACAGCATGCCGTGCTGGCCGACGCGGCGGAGGCGGCGGGGGTTTCGATCGAGACGCTGAACGGGCTGCGGACCTGGGCGGCGGCGGTGACGTTGGCGGCCGGGCCGATGCGCGCGACGGGGGCCTCGCCCGAGCATGGCGTGGAGGCGGCGCTGGCCGCGCGTTTCGCCGGGCGGCGGCGGGATGCACTAGAGACTCAGGGGGAACAGCTGGCGATCTTCAATGCTCTGCCCGAGGCGGCGCAGCGCGTGTTGCTGGCGCGGGCGTTGAGGGATACGGATGGCTATGCGCCGACGCTCGCCGCCTGGGAAGCGGGCGACGTGCGGGCGCTGGCGGCGAGTTTCGAACCGGCGTTCCGGGGTGCGCCGGAATTGCAACGCACGCTGGTGACGGAACGCAACGCGCGCTGGGCGGGCTGGATCGCGCGGCGGATGGGCGCGCCGGGGCATGTGCTGGTTGCAGTTGGCGCAGGGCATCTGGTGGGGCAGGATTCGGTGGTGGCGATGCTGGCGGCGCGGGGACTCAAGGTGTCGCGCGTGCAATAGTTGCGTTTCCCGCACTTTTCGCATAAAGGCGCGCGCTTCCGCGTCAGGGTCATCCCTGGAGGCCTGGGGCGGATTTGAACCTGCATTTCGGAGCATATGATGAGCGAAAAACTGACGCTCGCAGCCGAGACGCGCGAACAGGTTGGCAAGGGAGCCTCCCGTTTGTTGCGCCGCGAAGGCCGCGTACCCGCCGTGATCTACGGCAACAAGCAAGACCCGATCTCGATTCACCTCGAGGAAAAGGCGCTGATGCGCGCCTTGATGACCGGGCATTTCATGAATTCCACCGTGTCGATCGAAGTCGGCGGCAAGTCCGTGCTGACGCTGCCGAAGGACGTGTCGTTCCACGTCGTCAGCGATCGCCCGACGCATGTCGATTTCCTGCGCATCGGCGCGCACACCACCGTGCATGTCAGCGTGCCCGTCGTGTTCACCGATGAAGACGACGCGCCGGGCATCACCAAGGGCAACGGCGTGCTGAACATCGTGCAGCACGAGATCGAGCTGGTGTGCGACGCATCCGAAATCCCGAGCGAGATCACCGTCTCGCTGAAGGGTCGTGAGATCGGCGATTCGATCCACATCTCGAACATCACGCTGCCCAAGGGCGTCGAGCCGGCGATCACCGACCGCGACTTCACCATCGCGACGATCGTTCCGCCGACCGTGCCGACGGCCGAGGACGAAGAGCTGGACGCAGCGGTTGCCGAGGCGAATGCCGAAGCAGCAGCCGAGGCTGAAGCCGAAGTTGCTGAAGGCGACGACGCCGAAGGCGACAAGGCCGAGTGATCTAAACGCCCCTCCCCTTCAGGGGAGGGGTTGGGGTGGGGAAGTCACGCGGACGTCAGCGTTCCGGACTGCCCCTCCCCCAACCCCTCCCCGAGGGGGAGGGGAGTTTTTAGAAGATGCAACTCTGGGTCGGCCTCGGAAATCCGGGCACGCAATATGCGCTGAACCGGCACAATGTCGGCTTCATGGTCGCCGATACGATCGCCGATGTTTACGGCTTCGCGCCGCCCAAGAAGCAATTTCTCGGCTGGACGCAGGAAGGCCGCGTCGGCACGCAGAAAGTGCTTCTGCTCAAGCCCGCCACCTTCATGAACGAAAGCGGCCGCTCCGTCGGCGACGCTTTGCGCTTCTACAAGCTGGACGTGTCCGCGCTGACCGTCTTCCATGACGAACTCGATCTCGCCCCCTTCAAGGTGAAGGTGAAGACCGGCGGCGGCACGGCCGGACATAACGGCCTGAAATCGATCGACCAGCATCTGGGGCCGGATTTCCGCCGCGTGCGGCTCGGCATCGGGCACCCCGGCCACAAGGATCGCGTCCACGGCTATGTTCTTGGTAATTATGCCAAAGCGGAGATGGACCAACTGGCTGATCTCCTCGGCGCCGTCTCCGCCGAAGCACCTTGGCTGGCAGCGGGGGATGACGGGCGCTTTATGAGCGACGTTGCGGTAAGGCTGGCGGCATGACCATCCGCTCACTGTTCGCCACCCGCCTGTACGAAGCACCGCTCGGCGATGAGGATCTTCTCGCCGATCTCGACCGATCGTGCCGCATGCTGGCCGAGGACGATCATGCCGGGCGGGCATGGTCGAAGGCGCATGGCTATCGCGGTTACACCTCCTACGCCTCGCTCGACGATCTGCCGCATCGCGACCCCGCATTCGGCGATCTGGTGCGGCACCTGAACAAGCATGTCGCGGCATTCGCGAAGGACTGCGCGTTCGACCTGGGCGGCAAAAAGCTGAAGCTCGACAGTCTGTGGGTCAACGTCCTGAAACCGAAGGGCGCGCATTCGGGGCATATCCACCCGCATTCGGTGGTGTCGGGCACGATCTACATCGCGCTGCCGGAAGGATCGGCCGGGCTGAAGCTGGAAGACCCGCGCCTGCCGATGATGATGGCCGCGCCGACCCGCACGGGGGATGCGCCGGAAGAGCTGCAACCGTTCGTCTATGTTACGCCGGAAGATGGCACGATCCTGTTATGGGAAAGCTGGCTGCGGCATGAGGTGCCCGGCGGCAACGGCAAGCAGGACCGGATCAGCATCAGCTTCAATTATCGTTGAACGGCACTTAGCCGTCATGGTCCGAATATTCGGGTATCGTAACATATGTTGTGATATAGCCGACAGCTCTACATCAGCGACCGATCGGACGTTTCGCCCTAGCCGTAACGACTACCGGAATTGCCGGCTCTGCTAAGGAGCCAGCCGCCTCTTCCGCATTGGAAGGAAGCGTGTGGCCGGATCGTCGTCGCAACATTGGTTGAGTGCCCGTTTGGCCGCGCATTATCCGCAAGGACCGCGCGAGATCGCCGCGCTGGACGAACTGGATTTCTTCGAGCGCGAATTCGAACCCGGCCAGTATCTGCTGCGCGAAGGCGACCGGCCGAAATATTGTTCGTTCCTGCAGAGTGGCTATGTCTATCGCCACAAGATCGTCGGGGATGGCGGGCGGCAGATCGTGTCGATCCACTTGGCCGGCGATTTCATCGACGTGCAGAATATTCTGCTCGATCAATCCGACCATAATATCCAGGCCCTGACCATCGCGACGGCGCTGATGGTTTCCGTGGAAGAACTGATTCAGGCCGCCACGACGCATCCCTCGATCGCCAAGGCGCTGTGGCGCGAGACCCTGGTCGAGGCATCGCTGATGCGGGAATGGATCGTCAACGTCGGGCGGCGCGATGCACGTGCGCGCACCGCGCATATGTTGTGCGAGATGGCGATGCGGCGCGAACATGCCGGGCTTGGCCCGCGCGAGACGTTCGACCTGCCGATGACGCAGGAACAACTCGGCGATACGCTTGGCCTGACGGCAGTGCACGTGAACCGCACGCTGAAAGCCTTGGAAACGGGCGGGCTGATCAAGCGCCACAAGCGCTCCGTCACCGTGGCGGACTGGCGCGGATTACAGCAGGTCGGCGATTTCACCTCCGGCTATCTGCATCTGGAGCGGACCAATACCTGAACGTGATGGCATTCCAAGCACGCTGGCTAAGCATGCTGGCGTTTTCGCCGCTTATTCCGTATCGCGCGTGCCCATGTCGCCGGCGTGCCCGGCATCCATGATCTCAAGGCGTACAAGATGGGTTTTCGTTGTGGTATCGTCGGACTGCCGAATGTCGGCAAATCGACCCTGTTTAATGCGCTGACCGAAACGGCGGCGGCGCAGGCGGCGAATTATCCGTTCTGCACGATCGAGCCGAACGTCGGCAACGTGGCGGTGCCAGATCCGCGGCTCGGCAAGCTGGCGGCGATCGCGGGATCGCAGAAGATCATCGAGACGCAGTTGGGTTTCGTGGATATTGCCGGACTGGTGCGTGGCGCGTCCAAGGGCGAGGGTCTGGGCAACCAGTTCCTGGGTAACATCCGCGAGGTGGACGCGATCGTCCATGTGCTGCGCTGCTTCACCGAAACCGACGTGACGCATGTCGAAGGCAAGGTCGATCCGATCGCCGATGCCGAGACGGTCGAGACCGAACTGATGCTGTCCGATCTGGAATCGCTGGAGAAGCGCGTGCCGGCGTTCGCCAAGAAGGCGACGCAGGGCGACAAGGAGGCGAAGATCGCCGCATCTGTGCTCGGCCAGGCGCTGGACCTGCTCCGCGACGGCAAACCCGCGCGGCTGACGGTGCCCAAGGACGAGGACGAGGCGCGCGTGTTTTCGCAAGCGCAATTGTTGACCGCCAAGCCGGTGCTGTACGTGTGCAACGTCGATGAGGTCGATGCGGCGAACGGCAACGCGCTGTCGGCCAAGGTGTTCGAGAAGGCCAAGGCCGAGGGCGCGCAGGCAGTCGTCGTCTCGGCGGCGATCGAGGCAGAGATCGCGACGATGGCGCCCGACGAACGCGGCGAATTCCTGAGCGAACTCGGGCTGGAGGAAACCGGCCTCGCCCGCGTGATCACCGCCGGCTATTCGCTGCTGCAATTGCTCACCTTCTTCACCGTCGGCCCCAAGGAAACGCGCGCCTGGACGACGCATGTCGGCGCGACCGCGCCGATGGCGGCGGGCGAGATCCACAGCGATTTCGAAAAGGGCTTCATCCGCGCCGAGACGATCGCGTTCGACGATTTCGTCAATTTGGGCGGCGAAGCGCGCGCGCGCGAAGGCGGCAAGCTGCGCGCAGAGGGCAAGACCTATGTCGTGCAGGACGGCGACGTGATGCACTTCCTGCACAGCTGACATGATCGCCCGGCTGATCCTTGCGCTGCTGCTGGCCGCCTTCGCCCTGCCGGCGATGGCGAGTGCGCCGTGCCATGACGGGTCGGGCAAGATGACGGGCATGACGATGGGCCACGACGCGCCTGCGCCCGCGCCAATGCGGGACCACGAAAAGGCGATCGCGGTGCATAGCTGCATGGGATGCATTCCGCCAGCCAGTCTGGTGCGGCCGGCGTTCGCCGTGCCGTTGCGGCCCGAAGGGGCGATGCGGATCGTTGCGCTCGTCCGGTTCGATGCGGGGCGGTCTTCGCCGCCCGCGACGCCGCCGCCACGCACGGACGCATGATCGACGGGGAGGTCTCTCCCCGATGTTCATGATTTCCATGCGAAAGATATTGCGATGAAGACTTGTTTGCGCGCGGCCTGTGCCGCGGTGCTTCTATCTCCCGTGCCGGTGATGGCTCAGGGGATGGACCACGATATGCACGGCATGACGATGCCGATGAAGCCTGCGCCGAAGGCGAAGGCCAAACCCGCGCCCAAGAAGAAGCGCGCCGCCCCCGCCCCTTCCGCTTCCGCTTCCGCTTCCCCGGCGAAGGCCGGGGCCCAGTCGGGAGACGCTGGCAACGAAGCGCCGCCCGTCGTTACGCCGGACGTCGCGACTGGGCCCCGGCCTTCGCCGGGGAAGCAGGAAGGAGGAATGCCTTCCGTTCCCGCCCCAGCGATGCAGATGGACCATTCACAAATGGATCATACCCAGATGGGTCATACCGGTATGTCCGGTACGATGACGATGGATGCGAAGGACATGCCCGGCATGACCATGCAGATGGGCATGGGCGGCAGCGACTATGCCGAAGGGTCCGGCACGTCGCGCCTGCCCGCGAACGAGGGCATGATGCAGGGCGTGCACCTGATGACCGGCGACTGGATGCTGATGGCGCACGGCTATGCCTGGGGCGCCTATACCGACCAGGGCGGCCCGCGCGGCGACAACATGGCGTTCGTGCAGTCCATGGCGATGATCACCGCCGAACGGCCGCTGTCGGACGGCGTGCGCCTGCGCTTGCAGACGATGCTCAGCCTGGAGCCGCTGATGGGCGCGCGGGGCTATCCCAGCCTGCTCGCCACCGGCGAGGCGGCGAACGGGCAACCGCTGATCGACCGGCAACATCCGCACGATCTGTTCATGGAACTCTCCGGCAAGCTCGACGTGGATGTGGGCGAGAACAGCCGCGTGTTCCTGTATGGCGGCCCGGTGGGTGAGCCGGCGCTCGGGCCATCGGCGTTCATGCACCGCAAGTCGGCGCAATATAATCCGCTGGCGCCGATCACGCATCATTGGTTCGACAGCACGCATATCACGTACGGTGTGGTGACGGCGGGATACGCGACGCCGAAGCTCCAGATTGAAGCGTCCGCCTTTCGCGGTCGCGAACCGGACGAGCGGCGCTGGAACATCGAGACGCCGAAGCTCGATTCGTGGAGCGTGCGTGGCACCTGGACACCCTCCCCCGCCTGGGCGTTGCAGGTCAGCTACGGCCATCTAAAATCGCCCGAGGAACTGGAGCCGGACGGCAACGAACGCCGCACCACCGCCAGCGTGCAATATGCGACCGGGCCGCTGACCACGACCTTCGCCTTCTCGGCCAAGGATAAGGGACCGGGCCGCACGCTGACCGCGTTCCTGGGCGAGGCGAACTGGGATCTGGACGCGCACAACAGCGTATTCGGCCGGTTCGAGAATGTCGCGAACGACGAGCTGTTTCCGGACGAGGCCAGCCCGCTGCACCACCGCCGCTTTCGCGTCGGCAAATTGGAGGGCGGTTATGCCCGGCGCGTGAAGCTGGTCGGGCCGGTGAACGTGGCACTCGGCGGGACGGTCGGCACCTATTTCCTGCCCGCCGCGCTGGACCGGGCGTACGGAAAGATGCCGGTAAGCTTCACGCTGTTCGCGAAGCTATCACTCGGGAGTTGACCGCGCGGCGATAATAAACCGTCATGCCGGCCTTGTTCCGGCATCCACCGTGCCGCACACATTCCGTGGATGGGTTTGCGGCACGGCGGCCCCCGGAACGCGTCCGGGGTGACGTGCCGATTCAAGGCCGTCGTCACAATCATGTCGCAGGAGGATAGCAAGGAGCGGTGATGCACTGGATCAAACCTATCGCCGCAGCGACCATGTTCGCTCTGCTTTCCGCCTGCGCTGCCACATCGGCGCCGCCCCAACCCATAGCGCAGACCGCCCCGGTCGAGGCGCGCGCGCCCGTCACCATCCTGATCTCGATCGACGGTTTCCGGCCCGATTATCGCGCGCGCGGCGTCACGCCCAATCTCGATGCACTGGCGGCCGGGGGCATCAGCGCGGCGATGCGGCCGAGCTTTCCGTCGAAGACGTTTCCCAACCATTGGACGCTGGTGACCGGCCTGCGCCCGGACCGGAACGGCATCGTCGCCAATTCGATGGAGGATACCCAACTGCCCGGCGTGAAATTCACCATGGACGATTCGAAGAATCCGTTCTGGTGGAACGCCGCTGAGCCGATCTGGGTGACGGCGGAGAAGGCCGGAATTCGCAGCGCGACGATGTTCTGGCCGGGATCCAACGTCGCGTGGAGCGGCACTTGGGCCAAGGACCATGGCGGCCATGCGGTGGGCGGCATTCGACCGGAAGACTGGTGGCCCTTCGATGGCGCGGTGCCCGCGAGCCAACGCGTGGCGGGTGCGCTCGACTGGCTGCGCCGCCCCGCCGAAACGCGGCCCCGCTTCCTCACGCTCTATTTCGATACGGTCGATAGCGCCGGGCATGAATTCGGCCCGGATTCGCCCGAGGTGACGGCGGCGGTCGCGGATGTCGACCGGACGATCGGGACGCTGGTCGCGGGGTTGCGCGCGCTGGGGCAGCCGGCCAATCTGGTGATCGTCGCCGATCACGGCATGGCCGCGATTTCGCCGGCGCGCACGATCGCGATGGACAAGATCGCCGATCCCCGCACCTATCGCCAATTCGATTCCGGCCCGTTCGCCAGCTTCTATCCCGTTGCGGGGCATGAACGGGCGCTGGAGCGCGCGTTGCTCGGGCATCACGACCATTTCGACTGCTGGCGCAAGGCGGAAATCCCGGCACGGTTCCATTATGGTGCGAACCCGCGCGTCCCGCCCTATTTCTGCCTGCCGGAGACCGGCTGGATGCTGAACAAGAGCGCACCCAAGCCCGACGACACGATCGACGGGGGCACGCACGGCTACGACAATTTCGCGCCCGATATGGCGGCCCTGTTCATCGCCAACGGACCCGCGATCAAGCCGCAGGGCGTGCTGCCCGCGTTCGACAATGTCGATATCGCGCCATTGTTGCGCCGCTTGATCGGCTTGCCGCCTGCGACCAATATCGACGGCACGGACGCGCCGTTCCGGGGCGTGCTGAAGGACTAAAGACGCATGCAATATTTCGAGGATATCGAGGTCGGCAGCAAGGCCAGCTTCGGCAGCTATCACGTCACCCGTGACGAGGTGATCGCCTATGCCGAGAAGTTCGATCCGCAACCCTTCCACCTGTCGGACGAAGCGGCGGCGCAGACGCATTTCGGACGGCTGTCGGCGAGCGGCTGGCATACCTGCGGGATGGTCATGTCAATGGTCGTCGCCAATCTTAAGGCGAACCGGCAGGCGGGGTTGGGCTCTCCAGGGATCGACGAACTGCGCTGGCTGAAGCCGGTATTTCCGGGCGATACGCTGCGCTGCGAAACCGAGATCATCGAGAAGCGCGCGTCGCAGAGCCGGCCGGAAATGGGCAGTTTCCGATCGAAGATGTTGGTGTTGAATCAGGACGACGTGGCAGTGATGACGTTCACCTCGATCGGGCTGGTGCAGACGCGGCCGGCCTAGCAATCTCCACCGTCATCCCCGCGAAGGCGGGGATGACAAACATTTGGAGTGCTGGCCAATCTCAGTCGCGTCCGCGCCGCCCGCCGCCACGATTGACCTGCTGACGGCCCTGCGCCGCGCCCTGCCCGGCTGAGGGACGATTTTCCTGCCGGAACGACTGACGATCGCCGCGTTCCCTCTGGAAATCGGGGCGTGCGCCCTGTCCCTGCTGGAAAGCCGGCCGGTCGCCTCTGCCCTGGAAGTCGGGTCGCGTGCCCTGCCCCTGCTGGAAGCCGCGCCGATCACCGCGCCAATCGGGGCGACCACCCTGCGGATCGCGGCCGCGATCGCCGTTGAAGCCCTGCCAGTTGGTGCGGCCCTGGCCATTGCCCCAATTGTTGCCGCGCCGGCCTTCCCAATAGCGACGCTGCTGGTCGTTCCAGCGATATGGGCGACGATCGCGGCCGTAGACGTAATAGCCGGTGCCGGGATAATAATAGTCGCCGTACCAGCCGAAATAACCACCACCGTAACCGCCATAATAATTGGCGGGATAGCCATAGCCGTCACCATAATAGCCGTCGCCATAGCCACCATAATAGCCGCCATTGTTGTAGCCGACCGACATGCCGCCATAGCCGTAATCGTCGACGCAGCCGCCAAGGCCGACGGCTGCGACGAGGCCAAGCGCGGCGAATTTCATTTTCGTGGGAAGCATTTTGAATCTCCTGAACGCGGAGTGCGGCGTGACGCGCGCCGCAGACCTGGGGAGAACGAGGGGCTGACGGATATCGTTCCGTGGCGGCTGGGTGTATGCTGGGTGAAGCGGGATGACCGCTAACTCGTCATCCCGGACTTGATCCGGGATCCCGCTGCCTTGCCCCGCACTAAGTAGAAGAAGCGGGATCCCCGCCTTCGCGGGGATGACGGTGGTGGCTTGGGCTTGGTAATTCCCCAACTCGTTTGCCCTGAGCCTCTCGAAGGGCACGCGCAGCGCTTGGGCTTCGACAGGCTCAGCCCGAACGGGGTAGGTAGCGCGCCTTAAACTGGCTCGGCGCTTGGTCGCGCGTCGCGGCGAAGCCGCGCCGTCGGTCGGGCCTTTGGCCCGCCGACCGTGATCGGGGCCGAGACGCGGATTAGCTTGCGCTAATCCGCTGCCCGATCAGTGCTTCACGTTCCGCCAAACGTTCTGATACGCGCCATAAGCGAGGAAGCAGAAGATCAGGAGGAACAGCATTGCCGCGAGGCCGGCGCTGTGGCGGGTCTGCATCTTCGGTTCCGCCGTCCAGGTCAGGAACGCCGCGACGTCCTTCGCCATCTGGTCGACCGTCGGCTTGGTGCCGTCGGTGTACGTCACCTGGCCCTCGGCGGTCAGCGGCGGTGCCATCGCGATGTTGAGGTTCGCGAAATACGGGTTGTAGTGCAGGCCAGTCGGCGTCTTCGCGTCCGGGAATTTCTTCAGCAGTTCGGCCGGCTGGTTCTGGAACCCGGTCAGCAGCGAATAGATATAGGCCGAACCGTCATGACGCGCCTTGGTCATCAGCGACAGGTCTGGCGGCAGCGCGTTGTTGTTCGCGGCGCGCGCAGCGACGTCGTTGGCGAACGGCGACGGGAAGCGATCCGACGGCACGCCCTTACGCGTCGCGACTTCGCCCGTATCCGGGTTGATCGACGGGATGTTGTCGTAGCTGGCGGCAAACGCCTTCACCTGGCCGTCGCTATAGCCCATGTCCTTGATGTCGCGGAACGACACGAGGCGCAGCGAGTGGCAGGCCGAGCAGACTTCCTTGTACACCTGCAGGCCGCGCTGGACCTGACGCATGTCGAACTTGCCGAGCGGGCCGTTGCTGGCCAGATCGAGTTCCTTCGGATGCAGATGGAATTCATGCTCGGCGGTCGGTGCCGGCGGATCGGTGATCACGCCGGAAACGCTGCTGAACAGAGCGATCGCGAGGACGCCGGCAAAGGCGATCCCGACGAGCATTGCGATAAAGCGAACCATGTCGATACCCCTCTTGTTCGCTTACGACGCCAGCGCGCTGTGCGCGGGGCTGGTGCCGCCATGCTTCGCGAGCACCGCTTCGGTGATCGAATTCGGCAGCGGCAGCGGCCGTTCCGAACGCGAGATCATCGGCAGGATGATCAGGAAGTGCGCGAAATAATAGATCGCGGCGATCTGGCTGGCGATGACAAAGGCCGGATCGGCAGGCGAACCGCCGCAATAACCGAGCACCAGCACGTCGAGCACCAGGATCCAGAACGCGATCCGCGCCTTCGGACGATAATTGTTCGACCGCACCGGCGAGCTGTCCAGCCAGGGCAGGAAGAACAGCAGCAGGATCGAACCGAACATCGCCAGCACGCCCCACAGCTTCGCCGGCAGGATGAAGTCTGCGGTGAAGGCGCGCAGGATCGCGTAGAACGGCCAGAAATACCATTCCGGCACGATGTGCGCGGGCGTCGAGAGCGGGTTCGCCGGAATGTAGTTATCCGGATGGCCGAGATAGTTCGGGTAGAAGAACAACAGCGCGGCGAACACGAGCAGGAAGATGCCCAGGCCGAAGCCGTCCTTCGCGGTATAGTACGGATGGAACGGCACCGTATCCTGCTCGCCCTTCACCGCCACGCCGGTCGGGTTGTTGGACCCCGGAATGTGCAGCGCCCAGATGTGCAGGATGATGACGGCGGCGATCACGAACGGCAGCAGATAGTGCAGCGAGAAGAAGCGGTTGAGTGCCGCATCGTCCGGCGCGAAGCCGCCGAGCAGCCACACGCGGATCGTTTCGCCGACCCCCGGTATCGCCGAGAAGAAGCCAGTGATCACCTGCGCGCCCCAGAAGCTCATCTGGCCCCATGGCAGCACGTAACCCATGAACGCCGTGGCCATCATCAGCAGGAAGATCACGACGCCCAAGAGCCACACCATCTCTCGTGGGGCCTTGTAGGATCCGTAATAGAGCCCGCGGAAGATGTGCAGATACACGACGATGAAGAACATCGACGCGCCGTTGGCGTGCGCATAGCGCAGGAGCCAGCCGGCGTTGACGTCTCGCATGATGTGTTCGACCGAATCGAACGCCACGCCGCCATTGGCCGCATAATGCATCGCCAGCACGATGCCGGTGATGATCTGGATACCGAGCGCCGCGCCCGCGAGCACGCCGAAGTTCCAGAAGTAGTTGAGGTTGCGCGGCACCGGATAGCCTGCGCCGACCGCGTTATAGACGAGACGCGGAACGGGCAGCCGTTCGTCCATCCACTTCATGAATGGATTGGTCGGTGCGTAATGCTTGGCCCAGGGAAAGCTCATATCTAGATCCTCAACCGACGGTCACGGTCGTGTCTGACGAAAACTTGTAGTCCGGCACATGCAGGTTCAGCGGTGCCGGGCCTTTGCGGATACGTGCTGCGGTATCGTAGGCCGAACCGTGGCATGGGCAGAAATAGCCGCCGAACGGCCCGCGATTCTCGCCTTCGCCGGCGCCCAGCGGCACGCAGCCGAGATGGGTGCAGACACCCATCGTGATCAGCCAGTTCTTCTTGCCTTCCTTGGTGCGCTCGGCGAGCGTTTGCGGATCGCGCAATTCGCTGACCGGTACGGCATCCGCCGCGGCGATCTCGGCCGGGGTCAGGTTGCGCACGAACAAGGGCTGCTTGCGGAAAGACGTCTTGATCGCCTGGCCGGGCACGATCTTGGACAGATCGATCTCGGTCGTCGCCTGCGCCAGCACGTCTGCGCTCGGGCTCATCTGGTTGATGAGCGGCAGCAGGACGGTCGCGCCGCCAACGCCGATCCAGGCGACGGCTGCGATATTGATGAAGTCGCGCCGACGCGGATCCGAGACGTCGTCATGATCCGAGACCGGATCTTCACCGGGGGGGACAGCGGTATCCACACTAGCCATGCACTTGCCCTTGCAACTTATCCGGCGATTCATCGGAGCCGCTTATGCGACGAGATCAGATACGCGTCCCCGATCCCCCGTTCCCGCGGGGGCCGCCGTGCTGATAGACGCGGGAGATACGCTTTGCCAACAGCATTTTGGCCTGTTGTCGCGGGCATGCCCTATGTGCGAATGGTTCGCAGATGCGCATAGCCCTGTACCAGCCCGATATCGCCGGCAATGTCGGCGCCATCCTCCGCACCGCCGCCTGCCTCGGGCTGGGGGTCGATCTGATCGAACCGATGGGATTTACGTGGAGCGACAAGGCGTTGGCGCGGGCCGGGATGGATTATGTCGGCGCGGTGGATGTGGTGCGCCATGCCGATTGGGATGCCTTTGTCGCCAACGTGCAGGGGCGGATCGTGCTGTTGACGACGAAGGGCGCGGTGCGGCTGCACGCGGCGGAGTTCCGGGCCGACGACGTGCTGTTGATGGGCAGTGAGGGCGCTGGCGTGCCGGACGAGGTGCACGATCGCGCCGATGTGCGCGTGGTGATCCCAATGCGTGCAGGGATGCGATCCCTGAACATTTCCGTGTCGGCGGGCATCGTGGCGAGCGAGGCTTTGCGCCAGACCGGCGGATGGCCGGCGTAAAATCCTCCCCGGCACGGTGAGGATCGGTTATGGGCGGCGGCATGATACTCGATTCCGAACAGACCGCCGCCCGAACCTGGTTCGAATCCCTGCGCGACCAGATCTGCGCCGAATTCGTGGCGATCGAGCGCGAGGCGGGATCCGACGCGGATTTCGAATACATCCCATGGGACCGCACCGATCCCTCCGGCGAACCGGGCGGTGGCGGCGTGCGCGGGGTGATGAAGGGGCAGGTGTTCGAAAAGGTCGGCGTCAACGTCTCCACCGTCGGCGGCAGTTTCGAGGGCGATTTCGCCAAGACGATCCACGGCGCGGGCGACGACCCGAAATTCTTCGCCACCGGCATCAGCCTGGTCGCGCACATGGCCAACCCGCATGTTCCGGCGGTGCATATGAACTGCCGCTTCCTCGTTACTACGAAGCGCTGGTTCGGTGGCGGGGCGGATCTCAACCCGCCTTTGCCGGTGGCGGCGGACACCGAGGATTTCCACGCCACGCTGAGAGCCGCGTGCGATGCGCATGCGCCGGGGGATTACCCGCGCTTCAGCAAATGGGCGGAGGACTATTTCTACATTCCGCACCGCCAGGTCCATCGCGGCGTCGGCGGAATCTTCTACGATCATCTGGAGGGTGATTTCGCCACCAATTTCGCCTTCACGCAGGATGTCGGGCGGGCGTTTCTCGATACTTACCCGCGAATCGTGCGGCGGCGGATGAACGATGCGTTCGACGACGCGGATATCGCGGCGATGCGCGCATGGCGCGGGCGCTATGCCGAATTCAATCTGGTCTATGATCGCGGTACGCTGTTCGGCCTCAAGACCGGCGGCAATATCGACGCGATCCTGATGAGCCTGCCGCCGGTCGCGACATGGGACTGACCCCCGTCGCGCAGGACGAGGTGGCGACAATCGTCACCACGCTGGAGATGACGAAGCGGCCCCCGGCCCGCCCGCTGCCCGAATCGCGGCTGCGGCTGGTGCGCTGGGAAGCACCCTCGCCGGACAAGTATCGCGCGCTGTTCCGGCGCGTGGGTGCGCCGTGGCTGTGGTTCTCGCGCCTGCTGATGGACGACGCGGCGCTGACCGCGATCGTCCGCCACCCGGACGTCCGCATATTCGCGGCGACCGATCCGGCGGGGATCGAGGTCGGCATGCTCGAACTCGATTTCCGCAACCCCGCCACGTGCGAGTTGTCCTATGTCGGGCTGATCCCCGAACTGACCGGGCAAGGCCATGGCCGCTGGCTGATGGCGCATGCGCTGATGCTTGCCTGGGCCAAAGGCGTCGAGCGGGTGTGGGTGCACACCTGCACGCTCGATCACCCGAGCGCGCTCGGTTTCTACCGTGCCTCGGGTTTCACGCCCGTATCGCGCACGATCGAGACGTTCCCCGACCCCCGCATCAGCGGCGCCTTGCCCGCCGATGCCGCGCCTCAGATCCCGTCGTTCGCCAGCCGGCGATAGACCGCGACTTGAAGCAGGATCGCGGCAAGCAGCATGATCGCCACCGCCGCTGCGCCGCCGATATCGGCCAGCGCGATGACGATCGGGTTGGGAGCATCCGCCCTGAGCGCCTTGTCGATCAGCACGAACGGCGCGCCGAGCAGCACGCCCCCGATCACGGTGAGCGACACCAGCCCCGACAGGACCAGTCCATTACCCTTGGTCAGCCGCCAGCTACGCCCGATCGCCGCACGCACGCCGCCCGGTTTGCCGGCCTGCCGGTCGGCCAGCACCGGCCCGGTCAGCATCAGCCGGCCGAGCAGGTACAGCGCCGGGATCAGCAGCACCGCCCAATACAATCCAATCCCAAGCGGCAGCCCGGTGATGATCATCGCCAGCAGGAAGCGCGGGAATTGCCGCACCGCGCCGGTCATCGCCATCTTCACGTCGGGCCGGTCGCGGCGCAGATACAGCGACAGCACGACCAAAGTACCGAAATGCACCAGCACCGTCGCGCCCAGATACCAGCCGCCATTGGCGGCGATCCAGTTGGCCAGCACCTGCGCCAGCGCCCGTTGCTCCGCCTCGCCCATCTCCGGCGTCAGGGCGATCGCGGGCATGGCCGGCACGATCATCAGCATCGCCAGTTGCGGCACGAACAGAAAGGCCGAGGCGATGCGCACCAACAGGTCGGCATCGCGCCGGAACAGCGCCCAGGCGTCGCGCAGGACGCCCATGATATCCAGCCTCATACCGACTCGACGATCGCCCCGCGCGCATCGCGAACGGCAAGGTACAATTTGGCGGTAAAGGCGCAGGCGAGCAGCACGAACACGGCCTGCACGATCGCGACGATCAAGGCCGTCAGCACACCGGCCGGCGTGATCAGCCCCTCCCCGCCCAGCGCCAGCCGCAGCACCGAACCGAACACCGTGCGCGTCGCGAGAATCGCGACCCCGGCGACGATGGCATAGAGGATCAGCATACCGATGATCTTCCACACCAGCCCGCGCGTCAGGGCGAAGGACCGGCCGATCGACCCCAGCCCGCGCCGTTCGTACACCACCACCGGCGTCAGCAGTGCCAGCCGCGCGCCGACGAAGATCAACACCGGCACGAGCACGATGGTGTAGATCGAGATGATGCCCGCTGCGGCCGGCGGAATGTTGACCTGAGCGCCACTCGCCATCGCCGCCTGAATATCCATGCCGTATCCCGCCAGCACGAATGGTATCGGCAGCATCACGATCACGAACGCGACCAACAGTACCGCCATGATGCCGATGAACGGCAACAGCCGCCGGAACGCCACCTGCATCGCCATTCCGCGCCCCGCGATCCGATCGAGCGCCAACGCGACGATCGCTAGCTGCGCCCAGACGGTCACCAGCGTCAGCGCCAGCGAGAGCAGATTGATCGGCAGCGCGGCCAGCCCGCCGGCTGCGCCGAGCGGCGCGATGATCGCCGACACCGTTGATGGCAACACCATCGCCAGCACGGCGATCGGCAGGATCGCGGAAATCTGGTCGCTGAGGAATTCGGTCGCGCGGTCCCACACATTGCCCATGTTGACCCTGATCTTCACGCCATTCCCCATCGCAACATGCTCTAGCCCTTGCGTTAGCGCATGGCGGCGGCGCTTGCCAATGCTTGCACGCGAACCCCGAGCTTGCGCGACAACCTTTGCATGCGCACATGCGGTCGCGTGATTCCCAAGCTTCCCCCCGAATGGCGCGTGTCGCCCGGCCTGACCGACTACGCGACGGCGCTGGCCGAAATGGAGGCGCGCGCCGCCTTCGTGGCGACGGGCGAGGCCGGCGAATTGCTGTGGCTGCTCGAACACCCGCCGGTCTACACCGCCGGCACCAGCGCCGCGCCGGACGAATTGATCGACCCGCGTTTCCCGGTCGTCTCGGCCGGGCGCGGCGGGCGTTATACCTATCACGGGCCGGGTCAGCGGATCGGATACCTCGTCCTCGATCTGAACAAGCGCGGGCGCGACGTGCGATGCTTCGTCCATAACGTAGAAGGCTGGGTGATCGCGGCACTCGGCGAGATCGGTATCGAAGCGTTCCGCGCCCCCGGCCGGATCGGCATCTGGACGCTAGACGGTGGCCGGGAGGCGAAGATCGGCGCGATCGGGGTGCGCGTTAAGCGCTGGATCACCATGCACGGCTTTTCGGTCAACCTGTCGCCCGACCTTGCGCATTTCGGTGGCATTGTGCCGTGCGGTATCGCCGATTACGGCGTGACGAGTGCGGCAACCCTCGGTAAAAAGGCCGATCTTGCAACTTTTGATGCCGCGCTTGCGTTGCACCGCGATGCGTTTCTTGAAACACTTTCTTGTGGCGCACAAAACTCCGCTTGAGGCGGATTCGTTATCGCGTTAACGTCAACATCGGTTTGGGTATCAAAAAGCCAGCAGGCGTCGCCAAATCCGTTATCTAGGGAGCTTTCCAAATGCGTGCACTCATCTCCAAGGTTCTGACCGGTTCCATGATCGCCGGCGCGGCGCTGATGGTATCGGCTTGCGGCCCGAAGACCGAAACGACCACCGAGAACACGATGGTTACCGATCTGAACGCCACCGAAGGCATGGACACGATGTCCGACAACATGACCGCCGTCGACGGTGCGATGGACAATGGTGCGATGACCAACGACACCATGACCAACGACACGATGATGACGACCAACACCACGACGACCAACACCACGATGTAATCAGCCCTTCGGGACTGATCCGTGGAGGGGCCGTCCGGGCAGCCGGGCGGCCCCTTTCGATTCCGCCTTCGGAATCCCGCCCGATGACGGGCCGGACCGCGAGGCCGTGAAGATGCGCCGGGCCGCTGTAATGGCGGCATAAAAATGGTTGGGAACGCGCACGAAAAGTCCTAATCGGGCGAAGCCGTGCGATTTGGTTAAGGGTGTTGCAGATGACAGTGTTGCGTTCCGTTCTGGCGACCGTAATGGCCGCCGGCGTGCTTGCCGCCAGCCCGGCATCGGCACAGTTCTTCATGAAGTCGCATGATTTCAGCGGTGAGCCGGTGCGTGGCGACGAGCCCGGCATCGGCCTAGACTTGCCCGACGCGACCGAGGCGGAACTGACCGCCGGCCTGGTATGGAACCTGCGCGCCGCGCTCAACATCGCCGCTCTGCAATGCCAGTTCGCACCGACGCTACTCACCGTGCCGCAATATAACGGCATGATGATCGATCACGCCGGCGAATTGAAATCGACTTACGCCACGCTCGCCAAATATTTCGCGCGCAAGAACAAGGCGCCGAAGGCGGCGCAGAACGCGCTCGACCAGTTCGGTACGCGCATCTACGGCAGCTTTTCGACCACCGCCGCGCAATACGGCTTCTGCCAAGTCGCCTCGAACATCGGCCGCGATGCGATCTTCATTCCGCGCGGCTCGCTGCACACGCTCGCCAAACAGCGCATGCGCGAATTCCGCAACGCGCTGGTGCCGTGGGGCGAGCAGCGTTTCCCGCGCGGCATCGGCTTCGACCGCACGATCCTCGTCCCGCGCATGGACCCGATCTGCTGGAAGAAGGATCAGTGGAACACGAAGACCTGCGGGCCGACGGTACAATGGGTGGTGCGCTGAGGGGGAGCGCCACGCGACCCTCAGACCGTTCGCGCGCGCCCGAGTGGCCGAAAGCGTAACCGGCGCGGCACGAACGGAATGGATGTTGGACGGATGATCGATTCCTGGAAGCTCACTTTGCCCTGCACGCGCGCCGAGGCCGAGGCGATCGACGCCGCCGACGATCTCGCGATCGACGCGGTGATCATGACCACCGAGACGATCGAGGACGATGTCGAGACGTGGCGGCTCGACGCCTATAGCGAAGACGAACCCGGCCCGGCGATGATCGCCGCGCTCAGGGCGCTGGTGCCGAGCGCGGCCGATATCGAACCCTTGATCGAAGCGCTCAGCCCCGAAGACTGGGTCACGATGAGCCAGGCCGGGCTCGAACCGATCCGCGAGGGGCGCTTCGTCGTCCACACCAGTGCGCATCCGATCCAACCGCCTGAGGGTGGCCGAGCCTTCCTGATCGACGCGGGCAACGCGTTCGGCACCGGGCATCATGCAACGACCAGCGGCTGCCTTAACATGCTCGACGGACTGGCCGACCGCGATTTCGCCAATGTGATCGATATCGGCACCGGCACCGGCCTGCTCGCCTTCGCCGCCGCGCACCTTTGGCCGGACGCCGCGATCATGGCGACAGACATCGACCCGGCCGCCGTGGAGGTGACGCGCGAGAATGCCGCGACGAACAGCGTGGGGGGCATCGCGCTTGTCACCGCAGACGGCGCGCTGGACGACGCGATCACCGCTCGTGCGCCCTACGATCTCGTCATCGCCAACATTCTCGCCGGCCCGCTCGTCTCGATGGCCCCGGAACTTGCCGCGATCTCGGACAAGGGCGCGACAATCGTGCTGGCCGGATTACTGGAAACGCAACGCCAAGCCGTGGTCGATGCCTTCGCGGCCTGCGGTGTCACGCTCGACGCGATCGATCAGCGCGGCGACTGGACGATCCTGCGCCTGACGGCCGGAGCGGAACGCTATGTGCCGACCAAGCCGTTCGACCCCAAGGGGCGGGACGGCTGGGCGCTGGATATATGAGGACGGCAAAGTCTACCCCGTTCGCCCTGAGCCTGTCGAAGGACACGCGCAGCGCCTGGGCTTCGACAGGCTCAGCCCGAACGGGGGCTAGTTCGGCTTTAGGATTTCAGGCCTTGCCCAACGCATAGTCCTGCGTGCCGCGTGTAATCACCTCGTCGCCCGGCTCGATCTGCGCGACCGGGATGTCGGGCAGGGCCTTCAGTTCCTCGTACAGCGGCGCGAAATCCGTCTCCACGGTCAGCCGCAGCAGTTCGTCGAAGCTGGGGATCACGAAATAGTTCTGCTGGAAATCGTCGATCCGGTATTCGGTGCGCATCACGCGGGCCAGATCGAGGACGATGCGGTTCGGCGAGGGATCGTCCAGCGCGAAGCGGCTTTCGGCGAAGCTGGAGACGATCCCCGAGCCGTAGATGCGCAGGCCCTCCGGCTCCGCGATCAGGCCGAATTCCACAGTGTACCAGTATAGCCGCCCGAGATATTTGAGCGCATCCAGCCCCAGCGCACGCTGCCCGCCACGCCCATAGGCCGCGAGGTAATCGGCGAACACCGGGTCGGCGAGCATCGGCACGTGGCCGAATACGTCGTGAAAGACGTCCGGTTCCTGTAGGTAATCGAGCTGATCCGGGCGGCGGATGAAATTGCCCGCGACGAAGCGGCGATTGGCCATGTGATCGAAGAACACATCGTCCGGCACTAGCCCCGGCACCGCGACGACCTGCCAACCGGTGAGTTGCATCAGTCGTTCGCTCAGTTCCTCGAAATCGGGGATGCCGGGCTTGCTGAGCTTGAGCACATCCAGCCCGCGCAGCCACGCATTGGAGGCGCGGCCGGGCAACAGCTTCGCCTGTCGTTCGAACAACGTATCCCAGGTCGCATGATCTTCGGCCGTGTAATGCGACCAATCCTGCGGGATCGTCCAGTCGGCGGAGGGCGGGTTATCCAGAACATGCGTATCGTCGGTCATGCAAATGCCATATCACAGGCTTCATGCTGCAGGAAACGGGTGCACGCCCTCCCTCCAAATTGCTCTGGGCGCTGGAAGTGCCGCGCGCCTTTGCCAGCCTGCCGCCGTTGATCGCGGCGCGACGACGCCTGATGGCGATGCCGCGCGGCGACGGGCGGCCGGTGCTGATTCTGCCCGGACTGGTCAATTCGGATCGCTCGACGTTCGTGCTGCGGCGCTATCTGAACGCGCTCGGCTACCGCGCGGAAGGCTGGGGCCTGGGGCGCAATCTCGGCAGCCGGGCGATCGGCGTGGAGGGCGATCTGCTGTTCGACCGCATCCGCCGCCTGCACGCCGAAACCGACCAACCGGTCACACTGGTCGGCATCAGCCTGGGCGGAATCATGGCCCGCCTTGCCGCGCACCGCGTGACCGGCTCGGTGCGCGAGGTCATCACGATCAGTTCGCCTTATGCCGGGCACCCGCACGCGACCAATGTGTGGCGTGTGTTCGAACTGGTCAGCGGCGAGAAGGTCGATGCCGATCGCGTCACCGTGCAGCGCGCGGAGATCATGGCACCGCTGCCCGTCCCCGCCACCGCGATCTGGAGCCGCAGCGACGGGCTCGTCAACGGCACGATCTGCCGCGTAGAGGACGAACCGGGCTGCCGGGTGATCGAGGTGCGGAGCAGCCATCTTTGGGTGCAGATGCGCGCCGAGGTGCTGGCGGCGGTGGCAGGCGTATTGGGCGGGATGTAACGCCGCGATTCTCGGTTGAATCCGGGCGAAGTTCACACAAGGTCACACGGTACGCGGCTTTTCGTCGGCCGCCATCGCACGGCTGGAGCAAATCTTCGGGTCAGGTCAAAGAGCGGGCAGAACTGCCGGCGCACGGTTTAGCACAGGCAGGATCGTGTAGGACAGAGCGGCGGCGCAGCGGATCACCGGCTGATGTCGCTCGCGCGAAAACCGTCATAAGGTCCGCAATTGTCGGGATTCTTGCGGCAGGTCTTTTCCCAGGCGCGCCGCTCCTTGCCTTCCCGCTCCTCCGCCTTACGCATCTTCTTGCCGTAATTGCGATCCGCTTCGCTCTGGCTGGTCGTCGTCCAGTCGACGCCTTTGCTGACGACCTTCACCGGCGCGGTGACGATGCTGGCGACGGTGCGGACGCAGCCGCCCGACACGATCGGCAGCAGAGCTAGAACGAGGACGGCTTTACGCATGATTCATTTCCCGGATTGCGACGCAGCGCGCGCCTCGACCCCAATGGCGGTGAAATCGGTAAAGAAGCCATCGATGCCGAGATCCAGGTAGCGCCGGATTTCGTCCGAAAGACGGCCATGCGCGCGCGGATTTACGCCGGACCACAAAGCGGGCGGCAGGAAGAAATTCTCCGCACGGAAGGTCCAGGGATGGATGCGCAGGCCCGCCGCATGGGCATTGGCGACCAGCGTGGCATCGACCATCTCCTTGTTCGGGCCGATCCCGTACGCATAGGCCGCGACGGCCTTGAATCCCTCGAGCGTGGTCATCGCGGCATAGCTGGGCACAGCATTGTCGGCAGGCGCGCCTTTCTTGTCCATCAGCTGGATCAGGCGGATTTTGGTCAGCTTGTGCAGCGCTTTCAGATTGTTCACCTCGAACGACTGGATGAACACCGGCGCGTTCGCATCGTCCCAGCCCGCCGCCTTCAGTTCGCGCACCAAATGCGCCTCCATCGGGTGGCCGATGCCGGCGAAGTAACTCGGATGCTTGGTCTCGGGATAGATGCCGACCACCCGGCCGCCGACCGAATGCTTCTTCGCCAGCGCGATGATCTCGGCCAGCGTCGGGATCTCGAACTGGCCGTCATATTTGGCATTGTCGGGGCGGAGCAGCGGCAGACGTTCCTTCGCGCGCAGCGTCTTCAGTTCGGCGAGCGTGAAATCCTCGGTGAACCAGCCGACATGTTTTTCGCCGTCGATCACCTTGGTCGTCTTGCGGTCCGCGAACTCGGGATGCTTGGCGACGTCGCTCGTTTCGGTGATGTCGTTTTCGTGGCGGGCGACGAACACGTCGTCCTTGGTCAGCACCAGATCGGGTTCGATGAAATCCGCGCCCTGTTCGATCGCCAACGTGTAGGACGCGATCGTATGTTCCGGTCGCAAGCCGCTGACACCGCGATGCGCGATTACGATAACGGGCGAGAGCGGCTTCTGCTTGGTCATCACGGGTTCCTGCCCATCGGCGCTTGCGGCGGCCAGCAGCGCCGTGATGGCCATGATATACCGCTTGGCCTTAAAATGCGTCATACGGAAACGATCCCAATCCAGCGCGTTACTGCGCCATAGCGCAACGGGGGCGACCGAGCACCTTACGATACCTCCGCCCGTCGCAGGCGATGCACAGGAATGATGACACTTTGACGATGATCCGGGACTGAACATGGCCGACAACGATTCCGTCCTGACCGCTGCCGCCGCCTGGAAGGGCGCGCCGATGGCGATCGCCACCGTGGTCAGCACCTGGGGCTCCGCGCCGCGCCCGCGCGGCAGCCACATGATCGTTCATGCCGATGGCCGCTTCGAGGGATCGGTTTCGGGCGGGTGCGTGGAGAGCGACATCCTCGCCACCGCAGCGGATGTGATCGCCGGCGCACCGTTCGTGGTAAAGAATTACGGCGTGGAGGATGCCGCCGCGTGGGAAGTCGGCCTGCCGTGCGGCGGCGAGATCGCGGTGATGGTGCAGCCGGTGTCGGCGGAGGGGTTCGACCCCGAATTGTTCGACCGCATTTCGGAAGCGCGCGACCGCGGCAAGGCGCTGTCGGTGACGACCGATCTGGATACCGGCGCCAGCTCGCTGCGTCCGGCGCAGGGCGCGATGTTCGTCAATCGTTACGATCCGCCGCGCCGCCTGCTGATCGTCGGCGCGGTGCAGATCGCGCAGGCGCTGGCGGGGCTGGCGCGCGAACTGGGCATCGCCACGGTGGTGATCGACCCCCGCGCGCGATTCCTGACCGAGGAACGCTTTCCCGGCGTGGTGCTCGACGATGGCTGGCCGGACGAGGCGGTTGCGGCTTATGCGCCGGGACCCTCGACGGCGGTGGTCACGCTCAGCCACGATACCAAGATCGACGATCCGGCGCTGATCGCCGCTTTGGCTAGCGATGCAGCCTATGTCGGTGCGTTGGGGTCGCGCCGCAGCCATGCCGCGCGGCGCGAACGGCTGGCGGCGGCCGGCGTGAGCGAGGAGCGGATCGACCAGATCGACGCGCCGGTCGGTCTGGATATCGGCGCGATCGGGCCGGCGGAAATCGCCTTGTCGATCGCCGCCGCGATGATCGCCGCGTTCAATGCGCGGGATGGATTGAAGAAGCCGGCCGCTTCACTGCTGGTCGCCGGGGCATGATCGCCGCCGAGCGCACCGTGCTGATCCTGCTCGCTGCCGGGCGTTCCGAACGGTTCGGGGCGCTCGACAAACTGGAGCAGGATTTCCTAGGCCAGCCGCTGGCCTTCCATGTCGTCAGCGCGCTGGAGGCGGTGCCGTTTCGCGACCGGATCGTGGTACGGAGCGGCACGGAACTCGATTTCGCGGCGCGCGGATATCGGGTCATCCATAACGGCCGGCCCGAAATCGGCATGTCCAATTCGGTGAAGCTGGGCGTTGCGGCGGCGCAGGCGGGCGGCGCGGAAGCGGTGCTGATCGCGCTGGCCGACATGCCGAACGTCACAGCGGCGCATGTCTACCGCCTGCTGGACGCCGCCGACGGGCCGGATGCGGTGGTGGCGTCGAGCAATGGGGTGAAGCCGTGCCCGCCTGCGCTGTTCGGCGCGGACCGGTTCGATGCGTTGCTGGCGCTGGAGGGCGACGAGGGCGCGCGCGCGCTGATCGCGGGTGGCAGGCACGTCGTCGCCTCGGACCGTGAGTTGTTGGACATCGACCGGCCCGAGGATTTGGAGCGGTTGCGGGCTTTGCCGTGAAGCCCCCCTGCCCCGGCCTGCGACCCGTCACCCCTCTCCACTATCGTCACCCCAGCGCAGGCTGGGGTCTCGGGCTTGTGGCAACCCGCTCGCACAATCGCCTGAGACCCCCGCCTACGCTGGGGTGACGATAGTAGGGGTCGTTATTCTACTCGTGCCGCAGCGCATCGATCGGATTGAGCGCCGCCGCCCTCCGCGCCGGGAAGTACCCGAACACCACGCCGATCACCGCCGAAATCCCGAACGCGATCAGGTTGATTTCCGGTACGAACAGATATTCGACCTTCAACACCGGCACGAGCGAGATGATCGCGACCTGCGCGATCAGCAGTCCGATCACCCCGCCCAGCATCGACAGTGCCACCGCCTCGACGAGGAATTGCAGCAGCACCTCGCGCGCGACCGCGCCGATCGCCAGGCGGATACCGATCTCGCGCGTGCGCTCAGTCACCGATACGAGCATGATGTTCATGATGCCGATGCCGCCGACGATCAGGCTGATCGCCGCCACCGCCGTGACGATACCGGTCAGCAAGGTGGTCGTCGCGGTGAGCGTATCGGAAATCTGCTTGGTGTCGAAGATGTTGAAATCATCCTCCTTCGATCCGGTGATGTTGCGCCGTTCGCGCAGCAGATCGGTGATCGACGCCTGCACCGTCGCGGTGGCATAAGCGGGATCGACGCCGACCAGCATCAGGCGGATGTCGCGATTGCCGGTGAAGCGGCGCTGCACGGTCTTGATCGGCATGATCACGACATCGTCCTGATCGCCGCCGAACCCCTGCTGCCCGCGGGTCGAGAGCGTGCCGATCACGTCGCACGATACGGACCCCAGACGAATCCGCCGCCCGACCGCTTGCCCGCCCCGGAACAGGTTCTGGGCAACCGTGCTGCCGATGATGCACACCGATTTGCCGGCCTGTTCCTCGGCGGGCATGAACGCGCGGCCGGCGGTCAGCGGCCAGGGCTGGACCTGGAAATAGGCGCTGGTAGTGCCGTTGATCGTGGTCGACCAATTCGCCCCGTCATAGATCGCGGTGGTGGTCGATTGCGCCTGCGGGGCGACGGCGGAGACGCCGGCGATCTGTTCGCGGATCGCCTCGGCATCCTCGGGCTTGAAATCGGGCGGGCGCGGGCCGCCGCCGCCACGGCCGAAGCCCTGACCGGGACGGATTTGCAGGATGTTGCTGCCGAGCGAGGAGATCGACGACTGCACCGCTTTCGTCGTTGCGCGGCCGAGCGTGACCATCGTCACCACCGCCGCCACGCCGATGATAATACCGAGCGCGGTGAGGATCGAGCGCAGCTTGTGGCGCATGATCGAGCGGAGGGCGAGGGTGACGGTTGTGCCGAACATCCTTACTTATCCACCCGACCAACCACAATCGTCACCCCAGCGCAGGCTGGGGTCTCATGCCGTTGTGCGCGCCGTGTGCCCCATGGCTTGAGACCCCAGCCTGCGCTGGGGTGACGACGTGTGAGCGGAGCAAAACTCACAACGCCACCTCTTCGCCCTGGCGATGCTGCGCCTCGATCCGCTCGACCAGCCCGTCCTTGAAGTGCACCACGGTGCGCGCGAAGGCGGCCATGTCGGGTTCGTGGGTGACCATCAGCACGGTGATGCCGTTCTCGCGGTTGAGATCGGTCAGCAATTGCATGATCTCGACCGAGCGTTCGGAATCGAGGTTGCCGGTCGGTTCGTCGGCCAGCAGCACTTGCGGCGCGGTGACGATCGCGCGGGCAATCGCGACGCGCTGTTGCTGGCCGCCCGACAGTTCCGCAGGGGTGTGATCCCACCATTCTTTCAGCCCAACCTTGTCGAGCGCGGCCATCGCCGCGTCGCGTCGCGCCTGCTTGGCATCGCCGCGATAGAGCAAGGGCAGCTCGACATTCTCCAGCGCGCTGGTGCGGGCGAGCAGGTTGAACCCCTGGAACACGAAGCCGAGATATTTGCGGCGCAGCAACGCGCGCTGATCGCGATCGAGCGCCTCGACGTGATGGCCGCGAAATTCGAACGTGCCGTCGGTCGGTACGTCGAGACAGCCGAGGATGTTCATCGTCGTGGACTTGCCCGATCCCGACGCGCCCATCACCGCGACGAAATCGCCCGCCGCGATGTCGAGGTCCACGCCCTTCAGCGCCTGAAACGCGGTCGCGCCCTGCCCGTAGACCTTGGTCACGCCACGCAGGCGGATGATGGGCAGGCCAGCGTCAGTTTCCACTGCGCTGCCCGCCACCGGTTCCGCCACCGGTGCCAGCGCCGCCCGAGCGCCGGCTGCCGGCCGACTTTGCCTCTACGCCCTTGGCGAGCTGGCCGGTGATCACTTCCATGCCGGGCTTCAGATCGCCGCCGGTCACTTCGGTGACGGAGCCGTTGGTCTCGCCGACGACGACGCTGATCGCCTTGGGTTTGCCCGCCTCGTCCTTGACGTAGACCGTCTGCGTCGCGCCCCGCCCGACCGTCGCGGTGCGTTCCTGCCCCCCACGGCGCGGGCGGAAGGTGAGCGAACCGGCGATGCCGCCGCCGCCACTGCCAGATGCGCCGGCATTCGGATCGACCGGCTTGAAGCGCAAGGCGGCGTTGGGCACGAGCAGCACGTCGTTCTTGGCCGTCGTCACGATATCCGCCGTCGCGGTCATGCCGGGGCGCAATTGCTGGTTCGCGTTCGCCACGCTCAATGTCGCGGCATAGGAGACGACGGTGTTGGTCGTCGTGGTCGTGGTCGTCGTGCTGCTCTGCGCGCTGAGATTGGAGCCGAGATCGACGCGCGTGATCGTCGCCGGGAAGGTCTTGCCGGGAAAAGCATCGACGGTGAAGGTCGCCGCCTGCCCCTGTTTGACCGCGCCGACATCGGCCTCGTCGATCGCCACTTCCAGCTTCATCGCTGACAGGTCCTGCGCGATGACGAACAGGGTTGGCGTGCTGAACGAGGCGGCGACGGTCTGGCCCGGCTCGATCTGGCGCGCCAGCACCACGCCGTTGACCGGCGAGCGGATCACCGTCTTCACCAACTGCGTCGCGTTGGAGGAGAGCGTCGCCTGCGCGGACTGGACGTTGGCCTGCGCGGCGCGCAGGTTCGCCATGCCGCGCGCCTGTTCGGCGATCGCGGTGTCCATCTCGGTCTTGGCGGGCACGCGGCCGTTGGACAGGCGGCTGACCTCGCGGTAGCGCGCCAGCGTCGCGTTTGCCTGTGCCAGCGTCGCCCGCGCCTGCTCCACTGCGGCGACGCTGGCGGCGAGCGCGGCCTTGCTCTGGTTCACCGTATCCTGAAAGCGCGAGGGATCGACCAGTGCCAGCGGCTGGCCCGCGGTGACGCGATCGTTGACGTCCACCACCACTTTGGTGACGAGGCCGGACAATTCCGACCCGACATCGACCTGATTGGTCGGGGCGAGCTTGCCGGTTGCCGACACGGTCACTTGGAATGAACCCTGCGACACCTTCTCGGTCGAATATTCCACCACGTTGCTGCCGCCGAAGCAGCTTTTCAGCAGCAACAGCAACAGGACCACGCCGATCGCGACGGCGACCCATTTCACGTAACGCCGCCACGCCGGCACCGGCTTCGTGCCGAGGAATTCGTCGAGGTTGGAATCGGCCATCGTCTTACCCTTGCGGCGCTTGCGGTGCACCGGCCGCGGCATTCCAGCCGCCGCCGAGCGCGAGATAGAGCTGGATCACCGCCGTCGCCTGATCGGACTGCGCCTGGGACAGGCCGTTACGCGCGGTGAGTAGGCTGCTCTCGGTGGTGTTGAGCGTGGTGAAATCGGTGAGGCCGGCGCGATACTGGCTGCGCGACAGGATCGCGGAATTGTTCGCCGCATCCAGTGCGATGGTGAATTGCGCGGCGCGGCGCTGGGCGGAATCAAGCGCGACGACCGCATTTTCTACATCCTCGAGGCCGGTCAGTACGGTCGATTTGTACAGCCCAAACGATCCTTGCGCCGCCGCCTCGTTGGCACGGACCTGCGCGCGCAGGCGCCCGCCGTTGAAGATCGCCTGGGTCAACCCGGCGAACAATTGCCCGGCGATCTGGTCGAACAGGCTGCCCACCACCGTCGCGTTGGTGCTGACCGATCCGCTGATCGCAAGCGCCGGATAAAGCGCCGCCTTGGCCACGCCGATCTGCGCGGTGGCGGCGGCCAAGTTGCGCTCGGCCGCGCGCACGTCGGGCCGGTTGCGCAACGTATCGGCGGGAATGCCGACCGCGATGTTCGCCGGCCCTTTGGGGATCGGCTTCACCGCTTCGAGATCGGCCTTCAGCGCACCCGGCGCCTGCCCGGACAGCACGCCGAGGCGCGAGACGGCGGCGTTGTAATTCTGCTCGATCGTCGGGATCGTCGCGGCGGTCTGCGCACGCTGTGTCCGCGCCTGTTCGCTGTCGAGCGAGGAGACGAGACCGGCCTGCACGCGAAAGCCCGCAATCTCCAGATTGTCGTCCTGAATGCCAAGCGAGTTCCGCGCGTTGGCAAGCTGCGCCTGATACAGCCGCGCCAGCACGTAATTGCGCGCCGCCTCTGCCGCCGTCGATATCTGCACGGTCGCGAGATCGTAGCCGCTGGCAGCATATTGCGCCGATGTCGCCTCGACCGTGCGGCGCACCTCGCCGAACAGGCCGACCTGATACGACACATCGCCGCTGACCGAAAAACTGTCGCCCGCACCGCGCGAGATGTTCGTCACCGTGCCGTCCGCCAGCGTCACCGGACTTGCGCCCTTCAGATCGAACGCGCGCGAATAGCCCGCCGATCCGCTGACCGTCGGCAGCAATTGCGCGCGCGATTGCTTCAGGCTTTCACGCGCCTGCCGCAGCCTTGCGACGGCCTGGGCGATATCGAGATTGTTGGTCCGCGCCTGCTCCACGATCCGCGCGAGCAACGGATCGTCGAAGCGGTTCCACCAGGCCGAGATGTCTTCCGGTGCCTGCGCGGGCACGTTGACCGAATAGCCCTCGGGCACCCCCAACGCGGAGGGCGCGGCGGGGTGATAGTCCGGCCCGACCGAACACGCCGCCAAAGCCGTGGATGCGCCGAGCGCCAGCAACAGTCTGTTACGAACCATGCGATTGAGATGGCAAGCGTGCGCGCAAGCGTCCACCGATTTATTGTCGCAATTTGTACGTCATCCGTCGCCCCGGCGCAGGCCGGGGCCGCAATGTTCGGGGCGATCGGCGTACACCACATCCGGAGGCCCCGGCCTGCGCCGGGGCGACGTGATTTATTCCATCTCCAAAATCACCGCATCGACCGCCAGACTGTCGCCCGGCTTGGCGTTCACCGATTTCACCACGCCCGCTTTCTCCGCGCGCAGGATGTTCTCCATCTTCATCGCCTCGACGACGGCGAGCGGTTGCCCCGCCTCCACCTTGTCGCCCGCGCCGACATCCAGCCGCATCAGCAGCCCCGGCATCGGGCAGAGCAGGAATTTCGACAGGTCGGGCGGGATCTTCTCGATCAGATGTTGGGCATAGGGCGCGACATGGGCGGGCAGCACTCGCACCTGATGCGATGCGCCGCGCGTCGTCAGTTTGAAGCCACCGCGCGTTCTGCCAATGCGGACGATCAATTCCTCGTCGTCCACGTCCGCGATGACCGTGCGGTCGCCCGGCGTATATTCCAGCGCGATGTCGAGATCCTCGCCATCAACCGTCACGCCATTGGTCGAGATCGACACCGCGTGTTCGGCATTGCCGATCTTCACCGACCAGTCGGCCGGCGGGCGCAACCGCTTGCCGAGTTGACCGTCGATCCGCCGCGCGCGATCCGCCTCGGCGGTGGCGGCGAAGGCCGCGATTGCGGCGAGGCTGCGGATCAGGTCCGGGGACGCAGGCGCGCCGTGGAAGCCGTCGGGATATTCCTCCGCGATGAACCCGGTGGTGATGTTGCCCGAGCGGAAGCGCGGGTGCTGCATCAACGCGGAGACGAAGTCGATATTGTTGCCCGGCCCATCGATCTCGAACGCATCCAGCGCCGCGATCTGCGCATCAATCGCGGCTTCGCGTGTCGGCGCCCAGGTGATCAGCTTGGCGATCATCGGATCGTAGAACATGCTGACCTCGCCGCCCTCGCGCACGCCATCGTCGACGCGGGTATAAGCATCGCCGTCCGCCGCGACCGGGCCGTAATCGGGGCGCGTATCCTCCGGTGGATCGTAGCGCACCAGCCGCCCGATGCTCGGCAGGAAGCCGCGATACGGATCCTCGGCATAGACGCGGTTCTCGATCGCCCAGCCGGTCAGCGTCACGTCATCCTGCGTGAACCCCAGCGGCTCGCCGGCGGCAACGCGGATCATCAGCTCGACCAGATCGAGGCCGGTGATCGCCTCGGTCACCGGATGCTCGACCTGCAGCCGGGTGTTCATTTCAAGGAAGTAGAACCCCTCGCCGCTCGTATCGGCCCCCGACACGATCAGCTCGACCGTCCCCGCCGAAAAATAGCCCACCGCGCGCGCCAGCGCGACCGCCTGCTCGCCCATCGCCTTGCGCATCTTCGGCGTCACGAACGGCGACGGCGCTTCCTCGACCACCTTCTGGTGGCGGCGCTGGATCGAGCATTCGCGTTCGCCGAGATAGACGATGTTGCCGTGCTGGTCGCCCATCACTTGAATCTCGATATGGCGTGGGCTTTCGATGAACTTCTCGATGAACACGCGGTCGTCGCCGAACGACGCCAGCCCCTCGCGCTTCGTCGCCTCGAAACCTTCGCGCACGTCCTGCTCGCTATAGGCGAGCCGCATGCCCTTGCCACCGCCGCCGGCCGAGGCCTTCATCATCACCGGATAGCCGATATCGGTGGCGATTTTCACCGCCTCTTCGGTATCGGCGATCTCGCCCAGGAAGCCCGGCACGACGTTGACGCCCGCCGCCTTGGCGAGCTTCTTGGATTCGATCTTGTCGCCCATCGCCGCAATGGCGTTCGGCGGCGGGCCGACGAACGCGATCCCCGCCTCGGCACAAGCCTTGGCGAAACTCTCTCGCTCGCTGAGGAAGCCGTAGCCCGGATGGATGCAATCCGCGCCCGTCTCCTTGGCCGCGAGCAGGATCAGATCGGCGAGCAGATAGCTCTCCCCCGCCGGCGGCGGCCCGAGCCGCACGCTTTCGTCCGCCATGAGCACATGCGGGCTGCGCGCATCGGCATCCGAATAGACCGCGACGGTGGCGATTCCCATCTTCTTGGCGGTCCGCATGACCCGACACGCGATCTCGCCCCGATTGGCGACCAGGATTTTCTTGAACACTTAGCTCTTCTCCCCTCCCGCTTGCGGGAGGGGCCGGGGGGAGGGCCTTTCCGCAAACGGTGAAATCCGTGAGGGGGACAGCCCCTCCCCTAACCCCTCCCGCAAGCGGGAGGGGGACTATGTTGCCGCCACCCGCATCGGCTCCGCGCCGGTCATCGCGCGCAGCCCGAGTTTCGCCATCAGCGCCGCATCCGCGCTGTCGCCGCGATTGCCGGCCGTCAGCAGCTTGTCGCCGGTGAAGATCGAATTTGCCCCAGCCATGAAGCACAGGGCCTGCGTCGCCTCGCTCATGCTCTCGCGACCGGCGGACAGGCGCACCATGCTCAGCGGCATCGTGATCCGCGCCACCGCCACCGTGCGGACGAATTCGATATCGTCGATCTTGGCGAGCGGCGTGTCCGCCAGCATGTCGCCCAGCACCGTGCCCCTCACCGGCACCAGCGCATTGACCGGCACGCTTTCCGGATGACGCGGCAGCGTGGCCAACGCGTGGACGAAGCCGACCCGGTCGCTGCGCGTCTCGCCCATCCCGACGATGCCCCCGCAGCACACGTTGATCCCCGCCTCGCGCACATGCTGCAGCGTATCGAGCCGCTCGGCGAAGGTGCGCGTGGTTATGACCTGATCGTAACGCTCAGGCGAGGTATCGATATTGTGGTTGTAGTAATCGAGCCCCGCATCGGCCAGCATCGCCGCCTGCGAGGGCGTCAGCATGCCGAGCGTCATGCACGTCTCCAGCCCCATCTGGCGCACGCCCTTCACCATCTCGACGATCGCGGGCATGTCGCGATCCTTGGGATTGCGCCACGCCGCGCCCATGCAGAAACGCTGCGACCCGGCATCTTTCGCCTGCGCCGCCATCTGCAGCACCGCGCGCGGGTCCATCAGCTTGGTCGCCTTCACGCCACTGTCGGCGGATTTGGACTGCGAGCAATAACCGCAATCCTCTGGGCAGCCGCCCGTCTTGATTGATAGCAACGTGCAGAGTTGCACCTCACCGGCGGCATGATGCGCGCGGTGCACGATTTGCGCGCGGAACATCAGGTCGTCGAAGGGAAGGTCGAACAGGGTGGCGATTTCCGCGCGGGTCCAGTCGGTTCTCATAAGCCCCTCCCCTTCAGGAGAGGGGAAAGGGGTGGGGGAGGTCTCACCGAGACCGGCATCTGCGTTTGCGGCACGGCCCCACCCCAACCCCTCCCCTGAAGGGGAGGGGCTTTTCGCGGCAGTCATCATATCACTCAACGCCGCCACTCCAGTTTGCGCAATTGCGCCGTCCGCTCGCCGGTCAGGCGCGTCTTGCACTGCGTCATCGCCATGCCTTGCAACGATCCGCCGGCGAATTCGCCGCCCTCGATCACACACTGCGCATCGCGGAACTTCAGCCAGGCGCGCTGGCTTTCGAGCAACGCGCCGGCATAACCGAACCCGCCGCCGCGTGACGTATCCGCCGCATCACGCGCCTTCATCCGCGCATAGGTCGTCTTCCACACCTGAGCCATCACGGTATCGGCCTTGGCATAGGCCGCCCCAGCCTCCGCATTCATCTGCGTCTGGGTCTGGGCCATCGCAGGCGCCGCGATCAGCGCCGCGCCCATCGCCATCAACTGATAAATCTTCATTCCGCAGCCTCTTCCACCGGCGGCATATTGTGCCCGAGCAATTTCAGCACCTCGCCCGCCGCACTCACCAGGTTCGTGCCCGGCCCGAAAATCCCCTGTACCCCGGCATCGCGCAGGAACTGGTAATCCTGCGCGGGGATCACCCCGCCCGCGATCACCTTGATGTCGCTGCGCCCGGCATCGCGCAAATGGCCGATGAGTTCTGGAATCAACGTCTTGTGGCCCGCCGCGAGGCTGGACGCGCCGACCACGTCGACATCCTTCTCGATCGCCAGCGCGGCGGCTTCCTTCGGCGTCTGGAACAACGGACCCGGTACAACCTCGAAGCCGAGATCGCCGAATGCCGAACTCACCAGATTGGCCCCGCGATCATGCCCGTCCTGGCCCATCTTGGCGACGAACAGGCGCGGTTTTCGGCCGATTCGGTGTTCGATCGAGCCAACGCCCTCGATCAGGCCGAGCCACTTGGCGTCGAATTCATGCGCGCCGCCATAGATGCCGGAAACCGGCGTGGGATTGGTGCCGTAACGCCCGAACACATCCTCCATCGCCAGGCTGATCTCGCCCAGGGTCGCACGCTGGCGCGCGCATTCGACCGCGAGGCCGAGCACATTCTCCGTCTCCCGTGCGCCCTCTCGCAAGGCGTCCAGAGCGGCGGTGCATTTCGCCTCGTCGCGCCCCGCCTTCGACCTTGCGATCCGTGCGATCTGCGATTCCCGAACCGCGACATTGTCCACGTCGAGGATGTCGATCGCATCCTCTTCGGCCAGCCGGTATTTGTTGACGCCGACGATCACGTCCTCGCCCTTGTCGACCCGCGCCGCGCGTCCGGCCGAGGCTTCCTCGATCATCGCCTTGGGCCAGCCCGCCGCGACCGCTTTCGCCATGCCGCCTTCGGACTCGACGCGTTCGATGATCTCCCACGCTTTGTCGTAGAGTTCCTGCGTCAGGCTTTCGATGTAGTAGCTGCCGCCCAGCGGGTCGACGACCTTGGTCATCCCCGTTTCTTCCTGGATCACGATCTGCGTGTTGCGCGCGATACGGGCGGAGAAATCGGTCGGCAGCGCGATCGCCTCGTCCAGCGCATTGGTGTGCAACGACTGCGTCCCGCCGAGCATCGCCGCCATCGCCTCGATCGTGGTGCGGATCACGTTGTTGTACGGATCCTGCTCGGTCAGCGACACGCCGCTGGTCTGGCAATGCGTGCGCAGCATCTTGCTGCGTTCGTCCTTTGCACCGAGATCGGTCATCACGCGGTGCCACAATTTGCGCGCCGCGCGCAGCTTGGCGACCTCCATGAAGAAGTTCATGCCGATCGCGAAGAAGAACGACAGCCGCCCGGCGAACGCATCGAGATCGAGGCCACTCGCCATCGCCGCCTTGGCATATTCACGCCCGTCGGCGATCGTGAAGGCGAGTTCCTGCAACTGCGTCGCCCCGGCCTCCTGCATGTGATAGCCGGAGATCGAGATCGAGTTGAATTTCGGCATATGCGCCGACGTATAGCCGATGATGTCCGAGATGATCCGCATGCTCGGTTCGGGCGGGTAGATATACGTGTTGCGGACCATGAACTCCTTGAGGATGTCGTTCTGGATCGTGCCGTCGAGCAACGCCTGCGGCACGCCCTGCTCCTCGCCCGCGACGATGAAGAAGGCGAGGATCGGGATCACCGCGCCGTTCATTGTCATCGACACGGACATCTTGTCGAGCGGAATGCCGTCGAACAGGATCTTCATGTCGTCGATCGTGTCGATCGCGACGCCGGCCTTGCCGACATCACCGGTCACGCGCGGATGATCGCTGTCATAGCCCCGATGCGTGGCGAGATCGAACGCGACCGACAGGCCCTTCTGCCCGGCGGCGAGATTGCGGCGGTAGAAGGCGTTCGATGCCTCGGCGGTGGAGAAGCCGGCATATTGGCGGATCGTCCACGGGCGGCCGGCATACATCGACGCGCGAACCCCGCGCGTGAACGGTGCGAAACCGGGCAGGCCGGGATCGATATCGGCCGTGTCTTCCGCCGTGTAGAGCGGCTTCACGTCGATGCCCTCGGGCGTCGGCCAAGTCAGGTCCTTGCCCTTCACCTCTTTTGTGGCGGCGGCGGACCATTGGTCGAGGGTTGGTTTATCGGTCACGACATCAATCCAAAAACCGTCCGTGCTGAGCCTGTCGAAGCACTGCCTTTCTCGTCGACCGTCGAAAAGAAGTGCAGTCCTTCGACAAGCTCAGGACAGACGGTGCATGGTAAACCCATCACGCCCCCCGGAACACCGGCTTGCGCTTCTCGATAAAGGCCATCCCGCCCTCCATCGAATCCGCCGTGCGCCGGGCGGCACGCTGGTTTTCCGCCTCGCGCAGCATCGCGGCTTCATATTCGCTGTCGAGCGCATGGTTCAGCCCGCGCTTCATCAGCCCCAGCGCCACCGTCGGCCCAGCCGCCAGCCGCTCAGCCAGCGCGAACGCCTCGGCATCCAGCGCATCGTCCGCCACCACCTTGTGGACCATGCCCCAATCGAGCGCCTTGGCCGCCGGCACCTTCTCGCCGAGCATCATCATTTCCGTCGCGCGCGCGCGGCCGATCACGCGTGGCAGCATCCAACTCGCGCCGCCATCCGGCACCAGCGCGATGTTGACGAATGCCTGCAGGAAATAGCCCGTCTCCGAACAGACGCAGAAATCCGCCGCCAGCGCGAGCGAACAGCCGATCCCCGCCGCCGGCCCGCGCACCGCGCTCACCACCGGCACCGCCAGATCGGCGAACGCCGCCATGGTCGTGTTATAGTTCTGCGTCAGCGCCTCATAGGTCGCCTGCGCCGGATCGGCGGCGGCGAAGCTGCCGCCCGCAACATCCGCGCCCGAACAAAAGGCCCGGCCCGCGCCCGTCACCAGCACGGCGCGCGCGCCATCCAGATTGGCGATCGCATCGCGCAACTCGTCGAACAGCTTCGGCGGCGCGGCGTTCAGCCTTTCGGGCCGATTGAGCGTCAGCACCAGCACGTCGCCGCGCCGTTCGCTCAGGATCATGTCATAGGCCATCAATGGCTCCCTTCGCTGTCATGCGATTCCGGCGGCGTTTCCATCAGCTCGACCAGCAGCCCGCCGAAATCCTTCGGGTGGACGAACACGATCGGCGTGCCGTGCGCCCCGATGCGCGGTTCGCCCAGCACCGTCGCGCCCTTGGCGTTCAGATCGGCTACCGCTACATGGATATCAGCCACCTCGAAACAGACGTGATGCTGCCCTCCGGCCGGGTTCTTTTTCAGGAATCCGGCGATCGGGGAACTTTCGTCATAAGGTTCGATCAATTCGATCTGCGTGTTGGGCGCATCGATGAAGCACACCTTCACCCCCTGCGCGGGCAGATCGAACGGTTCGCCGATCGCCGTCGCGCCGAGCAGATCCCGATACGTCGCGATCGATTTTGCGATCGAGGGCGTCGCGACCCCGACGTGATTGAGCCGGCCCAAACCTTTGGCGGTGAGCGTCATTTCTTCTTGACCGGCAGCGGCGGCGGAACCTCGCCCAGCGTGTAGCCGCAGGCCGACAGCACCTTGCGGATCGGCGCATCGCTCGCCGGGCCGTCGAAGGTCGCCATGAAAGCGAATTTCGCCGCCGTGGTCGTCTCGACCTGGATCGTCTTCGCCTTGACGATGAACATGGTCAGCGCGGTCACCGCCGCCGCATCGGCATTATAGGCTACGCGGCCCTGGAACTGCCAGTCATAGGTGATGGCCGGCCCGGTATCGAAGCGCAGGCCAACCGATTTGGGCGCGTAGGAACCATCTTCGGCGGGTTCCGCCAACGCCTGCTTGGCGACGAACTGCACCGACACGACCGGTTCCGCCCCCTTGTCGCACTTAACCGTCAGCCGCGACGATCCATCGCGCGCGATCACAGCAGCCGAGGTCGATACGCTACCGTTGGCATTGGTGCGATCGCGCGGCTCCCACGGCGCAGGCGGCGGGGGCGTGGCGGCGGCGGGAGTTGGAGCGGCGGCCTGGAGCAGAAGAAACAGCAGCATCAGAAATTCCTCATAGCGAAAGCGTGACACGGACCGGCGAGGAATAGCGCGGTTTCCGGAATTGGCGCTAGAAAAGTCATGCCCGCGTCACAGCGGAATATTGTCATGCTTCTTCCACGGATTCTCCAGCGCCTTGCCACGCAATTTGCGCAGGCCCAGCGCGATGCGGCGGCGGGTGGAGTGCGGCTGGATCACCTCGTCGATGAAGCCCTTGCTCGCCGCGACGAACGGGTTGGCGAAACGTGCCTCATATTGCGCCGTCTGTTCGGCGATCTCGGCCGGGGTGCGGCCGCGGAAGATGATCTCGACCGCGCCCTTCGCGCCCATCACCGCGATCTCGGCGGTCGGCCAGGCATAATTGAGGTCGCCGCGCAGATGCTTCGACGCCATCACATCGTATGCACCGCCATAAGCCTTGCGCGTGATGACGGTGATCTTGGGCACGGTCGCCTCGGCATAGGCGAACAACAGTTTCGCGCCGTGCTTGATGATGCCGTTCAGTTCCTGTGATGTACCCGGCAGGAAGCCCGGCACGTCCACGAACGTAACGATCGGAATGTCGAACGCATCGCAGAAGCGCACGAAGCGCGCGGCCTTCTTTGACGAATTGATGTCCAGGCATCCGGCCAGCACCATCGGCTGGTTCGCGACAAAGCCGACGCTGCGGCCCTCGATCCGCCCAAAACCGATGATGATGTTGCCGGCATGCGTCGGCTGCACCTCGAAGAAGTCGCCTTCGTCGACCACCTTCCGGATCAGTTCGTGCATGTCGTAGGGCTGGTTGGCCGAGGCCGGCACCAACGTATCCAGACTGTCCTCGCGCCGGTCCCACGGATCGGACGAGGGGCGCTCCGGCACCGCTTCGCGGTTCGACAGCGGAAGGAAGTCCACGAAGTCGCGGGCCGCGAGCAGCGCCTCGATATCATTCTCGAAGGCCACGTCAGCGACCCCCGACTTCGTGGTATGCGTCACCGCTCCGCCCAAATCCTCCTGCGTGACGATCTCGTTTGTAACGGTCTTCACTACATCGGGCCCGGTGACGAACATGTAGGAGCTATCCTTCACCATGAAGATGAAGTCGGTCATTGCGGGGGAATAGACGGCACCCCCCGCGCATGGCCCCATGATCAGGGAAATCTGCGGCACGACGCCGCTGGCCAGCACGTTGCGCTGGAACACTTCGGCATAGCCGCCGAGCGACGCCACGCCTTCCTGGATGCGCGCGCCGCCGCTGTCGTTCAGGCCGATCACCGGCGCGCCGACCTTCAGCGCCATATCCATGATCTTGCAGATCTTCTGCGCATGGCGTTCCGACAGCGAGCCACCGAACACGGTGAAATCCTGACTGAACACGAACACTAGCCGGCCGTTGATGGTGCCCGATCCGGTGACCACGCCGTCGCCCGGCACGATCTGGTCCTGCATGCCGAAATCGACGCAATTATGCTCGACATACATGTCGAGTTCCTCGAACGATCCGTGATCGAGCAGCACGTCGAGCCGCTCGCGCGCGGTCAGCTTGCCCTTGGCATGCTGCGCGGCGATGCGCTTCTCCCCACCACCCATCCGAGCCGCTTCGCGCTTGCGTTCCAGTTCGGCGAGGGTCGAGGACATGGGCAGACTCCGGATGAGCAGATGCGGACGCCTCTCTCCCCCCGCCGCCGCGCAAATGCAAATGTGAACTTGCGAAGTTGCGAAGGAGAGTTTTGCGAAGTAGCGTTGTCTCTAAAGCCCCTCCCCTTCAGGGGAGGGGTTGGGGTGGGGCCGTGCGGCAGAAACTGAAGCTGGTCTCTTCGAGATGGCACTTCCCCACCCCAACCCAGCGACGGGTCGGTCATGCCCCCGGCATGACCTGAACAGCGCGGGGGCGCTGTTCACCCGTCGCTCCTGAAGGGGAGGGGCTAAGAAAAAGGACCCCGCCTGCCCCGCCCCACCCGCCTATTCGCCGGAGACCAACTCCGCGCCCTCCGTGCCTCGGTCGGACTGAACCAGGCGGCGATGGCCGCGCGGCTCGGCGTGTCGGTCAGTTACTTGTCGCAACTCGAAGGCGGCGTGCGTCCGCTGACCCCCAGCGTCACCGCGGCACTCCGCCGTCACCACCCCGCGGCGCTCAGCGATATCGAGGATGCCGCGCCGGCGCTGCGCCTCGCCGCGCTTACCGTCGCGCTCGCCGATCCGCTGCTACCCCCGTCCCCCGCCGCCGATGCCATCGCGCGGCTCGCATCCGAGCGCCCGGAGATCGCCGACCGTTTCATCGCGCTTCACGCCGCGATGCGTGCGGCCGAGGAACGGCTCCAGATGGTGGAGGAGCAGGCCACCGGCGGCGGCGGGCGCAGGCCGTGGGAAGCGGTGCGCGACTGGTTTCATGACGCGGGGAATTATATCGATACGCTGGATGGGGCAGCTGAACGCCTTGCCGCCGATACGTTGGAAACCGCATTGGCGAGCCACGGCATCGACGTGCGCCTGAGCGATCAGACGATCGGCCCGCTCGCGACCTTCGACGACCGAATTCTTACGCTCGACGCGACCATGCCGCCGGAAAGCCGCCGGTTCCAGATCGCGCACCGCCTCGCCGCGATCGCCTTCGCGCGCGAGATCGAGGAGATTGTCGGCCAGGCCGATATCGACGGCGGCCCTGCGGCGCACAATCTGCTGCGCATCGGCCTCGCCAATTACGCTGCCGGCGCGCTGACCATGCCGTACACCGCCTTTCGCGCCGCCGCGCGCGAGACGCGCCACGACATCGACCGGCTGTGCCGCCGCTTCGGAGTGAGCTTCGAAC
The DNA here is from genome assembly GCF_036663755.1 of Parasphingomonas caseinilytica. Taxonomy (NCBI): domain Bacteria; kingdom Pseudomonadati; phylum Pseudomonadota; class Alphaproteobacteria; order Sphingomonadales; family Sphingomonadaceae; genus Parasphingomonas; species Parasphingomonas caseinilytica. Next base: position 185,633 of record NZ_JAXOJL010000002.1, read on the forward strand.
AGGCCTGCCACCGCCTGTCCACGCTGCAACGTCCCGGAGCCGAGGGCATCCCGTTCTATTTCTGCCGCGTCGACATGGCCGGCAACATCACCAAGCGGCACAGCGCCACGCGCTTCCAGTTCGCCCGCTTCGGCGGTGCCTGCCCGTTATGGATCGTGCACGAGGCGGTCGCGATCCCCGATCGCATCGTCGTGCAGCATGCCGAAACGCCCGACGGCGTGCGCTACGTCTCGATGGCCAAGGGTCTCGTCAAACCCTCGGGCAGCTTCACGCGCGCGCCACGCCGCTATGCCGTGACTTTGGGCTGCGAGGCCGAACACGCGGCAGATTTCGTCTATGCCGACGTACTGGACCAACGCGCACCCGCGACGCCGATCGGCATCTCCTGCCGCCTGTGCCCCCGCGACGATTGCGACCAGCGCGCCTTCCCGCCGGCGGATCGCGGTATCGCGGTGGACCCGGACGTGCGTGGAACGGTGCCGTACCGCGTGATCTGATCTTGCCAAATTTTGCCATCGGGATAGATTGCCGGGGATGAGCACGATGAACATCTCCCTCCCCGAATCGCTGAAGGCGTTCGTGGACGAACAGGTGACAGAACGCGATTTCGGCACGAGCAGCGAATATATCCGCGAGCTGATACGCAAAGAGCGGGATCGGGAACGACTGCGCAGTCTCTTGCTCGAGGGAGCCGACTCTCCTCCCGGCGCCGTGGCCGATGCGCAATATTTCGAAGGCCTGAAAGCTCGCATCCGCAATCGCGCGAAAAAATGACGTCGAAGCCGATCGTCCTTCGCGTCATTGCCGAAGGAGATATCGAAGAAGCTGCGGCTTATTATGCCGACACGGCTGGTGAATCCGTCGCCATCCGCTTTGCCGAAGCGCTCGATGCTGCCTATCGCGTCGTAGCAAGCCGTCCGGCGATCGGCTCGTCCCTTCTTGCTCACGATTTGGGATTGGCTGGATTGCGCAGTCGCAAGCTCAAGCGGTTCCCCTATCTAGTGATCTACATCGAGCGTGACGATCACATCGATGTCTGGCGCGTGATCCATGCCCAGCGAGACATCCCCGGATGGCTGCACGAAGACGATTGACGATCAGCTTCCTGATTGCACTACCCCCGACCCACCCCTATACGACGGCAATACACCAGAAGAGGGGTTTTGAATGCGTGTTTCCGTTGCCGTCCGCCTGTCCGCCGCCGCGATCGCCATGGCGATCGCCCTGCCCGCTCTGTCGCAAGACGCAAAGACCACCAAGCCGGTCTACGGCACGTTCGGTGTCGATCTGACCTCGCAGAAGAAGGACGTGAAGCCGGGCGACGATTTCTGGACATTCGCGAACGGCGCATGGGACGCACGTACGCAGATCGCAGCCGATCGCACCTCCGCCGGGCCGTCGGTGATCCTGGCCGATCAGGCCGAGCTTCAGGTGAAGCAGATCCTGGCCGATGCCGCGCGCGATCCGGCCGGGACCGGCGCGGGCGCAAAGCAATTGGGCGATCTCTATGCCGGCTATATGGATCAGGCCGCGATCGAGGCGCGCGGTGCCGCACCGCTCGCGCCCTATTTCGCGAAGATCGACGCGGCGAACGATCCCGCCAAGCTGCAGATCCTGTTCTCGACCGTGGGTTTTGCAGGACCGGTCGAGGTCGGCCAGATCCCCAACCCGACCGATCCGAACCACTATACCGTGATCGCCGGACAGGGCGATCTGGGCATGGGCGGGCGCGATTATTATCTGCTGCCGGGTGCCAAATATGATGGCTTCCGCACCGTTTATCGCGCCTATGTCGAAAAGGTGCTGACGCTGGCGGGCGTCGCGGATGCCAGTGCGAAGGCGGACCGGATCGTTGCGCTCGAAACCGCGATGGCCAAGGTGCAATGGTCGCCGGAACAATCGCGCGATCTGGCCGCCTTGCTGAAACCGATGAACGGCGAACAGCGCAAGGCGCTGGCGCCGCAATTCGATTGGGATCTGCAGCTGAAGACCGCCGGGTACGAAGGCTATCCGATCGTCATCATGGCGCAATCGACCGCGCTGACCGAGATCGGCAAGATCTTCGCCGCGACGCCGGTATCGACCTGGCAGGACTGGATGAAATTCCGCCTCGCCACCTCGATGTCCGGTGTGCTGCCCAAGGCGTTCGACGAGGCGAGCTTTGCTTTCTACGGCAAGACCCTGTCCGACCAGCCGGAACAGCGTGCGCGGTGGAAGCGCGGGCTTGCCGTGGTCAACGGCGCGATGGGCGAGGCGGTCGGCGAGATCTACGTCAAGCGCCATTATCCGGCCGAGAGCGAGGCGAAGATGAGCGAGCTGATCGCCAATCTGCGCGCCGCCTATAAGGAACGCATCACCGCCAACACCTGGATGGATGCCAAGACCAAGGAGCAGGCGCTGGCCAAGCTGGCCGCATTCGACCCGCGCATCGGCCATCCGGTGAAATATATCGACTATTCGGCGCTGAAGATCGATCGCAACGATCCGGTCGGGAACCTGATCCGTGCCGGCGAATTCCAGCATCAGCTCGATCTGGATCGATTGAAGAAATCCGTCGATCGCAGCCTGTGGAACATGACGCCGCAGACGGTGAACGCCTATTACAGCCCGTTCACCAACCAGATCACCTTCCCCGCCGCGATCCTGCAGGCCCCGTATTTCGACCCCAAGGCCGATGCCGCGGTGAATTACGGCGCGATCGGCGCGATCATCGGCCATGAAATGGGCCATGGCTTCGACGATCAGGGCAGCAAGTTCGGCCCCACCGGCAAGTTCGAGAATTGGTGGACGCCCGAGGCACGGACGGCGTTCACGGCCCGCACGTCGGCGTTGAGCAAGCAATATGACGGATACGAGCCGATCCCCGGCACGCACATCAAGGGGGCGCTGACGCTGGGCGAGAATATCGGCGATCTCGGTGGCGTCGAGACGTCCTATGCCGCGTATCAGAAATATCAGGCGACGCACGGCAAGGCGAAGACGATCGACGGCCTGACCGGCGACCAGCGCTTCTTCCTGGCCTATGCGCAGGCATGGCAATCGAAGCTGCGCGAAGGCGCGGCCCGCGCGCGCCTGCTGACCGATCCGCACTCGCCGCCCTTCTACCGCGTGAACGGCATCGTCCGGAACGTGGACGCCTGGTATGCGGCGTTCGGGGTGAAGCCGGGCGACAAATTGTATCTGGCACCCGCAGAGCGCGTGCATATCTGGTAAGCCGGAGCGAGGCGATTAGCGTCAGCTAATCGCCGGTTCGCCAAGCGAACGCGAACGGCCGGCCGGCGCGGCGACGCCGCGACCGACGGGGCGGGATTAACTCCCGCCCCGGCCCATCAAACAGCGTGCAACCCCAGCCACCGTCCGGCGACAGACCCGCGCAACACCAGCCGATCCAGCAACAGCACGGCCACCAAGCTCACCCCGAACAGCGGCATCAGCACGCCAAGCGCAACGACCGCCCCGATCAGCAATACCCCAAAGCGGGGTCGGGACAGTGGAATCGGCGCTCCGAGCAGCCCCGTCGGCCGCCGTCGCCACCACATCACGACGCCCGATACCGCCAGCGTCGCCAGCAACGCAGCCGTCATCGTGCCCAGCAGCTGGTTGGCCAACCCGAACAACGCCCCCTCATGCGCGGCGATGCCGTAACCAACTGCGCGATCCACCCAGTGCCGCTGGGCGAAATCGCGCCGCGTCAAAACCGCTCCGGTCGCACCATCGACGGTGAGTTGCGAACGCAACGGCCGATCGGCGGCATCCGACGTCACCGTCCACCCATGCGCCGCTTTGCCCGGTGGTGCGATCATCACCGGCGGCGCGATCCGTAGCGGCGTGACGGTGGCGATCACGCGATCGAGTTCGCCGGGCCGGGCCATCATATGGCGCATCCCCATCCCCAAATGCTCGGCATGATCGCCGAGCATCGCGCGTTCGCCGGATGGCGCAGCGCCGATCTTCCAGTCGACCGGCCCGTCAGCCGTGCCGGTGATCGCCCGAACCTCCTTGAAGTAACCGCCCCACGCCTTTGCCCAGGGCAGTCCGGTCAGGATCAGACCGAGCGCGAGCAACGATACCCAGATGCCCGAAACGGCATGCAAATCGCGCCAGAACAACCGCTTGCCGCCGTTGAGACGCGGATAGACCACGCCACCCAGCCGGCCGCCCCTGCGCGGCCACCACAGATCCAGGCCGGTCAGGATCATCACCACCGCCCAGCACGCCGCCAGTTCGACGAGATAGCTGCCGACATCCCCCGCCAGCAACGTGCCGTGCAGGCGCGAGACGATCCGCATCGGCTGATCTTCCTCGCCGATCGTCTTCAGCACCCGGGCGGTAGCGGGATCGATATAGACGCGTGTCTGATTGCCCCCTGCGCTGACGATCACGCGCGCGGCGCTGCCCGGTGCATCGGGCAGCTGGTATTTGTGCAGCCGCGCGCCCGGCACCGCCGCAAGCGCGGCGGCGACCTGAGCATCCGCGCCGACCGGCGGCGCTACGGCAAGGCTGTCATACGGCCGATCGAGCCACGCCTCGATCTGAGGTTTCCAAGTGTAGAGCGCGCCGGTCGTCGCCAGCCACAGCACAAACGGCACGCAGAGCAAGGCGGCATAGAAATGCCAGCGCCACACCGCATTGTACCAACGGCTGCCGGGCGGCTTCACGCTCATAGCGACCACGTCACGTCGGCGCGGAAGGTGCGCTGGGGGAAAGGGTGGAACAGGAAGTATTTGTCGTTGTTGACGTTATCGACGCCCAGCCCGAGCGCATAATGCCGGTCGATACGAAACTGCGCGCGCAGATCGACGACGAGATATTTGTAGAAGCCCTGATAGGTGTTGCCGACCAGATCGAGATTGTCGAGCTGCCCGTAGAGCCGGCTGGTGTAGCGCCCGGCGGCCGTGAGGGAGACCTGATCGGTCGGCCGCCAGGTGCCTACGACCGTCGCCTTCCAGTGCGGCACGCCGGGCAGCAGTTTCCCGACCGCCGCCGGGAAGGCCGTGTCGGCGCGCGTCGTCGCATCGGCATAGGTGACGCTGCCGCTCAGATCGAAACGCGGCACGACGTCGCGACGCTGCACCGCCAGTTCCGCGCCCCGCGCGCGGGTGCGATCGACATTCTGGATGAAGGTCGCGGTGGTCGGCACGCCGGCGATCGACAGGATGCCGGACTGCGAGATCAGCGCATCGCGGACGATCTCGTTGAACACGGACAGGCGGATCGTGCCGCGATCGTCGTGCTGCTCGATCGCCAGTTCCTCGGATTGCGCGTGTTCCGGTTTCAGGTTCGGGTTCGGTACGGTCGCGACCGGCGTCGTGACGACCTGATAGAGTTCGCCGACCGTCGGGAAACGCAAGGCCTCGCCGAACGACAGCCGCGCGGTGAGCGTCGGTGCGACCTGCCAGGCGAGCGATGCCTTGGGTGAGAAGCGGTTGGCGCTGCGCTGCGGCTGGATCGTCGTCGCCGCGCCGAGTGCGGGCAGGTTCGCACCGTCATAGGCCTTCCACCATTCGTAGCGGCCACCGGCCGTCAGCGTCACGCCCGGCACGATCGCCCAGGCATCCTGCAGCCAGAGCGCGGCGGTGCGCGTCTTGCCGCGCGATTGCAGATTCGCCGCGCCCTGTCCGCCGGAAATCCAGTCGGTCGTGAGGTAGCGATTGCTGGCGATCTCGAACCGGTCGTAATGGCCGCCGGCGCTGATCGTGTGACCGCCGGCACGGTAGGCACCCTTGGCGTCGAGCGTGCGCCAGCCGCTGCCGTCGAGCCGCGTGATCGTGCCCGCGCCGCCGGTCTGGGCGTTGGGCAGAGCGGTGGTCGGCGTGCGCTGGATATCCTTGTCGTAATCGAACAGTGTGCCGATCACCTGCCAGTCGAACCGCCCGCCACCGCCGCTCGCCGACAGGCTGTGCGAGATGTGTCGTTGTTCGCTGTGATACACCCCGGCGGAGAAGGTGGCCGGTGCAATCGTGTAGCTGCGCCCGTCGAGATTGAATGTGCCGGCATAAGCGAGACCGGCGGCGGTGTTCAGATAGGTGTCGGCGCGCGCGTTTACGTCGTTGAGGAACAGGCCGCCGACATAAGTGAGCCGCACCGATCCGAGATCGAGCGCCGCCTTCAGTTTGAAACGGTCCTGTAACTGATGCTCGATCGCCCCCGCGCCAAGCACGCGGATCGCCGCGCCGGTGCGGTTGAGATCGTCGAACCCGCCGGTCGCCGGCGTGCCGGTGGCGCTGGTGGCCGCCGGGCGCAGCGCGGTAATGTAGGTCAGCGGCTGGGCGCGATTGTCGATATGCTCGGCGCTGGCGAAGACCGAGAGCGCGCCGAAGCGATCGCCGATCGTCGCGCCGATCTGATAGGCCGGCAGGATCGCCCTGGTGCCGTACTGGTCGAAATCCTGCACGCTGGTGCCCGCCGTGACGGTCGCCTCCAGCGCATCGGGCAAGCGCGTGGTGATGTTGACCACCGCACCCAGCGAATTGCCCGGATAGGCGGCCGAGAAGGGGCCATAAAGCACGTCTATCCGCGCGATTTCCTGTGGGCTGACCAGCCCCCAGCGCGGGCTGGCGTTGGTATTGTTGTTGCCGATCAACGCCGACAGCAAGGCACCGTCGGCATAGACGAGACTGCGGGCACTCGCGCCGAGACCGGAGGTGCGCGTGGCGAGCGGGGCCTGCGTGTCGCCGATATTGCGTTTCCGCACGATCAGGCTGGGCAGGTATTTCAGCGTATCCTCGGTGGATGCGGCGTTGATCCTGGCGGCGATATCGCGCGCGTCGATTTCCGCGCGGGATGAGGGTGCGTTTTCGATCCGTTGCTGTTTCTGGGCGACGATCAGGATGTCGTCGGCGGGCGCTTCTTCGGCATAAGCGGGCATGGCCGCGACGAGCGCAGCCACGCAGACGGCGCGCCGAAGCGCGCGTGTAGAGCGTGTCATTATGGGTTCCTCGACTGAACGATGCGCGCGGTGGCGCTGGACGGGGTTCAGGCGAGTGCGGGCGGTCCGGTCGATGGCGGTGGCGGGGCAGCGAGGCCCTGGCCGATATTGGGGATCAGCCGCGCCGTCGGGACGGCGATCGCGGCAAGCGTGAGCGCGACGGGCAGCGCGACCGGCGGCGTCGCCAGCGCGACGGCGACGCCTGCCCCGGAACAGGGATGATCGCCGGCGGGATCGGGATGGCGGTCGTTCGGCTTGTCCGGCGCGGCGTGATGCGCGGCCATATCCATGCCGGGCATGGCGTGGCCGGCCATGCCCTGTGGGCTTGGGGCATCCGCCATCGGCAGCGCGCCCATGCCCGAACACGGCGCGAGGATGAAACCGCCATCGGCGGTGAGCATCGGCATCCATCCCGCCGGCACCGCCACGCGCGCAAGCAGCACGCACAGCAAAGCCGCGATCAGCAGGCGGTGGCGCGCGCGGGACAGGATGGAACTCGGTCGCATCAGTTTCGCGCTTAGGCGCGGGCGTTTGGCCCGGCAAGCGGTGCTTTGGTGCTCCCCGCGCTCGACTTTGCGCTCCCCTGCCCGCTCCTGTAAGACGCCCCGATGCCAGCCCTGTCCCGTCCGGCCCTCAAGAAGCCCGATCTCTTCACCCGGCCGTTTTTCGAACAGAAGAGCCGCGCATTCTGGCGATTGCAGGCGGCGGGGTGGACCGGCTATCTGATCCTGCGCAGCGTCTCCAGCATCTCGAACGGCCCGTCACTCGACGTGATCGTGCCGGTCGTGATCGAATCGATCGTCGGCTATTGCATCACCGTGCTGCTCTCCACGCTGTACGGCTTCTATCGCGGACTGCCGCGGATCAGCGCGATTTTGCTGACGATGGTGACGCTGGCGGTGGCGACATTGCTCTATTCGGTGCTCGACGCCTTCTCGTTCTCGTTCATCAAGCTCGCCAATCCGGGGCTGAACCTGAACCTCGTGCTCGGTACGGTGTTCCTGAACTTCACGGTGCTGGCGGGCTGGTCTGCGCTGTATTTCGGGATCAATTTCTACCTGATCGTCGAGGACCAGATCGATCAGCTGCACGCGCTGGGCAATCAGGCGTCGTCGGCGCAGCTGGCGATGCTGCGGTATCAGCTCAACCCGCATTTTCTGTTCAACACGTTGAACTCGATCTCGACGCTGGTGCTGCTACAAGAGACCCAGCGCGCCAATGCGATGCTCAGCCGGCTATCGTCGTTTCTGCGCTACACGCTGGCGAACGAGCCGACCGCGCATGTGACGATCCAGCAGGAGGTCGAGACGCTGAAACTGTATCTCGAGATCGAGAAGATGCGCTTCGAGGATCGCCTGCGCCCGCGCTTCGAGGTCGATATGCGCGTCGAGAAGGCACGATTGCCGTCGCTGCTGCTCCAGCCTTTGGTCGAAAACGCGATCAAATATGCCGTCACGCCGAAGGAAGAAGGTGCCGAAATCGCCGTCGTCGCGCGGCTCGCCGGAGATCGCGTGCAGATCGCCGTATCCGACACCGGACCGGGCTTGAATGAAATGAAAGCGCGTCCATCCCTTTCAACCGGGGTCGGCCTTGCCAATATCAGGGAGCGATTGGCGCAGGCTTATGGCCCCGATCATAGTTTCGAAGCCCGTTCGCTGCCCGGCGGCGGGTATGAGGTCGAGATCGAGATACCCTTCCAGCTCGATGAGCCGGCGAGGGAACCGGCAAGAGAGGTTGCATGACGATTAGAACGATATTGGTCGATGACGAGCCACTGGCGATCCAGGGGCTCGAACTTCGCCTGCAGGCGCACGAAGATGTCGAGATCATCGACAAGTGCCAGAATGGCCGCGAGGCGATCCGCGCGATCAAGACGCACAAGCCGGATCTCGTCTTCCTCGATATCCAGATGCCTGGCTTCGACGGCTTCTCGGTCGTGCAAGGCCTGATGGAGGTGGAGCCGCCTTTGTTCGTGTTCGTCACCGCCTATAGCGACCACGCGCTGAAGGCCTTCGAGGCGCAGGCGGTGGATTACCTGATGAAGCCGGTCGAGGAATCGCGCCTGGCCGACACGATCGAGCGCGTGCGCCAGCGGCTGGCCGAGAAGCGCGGCGTGGAAGAGGTCGATCGGCTGAAGGAAGTGCTGGCCGAGGTGTCGCCCGATACGGTGACCGACATCGCCGATGGCGGAGACCAGGTTTCCGCCAACCGGTTCGAAAAGCTGATCAACATCAAGGATCGTGGGCAAATCTTCCGCGTCGATGTCGATACGATCGAGCGGATCGACGCGGCGGGCGATTACATGTGCATCTATACCGGCGACAATACGCTGATCCTGCGCGAGACGATGAAGGATCTGGAAAAGCGGCTCGACCCGCGCCGGTTCCAGCGCGTGCACCGGTCGACCATCGTCAACCTAGATCTGGTCAAGGAAGTGAAGCCGCATACCAATGGCGAATGCTTCCTGGTGCTGCAATCGAACGCTCAGGTGAAGGTGTCGCGATCGTACCGCGACGTGGTGGCACGCTTCGTTCACTGATATGCGCTAGGGTGCGCCCGCCAACGGGGCGGGAGTATCGTTCGTGATCAACACCTTTCGGACTTTCAAGGCGCTGCACGTTCCGGGCGATCCGGTGATCCTGTACAATGCATGGGATGTCGGATCGGCGCGCGCGGTGGCCGATGCCGGAGCGAACGCGATCGCGACCGGCAGCCTGTCGGTCGCGGCGGCGCAAGGGTTCGACGATGGCGAGGCGATGCCGCTCGATCTGGCGCTGGCCGGGGCGGCGCGGATCGCGGGTGCGGTCGCGTTGCCGGTGACGATCGATTTCGAGGGCGGCTATGCGGTCGATCCCGACGAGGTCGGCGCGAATGTGGCGCGGCTGGCGGCGACGGGCGCGATCGGTTGCAACTTCGAGGATCAGGTGATCGGCGGCGAAGGGCTGTATTCGATTGAGGCTCAAGCCGCGCGGATCGCAGGTGCACGGGCGGCGGTGGGCGAGGCTTTCTTCATCAACGCCCGCACCGACATCTTCCTGCAGGCACCGCGCGAGACGCATAGCGAAGAGATGATCGAGGCGGCAATCGTGCGGGCGCAGGCGTATGAGGCGGCGGGGGCGAGCGGCTTCTTTGCCGCCGGACTGGCCGATCTGACTTTGGTCGAGATGCTGTGCGCGGGCACCGATCTGCCAGTGAACCTGATTCCCCTGCCCGGCGGGCCGGACGTGGCGGCACTGGCGGCGGCCGGGGTAGCGCGGATCAGTTATGGGCCGCGGCCGTATCGCGCGATGCTGAAGCAGGTGGAAGAGGCGGCTCAGGCGGCTTTTGCCTGGCGGTAGGATGCGGCGTCACGCCGGAACACGTCGTTAACTCTAATCTTCGGACAATTACTCTTCCCCGGCGAAGGCCGGGGCCCAGTCGCGAAGGTCGAGGTTACGACGCGCAGCTCCAGCCAACTACCGTTTCCCGACTGGGCCCCGGCCTTCGCCGGGGAAGCGCCGGATATGACATCGCCGGCCGAACCCTCAACCCTCGGTCGGCTGTTCCGCGCCATCCGCCGGGCGTTCGAACCACGCCTCGACCGGGCCGCTATATTTGATCGTCAACGGGTTGCCTTTGCGATCGACCTTCTTGCCGAGCGCGACGCGGATCCAGCCTTCGGAGAGGCAATATTCCTCCACGTCGTGGCGTTCGCGATCGTTGAAGCGGATGCCGATGCCGCGCGACAGCTTCTCCTCATCGAAGAACGGGCTGCGCGGATTGGAGGACAGGCGGTCGGGGGGAGTGTCGGTCATGGGCGCTGCCTTTGGCGCAAAATCGCGCGCGACGCCAGATGCCAAAACGGCGCGAGGATATCTCCCCGCGCCGAATGTCCGATCAGTAGCAGACGCGGACCCGGACCGGACGTTCGTAATAGGGATCCCAACGACGCTCGGTGCGGCATTCGCGGTAGTAATCGCCACGTGGCGGATAATAACCGCGATCGTAATAGCCGTTATAACCGCGATCGTAATAACCATTATAACCCCGGTTGTAATAGCCGTCGTTGTAATAGCCGCGATCGTAATAACGGCCACGATTGCTGTTCGATGCGATCGCCGCGCCGATGGCCAGACCGGCGATCCCGGCAACCACCGCCGTGCCGTTGCCATTGCCGCGATGATAATAACGATCGCCGCGGTAACGCTGTGCTTCGGCCGGTGCCGCCGCGGTAATTGCAGTTGCGGCAAGGGCGACGCCCAGACCGGCCTTTTTCAAAATGCTGTTCATGTTCATACTCCTCATGCCAGCAAGCCACTTTTCCCTATCCACCGACAACGCGGGAACCGGCCAGCTTGTTGCAAGCCTTATACCGGCTGGACTGAACGGACGCGGAATGCGACGTTTAGCCGGGGTTCAGGCGGACGCCGCATCGGAGGAGGCCAGGGTGGCATATTGGCTGCTGAAATCGGAACCGGACAGCTATAGCTGGGACGATCTGATCGCGGAAAAGGCGACCGAATGGACCGGCGTGCGCAACCCCGCCGCCGCCCTGCACCTGAAGGCGATGACGGTCGGCGACCGCGCATTCTTCTATCATTCGGGCAAGCCCAAGGCGATCGTCGGCGTGGCGGAGGTGACGCGTACGGCCAGGCAGGATGGTGACGAGGCGCGCTGGGTTTCGGTCGAGATCAAGCCGGTGGAGGCGCTCGCCACGCCAGTCACGCTCACGGCGATGAAGGCCGAATCGATATTGGCCGGGATGGAAATGCTGCGTCAGTCACGGCTGTCAGTATCGCCGGTCAGCGCGTCCGAATGGGCCACGATCCTGAAGATGGGCGGTTGAGGACACAAGCGCGCGCGCAGTACGTTGTGCCGCGATGACGATCCTGATTCCCGTGCTTGGCGACCAATTGTCCGAAACGCTTGCCAGTTTGCGGGAGGTGGATCGCGCCGATGCGATCGTGCTGCTGATGGAGGTGCGTGCGGAGACGCACTATGTCCGCCATCACAAGAAGAAGATCGCGTTGATCTTCTCGGCGATGCGACACTTCGCCGACGAGCTGCGGCAGGCCGGTTGGACGGTCGATTACGTCGCGCTGGACGATCCGGCCAATACGCAGAGCTTCACCGGCGAGGTGCGGCGCGCGGCGGAACGGCATAAGGCGAGCAGCATCCGCATGGTGGCGGGGGCGGAATATCGCGTGCGGCAGATTCAGGACGAATGGGCCGACCGTACCGGATTGCCGGTCGAGATCCTGGAGGACGACCGTTTCGTCTGCCCCCTGAGCGATTTCTACACCTGGGCGCAGGGGCGGAAGGAATATCGCATGGAATATTTCTATCGCGATATGCGCCGCCGCACCGGCCTGTTGATGACCGCCGAGGGCAAGCCCGAGGGCGGGGCGTGGAATTACGACAAGGACAATCGCGAGACGCCACCGCGCGGGCTGAACTATCCCTCCCCTTCCCGCTTCGTCCCGGACGAGATCACCGATGCGGTGCTGACGCTGGTCGCGGCGGAGTTCGGCGATCATTTCGGCGATCTGTTGCCGTTCGAACTACCAGTGACGCGGGGGCAGGCCCGTCAGGCGCTGGCGCACTTCATCGCCACCGCCCTGCCCGATTTCGGGCGGTATCAGGACGCGATGGTCGCGGGGCAGGACTATCTCTATCACAGCATCCTGTCGCCGTGCCTCAACATCGGTTTGCTGTGCCCGTTGGAGGTGTGCGAGGCGGCGGTGGCGGCCTATGAACGCGGGGACGCGCCGCTCAATTCGGTCGAGGGCTTCGTGCGGCAGATCATCGGCTGGCGCGAATATATGCGTGGCATGTATTGGTGGGACATGCCGAAATTCGCCGGGCGCAACGCGCTGGCGGCGGAGCGGCCGCTGCCGGAATTCTACTGGACCGGCGAGACCGATCTGCGCTGCCTGAGCGAAAGCGTGGGGCAGACGAAGCGCGAGGCCTATGCGCACCATATCCAGCGGCTGATGGTGCTGGGCAATTTCGCGCTGATCGCCGGGGTCAGCCCCCAAGCGGTCTCGGACTGGTTTCTGGTGGTGTATTTCGATGCCTATGAATGGGTCGAACTGCCCAATGTCGTCGGCATGAGCCAGTTCGCCGATGGCGGCATGATCGCCTCGAAACCCTATGCCTCGGGCGGGGCGTACATCAATCGCATGTCGGATTATTGCGGGCGGTGCCGATACGACGTGAAGCAGAAGACCGGGCCGGACGCGTGTCCGTTCAACGCACTGTATTGGGATTTCCTGGCGCGCCACGAGAAGCGGCTCGCGGGGAATATACGGATGGGGAACATGTACGCGACCTGGCGACGGATGTCGGACGAGGCGCGGGCGGACTACCGCGCGAGTGCGGCGGCGTTTCTGGAGACGCTGGAGCCGGCGCGGGAGGGGTGGGCGCGGGGTTAGGGCACCCACGCGCTGTGCTTGCCCTTCGACAAGCTCAGCGCGAACGGATGTGGGACGGCGATCTTAAACTAGCCAGCGCCGCGGCAAAGCCGCGTCGTCGGTCCTCGCTTTGGCGAGGCCGGCCGGGCGGGCCTGGAGGCGCGCCGCAGCTTCGCTGCGGCTGGCCCGGCCCGCCTTGCCTTAAGCTGCGACCTTGGCGCGGCTTGCGCGCTTGCGTTCGTTCGCGTCCAGATAGCGCTTGCGAAGGCGGATCGTCTTCGGCGTCACTTCGACCATCTCGTCATCGTCGACATAGGCGATGGCCTGTTCCAGCGTCATCTTCTTCGGCGGGGTCAGGCGGATCGCGTCGTCCTTGCCGCCCGATGCGCGGAAGTTGGTCAGCTGCTTGGTCTTCATCGGATTGACTTCGAGATCATCCGGCTTGGCATTCTCGCCAACGACCATGCCCTCATAGAGCTGCTCGCCATGCCCGACGAACAGGATGCCGCGCTCTTCCAGCGGGCCGAGCGCGTAGCTGTTGGCCTCGCCCGCGCCGTTCGAGATCAGCACGCCGTTCTTGCGGCCTTCGATCTTGCCCTTGTGCGGGCCGTATTTCTCGAACAGCCGGTTCATGATGCCGGTGCCGCGCGTATCGGACAGGAATTCGCCGTGATAGCCGATCATCCCGCGCGACGGAGCCGAGAAGGTGATGCGGGTCTTGCCGCCGCCCGAGGGACGCATGTCGGTCATCTCGGCCTTGCGGATGTTCATCTTCTCGACGACCGTGCCCGAATATTCGTCGTCCACGTCGATGATGACGGTTTCGTACGGCTCGGTCTTCTTGCCCTCTTCGTCTTCACCGAACAGCACGCGCGGGCGGCTGATGCCGAGTTCGAAGCCTTCGCGGCGCATCGTCTCGATCAGCACGCCGAGCTGAAGCTCGCCGCGGCCGGCGACTTCGAAGCTGTCCTTGTCCTCGCTCTCGGTCACCTTGATCGCGACGTTGGATTCGGCTTCGCGCGCCAGACGATCGCGGATCATGCGGCTCGTCACCTTACTGCCCTCGCGGCCCGCCATCGGCGAATCGTTGACGGCAAAACGCATCGACAGCGTCGGCGGATCGATCGGCTGGGCGTGCAGCGGCTCGCTGACGCTCGTGTCGCAGATCGTGTTGGACACGGTCGTGGTGGTCAGGCCCGCGATCGAGATGATGTCGCCGGCATTGGCTTCGTCGGTCGGCACGCGATCGAGGCCACGGAAGGTCAGGATCTTGGAGGCGCGTCCGGTCTCGACGATCTTGCCGTCGTTATCCAGCGCATGGATCGGCATGTTGGTCTTCACCGAACCCGAATAGACCAGGCCGGTGAGGATGCGGCCGAGGAAGGGATCGCGATCGAGCAAGGTGACCAGGAACTTGAACGGACCGTCCGGATCGGCCGCCGGCGGCGGTACGTGATCGACGATCTTCTGGAACAGCGGGATCAGCGTGCCTTCGCGGCGCGCGGGATCCTCGCTGGCGTAACCGTTGCGGCCCGATGCGTAGAGGACGGGGAAATCGAGCTGCTCGTCGGTCGCGTCGAGCGACACGAACAGGTCGAACACTTCGTCCAGCACTTCCTGGATACGCTCGTCGGGGCGATCGACCTTGTTGACGACGACGATCGGCTTCAGGCCGAGCGCCAGCGCCTTGCCGGTGACGAACTTCGTCTGCGGCATCGCGCCTTCCGACGAATCGACCAGCAGGACGACGCCATCGACCATCGACAGGATGCGCTCCACCTCACCGCCGAAATCGGCGTGTCCGGGCGTATCGACGATGTTGATGCGCGTCAGCGTGCCGCTGCCGTCGTCCCATTCGATCGAGGTCGGCTTGGCGAGAATCGTGATGCCGCGCTCTTTTTCCAGATCGTTCGAATCCATCGCGCGCTCTTCGACGCGCTGGTTGTCGCGGAACGTGCCGGACTGGCGGAACAGCTGGTCGACCAGGGTGGTCTTGCCATGATCGACGTGCGCGATGATCGCCACATTGCGGAGGCTCATAGGGGTATCCGGTGCTTTTGCTTGAAGTTGTAGCGCGCGCCCCTAGCGCAAATGTTGCACGGCAACAAGGCACGCCGCGCGCAGAAGCGGCGTGCCCTGCCCGTGCTTCAGGCCGAAATCAGAACTTCGCGCCCAGTTCCACGCCGTAGAAGCGCGGTTCGCCGGAAATATAGCTCGGCGCGCCAAAGCCGCCGCCGGTGTTGCCCGCGTCGATCAGATAGCGCTTGTTGAACACGTTGCGCGCGAAAGCGCCGATCGAATAGCGGCCCCGCGCCAGTTCGATGCCGGCGCGGATGTTCGCCAGCACGTAACCGCCCTGGCTGATCGCCTCCGTGTTCGGCAGTTCGAAGAACACCTTGCTCTGATAGCTGGCAGAGGGCGTGGCGTAGAACTTCACCGCGTCGTTGATCGGCAGGTTCAGCGTCGCACCACCCGATGCGGTATAGGCCGGCTGCAGGCGGAAACGCGCGCCGGCGAAGGTCGGTGCGAAGGTCGAGTTCCTGTCGATCTTGCCGTCGATATAGGCGAAGGTGCCGAACAGTTGCAGCGCACGACCCAGGCGCAGATTGCCCTCCGCTTCCACGCCGATATTCTTGGCCGAGCCGGCGCTCTGCGTCGTGGTGACGCCATTGTTCGTCACCGAGACCTGGAAGCCGTTATAATTCTGATAGAATACGCCGACCGATCCGCTGAACGGCCCGACCTTGCCCTTCAGCCCGCCTTCGTAGTTCCACACCACTTCGTCCGGCACGATCTGCAGGTTCGGCACCACCACGCCGGCGACCGTCATCGCGCCGAGCTGCACCACCGGCGAGCGGCGGCCCTTGCTGACGGTCGCGTAGACATTGATGTCGTCGGTGACGCGGTACAGCGCGTTGACGCGCGGCAGGAAGGCCGAGAAGCTCTTCTCCGCCTCGAACTTGCGGCCATTGGTGTTGGCGGTGCCGAGCAGGCTGGTGTTGACGCCGACCGCCGCCAGCAGCACCGAATTGGGCTGGGTGGAGCTATAGCCCGACTGGCGATCCTCGATCAGCGCGCGGGCACCGATGGTGATTTCCAGCTTCGGCGTCGGGATCCAGGTCGCGTCGGCGAACATCGAATAGGTGTCGTTATTGCCGAAATTGGTGAACACCGCCGCATAGGGCACCTGAGTGAGGCGTCCGCCGCTCAGCACGCCGCTGGCGCGCGTCGCGGCGGGGATCGTGCCGTTCGGCGCGACACAGGACGTTCCAGTCGGGATGCCGTTGGCGTTCAGCAAATTGCGGAACGGCAGATAGGCACTCGCCACCGAACAGGCGATGTACGTGCCCTCCTCGGTCGAGAACGGCACGCGCTGCGAACCGTTTTCGAAGAAGGCGTTGAAGCCGAACGAGGCGCGATAATGATCGCCCGTGAAGTTGAAGCGGCTCTCATGGCTCCATTGATCGCCCTTCGCGTCCTCGGCGAATTCGAGATACCAGGCCGGGCCGCCATCGGCATCGAACACCTCGTTGCTGTCGAAACGGCGATAGCCGTTGACGCTGGTGAAGGTGATGCCCGGCGCGACATCGACCGAGACGGTCAGGTTCGCATCGTATACGTTGCGCGTCAGGCCAAGCTTGGCGTTGCCGAGCACCGCCGCGCTGTAGGGTGAGCCGGAGAGTTCGGCATAGCCGTAATCGCCGGTCTGCCCGCCGGTCGGCGCGAAGGCGCGGCTCTTGAACGCGGTGCCGGGATTGCGCTGACCATCATAGGTAAGGACGAGATCGGCGCGCAGGCTGCTGTTCGGCGTCCAGCGCAGCGAGCCGCGAATGCCACGCTGATCCTGGCCGTTCAGATCGTCCTGATCGATCTTGCCCTGATTCTGGTTCGGCACATTGGGGTCGCCGGCGATGTTGCGGACATAGCCGTCACGATATTTGTAGGCGAAGGCGAGGCGACCGGCGAGCGTATCGTTGCCGGCGTTGATGAAGCCCGACACCTGCGTGCGATTGTAATTGCCATAGGTCGCGTTGATCCCGCCCGAGACGCCGGGGCGCGGGGCGGCGGAAATGATGCTGACCGCGCCGATCGCGGCTGCTGTGCCGAACAGGGTGGCCTGCGGGCCCTTCACCACCTCGATCCGTTCCAGATCGAACAGATCCTGATACGCGCCGCGCGAGCGCGAGATGTCCACGCCGTTGTAATAAAGCGTCACGCGCGCGCCCTGCTGCGCCGAGCCGCTGTCCGACGTGATGCCGCGAATGACGATGCCGGGGTTGTTCGCGCTCTGCTCCTGAATGCGCAGGCCGGGCACGAACAATGCCATTTCCGACAATGAGTTGACGCCGATATCGGCCATGTGCTGGCCGGTCAGCGCGGTGACGGTGATCGGCACGTCCTGAATGCGCTGCTCGCTCTTCTGGGCGGTGACGACGATGTCCTCGCTGCCGGTCTCGACCGTCGGGTCGGGCTGGATCGCGGCTTGGGCGAGCGCGGCGCTGGACGTGCAGGCGAGCAGCGCGGCGATGCCGCCGCGGAGGAAAGATTTAGTCATGATGTGCGACCCCTTATGATGTGGGGCAGCGCCTAGGTGCGGCGCATTGCGACTTCGTGTCATGACGATGCGACTTTTGTGACAATGCTGTCAGAGCGCCATCGCGATGCTGCGAGCGGCGATATTTGCGTATTATTCATATAATACACTTGAACGGCGCGCGGTTCGCGCCCAAAATCGGGCACAAGCGTTCTGGAGATCGACATGGCGACCGCACCCGAAACTATCACTGCCGAACCGGCGCTGGTGCTGACCCCGCCCGATCCCGTACCCGTCGTCGCGCCGGAAAAGGCCGTCGGGCTGGTGCCGGTGGACGACACGAAGCGCAGCGAGCTGCAGAAGCGCGTCGAGACGTTCGTCGACGATCTGGTCGCGCAGGATGTGAACTCGCCGGAATTCGGCAAGCGCGTCGATGCGATCAGCGCGATGGGGCAGAAGGAAATCCGCGACGCGGCGGGGCAATCGAACCGTTTCCTGGACCGGCCGACCCGGGCGATGGATCAGGACAGCGGCGTGGGCAAGGATCTGGCCGAGCTGCGCCGCACGGTGGAGGATCTCGATCCGGGCCGGCGCGGCAACCTGACCGCGCCCAAGAAGCTGTTCGGCATCATCCCGTTCGGCGACAAGATGCGCAATTATTTCGACAGCTACAAATCGTCGCAGACGCACATCTCCTCGATCCTGAAGTCGCTCTCGGGCGGCAAGGACGAGCTGTTGATGGACAATGCCGCGATCGACGTGGAGCGGGCGAATCTGTGGACCGCGATGGGGCGGCTGGAACAGATGATCGTGCTGTCCAAGGAAATGGACGCCAAGCTGGAGGACAAGGCCAACGAGCTCGATCATAGCGATCCCGCCAAGGCCAAGGCGATCCGCGAAAGCGCGTTGTTCTACGTCCGGCAGCGGACGCAGGATCTGCTGACCCAGATGGCGGTGACGGTGCAGGGCTATCTGGCGCTCGATCTGGTCAAGAAGAACAATGTCGAGCTAGTGAAGGGGGTCGATCGCGCATCGACCACGACCGTGTCGGCGCTGCGCACGGCGGTGACGGTGGCGCAGGCGCTGACCAACCAGAAGCTGGTGCTGGAACAGATCACCGCGCTGAACACGACGACCGCGAACATCATCGATTCCACCGGCAAGCTGCTGAAAAGCCAGACCGCGACGATCCATGAGCAGGCGGCGAGCGCGACGATCCCGATCGAGGTGCTGCAGCGCGCGTTCCAGAACATCTACGACACGATGGATGCGATCGACACGTTCAAGCTGAAGGCGCTCGACAGCATGAAGACTACGGTCAACACGCTCGGCAACGAGGTGGAGAAGTCGAAGGGCTATATCGCGCGGGCCGAGGGTGCGGCGCAGAATTCCGGCACCGGCGGCGAGACGTTCAAGCTGGAGGCGCTTTGACGTGACCGACGTGGACCGCCAGATCGCGCGGAGTAGCGAATATCTCGATCGCACGCGCGAACGATCGGCCTCGCTCAACGCGCGGCGGCGCAAGCGGCAGGGCACCGCGATCATGACGCGGCTGGGCCGGATCGCGGCCGCAGACGTCGCGATCCTGATCGCGGCGCTGGTGGCCGGCTGGATCGTGCCGCTGGGGATCGGCGGCGCGATGCTGGTGATGGCCGCACTGATCGCGGCGACCTTGCTGCTGGCGATCTTCCCGTTGACGCCCGAGGTGAAGGCCGAGACGCTGGTGCAGGTGCCGCTGAAGCAATTGTCGCTGAAGACCGAACAATGGCTGGAAACGCAGCGCCCCGCCCTTCCCGCCCCGGCGCAGACGCTGGTGGACGGCATCGGCGTGCGACTGGAAGGTCTCGCCCCGCAACTCCAGACGCTGGACGAACGCGAACCGGCGGCGGCGGAAGTGCGCAAACTGGTGGGCGAACAATTGCCCGAATTGCTGAAAGGCTATGCCCGCGTGCCCACCGCCCTGCGCGGGGTGGAACGCAACGGCCAGACGCCGAACCAGCAACTGGCGGACGGCCTGAAGGTGATCGACGACCAGATCGCCGGCATGTCCGCGCAATTGGCCGAGGGCGACCTGAACCTGCTGGCGACGCGCGGGCGGTTTCTGGAGATCAAGTATCGTGAGGATGGGGTGGGCGGATCGGGCTGAACATCCGTTTCAAACGTATCTGGCGCGAGTCTCGACGGGAATGGAGGGGATTGGCCTCGGAACCGGATTAGCGAACTCATAAGCTGCGGCTCTGAAAAAGGAGAGATTACGTGGCTAAAGTTGCAGCATTCCGGTCGAAGCTCCCAGGAACCGGCGTCCATCACAACGACAACAGGTGCACCGTCGGCAATAATATCGAAACCTACAACAGGGTTTCGGGCAGCGGCGGATTACCGCTTTGCAAGACCTGCAAGGATCTTTGACCTGATGGCCGCAGGATAACGACGCGTTTCCTGCGGCACTATTTAGACAATGCCTTCGCCCGCTCGCTCAATCTTCGTACGGCCGCCGCGTGGATCCTCGGGGCGGTCGCCAGCACGCCGAAGGCTTGCGCACTGGGGGTGTTGAAGGCGAGCGGTTGGCCCAGCGCGTCCGTCACGGTCGCGCCGGCTTCGGCGGCGATCAGGACGGCGGCGGCGATGTCCCATTCGTGGCCCCAGCGGAGCGTGGCGACGAGGTCGGCGCGGTCGGAGGCGACCATGGCGATGCGCAGGGCGATCGAGTTGGGTTTTTCGACCAGCACCAGATCGCTGTCGACCTTGGGCAGCGCGTCGGTCGGCACGCGGGCGCCGGGGAAGATCGTGCGGTTGCCGGCGTGGATCGGCATTCCGTTCAGGGTCGCGCCTTGCCCGGCGGCAGCGCGCCACACTTCGTTGCGGGCGGGGGCGTCGAGCACGCCGATAACCGGCTGGCCGTTTTCGACCAAGGCGATCGAGATCGCCCAGCCGGGGCGGCCGCGAATGTAATCGCGGGTGCCGTCGATCGGATCGACCACCCAGACCTTCGCACAGGCCAGCCGATCGCGATTGTCCGCCGTTTCCTCGGACAGCCAGCCCGCCTCGGGCAGCAACGCTTCGAGCCGCTGGCGGAGCAGGGCGTTCACGTCGAGATCGACCTGGCACACCGGATTGCCGGGGGATTTTTCCCAGCGTGCGAAGTCCGTGCGCCATGTGTTCAGCGCGAGCGCGCCAGCTTCGGCCGCGATGGCCGCGATCTCGCCCCCCAAAGACATATGGGCGAGATCAGGCACCCGCGACCGTCATCCCGTCGATGCGCAAGGTCGGCACGTTGCTGCCGTAGCGGAATTCGAGATCGTTGGCCGGCGTGAGGTTGAGGAACATGTCGCGCGCATTGCCGGCGATGGTGAATTCGGCGACCGGCGTGGTGATCTCGCCATTCTGGATGCGGAAGCCTGCGGCACCCCGGCTGTAATCCCCGGTGACGCCGTTCGCGCCGCCGCCCATCAGTTCGGTGATGTAGATGCCGTCGGCGATGTCGGCGATCAGCGTTTCGGGCGGGACCAACCCGGCGGCCATGAACAGATTGCTGGTCGCGACGCCGGGATTGCCGCCGACGCCGCGCGCAGCGTGGCCGGTCGGCTCCAGTCCGAGCTGGCGGGCCGAGGCGCTGTCGAGCAGCCACGTTTCCAGCATGCCGTCGGTGACGAATTCGGTCGGCGAGACGGGCAGCCCCTCGCCGTCGAACGGGCGCGAGCGCAGGCCGTGCGGGCGGTGCGGATCGTCGGCGATCGTCACGCCCGACGCGAAGATGCGCTGGCCCAACGCATCAAGCAGGAAACTGGTCTTGCGGGTGATCGCCGCGCCGGAGATCGCGCCGATCAGATGGCCGAGCATCGACGCGCCGTTGCGCGGATCGAACACGATCGGCACCGCACCGCTCTTCACCGTGCCGGGATTGACGCGGGCGACGGTGCGTTCCCCGGCGCGGCGGCCGATCTCGGCGGGGGATTCAAGCATGCGGCGGTGGCGCGCGCTGTGATAATCGTAATCTCGGACCATCGCTCCGCCCTCCCCGGCCAGCACGCTGGCGGACACGCCGTAGGAGGTGGCGGCATAAGCTGCGGCGAAACCGTGGCTGGTGGCGAGCGCCCAGATGCTGCGCGACGCGGACGCGCCGCCGCCTTCGCTGTTGGTGACGCCGGAAACGGCGCGGGCGGCATCCTCGGCTTCCAAAGCGGCGGCCTTGAGCGCGGCGGGTTCGACCTCGCCGCCATCATCCAGATCGAGTTGGGGCACGTTGCCTTGCAGCAGGCGATCTTCGGGGGCGAGGCCGGCCCATTCGTCTTCGGGTGCCTCGCGGGCCATGGCGATGGCGCGTTCGACCAGAGCGTCGAGCGCGCCCACCGACAGATCGGATGTCGAGACGCTGGCGGATTGCTTGCCGACGAACACGCGCAGGCCGAGTTCGGCGCTTTCGGACCGGCCGACATCTTCCAGTGCGCCGAGCCGGACGGAGACGTCAAGCGCGGTATCGGCGGCGAAGACGGCATCGGCGGCGTCGGCCCCGGCGGCGCGGGCGCGGGTGACGATATCGGCGGCGCGGTCTCGGGCCTGGTCGTGGGTCAGCATGGGTGGGGACTTAGGGATTTTTGTGGAGAATGGAACCGCCTATCCTCCCCGTGACTGGGAGGATCATTAAAGCGTCGTGCCGACGACGAAGCAGGCGCAGAACATCAGGAAGCCGGCGAAGCGGTTGCTGCGGAACAGGCGCAGCGAAGTGTCGCCATTGGCGGGATCGAGCGTCAGCACCTGCCACGCCAAATGCACCGCCAGCGGCGCAAGCGCGACCAGGGCCAGCGGATCGGGCCGCACGCTCCACATCGCCGCAGCCCAGAAGAGCAAGGCGACGGCATAGAAGATCGCCACCCCGCCCCGCACGTGTGCGCCCATGCGCAGCGCGGACGAACGCACGCCGATCAGCGCGTCGTCCTCCCGGTCCTGCAGCGCATAGATCGTGTCGTAGCCGATCACCCAGGCGATCGAACCGGCGTAAAGCAGCAGGCCGGGAAATGTCAGCGCGCCGGCGATGTCGCTCCACCCGACCAATGCCGCCCAGCTGAACACGAGGCCGAGCCACGCCTGCGGCCACCAGGTGATGCGCTTCATGAAGGGATAGGCGGCGACCGGCGCGAGACTGAGCAAGGCGACGATCGCGGCGTAGAGGTGCAATTGCAGCAGCACCGCCAGCCCGATCAGGCACAGGATCGCCAGCCACACCCATGCCGCCTTCACCGACACCGCGCCGCTCGCCAGCGGCCGGCTGCGCGTGCGGGCGACCTGCGCATCGAGATCGCGATCGACGATGTCGTTATAGACGCAGCCAGCGCCGCGCATCGCGATCGCGCCCAGCAACAGCCACAGGATCAGATCCCAGCGCGCAATCGCCCCGCCGGCCAGCGCCACGCCCCAGGCACCGGGCCAGAACAGCAACCACCAGCCGATCGGTCGATCGAACCGCGCGAGCAGGGCGAACGGTCGGGCGGCGGCGGGCAGCAGGCGGATCATGCCGCGATGTTCGGTATCCGGCGTCATCGTGGCCATCCATGGCAGCGCAGACGCCGCTTTGCCAGAGGGCCTTGGGACGGCTATCCGCCATACTGTGTCGCGTAACCCGTTCTCCCGGCCATGGTAGGCCTGTCGGTCGCCGTCGGGCGCTTTTTCGAGGCGTTGTTCTGGGCGATGATGCAGGCTGCCGGGCAGATCGGCGCGATCGTACTGGCGGGGCTGTTCGTGCTGGCGGTGGTGGTGCGGCTGGTGTTGGGGCGCTGGCCCTGGCGGCGGCGACCTTGAGCCCCTCGTTTCGTCGCCGACATACTCTTGCGACAAATGCGACCTACGCAGCGCGCAACATCTCGAGGGAGCGGCCATGCGCGGAATTCTTGTTGCGACACTTCTGCTGACGGGCAGCGCAGGGATTGCGAGCGCACAGATTGCGCCGCCGGCGGAGCGGCCGGACGGTCCTCCGCCTGGCTTCGGGCCGGGTGGTCCGGGCGGCGGGTTTCGCGGGCGGGTGTTCATCAGCCCGATGGGGGAGCCGTTTCACGGCGGGCCGGGCGAGGATGCGCCGCAGGACCAGTGGTTCGCGCGGGCCGATGCCAATCATGACGGCGTGATCACGCGCGAGGAAATGGAGGCGGATGCAGCGCGCTTCTTCCTCGTGCTCGACCGGAAGCATGACGGCGAGATCGATCCCGACGATATCGAATATTACGAAACGGAATTGGCCCCAGAGATCCGCGTGCGTGGCGGCGGCGGGATGCCGGGCGGAAAGCGCGGCGGCGGAGGTCGTCCACCGCGTGGCGAAGGCGGCGGTGGTGGTCCGGGCGGCGGCATGGGGCGCGGTGGCGGCATGGGCGGCGGTGGTATGGGTGGCGGCGGCATGGGTGGCGGCCGGCGCGGCGGCGGCGGCGGCGGGGATGAGGCTTCGGGCAATGGCGGCGCGGTGCGCAACGTCGAGGGCAAGCAGGGCGCGGCGCGGTTCGGCTATCTCGATTTCCCAGAACCCGTCACCTCGGCGGATCGTAATTTGAACCGCGGGATCGATCCGGTGGAGTTCAGGCTGGCTGCGGATGCGCGCTTCGCGCTGCTCGACACGAATGGCGACGGGAAAATCGAGAAGCGGGAATTGCCGCGGATCGATACGCGGGGCGGCCCGGGTGGGCGGCCGGGCAAGCCGGATCGGGCGCGGCAGGAGATTCGGGAGCCAAAGGACGATTGATACGCCCCCTTCGCCGTTCGTCCTGAGCTTGTCGGAGGACGTGTTCCGGGACACGCCCTTCGACAAGCTCAGGACGAACGGAGGTTGTTCTATTCGGTTCGAAAAGACCCTAGAGCGGCCCAATGCCCGCTACCCCCGCCTGGCCGCCGCAATCCACGCCGCGCCTGTTCGTCGAGGGCGAACTCGCGCCCGGCCCGTTACGCATCGATGGTCCGCAAGCGCATTATCTCGTGTCGGTGATGCGGATGAAGGCGGGCGATCCGGTCAAATTGTTCGACGATGCGACCGGCGAATGGCTCGCGGTCGCCAATATGGTCGGGCGGCGCGATGTGATGCTCGACGTGACCGAGCGGTTGCGGGAGCGTGAGGCGGTGCCCGATCTGTGGCTGTGCGCCGCGCCGCTCAAGAAAGGGCGGATCGACTGGATGGTCGAGAAAGCGTGCGAACTGGGCGTCGCGCGGATCGTGCCGGTGATCACGCGCCGCGCGGTGGTCGACAAGCCCAAGGCCGAGCGGTTGCGCGCGCACATGATCGAAGCGGCGGAGCAATGCGGGCGGACCGCGATTCCCGAATTGGCCGAGACGGTGAAGCTGGCGGCGCTGCTGCGCGACTGGCCGGCGGGGCGGACGTTGTTCTTCGCCGACGAGGCGGGCGGCGTGCCGGCTTTCGCGGCGATGCAGGCGGGCGGCGATGCGGCGGCGATCCTGATCGGGCCGGAGGGCGGCTTCGACGACGAGGAGCGCGCGGCGATCAAGGCAGTGCCGGGCGCGATCGGCGTGTCGCTGGGGCCGCGAATCCTGCGCGCGGATACCGCGGCGGCGGCGGCGGTGAGCGTGTGGATGGCGGCGCGCGGGGATTGGTGAGGCACCACTAGCGCCCTACCCTGCCCGCCGCTACATGGCGGCCATGACGACCAGCACTCCGCCCAAGAAGATTTCGCCGACCATCGAGTCGCGCGATCAGTTGATCGCCAGCTTCGCACGCGGCGAGAAGCCGGCGGCGGACTGGCGCATCGGCACCGAGCACGAGAAGTTCGTCTACGCGCTCTCCGATCATCACGCGCCGAGCTATGACGAGTCGGGCGGCATCCGCGATCTGCTGAAGGCGCTGGAGGCCTATGGTTGGAAGCCCGTGATCGAGGGCGGGAACGTGATCGCCTTGTCCGGCGCGGACGGATCGGTCAGCCTGGAGCCGGCGGGGCAGTTCGAACTGTCGGGCGCGCCGCTCGAGAATTTGCACCAGACCTGCGCCGAAACCGGCCGGCATCTGGAGCAGATCAAGGCGATCGGCGCGAAGTTCGGCATCGGGTTCCTGGGCCTCGGCATGTGGCCGGACAAGACGCGCGCGGAGCTGCCGCGCATGCCCAAGGGTCGGTATGGCATCATGCTGAACCACATGCCGCGCGTCGGCACGATGGGCCTCGACATGATGCTGCGCACCTGCACGATCCAGGTGAACCTCGATTATGCGACCGAGGCGGACATGGCGAAGAAGTTCCGTGTGGGCCTCGCGTTGCAGCCGCTGGCGACGGCGTTCTTCGCGAACTCGCCGTTCACGGAAGGGCGGCCGAACGGCATGCTGAGCTATCGCAGCCATATCTGGTCGGACACCGATCCGGCGCGCACCGGCATGCTGCCGTTCGTGTTCGAGGATGGTTTCGGGTATGAACGCTATGCCGACTATGCGCTCGATGTGCCGATGTACTTCGTCTATCGCGAGGGCCGGTATATCGACGCGGCGGGGCTGTCGTTTCGCGATTTCCTGAAGGGTGAACTGTCGGTCCTGCCGGGCGAGAAGCCCACGCTGGACGACTGGACCGACCATCTATCGACCGCCTTCCCGGAAGTGCGGCTGAAGACGTTCCTGGAAATGCGCGGTGCCGATGGCGGCCCGTGGAACAAGATCTGCGCGTTGCCGGCCTTCTGGGTCGGGCTGTTGTACGATCAGGGTGCGCTGGATGCGGCGTGGGACGTCGTGAAGAGCTGGACGATCGAGGAACGTCAGGCTTTGCGCGATGCGGTGCCGAAGCTGGGGCTGGACGCGCCGATCGCAGGTGGCGGCAAGCTGCGCGATATCGCGGGGGAGGTGCTGGACATCGCCAATGCCGGGCTGACGGCGCGGGCACGGCTGGATGCCGGTGGCAGCAACGAGACCGGCTTTCTCGATCCACTGCGCGAGGTGGTGCGGAGCGGCAAGGTGCCGGCGGAGGTGCTGTTGGAGAAGTATCACGGCGTCTGGGGCGGTGATGTTTCGAAGGTCTACGACGAACTGACGTTTTGAGCCCATCTAAAGCTCCCTCCCCTTCAGGGGAGGGGTTGGGGTGGGGCCGTGCCGCAAGAACATAGGCAGGGCTCAATGAGACTGAGACGCCCCACCCCAACCCCTCCCCTGAAGGGGAGGGGCTAAGTTTGGGTCAGGCCTTTCGCCCCATCACCCACCTCGTCCCACAACCCAACCAAAAAACCGCGGCACCAAGCCATTGCGCGCCATCCATGCGCTGTACTCGCGGTACGCGGGGTCTAGCCCGAGATGCATCTCCTCGGTGCGGGCGCGCCAGTAATAGATGCCCGCCACCAGCCCCATCAGGATCGTCGCGCGGGCCGCGTCGGTCAGCGAGCCGGTGGTGAGGAACGGGATGGTCGAGATCATCCAGAACAGATTCTTCGACAGATAGGCGGGATGCTTTGAGAAGGCATACGGTCCGTGCGTCAGGATGCCGCGATTGGTGAGGTTGGAGAAGCGGAAGCCGAACGCCATCGTCGCCCAGGCATAGATCGCGGTCAGCCCCACCAGCACCGCGCCGAACAGCGTCAGGATCACCGGATGCCCGGCGAACCAGTACGACCATTCCGACGTGCCGGGATGATAATCGAACGGCCCGCCCGGCCCCATCAGGATGAACGGCGGGTAGCAGATGAGCGCCGCCATCCAGCCCGCCGCATAAGGCGTGGCGGTGCGGATGTGCGAGTCGAGCGGCTTGAGCGCGAGGATGTACCCCGCCGTCGCGAAGGCGACGTCGATCATGAACATGAAGGTGATGAGCCAGTTGGACAGCGCGACGGGATCGCTGAGCACCCGGCTGGTATCGCCGCGGATGAACTCGCCGAAGCCGGGCGGGACGATCGCCAGCATGAAGGCGGTGAAGAACGCCTTCACGCCCCAGCTGCGCAGGTGATTGTGGATCGCGGCGGTGTCGGTCGGTTCGTTCAGGCCCATCAGCCACGCGCCGAACGCCCAGCATCCGTCCTTCGGATCGATCGCACGGCGGTCCAGCCAGAGGATGTAGGGGATGGACACCGCGAACAGCACCGGCGCGGCGCGCGTGAAGCACCACATCGAGAATTGGAAGTTACCCTCCCAATAGAAGCGGCCCGTGGCATAGATCAGGCCGATCGCCGCCCAGGTCGCCCACAGGCCGGCCAGCTTGGTCAGGCTGATGTCGATCGTCTCGCGCCACGGCCGGGCATGATCCCAGTCGAAGCCGGTGGAGGGATTGCGGTGGACCTTGTCGACCAGCACCGCCCACAGCATCATCGGCACGCCGCACGCCGCGACGTTCAGCAACGCGGCATACGGGCCATCCATCTGGAAATACCGCGCGACCCCGACCCAGGCCAGCAGCCCGGCCAGACCGGCCAGCCCACACCCGGTGCTGACGGCGGAGACGGGGCGCGGATCGGCGGTGCGGACCGCGCGCGCCAAAGCGGGATCGTGAAACATGGCCGCCGCTCTAGCGCGACAATGGTAAGCAAGCCGTGAAGGATGTTCGCGACGACCGGACGCCGGCTCGCTCACGAGTGCAAAAAACGCAATCGCACTGCATCGTTTCGCACTTGCACCAAATCATGCTGCGCTGCACAAAGGGGGTGCCTTTCAGGCATCCTCTCCTAAAACTTTCATGGGCCGGCCTTTTATAGGGCTGGCCCCTTTTTTTTGCGCGTGATTTCGGATAGGCCTCGCCACGCTGTCGTCACGCCGAACAATAAAAACAATGTTCGTGGAGTGGAGCCAGCCGGGTCAGACCGGCACCGGCGCGATTGCAGTGTGGGGGATCGAGCTTGCCATGAGCGCTCTCCCCCACGTTCGTCGCTATTCGATATTCCATAAAATCGTTCGTGCCGAGCTTGTCGAAGCCCGGCCCTCCTGATCCTTCGGCAATGCATTGCGCGGCGCAGAAAAGCAGCCCTTCGACAGGCTCAGGGCGAACGGGGTTGGGTTGGCGCCGATACCGACAGGTCAGCACTATGTGCGCTGCTTCGGAGCATTCTTTATGGGGATGGAGCGGGTAACGGGAATCGAACCCGTGTATTCAGCTTGGAAGGCTGCTGCACTACCATTGTGCTATACCCGCGCTATCGGACCGAGTGCCACGAACGCGGCATCGCGGTCAACATTTCGCTTGGACGATACCGGCCCGGATACGCGCCGGAACCTCCGGCGGGGTATGGTGGACAGGGTAGGGTTCGAACCTACGTAGGAGAAACTCCGGCAGATTTACAGTCTGCTGCCTTTAACCACTCGGCCACCTGTCCAGGTGTCGCCCGAAAAGCGAGGCGGTCCCCTGCCAAGCCGGGAGGCCCCTGTCAACGCCCGTTCGTACGCGGCGGTGAAAGCTTGCACCGCGCGGCCCCCGCGAATAGCGTGCGCAACATTGTTGCTTCCGTTCGGACAGGTGTTTCCATGCGCTCGAATCTCCTCGCCGCCGTCGCGGCCATCGCCATCGTGTCGCCGGCGTTCGCGCAGAGCGTGGACCGCAGCCAGGCGACGCGCATCATCGACGAAGGAACGTCGCACAGCGAGGTGATGGTGACGGCGCAGCATCTGGCCGACGTGATCGGCCCGCGGCTGACCAATTCGCCGTCGATGCGCGTCGCGGAAGGGTGGACGCAGGAGCAGTTCGCGAAATGGGGGCTGAAGAACGTCCATAAGGAAGGGTTCGAATTCGGCCGGGGCTGGTCGATCGTTTCCAGCAGCGTGAAGATGGTCTCACCGCGCCCGATCCAGCTCGTCGCGATCCCGATCGCCTGGTCGCCTTCGACCAACGGCACGATCAGCGCGCCGGTGATCGTCGCGCCGATCCGCCGCGAGCGCGATTTCGACAAATATCGCGGGCAATTGAAGGGCAGGATCGTGATGATCACTCTGCCCAACACCGGCAGCGAACCGAAGGAGGCACCGTTCCAGCGCCTGACCTCCGAGGATATCTCGAAGCTCGATCAATATCGCCAGCCGACCTACGACCCCGCCGCGATCGACCGCCGGCTGAAGCGCGTCGATTACGCCAAGAAGCTCGACGCGTTCCTGAAGAGCGAAGGCGCGGTCGCTTATGCGACGATGGCGTATCGCGACGGCAAGCTGGTGAGCGGCGAGGGTTCGCTGTTCGGCGTCGGCGACACGGCCACGGTGCCGGGCGTGCAGATCGCGGCAGAGGATTACCGCCGGCTCGCGCGCCTCGCCAAGGTCGGCCCGGCCCCGGTGGTCGAGATCAACAGCGACGTGCGCTTCGACGATAGCGACAGCAAGGCGTACAACATCATCGCCGAAATCCCCGGCACCGATCCCAAGGCGGGATATGTGATGGCCGGCGCGCATCTCGATTCGTGGGTCGCGGGCGACGGCGCGGCGGATAACGGCGCGGGCACGGCGATGATCATGGAGGCGGCGCGCATCCTGTCCGCCACCGGAATCCGCCCGAAGCGCACGATCCGCTTCGCCTTGTGGGTCGGCGAGGAACAGGGGCTGCTCGGCAGCCTCGCGTATATCAATGCGCATCTGGCGACGCGCGGTCTACCGAACGATCCACCGCAGCCGGGTGGCAAATGGTATTCCAACTGGGCGAACCGCTGGCCGGTGAACCCCAAGCCGGGTTACGGCGACCTCGCAGCGTATTTCAACCTCGACAATGGCTCCGGCAAGGTGCGCGGCATCTATGTCGAGAACAATCCCGCCGTGGTGCCGATCTTCCGCGACTGGCTCGCCCCCTTCGGCCCGATGGGCGCGAAGGACGTGGTGATCCAGAAGACCGGCGGCACCGATCACGTCTATATGCAGGCGATTGGCCTGTCCGGCTTCCAGTTCATCCAGGATCCGCTGGATTACGACACCCGCGTGCACCATTCGAGCATCGACACGTTCGATCATTTGAAGGGCGACGATCTGCGCCAGGGATCGATCGTGCTGGCATCGTTCCTCGCCAATGCCGCCAATGCGGACAAGGCGCTGCCGCGTCCGCCATTGCCGACCAAGCCGGCGGTGACCGATCCGTTCGCGTATAGTGACGACGAGGATTGAGCGTGACTTTCCTTCGATCGTCATGCCAGCGCAGGCTGGCATCTCAACGGGGCGCGTGTCGCCCCATCCCCATCAAGACCCCAGCCTTCGCTGGGGTGACAAAATAAGGCGCGCATAAATGGCCCGCAAAGGACATCGCCCATCCCAGGCCGCCGGGGGCCGCCCGCGCTTCTGGGGCCGTCACGCGGTGATCGCCGCTTTGGCCAATCCCGAACGCGTGGTGCGCAAGATCTGGGCGACGCGCGAGGCGATGGCGGCGCTCGATATCCCGCCGGTCGTGCCGATCGTGTTCGCCGACGTCGCCGATCTCGGCCGAATGGTGCCGGGCGACGCGCCGCATCAGGGGCTGGTGGCGGAGGTCGATCCGCTGGAGGATATCTGGCTCGGCGATCTGTTGCAGCAGGGCGCGGATGACAATCGCCCGTTGCTGGTGCTGGATCAGGTGACCGACCCGCACAATGTCGGCGCGATCCTGCGCTCGGCGGCGGCGTTCGATGCGCTGGGCATCATCACGCCGGATCGCCACGCCCCGCCCGAATCGGGCACGATCGCGCGCTCGGCCTCGGGCGCGCTGGAGGTAGTGCCGTGGGTTCGCGTGGTCAATCTCGCGCGGGCGTTGGATGAGATCGGCGAGGCGGGATATTGGCGTGTCGGGCTGGCCGGCGAGGCGACCCAGACCTTGGACAAGGCGATCGGCCAGCAGGCGCGCGTCGCCTTGGTGCTGGGGGCCGAGGGCGAAGGCATGCGCCACAACACCGCCCAACATTGCGACGAACTCGCCAAGCTGCCGATCTCGCACAAGGTGGAGAGTCTGAACGTGTCGAATGCGGCGGCGATCGCGCTATATGCGGTGACGACGCGGGTCTAAAGTTTGATGACTTTGGTTTGAATCGCGGTTTTCCTACATCGTCATTCCCGCGAAGGCGGGAATCCATAATCACTGCGCGTCATGAGACCCACTCAGTTCAGCCAGTATGGATTCCCGCCTTCGCGGGAATGACGGAAGATGTGGTTTAACCTCACGTCATCAGACTCGAGGTTGATGACGCTGTAATGCCAACCCCGTTCGTGCTGAGCTTGTCGAAGCACATGCCCTAAACATGCCCTTCGACAGGCTCAGGGCGAACGGGGTTTAGAGTGAGTGAAAGCCGCGACCTTGGCCGATCAATCTTCTGCAGCGATCCTGACCTTCAACCCGTCCAACGCATCCGTCAAATCCACCTGGCAAGACAGGCGCGAAAACTCGTCGCGCTCGCTCGACGAATCGAGCAGGTCGTTCTCGTCTTCGCTCATCTTGGGCAGTTTGGCCGCAAATTCCGGGTCGACATGCACGTGGCACGTCGCGCACGAACAGCAACCACCACACAGCGCCAGGATCTCGTCGATCCCGGCATCCCGGATCACTTCCATCACCGACAGCCCAGCCTCGCCATCGATCTCGCGTTCTTCCCCTTCGCGTGTCACGACGATAAGCTTCGGCATCTTGGGTCTCCCGGCAAATATGTCTTCCCGCCATGCCGTGCGATGCCGCCCCGATCAAGGATATCCCGCATGGGCCTGAGCGCCGACCAGCTCCGCACCGCGATCGATGCTTTGTGCGAGCGCGAACCGGCCTTCGCGGACGCCGTGGCGCGGGCCGGGTATCCGCAGCCGCGGATCAACCCGCGCGGCTATGCCACGTTGCTGCGCACGATCATCGGCCAGCAGGTGAGCGTCGCCTCCGCGCAATCGGTGTGGACCAAGCTGGAGGGGATCGTCGGCGACCTGACCGACCCCGGCAACATCGCCCGCGCGAGCGACGAACAGCTGCGCGCGGCGGGCCTGTCGCGCCAGAAGGCCGGCTATGCGCGCAGCCTGTCCGACGAGGTGACGAGCGGGCGACTCGATCTCGCCGATCTTCCCGAAGACGATGAGGAAGCGATAAGGGCGCTGGTCGCGGTGAAGGGCATCGGGCGCTGGTCGGCGGAGGTGTATCTGCTGTTCGCGGAAGGGCGCGCGGACATCTGGCCGGCGGGCGACCTGGCGGTGCAGATCGAGATCGGTCGCATCCTCGGCCACGAGACGCGGCCTTCGGAAAAGCTCACCCGCGAACTGGCGGAGGCGTGGCGCCCGCATCGCGGCGCGGCGGCGATCTTCACGTGGCACCATTATGGCAGCGACATGAAAGTGATTTGAAGGGCGGTTACTCCGCCTTCGGCCAGCGCTGCGTCTTACAGATGATGAAGAAACAGCCGCGCACCTTCAGCGACCCGTCCGGATACCGATCCAGCGTCGCGGTATAGGTGTCGCCCGATTGCGGATCGTAGAGATTGCCGTGCCAGCGGTCCCCGCCATCGGCGAAATCGAGCAGCAGCGGCAGGCCGACCAGCGGGCGACCGCGCTGTTTCGGGTCGTTGTTGCGCTCGTCCACCGTCTTGCCGTAATCGGCGGCGGGCAGCAGCTTGACGATGCGGCCGCACATCATCGCCCGTCCACACGGTTCGATCTGCACCACCGCTTTCTTGTTCTGCGTCATCCAGCGGCCGGCAACCGGCTCCGCCGCTTGCGCCGCCGTCGCGGAAACCAGCGACAACGCTATCGCCCAAGTCGTCAATCGCATGAGAAACCTCTCGATCCGCCGTAACCGTGGCGAAGGAGCGCCTCCCTGGCAGCGCATGATGGCCAAAAAACGACGCTTGTACTCACGGCCACGCTCTTCCTAACCCATGTCGATTGACGGCGCGGCGCGCTTGCGAGAGGGGATGGAGCATGTCGCCGCCTTTCTCCACCTTCGCCGATTCCGGCCAGGAGCGCCGCCCGTCGCTGGCCGAAAGCTATCGCACGGTGCGCGTGCCGACCGGAAAGGGTCGCTTCTGGGGCAAGATCGGCGCGTTTGCCGGGCCGGGTTACATGGTCGCGGTCGGATACATGGACCCGGGCAATTGGGCGACCGACCTCGCGGGCGGATCGGCGTTCGGCTATACCCTGCTGTCCGTCATCTTGATTTCGAACATCATGGCGATGGTGCTGCAATCGCTGTCGGCGAAGCTCGGTATCGTCACGGGGCACGATCTGGCGCAGGCATGCCGCGCGCGATACGGCCCGGTGGTCAATTTCTCGCTGTGGCTGCTGTGCGAACTGGCGATCATTGCCTGCGATCTGGCCGAGGTGCTGGGCACCGCCATCGCGCTGCAATTGCTGTTCGGATTGCCGCTGGTGGCGGGCGTGTGCCTCACCGCGTTCGACGTGATGCTGATCCTGGCGTTGCAACGCTTCGGGTTCCGCAAGCTGGAAGCGTTCATCGTCGCGTTGCTGATCGTGATCGCGGGCTGCTTCGCGTTCGAACTGGCGATCGCGCAGCCGAGCCTGTCGGGCATCGCCGCCGGACTGATCCCGCAGGCGCAGGTGATCACCAACCCGGCGATGCTGTACATCGCGATCGGCATCCTCGGCGCGACGGTGATGCCGCACAACCTCTACCTCCACTCCTCGATCGTGCAGACGCGCGCATACGATCAGGACGAGGCGGGCAAGCGCGACGCGGTGCGCCATGCGACGATCGACAGTACCGTGGCGCTGTTCCTCGCCCTGTTCATCAACGCATCGATCCTGATCTTGGCGGCGGCGGCTTTCCACGTGAACGGTCGGACCGACGTGGCGGAGATCGACCAGGCGTACAAACTACTCTCCCCCACCCTGGGCGCGGGCATGGCGAGCGTGGTGTTCGCGGTCGCGTTGCTTGCCTCGGGGCAGAATTCCACCGTTACCGGCACGCTGGCCGGGCAGATCGTGATGGAGGGGTTCCTGAACCTGCGCATGTCGCTGTGGCTGCGGCGGATGGTGACGCGGTTGCTGGCGATCGTGCCGGCAGTGATCGTGGTCGGCATGAAGGGTGCGGAGGGGGCGACGCAGTTGCTGGTGTTGAGCCAGGTGGTACTGAGCTTGCAGCTGCCCTTTGCGATCGTGCCTTTGGTGCGCTTTACCGGGGACAAGGCGCAGATGGGGGCGTTCGCCAATCCGTGGTGGCTGAAGATCGCGGCCTGGGGGATAGCGGCGGTGGTGATCGTGCTGAACGTGAAGCTGCTGGTGGGATTCTTCTTCGGCTAACCGATGATCCGTTCCGCCTGTTCCAGATGCAGGCGTTCGACCATTTCGCCATTCACCCGGATCGCGCCCTTGTCGGCATTTTCGGGGCGCGCGAACGCCGCGATCACCGCTTGCGCCCACGCCATTTGCGCCTCGCTTGCCCCGAAGGCGCGGTTGGCGGCGGCGATCTGGGCGGGGTGGATCAGCGATTTTCCGTCGAAGCCGAACATCGCGCCCTGTTCGCATTCGGCGGCCAGCAACGGCCCGTCCTCCAGCACGTTGCACACCCCGTCGAGCACGATCAGGCCGGTCGCCCGCGCCGCCATGACGAGCGCCGCCAACGCCGGCAGCAGCGGCGTGCGTGCGGCATCGGGGCGGCAGCGCATTTCCTTGGCGAGATCGTTCGTACCGGCGATCAGGCCGGTGAGGCCGTGCTGTGCCGCAGATGCGGTGAGCGCCCCGATCCCCGTCACCGCCGCGCACGTCTCGATCATCGCCCAGAGCGGCACGTTGCTGCCCGTTTCGGCGCGGGCGATGGCGAGATCGGCGGGCGTGGAGACCTTGGGCAGCAGGATCGCATCCGGTGCGGCGCGGCCGAGCGCGGCGCAATCGTCCGCGCCCCATTCGGTGTCGAGGCCGTTGACGCGCACGATCAGTTCGCGCGCGCCGAAGCCGCCCTGCTCCACGGCGGCGATGGCGGCGGCGCGCGCGCTGGCCTTGAGATCAGGCGCGACGGCGTCTTCGAGATCGAGGATGACCACGTCGCAGTCGAGGCCCCTCGCCTTTTCGATCGCGCGGGCGTTGGAGGCGGGCATGAACAGGGCGCTGCGGCGGGAACGGGTGGTCATGCTTGCTCCTGCGAGACCCACACCCGTCACCCCGGACTTGTTCCGGGGTCCACCAAGCGTCATGCTCGGGATTTGAGCCTCTCCTCTTGCCATTGCCGCACGGTGGACCCCGGAACAAGGCTCTGCTGAGCGAAGTCGAAGTATCCGGGGTGACGCAACAACTACGGCGTCTCCGTCGCCCCGGCCGGATCGCGCCGCGTCGGAACCGCCGCATTCTCCCAGCCGCCGCCGAGCGCCTTGAACAGGCTGATCTGCGCATCCGCCACCGCCGCATCCGACGATGCCAGGGTAGCGCGGGCGCTCGCGCGGTCGCGTTCGGCGTCGATCAGCAGCAGGAAACTGTCCGCGCCGTAATCGAAGCGTAGCCGTGACAGGCGCGCCGCCTCGTTGCTCGATTTCTCCGCGCGCACCAGCGCCGCATTGCGATCGAGCGCCCCGGCGTAGCGCGCCAGCGCCTGTTCCACTTCCTTCAGCGCGGTCAGCACCGTGCCGTCGAACGTCGCGAGGCTGGCGTCCGCACCGGCCCGCGCCTGACGGATGCGCGCACGCGCGATCGTCTGGTTGGGGAAGGACCAGGAGATCATCGGCCCGAGCGAGAAGGACAGGCCCGCGGAACTGAACGTGGTCGATGGCGATGTACCGCCCAGCCCGATACTGCCCAGCAGGCGGATCGAGGGATACAAAGCCGCCGTCGCTACGCCGACACGCGCGGTATCCGCTGCCAGCGTGCGTTCGGCCGCACGCACGTCCGGGCGGCGCGCGAGCAGGGCCGCGCCGTCGCCGGTGGGGATCACCGTCTTCACGCGCGGCGGCGTCTTGCACAGGTCCGCCTGGGCATCGATCTGTTCGGGCGCACGCCCGGTCATCGTGGCGAGCGCATAGAGCGAGGCGCGGCGTTCGGCCTCGAAGCTGGGGATCGTCGCCTGCGTCTGCGCCAGCAGCACGTCGGCACGCTCGACATCGCGGCGCGTGCCGCGCCCGGCGTCGAACAGGGTCTTGGTCAAACCGAGCGTCTTCTGCTGCAACGCCACGGTTTCCAGCGCCACCGCACGCTGCGCGGCATTGCCGCAGGCGGTGGAATAGGCCCGCGCCGTTTCCGCCGCGACCGCGACGCGCGATGCGTCCAGCTGTGCCGCCGCCGCCGCGACATCGCCGCGTGCCGCCTGAATCGCGCGCGTCACACCGCCGAACAGATCGACCTCGTACGCCGCATCGAAGCCGACGGAATAGAGATCGGTGTCGATCGCTCCGCCGCCATCTGCTCCCATCCCACTCGCCGCGAGATTGATCCGGTTATAGGTGGCGGACGCCGACAGATCGGTGCTGGGCAACCGCGCGCCCTTCTGTTCCGACAATATTGCCCGCGCGCGCGCCAGATTGGCGGCGGCGACGCGGATGTCGGTATTGTGCGCCAGCGCTTCGGTTACCAGCCGATCGAGCACCGCATCGTCGTACAGCCGCCACCAATTGGGCGGCAACTGGCTGGCGCTGACCGCCTGGGTCCGCGCCGCCTCGGCAAAGGCAGCCGTGTCCGCCGTTGCGGCGGGCGTCGTCGGCTTTACATAGTTCGGGCCGACCACGCAGGCGGACAGTGCCAGCGCCGATGTAAGCGCTGGGATCGAAGCGATGCGCGTCCTCATACCGGCACCACCTGATGATCCGGTGCGATCGGCGGTGGCGACCCCGTATCGTTGGGGGGATTATCGGGATGCTGGTCCGATTTCTTGCCGCGCCACAGGCCGGTCACCCAATCGCCGAGCTTGCGGCAGATGATGTAGAAGGCCGGGGTGAAAAGCAGGCCGAAAGTCGTCACGCCGATCATCCCGAAGAACACCGCCACGCCCAGCGCCTGACGCATCTCCGCGCCCGGGCCGGAGCCGATCACCAGCGGCAACACGCCGAGGATGAAGGCGATCGAGGTCATCACGATCGGTCGCAGGCGCTGTTCGGCGGCATGTTCGGCAGCGGCATACATATCCATGCCGTTCAACTCGTTCTGGCGCGCGAATTCTACGATCAGGATCGCGTTCTTCGCCGCCAGGCCGATCAGCACGATCAGGCCGATCTGCGTCAGGATATTGTTATCCAGCCCCATCACGTTGACGCCCAGGATCGCGGCCAACAGGCACATCGGCACGATCAGGATCACCGCCAGAGGCAGCACGACGCTTTCGTAATTCGCCGCGAGCAACAGGAACACGAACAGCACGGCCAGCGCGAACGCGATCGCCGCGGTATTGCCCGCCTGCTGTTGCTGGAACGCTAGCTCGGTCCACTCATAGGTCATACCCTTTGGCAGAATCTGACCCGCAAGGCCCGCCATCGTCGTCAGCGATTGCCCGGAGGAGAAGCCGCGCACCGTATCGCCCTGCAATTCGACGCTGGGATAGAGGTTGTAGCGCACCACGCGGTACGGCCCGCTGTCGTTCTTCAGCGTCATCACCGAATCCAGCGGCACCATCCCGCCCGAGGCCGATCGCGTCTTCAACCGGCCGATGTCCGATATCTGGTCGCGATACGGCGCATCGGCCTGCGCGGTCACACGGAACGTGCGGCCAAGGAAGTTGAAGTCGTTGATATAGGTCGAGCCGAGATAGGTGCCGAGCGTCGAGAAGACGTTGGCCACCGGGACGCCCAATTGCTCGGCGCGCTCGCGGTCGATATCGGCGAACACGCGCGGCGTCTTGGTGTTGAACGTCGTGAAGACGCTGGTCAGGCCCTCGGTCGTATTGGCCTTCATCATCATGCCGAAGGCGGCCTTTTCGAGCGCCTGATAGCCGAGGTTGGTGCGATCCTCGATGATCATCTTGAAGCCGCCGCCGGTGCCGATGCCGCGTACGGGTGGTGGCGGGATGACCAGCACGTTGCCGCCGGAGATCGCGCCGAACGCCTTGCGCATTTCGTTCGCCACTTCGTCTGCGCTCTTGCGGTCGCCGAACGCCTTCAGGGGAATGAACATCGCGCCGGCATTGGAGGCGGTCGAGAAGGTCGCGCCGTCCAGCCCCGAGAAGGCGACCGTCGTATTGGTCGCGCCATTGGCGAGCGCGATCTTCGCCGCCTGATCCATCACCGCATTGGTCCGTTGCAGCGAACTGCCCGGCGGCAACTGGATGACCGCGATCAGATAGCCCTGATCCTGCGCCGGAATGAACCCGGACGGCGTCTCGCCGAAGCGCCAGCCGGCCAGTGCGATGAGCGCGACATAGACGATGCCGACCAATGCCAGCGACCGCACCGCACGCGCGGTGAAGCGGCCAAAGCGGTTGGCGACCTTCTGGAACCCGCGATTGAAACCGTTGGCGAAGCGCGTCGGCGCGCCGCGCCAGCCGGGGGCCGGCTCATGATCGTGCTTCGGCTTCAGGATCAACGCGGCGAGCGCCGGCGACAGCGTGAGCGACACGAACGCGGAGATCACCGCCGCCGAGACGATCGTCAGCGCGAACTGCTTGTAGAACTGACCGGAAATGCCCGGAATGAAACTGGTCGGGATGAACACGCCGCACAGCACGAGCGAAATCGCGATCAGCGCGCCGGACACTTCGTCCATCGTCTCATGCGCGGCTTCGCGCGGAGACAGGCCCTTTTCCTCCATCAGGCGCTCGATATTCTCGACCACCACGATCGCGTCGTCGACGACGATGCCGACCGCCAGGATCATGCCGAACAGCGACAAATTGTTGATCGAGAAGCCGAACAGCGCCATCGCCATCAGGCTGCCGATCAGCGACACCGGCACCGCGACCAGCGGGATGATCGTCGCGCGCCACGTTTGCAGGAACAGCAGGACGACCAGGGCAACGAGCACGATCGCCTCGCCCAGCGTGTGATACACCGCGTTGATCGATTCCGAGATGTATTCGGTCGGGTTGTATGGAATCGAATAAGCCATGCCCGCCGGGAAGCTCTTGGACGCTTCGGCGATTTCCTTGCGCACCGCGTCCGCCGTGGTCAGTGCGTTCGACCCCGGCAGCTGCGTGATGCCGAGCGCCGTCATCGGCTTGCCGCCCAAGCGCGCGTTGATCGTGTAATCCTGCGCACCGAGTTCGATCCGCGCCACGTCGCGCAGACGCGTGAGCCGCCCCTGATCGTCGCGCTTGATGATGATCTCGCCGAACTGATCAGGATTGGTCAGGCGGCCTTCGGTCTGCACGCCCAACTGAAACGCAGTGGTGCCCTGGTTGAACGGCGGCGCACCGACCGAGCCGACCGCGACCTGAGCGTTCTGCGCGCGGATCTGCGTGACGATCTCGTCCACGGTGAGGTTGCGCGAGGAGGCGCGATCGGGATCGATCCACACGCGCATGTTATAATCGCGCCCGCCGAACGAGCGCACGCCGCCCACGCCGGGAATGCGCGAGATGCGATCGATGATCTGCGTCGTCGCATAGTTCGAAACGTACTGCTCCGACAGCGACCCATTGGGCGAGGTCAAGGCGATGACCATCAGGATGTCGGGCGAGTTCTTGCGCACCGTGACGCCGATCTGGCGCACCTGATCGGGCAGGCGCGGCTCGGCGGTGGCGACGCGGTTCTGCACCAGCACCTGCGCCTGATCGACATTGACGCCCTGCTTGAACGTCACGGTGATCGCGATCACGCCGTCGCCGGTGTTGGACGAGGACATGTAGATCATGTCCTCCACGCCGTTGATCGATTCCTCGAGCGGCGCGGCGACGGTTTCGGCCAAGGTTTCGGCCGTGGCGCCGGGATAGGTCGCGCTGACCACGACGGTCGGCGGCGCGATCTCGGGATATTGCGCGACCGGCAGGCCGGGATAGGCGACAAGCCCGAACACGACGATCAGGATCGACAGGACGGCCGCGAAGATCGGCCGTTCGATGAAGAAATGCGGGAATTTCACGGGATCAGCGCGCCGTGGCTTCGGATGGCGGCGGCGCGGTGTCGATCTGCGCGTTCGGCCCGGTATCCTTGCTGCGCGGCTGCATGCGGATCAGCTTCGGCGTCACCGCCGCGCCGGGTTGCAGCGATGTGAACCCATCGACGACGACATGATCGTTCGGCCCCAGCCCCGTTTTCACGACGCGCAGGCCCTCGACCAGCGGACCGGTCTCGATCGGATGCGGCACGGCCTTGTTGTCCTTGCCGACGACGTAGACCAGCTTGCGCGTCTGATCGGTGGTGATCGCCTCGTCCGGGATCAGCATCGCCTTGTAGCTGCCGGACCCGAGCAGACGCGCGCGTCCGAACATGCCGGGGGTGAGGAAGCCCTGCGGGTTGGCGACCAGAGCGTGCGCGCGGATCGTGCCCGAATTCTGGTCGACCGCGTTATCGAGGAAGTCCATGCGACCGCGCCAGCGATAGGTCGGCTCGTCGGCCAGCTTGATATCGACCGGGTTGGGCGTGGTGCGCGAGGATCCGCGCACGCCGGCCTGCGCCTGACGGAGATATTTGAGGTAGAAGCTTTCCGCGCCCTCGAACGAGAACCAGATCGGATCGGTCGAGACGACGCGGGTCAGCACCGTCGTGCCCTCGGTGGCGAAATTGCCCTTGCTGACGCGACGATCCGAGACGCGGCCGGACACCGGCGCGCGCACGGTGGTAAAGCTGAGATTGAGCTGCGCGGTGGCGACGGACGCGCGGCCGGCCTCGACATCCGCGGCGGCGGTGCCGACGGCGGCCTGCTTCTGCTCGAACTCCTCCTTGGAGATCGCCTGCGCTTCCAGCAGCTTGGCGGCGCGCGCCAGTTCGCTGCGAGCGTTGACCAATGTCGCCTGCGCCTTCGCCTGCGTCGCGCGCGCCTGCATCAGGGTGGCGCGGTAGGGGCGCGGATCGATCGTGAACAGGCCCTGCCCGGCGCGGACATATTGACCGTCGGTGAACAGCACCCGATCGATCGTGCCCGACACGCGCGGGCGGATTTCGGCATCCTGGATCGCCTCGAACCGGCCGACATATTCGTCCCAGTCGGTCACGTCGCGTTGCAGCGGCACGGCGACGGTGACATGCGCCGGTGGCGGCGCGGCGGGCGGCTTGGCGCCACCACATGCGGCGAGCAGCAGCAGGGCCGTACCGGCACCGGTCTTGCTCAGCCAGCTCTGGCTACAGCGCATAAAATTCCCCAACGGCTTGATTACGGGTGTTCACTTCACCCTCCCCACTGCCATCCGGATCGTTACCCGGTAGGTTAGTTTCGTTTCGCAACGTGCGGGCGACGCCAAGGTTTTACAAGTAGGGCTTAACACAGGTTTCTGATAAGTTACTAATTCGTAAGACAAGTTTTTGCTGCGCCGCAACAGGATGCGTTTTGCCCAACGCCTCCGCGTCCCCTATACGATCCGGTATGGCACGGGGCGACACAGGTGACGACGGACGCGCGCCGAACGGCGGCATGGCTGCTTTGCGGTCGGCGGGCGATTTCCTGAAGGCCTTTGCCGATCATGCGGGATGGCGCGGCGTTGCTGCGGCTGCCTTGGTCGGGGCCGGCGCGATACTCGAAGGCGTCAGCGTCGTTCTGCTGATCCCGATCCTCGGCGTCGTCGTGCCGGGTGGTGCGCCATCCGGCTGGCGGGTCTGGCTGAACACCATTTTGAACGGGTTCGGCGCGACGACAGCAACCGCGCAACTCGGCATATTGCTGGCCGCCTTCCTGCTGGTCGTGCTGCTGCGGAGCGGCATACTCCTGGCGCGCGATATGGCGCTGGCGAAATTGCAGGGCAGATTCGTCGAGGATCTGCGCAACCGGATGCTGCGAACACTGGCCGCCGCACCGTGGAGCCGCATCGTCTCCCTCCGCCACGCGCGCATCACCAATTTGATCG
Organism: Parasphingomonas caseinilytica; assembly: GCF_036663755.1. Classification (NCBI taxonomy): domain Bacteria; kingdom Pseudomonadati; phylum Pseudomonadota; class Alphaproteobacteria; order Sphingomonadales; family Sphingomonadaceae; genus Parasphingomonas; species Parasphingomonas caseinilytica. The sequence continues at coordinate 228,194 of NZ_JAXOJL010000002.1, forward strand.
GCACGGAAATGCAGCGCGTGGGGGCGAGCGCGCAATTCATGATGCAGGGCAGCGTGGCGCTGGTGCTGCTGATCGTGCAGGCGGCACTCGCCTTCAGCCTCGCGCCAAAATTCGCCGCGGTGGCGATCGTGGTGTTGACGATCGGCGCGGCCGCCTTGCTCGGGACGTACGGCCGCACACGCGATCTGGGCGGGGACGTGGTGCGCAGGAGCCAGGCAATGATGGGCAGCGCCGCGACCTTTCTCGGCGGCCTGAAGGCGGCGGCAGCACAGAACGGGCAAGGCGAGTTCGTGGCGGAATTCGCCGCGATCCAGACGATGTTGAAGGACCGCCAGATCGCCTATGCCCGGCGCATGTCGCGGTCGCGCATGGTTTTTGCGCTGGGATCCGCGCTGGCGGGCGCGGCAGTGGTGTTCGGCGGAGTCGTATCGGGCGTATCGCCGCCGGTGCTGATCGCGCTGATCCTGATCTTCGCGCGGATGGCCGGGCCGGCGCAGCAGATCCAGTCCGCCACGCAGAACTTTGTCTTCAGCTTGCCGAGCTTCGAGGGCATGCGGCAGCTCGATATCGATCTGATGCGCGACGACGACGCGCGGCCTCCCCCGGTCATCCCGCCGCCCGGGCCGATCGAGCTTCGGGACGTGCGCTATCTTCATCCCGGCGGCGGCGGGGTGCGACAGGCCAGCCTGACGATCGATCCGGGCGAGTTCGTCGGCATTACCGGACCTTCGGGCGCGGGAAAGACGACTTTGGTCGATCTGCTGATCGGTCTGCTCGTGCCTCAGGCGGGCGAGATGCGGATCGGTGGGCTGCCGGCCGATGACGCCCTGCTCGCGGGATTGCGTGAGGGGATCGCCTATGTCCCGCAGGACGGCTTCCTGTTCCACGACACCGTGCGCCGCAACCTGACCTGGCACGACGACGGGATCGATCAGGCGCGGATCGATGCGGCGATCCGCCTGGCGGGGGCCGAGGCGCTGATCGCCGGGCTGCCCGAGGGGCTGGAAACGGTGATCGGCGAACGCGGCGCGATGCTGTCCGGCGGCGAGCGCCAGCGCCTCGCACTGACTCGCGCGTTGATCCGCCAGCCGCGCCTGCTGATCCTCGACGAGGCTGCTAACGCGATCGACGCCGAAGGCGAAGCGGCATTGCTCGCCCGCCTGGCTTCACTCGATCCCCGCCCAACGATCCTGATGATCTCGCACCGCGCAGAGAGCATGGCTTTGTGCGACCGGGTGATTGTCGTGGAGCGGGGGCTAGTGACCGCCTGAACGCCGCTTGCGCGCGCCCCGTCAGAGACCAAGCGGCGGGCGCACCATCGGGTACAGGACGAGCAACGCCATCCCGGGCGACAAGCGCTGGAACAGGGCGGCGGCAGATGCGGGCATCGCGGTTACGCTATCGCTCGGCGGTTGCGAGCGCCAGTGTGTGCGTTGGTTTGTGCCCGTTCCAAAACATCATGCCGGCGGAGGCCAAGATCCAATGGGCGGCAAGCGAGCGCGTGCAAACCAAGGACAACCAATGCGGCACGTTGGATCCCGGCCTTCGCCGGGATGACGGTTGAGGGGTTTGCGACTTTCGGGGATGAACCTCAGTACACGACCACCGACCGAATGCTCTCACCGGCATGCATCAGGTCGAAGCCTTTGTTGATCTCCTCAAGGCTCAGCACGTGGGTGATCATAGGGTCGATCTCGATCTTGCCGTTCATGTACCAGTCGACGATCTTCGGCACGTCGGTGCGCCCCTTTGCGCCGCCGAACGCCGTGCCGCGCCAGTTGCGGCCGGTGACGAGCTGGAACGGGCGCGTGGCGATCTCCTTGCCCGCTTTGGCCACGCCGATGATGATGCTAGTGCCCCAGCCGCGATGGCAGGCTTCGAGTGCGGTGCGCATCACTTCGGTGTTGCCGGTGCAGTCGAAGGTGAAGTCCGCGCCGCCATCGGTGAGCGCCAGGATCGCCACGATCGTATCGTCGCGCGATTTGCCGCGCGCGTCGATGAAGTCGGTCATGCCGAAGCGGCGGCCCCATTCTTCGCGATCGGGGTTCAGATCGACGCCGATGATCTTGTTCGCGCCGGCCATCCGCGCGCCCTGCAGCACGTTGAGGCCGATCCCGCCCAGCCCGAACACGACGACATTGTCGCCGACCTGCACCTTGGCGGTGTTCACCACCGCGCCGACGCCGGTCGTCACGCCGCAACCGACATAGCAGGCGCTGTTGAACGGCGCGTCCTCGCGGATCTTGGCGACGGCGATCTCGGGCAGAACGGTGAAATTCGAGAAGGTCGAGCAGCCCATGTAATGGAAGATCGGCTGGCCCTTATGGCTGAACCGCGTCGTGCCATCGGGCATCAGGCCCTTGCCCTGCGTCGCACGGATCGCGGTGCAGAGGTTGGTCTTGCCGCTGAGGCACGATTTACACTGGCGGCATTCCGGCGTGTAGAGCGGGATGACGTGATCGCCGGGCACAACGCTGGTGACGCCCGCCCCCACCTCGCGCACGATGCCCGCGCCTTCGTGGCCCAACACGCTGGGGAACAGGCCTTCGCTGTCCAGCCCGTCCAGGGTGTAGGCGTCGGTATGGCAGATGCCGGTCGCCATGATCTCGACCAGCACTTCGCCCGCCTTTGGCCCTTCCAGGTCGAGTTCGACGATCTCGAGCGGCTTCTTGGCTTCGAATGCAACGGCAGCACGGGTCTTCATGGGCGCATCTCCTCGTTCCGGGTCCGCCTATGCCAGCAGGTGGCCGTCATGCAAGCGTCAGTGCGCCGCGCCCATTTCGACCTTGCCCTGCGGTTTCGGCGCGAGCCACACGAATGCCGCGGCGATGATGAACACGACGAATGCCAGCGTGAAGACATGCGTCGCCCCGACGGTCGAGGATTGCGCCTCGACCAGCCGATCGATCGCCCCGCGCGCCTGTTCGACGCCGAGGCCCTTCGCCTGCAACTGTTCCATCGTCGCCGCCACGCCGTTCATGGACGGCACCATATCGGATCGGCTGATGCGGCTGGCATTGTCCCATGCGGTGGTTGCCGTGGCGGTGCCGATCGCGCCGCACAGCGTGCGCACGAAGCTCATGATGCCGGCCGCCGACGTCGTCTCGCTCGGCTTGACCGACGACAATGCGAGCGCGGTGAGGCCGATGAAGAAGAACGGCATGCCGAACCCCTGTAACAATTGCGGCATGGCCAGATGCCAGAAATCGGAATCCGTGCTCCAGTCCGCACGCAACAGCGACATAACGCCGAGCCACAGGATCCCGCCACACACCGTGATGCGGAGATCGACCTTGCCGACGAGCCGCGCCGCGACTGGTGACATCGCGACCGCGAACACACCGACGAACGCGGTCGTGAACCCGGCCTCGGTCGCGGTGTAGCCGACCACCTGTTGCAGCCATAACGGCGTCAACACGACCGAGGCGAAGAACGCGCCGAACCCGAGCGCGATGGCGATGGTGCCAGCGGTGAAGCCCCGATGTCGGAACACCTTGATGTCCACGATCGGGTTCTTCTCGCCCAATTCCCAGATGATGAATGCCGGCAGGCCGATCGCGGCGATGATCGCCATGGCGACGACGAACGGCGAGGAGAACCAGTCATGCTCGCGTCCGGTATCCAGCATCAGCTGGAACGCGCCGACCCACACGATGAGCAGCACCAGCCCGACCACGTCGATACCGACCTTGGCGGTCTTCGTCTCGAACGGCGCCACGATGCGACCGACGGCGAAGATGCAGAAGCAGACGACCGGAATGTTGATGAAGAAGATCCACGGCCAGGTCCAATTGTCGCTGATCATCCCGCCCAGGATCGGCCCGGCGATCGGCGCGCACACCGTCGTCATCGCCCATAGCCCCATTGCGGCGCCAGCCTTCTCCTTGGGGAAGATGCGCAACAGCAGCATCTGGCTGAGCGGCATCAACGGCCCACCCGACAGGCCCTGGCAGATACGGAACACGACCAGCATCGGCAGGCTGTTCGACAGGCCGCACAGCATCGAGAAGATGCCGAACCCGATCAGCGACATGATGAACCAGCGCACCGTGCCAAAGCGCGACGCCAGCCACCCGGTCAGCGGCACGCTGATCGCGTCGGCCACCGAATAGGACGTGATCACCCACGTCCCCTGCGTCGGCGAGATCGCCAGACCGCCGGCGATATGCGGCACGGAGACGTTGGCGATCGTCGTATCGAGCACGACGACGAAGTTCGCCAGCGCCAGCGCGATGCCGCCGAGCAGCAGCTTGCCGCCGGTCAGCGGTGCCGGCTGGGTTTCGGCGTCGGCCATCTTACTTGCCGCGCGTATCGATGACGGCGTCCATCGTCAGCCCGACGCGCAACGGATGCGCCTGCAGATCCTTCGGATCGATCGCGATGCGCACCGGAAGGCGCTGCACCACCTTCACCCAATTGCCGGTCGCGTTCTGCGCCGGGATCAGCGAGAAAGCCGCGCCGGTGCCGCCGGAGAAACCGGTGACATGGCCGTGGAACACGACATCGCCGCCATAATAATCCGAGGTGAGCTCGGCCGGCTGGCCGATCTTCACGTCGCGCAACTGGCTTTCCTTGTAATTGGCGTCGACATAGGCGGTGGCGATCGGCACGATCGTCATGATCGGCGCGCCGGCCGCGATCCGCTGCCCCACCTGCACCTGACGATTGGTGACGATGCCATCGACCGGAGCGCGGATCACCGTACGCTCGAAATCGAGCTTCGCCTTATCGAGCCGCGCGCGCGCCGATGCCACGTCGGGCGAGGTATCGATCGTCGTGCCGCGCACCAGAGCCTCGCTCGCCGCCGCGTCGTCTCCGGCGGAATTCTGCGTCGCGATCGCCGAGGTGACGCCGGCCTGCGCCAATTGGCGGGAGGCGAGCGCGCTTTGATAGGCGGCGCGCGCGGTGGTCAGTTCCTCGCCCGAGGCGGCACCGCTACCGACCAGTTGCTGGCGGCGATCGAGATCGATCTTCGTGCGGGCAAGCATCGCGTTGGCGTCGGCGAGCTTGGCGCGGGCCTGAGCGATGTCCGCGCCGCGCGACGTCACCTTGGAGCGGGCGGACCCGGCCAGAGCGGCGGTTTGGCCGTATTTTTGCTGCGCCTGAAGCAGAGCGGCCTGGGCGGTGGCGAGATCGATCTTCGCATCGGCGGAATCGATCACGACGAGCACGTCGCCCTTCTTCACCGCCTGCGTGCCACCCACTCGCACTTCAGTGACCGGGCCGGAGACTAACGATGTGATCTGCGCCGAATCTGCGCCGACATAGGCGTTGTCGGTATGCACGCGGCCGACATCGAACACGAAATACCAGATCGCCCACAGGCAGGCGGCGACCAGCACGACGATGCCGAGGATCGTCAGCAGTTTCCGGCGCTTGCCGGCAGTCGGCGGCGTGGGATGATCGTCGGTCTGCGCGGTATCCGCTTCGGGCTGCGCATGCGCGTCTGCTTCGGCCATCACTTCGTCTCCGTATAGCTATAGCCACCACCGAGCGCGCGGATCAGCGCGACGTCGAGCGCGATGCGGCGCGCTTCGAGATCGGCCACGGCGCGCCGGGCGGTGAGTTGGTAATCGTCCGCGGTCAGCACGGTCAGTTGGGTCGAGAGCCCGCCGGTGTAGCGCAGCGCGGCGATGCGGCTGGCATCGGCGGCGGCGGTGAGCGAGGCGCGCTGTTCGGTCAGCCGCTGGTCTAGCGCGCGCTGGCTGGCGACCGCGTCGGCGACTTCGTGCAGCGCGGCAATCAGCGTACGATCGTATGTGGCGACCGCGCCGTCATAGTCCGCGCGGGCCTCGACATAGCGGCCCTTGATGCGCCCACCGTCGAAGATCGGCAGGCTGAACGCCGGGCCGGCGCTGCCATAGCTGGAATTCCCCTCGAACAGCCGGCTGAGGCCGAGCGATTGCAGGCCGACGATCGCCGACAGGCTGATATTGGGATAGAAATCGGCGCGCGCGACCTTGATCCGCTTGGCGGCCGCTTCCGCGCGCAGCCGTGCAGCAACGACGTCCGGGCGGCGGCCGATCAGGTCGATCCCGGCTTGGTCCGGCACGCCGATCGCGGCGGCGGCAATCGTCGGGCGGGTGATGCTCAGGCCACGATCCGGACCGGCACCGACGAGCGCCGCGATGCGGTTTCTGGTCAGCACGATCGCCTCGTCCAGCGCGGCGATATCGGCGCGGGCGGCGGGCACGCGGGATTCGGCCTGACGCTGGCTGCCGACCGCATCGACGCCGACATCGACGCGTTGCGTGGTCAGCTTGGCGCTCGCGCCACGCACGCGGAGCGCCTCGACTGCGACATCGCGTTCGGCATGGTATTGCGCCAGTTCGGCATAAGCGGCGGCAATGTTCGTGGACAGCATCAGCCGCGCCTGATCGGCATCCACGCGCGCCGCCTGTGCCTCCGATGTGGCGGCGGCGAGTGCGGCGCGGTTCTTGCCCCACAGATCGAGGTTGAAGCTGGCGGTGCCGGTCAGCCGTCCGGTGTCCTGTATCCCGCTAGGCACGAATTCCGGCGGAATGCCGAGATTCTTGCTCTGCTTGTTGCCGCCGACCGAGCCATCCGCCGACAGGCTGGGCGACAAAGCCGACCGGCTCTGCTGCGCGAGCGCATCGGCGGCGTTGATCCGCGCGACGGCGGCGGCAACGTCGGGCGACGCCTTCAGCGCTTCCTCGATCAGACCGCTGAGTTGCGCATCGCCGAACCCGGTCCACCACGCAGCCACCGGCCAGTCGCGAGTCGCTCCGGCCACAGGCGCGAGGCTCTGAGTCGATTCGAGCGACGCGGTCGCGCGCGGTTCAGGCTTGGTGCCGAGATCGGGCACGCACCCGGCGAGCAAGGCAGCGGTGGAGACCGCCAGGGACAAATGGAGGAGACGCATGGTAATGCCTGATACTATCTGGTATCATTGCCCACTGATCCTCCCCGGTTCGATTGTCAATTGAAATGATACCAGACAGTATTGCCACTCCCTCGATCGCCCCTGCGTGTGAACCGGACAGCCGCGCGTTACGCCGTCAGACCTTCGTGGATGCCGCCCGCGATGCCTTTTTCTCGCGCGGCTATGGCGAGACGACGATGTCCTCGATCGCCGCTGCGGTCGGCGGATCGAAGACGACCTTATGGTCATATTTCCCGTCCAAGGAGGATCTGTTCGCCGCCGTGGTGGACGATATCGCCGAACATTTCAGCGCGGCGTTGACCGTCGAACTGCCCGATGGCGCGCCGGTCGAGCCGACGCTGCGGCGGTTTGCCACCGCGATGATGGACACGATCCTGTCCCCGCCGATTCTGGCACTGCACCGCGTCGTTACGGGCGAAGCGCAACGCTTCCCCGAACTCGGCGCGATGTTCTACGAACGCGGGCCGAAGCGCGGCAAGCAACGGCTGGCGGCGTTCATCGCGTCGGCAATGGCATCGGGGCAATTGCGATCCGGCGACCCGATGGCCGCGGCGTGGCAATTCGCCGCCTTGTGCCAGTCCGGCTGTTTTCAGGAAGTGCTATTCTCCATTCAGAGCGCGATCGGCGAGGAGCGCGTCGCACAGGATATCGATTCGGCAATCGATACCTTCATGCGCGCGTGGGGGAATTAAGCGGGATTCTCCCCTCCCTGGAAGGGAGGGGGTTGGGGGTGGGTTGCTCTCGAGGGAGCACCGTCCTCACCCCATACCAACCCACCCCCGGCCCCTCCCTTCCAGGGAGGGGAGAACTGCATCACCCCCCAGGATGATCTCGTTGATCGCCTTCGCCACGCCGTCCTCGTCATTGCCCGCCGTCACCTTGTCGGCCTTGGCGCGGACTTCGGCCGGCCCCTGCCCCATCGCGATCGACAGGCCGGCACGCGCGAACATCGGCACATCGTTGGCCTGATCGCCGATCGCACAGGTGGCGGACAGCGGCGTGCCCATCGCCTCGGCCAGCAGCGCGATCCCGTCGCCCTTGTTCGCGGCGAGCGCGGTCACGTCGAGATAATAGGTTTGCGACTGCATGATCGTGGCCTTGTCCGCGAACGGCCGGGCCTTGTCGTGCAGACCGCGCAACAGGTCCGCATCGTCGCTGACGAAGGTGATCTTGTCGGCGCGATCATAGAGCGCGGTAAAGTCGCTGGTGACGATCGGTGCCTGGTTGGACGCGATGCGTTCGTGCGCGACATGCACGCCCCGATCGGTGCTGGCATACCATTTGTCGTCGGCGAACACCCAGACATCCACCGCCGCGCCCTCGGCCAGCGCGAACACGCCCTCCACCACATCGCGGTCGATGAAATGCTGGCAGACGATCGTGCCGTCGCGCTTGAAGATCGTGCCGCCGTTGAACGCGCCCATCGGTACGTCGATCCCCAGCGTATCCGCGATCGGCATCATCCCCGAACGCGGCCGCGCGCTGACGATCGTGAACCCGAGGCCCGCCGCGCGCAGGCGACCGACCGCATCGATCGTCCCCGGCGTCAGCTTCTTCTTCCCATCGACCAGCGTGCCATCGACGTCGGATACGACGAGCCGTATTTCGACACTCACTGCGGCATCTCGACATGGCCGCCGAACCCATAACGCATCGCCGACAGCAGTTTGTCGCCGAACGTATGCTCCACGCGGCTGCGGTAGCGCGCGAACAAAGCGGCGGTGAGCACGTTGGCCGGCACCTTTTCCTCCATCGCCGCGTCGATCGTCCACTGGCCCTCGCCCGAATCCGCGACGTTGCCGCTGAACGCTTCGAGCTGCATGTCCTTGGCCAGCGCGATGGCCGAGAGATCGAGCAACCAGGACGAGATCACGCTGCCGCGCCGCCATACTTCGGCGATGTCGGTCAGGTTGAGATCGAAGCGTTCGTCCTCCGGCAGCTTGTCGGACGCCTTGCCCTTCAGGATATCGAAGCCCTCGGCATAGGCCTGCATCAGGCCATATTCGATACCGTTATGCACCATCTTGACGAAGTGGCCGGCCCCCGCCGGGCCAGCATGAATATAGCCCTCCTCCGCCCGCGGATCCTCGCCCTCATTCTCCATCCGGCCCGGCGTGCGGGTGATCGTGCCGTGGCCGGGCGCGAGCGCGGCGAGCATCGGATCGATATGATCGACCGCCGCCTTGTCGCCGCCGACCATCATGCAATAGCCACGCTCCAACCCCCACACGCCACCCGACGTGCCGACGTCGATATAGCGGATGCCCTTTTCGGCCAGCGTCTTCGCGCGGCGGATATCGTCCTTGTAGAAACTGTTGCCGCCGTCGATCACGATATCGCCCTCGCCGCACAATCCGGCGATGGTCGCGACAGTCTGCTCCGTGATCTCGCCAGCAGGAAGCATCGACCAAAAGATTGCGGGGCTATCGAGCTTGGCCTTCATATCATCGAGACCGGAGGCGGCAACCGCGCCGTCCGCCACCAGCGCATCGATCGCCTTTTGGTCGCGGTCGAACACCACCGTTTCGTGGCCCGCGCGCATCAGGCGGCGGGCGATGTTGCCGCCCATGCGACCGAGGCCGATGATACCGATCTTCATGTCGTAATCCTCAATACAAAGAGGCTGCTTCCCCGGCGAAGGCCGGGGCCCACGCGGAGGCCTTGGTAACGCAATACGGTCCGTCGCCGCGATCGTTCCGCGACTGGGCCCCGGCCTTCGCCGGGGAAGCACAAAAGCTTATGCCGCCTCAGCCGGATGCTTCGCTGCAATCGCGCCGAGCAGATCGTCGAACGCCTTGGAGAAGCTCGCCACGCCTTCCTCGACCAGCGTATCGGTGACGCCCTTCAGGTCCAGCCCCAGACTTTCCTGATCGGCCATTACCTTGCGGGCCGCCTCGACATCGGCCCCCAGTGTATCGCCGACATTGCCGTGATCGCGGAACGCATCCAACGTCTTGGGTGGCACGGTGTTGACCGTATCCTTGCCGATCAACGTGTCGAGATACAGCGTGTCGGGATAGTCCGGGTTCTTGGTGCCGGTGGAGGCCCAGAGCAACCGCTGCACCTGCGCGCCCTTGGCGGCAAGCGCCTGCCAGCGATCCGAGGCGATGAACTCCTCGTACCAGGCATAAGCCAGCTTGGCGTTGGCGATGGCGACCTTGCCCTTCAGCGCTTTCGCCGCTTCCCCGCCGGTGCCGGCATCGATCTTGTCGTCGATCTTCGAATCGATCCGGCTGACGAAGAAGCTGGCGACGCTGGCGATCCGGTCGATCGCTTCGCCGCGCGCGGCGCGCTTTTCGAGACCTTCGGTATAAGCGACTGCGACCGCCTTGTAGGCATCGATCGAGAACAGCAGGGTCACGTTGACGTTGATCCCGGCGTCGATCGTCGCGGCAATTGCGGGCACGCCGGCCGGTGTGCCGGGGATCTTGATCATCAGGTTCGGGCGATCGACCTCGGCCCACAATTTCGCCGCCTCGGCGATCGTCGCGTCGGTATCGTTGGCGAGATAGGGCGACACTTCCAGGCTGACATAGCCATCCTTGGCGTTCAGCCTGTCATAGACCGGACGAAGCGTATCTGCCGCCGTCCGGATATCCTGAATGGCGAGATGTTCGTAGCGCGCCATGGTCGAGGCGTCCGGGTGTGCCTTGTCGAAATCGGCGAGCGCGGAATCATAGGCGTCCCCATGCCCCATCGCCTTCTCGAAGATCGACGGGTTGGACGTGACGCCGGTCAGCCCGTCCTCATCGACCAGCTTCTGCAAGCCGCCCTCGGCGAGGAATTTGCGATCGACGAAGTCGAGCCAGACGGCTTGGCCCCGAGCGGCGAGATCGTTCAAACGGCCCATCACTTCGTCTCCATTACGGATTTGGCGACTTCCACGACCTTGGGGATCGTAAAGCCGAACTTGTCGGCCAACTTTGCGAGCGGGGCGGAAGCACCGAACGTCGCCATGCTGATCGCCTTGCCTTCGAGCCCGATATAGCGATCCCAGCCGATCTCGCTGCCCATCTCGATCGAAACGCGCGCCGTGATCGCCTTTGGCAGCACGCTTTCTTTGTACGCGTCCGACTGGCGCTCGTACCGGAACCAGCTCGGCATCGAGACGACGCGCGCGGCGATGCCCTCGCTCTTGAGCTGCTCGTATGCGCCGATCGCCAGCGACACTTCGGACCCGGTGGCGATCAGGATCACCTGTGGGTTCTCGCTGTCGGCCAGCACATAGGCACCCTGTTCGAGGCCATCGGCGCTGGCATATTTCGTCCGGTCGAGCGTCGGCAGCGCCTGGCGCGACAGCACCAGGGCATGCGGATGGCCGCTTTCCTTGACGATCGCCTTCCACGCCGCCGCCGCCTCGTTGGCGTCGCCGGGACGGATCGTGTCCATGCCGGGCGTTGCGCGCAGCATCGCGAGCTGTTCGATCGGCTGGTGCGTCGGGCCGTCTTCGCCGACGCCGATCGAATCGTGCGTGAAGATCCACACCGCGCCGATCTCCATCAGCGCAGACAGACGCACCGGCGGGCGCATGTAATCGAGGAACACGAAGAAGGTGGAACCGTACCCACGCAGGTGCGACAGCGACATGCCGTTGACGACCGCGCCCATGCCATGTTCGCGCACGCCGAAATGGAAGTTCACGCCGTCATAGCTGCCGGGTTCGAACGACTTGCCGCCCTTGATGTCGGTCTTGGTTGAGGGCGCGAGATCGGCCGAGCCGCCCAGCAGCCACGGCACCTTCGGCACGATCGCGTTCAGCACCTTGCCCGCCGCATCGCGGCTGGCGATGCCCTTGGCGTCGGGCTCGAACACGGGAATGTCGGCATCCCAGCCCTCGGGCAAAGTGTCCGACAGCATCGCGTCGAGTTCGGTGGCGAGATCGGGGAATGCGGTGCGATACTTGGCCAGTGTTGCCTCCCATTCCTCGCGCGCCGGGCGGCCGCGATCGGCGATGGCGCCGTTGAAATGCTCGATCACGCCATCTGGGACGTAGAATGTCTTGTCCTCGGGCCAGCCGTAAGCGCGTTTGGTCTCGGCGATCACCGCGTCGCCCATCGCATCGCTATGCGCCTTGGACGTGCCAGCGATCGGGCTGCCGTAACCGATGATCGAATGAACGATGATCATCGTCGGCTTGTCGTCGGTGTTGCGGAACGTATCGAGCGCCGCGGCCATCGCGGCGCAATCGTTCGCGTCGTTTACGTGGATGACGTTCCATCCATAGGCTTCGAAGCGCTTGCCGACGTCCTCGTCGAACGTCAGGCTCGTCTTGCCCTCGATCGTGATATGGTTGCTGTCGTAGATCCAGCACAGGTTCGACAAACGGAGATGCCCGGCGAGGCTGGCAGCCTCCTGGCTCACGCCCTCCATCAGATCGCCATCTCCGGCGAGCGTGTACACATCGTGATCGAACAAAGTGTAGCCCGGCTTGTTGTAGCGCGCCGCGAGCCAGCGCTCCGCGATTGCCATGCCGACCGAATTGCCGCAGCCCTGCCCCAGCGGACCGGTGGTCGTCTCCACGCCGGTGGTGTGGCGATATTCGGGATGGCCGGGGGTCTTGGAGCAAATCTGGCGGAAATTCTCGATGTCGTTCAGGCTAACGGCCTCGTGCCCGGTCTTGTTGCCCTTGGCATCGACCTCGTCGACCTTGGCGAGGTGCAACAGCGCGTAGAGCAGCATCGAGGCGTGGCCGACCGACAGCACGAAGCGGTCGCGGTTTGGCCAATCGGGCTTCGAAGGATCGTAGCGCAGGAATTGCGACCAGAGCGTGTAGCCGACCGGAGCCATCGCCATCGGCGTGCCGGGATGACCCGAATTCGCCTTCTGCACCGCATCCATCGTCAGGGTGCGGATCGTGTCGATGGTCAGCCGCGACAGCGACCCGTCTTCGTGAAGACTGGTTGGGGAGTCGGCGGTTGCGGTGTCGCTCATGACGGGTCGATCCTTCTTGTCGCTGCCCCAACGCGAAGGGGCGTCCGAGGTTGCGGCTTCTGCGGTGTTATCTCGTGCGGTCAACCCGACTCACCGCACCGTCGTGCGCGATATAGGCCGAATCGATCTCGGTGAGGAACAGGCCGTGGCCGAGAAGTCCTGGAATCGCAGCCAGTTGCGCAGCGGCGTTGGCGGGATCGAAGTCTTGCGGAAATTTGCAGTCGAGGATCAGATTGTCCTGATCGGTGCGCCAATATTGGCCGTCTTTGAGCCGCAGCTCCGGAGTCGCACCGAGTTTCGCGATGCGATCGGCGACGAAGGCGCGGGCGAGCGGCAGGATCTCGACCGGCACCGGCGCATGGCCGAGCGCGGCGACACGCTTCGACCCGTCGGCGATGGCGATCATCCGGCGCGCGGCGGTGGCGACGATCTTCTCGCGCAGCATCGCCCCGCCCGCGCCCTTGATCGCGCGGCAATGGCCGTCGATTTCGTCCACGCCATCGATCGCGAGGTCGATCTCGGCGATATCGTCGAGCGGCAGGACGGTGATTCCCGCCGCCCGCGCCGCTGCCTCGGTCGCCAGCGATGTGGCGACGGCGGTGATCTTGAACCCCCCGAGCACCCTCTGCCCCAGATGCGCGATCAGATAAGCGGCGGTCGATCCGGTGCCGAGACCGACGATCATGCCGGGCTCGATCTCGACCGCGGCGGCGGTCGCGGCAAGGCGCTTGTCGTCGTCGATGCTCATTTCGCCATGACCTGCTGGAAGAGTGGCGACGCGATATGGCTGGCGAGCCAGCGCTGCACGTTCGGAACGTCCTGCACATCGAACCAGTCGCGATCTACCGCCGCGAACTGGCGGACGAACGGCATCAGCGCGATATCGGTCAGGCCGCGCGCATCGCCGCAGAGATTGGCCACACCGGCGAGCCGCGTTTCGAGCGCGCCCAGCAGCGCCAGCCCCGCCGCGCGATGCTCGATCGGATCGCTGCCATGCCGGTCGGGATATTTGTAGCGATCCAAATGGTGCTTGAACGGCCCGTCATTGGCTGCGATCAATTCGGCATCGTCGCCCGCCAGCCAATGCTCCGGATCGTTTACCGCCAGCGCATAGCGCATGATGTCCAAACTCTGCTCGATCACCCGGCCATCGGGCAGCACCAACACCGGAACCGTCCCTTTAGGCGATGCGGCCAGCATCTCCGCCGGCTTGTCGCGCAGCTTCACCTCGATTTGGTCGAACACCATTCCGCCGACCAGCAACGCCATCCGCGCGCGCATCGCATAGGGGCAGCGGCGGAAGCTGTAGAGGATGGGCGCGGTCATCGCATGCCATGTAGGAAGCCCGGCACGACCGATCCACTCTTGCCTTCCATCGTGCGCGCCGCGAAGGCTCGGGACATGCAGAGAGAAGCCGTCCTCGGATTCGATTTCGGCACGACCAACAGCGTTGCCGCAGTGTCGGCGGGCGGCGCCGCGCCGGAGATGGTTGCCTTCGACACGCCGGGCGGGACCGACGCGGTGTTCCGATCAGCTTTGTGCTTCTGGCAGGACGAGGATGTGCGCGGCGGGCTGGCGGTCGAGGCCGGGCCGTGGGCGATCGCCGAATATCTCGACTATCCCGAAGCGAGCCGCTTCGTGCAATCGTTCAAGTCGGTCGCGGCCAGCCCAGTATTCGAACATGCCACGATTTTCGAGCGGCGGTTGCGGTTCGAGGAGATGGGGCAGCTGTTCCTCGATAAGATGGCGGCGCGATCGGGGGGGAAGCTGGCCGGTGGAGCCAAGCGGGTCGTCGTCGGGCGGCCGGTGGAATATGCCGGGAGCAGGCCGAACGAGGCGCTGGCCCGAACGCGATACGATGCGATGTTCGCCGGGTTCGGGGCCGACATCCACTATGTCTACGAGCCGGTCGGCGCGGCGTTCAGCTTCGCCGCGCGGCTGAGCGAACCGGCGACGGTGCTGGTCGCCGATTTCGGCGGCGGGACGAGCGACTTTTCGGTGGTGCGGGTCGAGGCACCGGGCGCGGCGCGGCGCTGCGTACCGCTGGGGCATGCCGGGATCGGGATCGCCGGGGACCGGTTCGATTACCGCATCGTCGACCGGCTGGTGCTGCCGATGCTGGGCAAGGGCGGATCGTACAAGTCGTTCGACAAGGTGCTGGAGATCCCGCGCGGCTATTTCAGCGATTTCGCGGACTGGTCCAAACTGGCGCTGATGCGCAACCGCAAGACGCTGGCCGAACTGGACAAATTACGGCGCAGCGCGATCGACCAGGCGGCAATCGGGCGGATGATCGCGGTGATCGAGCAGGAATTGGGCTATCCGCTGTACGACGCGGTCGGACAATTGAAGCGCGCCCTGTCCGGCGACACACACGCGCATTTCCATTTCGCGGGCGCGGGGCTGGAGATCGAGGCGGACGTGACGCGTGCCGAATTCGATGGCTGGATCGCCGAGGATATCGCGCGGATCGAGCAGACGGTGGACCGGGCGCTGGTTGCCAGCGGCGTGGCGGCGGACGGGATCGACCGCGTGTTCCTGACCGGGGGTACATCGCTGACCCCGGCGGTGCGGGCATTGTTCGTGCGGCGGTTCGGCGAGGATGCGATCGCGAGTGGCGGGGAATTGACCTCGATCGCGCATGGGCTGGCGCTGATCGGGCAGGAGGCGGATCTGGCGGCCTGGTCGGTTTGAGATCAAGTTAACCGTCGTTCCGGAAGCGTTCGCGCTTATCCCTTTCGACAAGTAAAGTCCGCACTTCCCCGGCGAAGGCCGGGGCCCAGTCGGCAAACAGAAGTAATCGTGCGCTGCGCGACGTAACATCGACCTTCGCGACTGGGCCCCGGCCTCCGCCGGGGAAGAGTACATGGTGCAAGTGAAAAGCACTGGAACAAGTCCGGGGTGACGAAGGGTTCTTTTCAGCCCTTCGCCCATTCGGTCAGCAGCGTGAAGGCGATAGCGTAAGGCGGCGGGGGCAGGAACGACCCCGTCCCGCCCGCCAGCACATCGCGCACTTCCTCCCGCGACACCCAGATCGCGTCTTCCAGCTCATTGGTGTCGAGCGTGATCGTGTCGTCCTCTGCCACCGCGACGCACGCCATCATCAATTGCGACGGAAACGGCCAGGGCTGGCTGGCGACATAGCGTATGCCACGCACCTTCACGCCGGCTTCCTCGTGGATTTCGCGCGCGACGGCTTCCTCGATCGATTCGCCCGGCTCCAGGAACCCGGCGAGCGCGGAATAGCGGCCCGGCGGCCATCCCTTGCCGCGCCCGAGCAAGGCGCGACCATCATGTTCGGCGATCATGATGACGACCGGATCGACGCGCGGGAAATGCTCGGCCTTGCAGCTCGGGCAGGCCCGGCCCCAGCCGCCACGAAAGATGTCGGTCGCGGTGCCGCAATTGGCGCAGAAGCCGTGCCGGGCATGCCAGTCGATCAGGCTGCGCGCGGCGGCATAGGTCGCCGCCTCGCCGGGGGCGAGGCTGTGCAGCGCCGCCATCAGCGCCGGGCTGCGCATCGCCGGGGCATTCGACACGCGCATGCCGGGCACGAACGCGGCGAAGTGCGGACGCCCGCCATCGTCCAGCCCGAGCAGCAGCGGCACGGCATCGTCGGGCAGATCGGCGAGCGTCGTCCAGCCGAGGCGACCATCGTCGGTCACGTCCGGCTGGAGCGCGTCGAGCTTCAGCAGGCGCGCGCGCCAATCGCCTTGCGCCTCTGCCAAAGCATCGGAATCGTGGCGCAGGTGATCCGCACGATCCAGCGTGCCGCCGGTGAAGCCCGGCGCGGTCATCTCGGAGAACATTCTCGTAGCTATCTCCACAAAGGCCTGAAATCAGCTTGGTTCAAGGTGCCCCAAACTCGTCATCCCCGCGAAGGCGGGGATCCCGCTGCCTTGCCCCGTCCGGAGTAGAAGAAGCGGGACCCCCGCCTACGCGGGGGTGACGAGGTGTTTGGCGAACGAGCATTCCGTGACAAACTGCCCCGGTCGATACCGGGACGTCCGCTCATTTCGCCGTCATGCGCGCCACATCCGCCAGGAAGGCGGGCAGCACTTCGGCGCGGATCGGATAGGTGTCGCCGGGGAAATAATTGACCATCACGTTGCCGCGCGCCTGCCGCCCGGCATCGACGAACGCCACCGTGCCGGCCGCGCCGCCCCAGCCGTACGTGCCCTTGCCCGCGCCGCCGGCGAAATCCTCCAGATAGACCGATCCGCCCGCGCCGAAGCCCATCTTCGGCCCGCCGGTGTTGCCGCCGGTTGCGGCGACCGTGCCGGAGAAGACCACGCCCATCGGCAGCAGGTTGGACATTGCGAGCTTCGCGGTTTCCGTCTTCATGATGCGCGCGCCGTCCAGCGTGCCGTAGTTCTGGAGCATGTGCAGGAACCGGTCGTAATCGCGCGCCGACATCACCAGTCCGGCGCCGCCGTAGGGAAAGCTGGGGGCCTTGAGCCAGACCGAGGTCGCCGCCGCGTCCAGCGGGATGCGCGCCTTGGCATCGATCTTCGACGTGTCGAGGCCGGGGTTGAACTGCGCCATCGCCGCGCGGGTGAAGATGTAGTTTGTCGAAAGGCGCGATACCTCGCTCTGCGGCACGGTCCAGAAGCTGGACGTCATCTTCAGCGGATCGAAGATGCGCGCCTGCACGAACGCGTCGAAGCGCTGGCCGCTGGCGACCTCGATCACGCGGCCCATCACGTCGAGCCCGATCGAATAGCTCCATTTGGTGCCGGGTTCGTAGACCAGCGGCAGGCTGGCGACGCGGTTGGCGAATTCCTCCAGCGTGGCCGGACGCACCTTGCGCGATTGCGCCTCCAGATCGTTATTGACCTGCGCCGGATCGATGCCGAGTTTCTTGTATTCGGCGAGCAACGGCCCCTTCGTGATGATCGAATAGCCCAGCCCCGCGCTGTGCGTCAGCAGCATACGGATCGTGACCGGGCGCACGGCGGGGTGGCTGGCCAGGCTGTCCGGCCCGTCCAGCACCTTGATGTCCTTGAACGCCGGGATGTACTTGCTCACCGGATCGTCCAGCTTCAGCTTGCCCTCCTCGACCAGGATCATCGCCGCCATGCCGGTGATCGGCTTGGTCATCGAATAGACCCGCCACAGGCTGTCCGGGCCGGCCTTCGCGGCGGTAGGGCCATCGGCGATCTTGCCGGCGGACAGGAACATGGTCGGGCCGTCGCCGACGCCGAACGCCGCGACGATGCCGGGCATCTTGTTGTCGCGAACATAGCCGTCGAGCACCGCCTGGGTGGCGGGGAGCACCGAGGGGACGACGCTGAGCGTCGGCGCGGGAGCGGCGGTAACGGGTGCGCTTGGTGCCGGGACGGTTTGGGCGAAACCGGTGCCGGTCAGCAGGATCGCGCTCAACCCCACGGACGCCAAAAGCTTGAACGATGTCATCTTGCTCTCCCGATCTCTGCCGCCGCCTTGGCGAAAACGCTGGGCAACCCCGCCGACTCGATGTCGGCTATCGGCCACCATTCCGAATTCGAATGCTCCGGCGCGCGCGCGACCGCAAGCGCGAGTTCGAGCCGGAAGTGCGTGAAGACATGCGAGACCTTCGCATCCAGCATCCGCCACTCGCCGGCAAACGGCGCGTCGGCGAGGCCGGGCGGCGCATCGCCCCACGGCCCGGTCGGCAGCGCGCGCATGCCGCCGAGCAGACCCTTGGGTGGGCGGCGGACCAGCAACACCCTGCCCTCGCGCTCCGCCCAGAAGATCGTGCCATAGCGTTGCGGGCGCGCCGCCTTGGCCGGTTTGACCGGATAGGTCTCAGGTGCGCCGGACGCGAAGCCGTCGCAGCTTTCGTGCAGCGGGCAGGCGAGGCATTTCGGCGCGCGGAAGGTGCAGATCGATGAGCCTAGATCCATCATCGCCTGTGCGAAGTCGCCGGAGCGCTCGTCCGGCGTGATCGTGTCGGCGGCGGCGCGGATCGCGGGCCGGGCGGCGGGCAGCGGGGTAGCGATCGCGAACAGGCGCGCGACGACGCGCTCGACATTGGCATCCACCACCACCGCGCGCCGACCGAAGGCGATGCTGGCGATCGCGGCGGCGGTATAGTCGCCGATGCCCGGCAGCGCGCGCAGTTCGGCCTCGGTGCTCGGGAACGATCCGCCATGGTCCGCCACCACGACGCGGGCGCAGGCGACGAGGTTGCGGGCACGGGCATAATAACCGAGGCCGGCCCAGGCGGTCATCAATTCCGCCTCGTCCGCAGCCGCAAGCGCCGCGAAATCGGGCCAGCGCGCGGTGAACAACGCGAACTTGGGCTTCACCGCCGCGACGGTGGTCTGTTGCAGCATGATTTCCGACAGCCACACGCGATACGGATCGGGTGGCGGGGTGCCGGGCGGTGCGCGCCACGGCAGCGCACGGGCATGCGCATCGTACCAGGCGAGCAATGGCGCGGAAATGGAGCCGGAAGGGTTTCTGGGCTTTGCGGGCACGCCGCCGCTATGGCATGGGGGACGGGATGAGCAAGCGCGTCGTCTCCCCTCCCCAGCCAGAAGCGCCACGCGGCGGCCGCGCGCGCAGCGTGGCGGAGCTGCTGCCCGATGTCGGGCGCGCGGCGTTCCGGCGATTCGGCTTCGTGCAGAGCGCCGTCGTCAGCCGCTGGGCGGAGATCGTCGGGCCGCGCTATGCGGGCGTGTCGGCACCCGAATCGATCCGCTTCCCGCAGGGCAAACGCTCGGAAGGCACGCTGAACCTCGTCGTGCGCGGCGCGCATGGCACTATGATGCAGCATATCGCGCCGGAGATCATCGAACGCGTCAACCGCTTCTTCGGCTATGAGGCGATCTGCAAGGTGCAGATGCGGCAGGGCGACGTGCCCGCACCGCGCGTTCGCGCAGCGCCGCCGTCGCTGAAGCCCGTCCCGCTGGATCTTGGTGTCAGCTTGCGCACCATTGCCGACCCCGAACTGAAGGCCGTGCTCGAGGCACTGGCCGCCGGTGTCGCCGCCACGCGCGGCGCGCCCGTCATTGGAACCATCGACGAATGATCCGCTCGCTCTTCGCACCTCTGGTCGCTCTCCTGCTCGCCCCCCTGCTGATCGGCGCGGCCCCCGCCCCGCGCGACTGGACCAAGACCGTGGCGCGCACCGCCGATGGCGCGTTCGTCGTCGGCAACCCCAAGGCGAAGGTGAAGCTGGTCGAATATCTCAGCTACACTTGCCCGCATTGCGCGCATTATGCCGGCGAATCCGCGCCGACCTTGCGCGACAAGTTCGTCCGCTCGGGATCGACCAGCGTCGAACTGCGCCACGCGACGCGCGACGATCTCGATCTCGCCGCGACGGTGATCGCGCGCTGCACCGGCCCGGCAGGCTTTGTCCGGACGACCGAGTTGATCTTCGCGCAGCAAGGCGACTGGTTCCCGCGCGGGCTGGACTTCCGCCAGGCCAACGGATCGCGCCTCGCGCTCTACCCCACCGCCAGCAAGCTGCGCGCGCTGGCCGACGGATCGGGGCTGACCGATATCGGCCGCGCGCAGGGCCTGAAGGACGCCGCGATCGACGCCTGCTTCGCCGACACCAAGGGTATGCTGCAGGTCGCGGTAATGAGCGACCAATCGTGGAAGACGATCGCCGCCGCTTCGCCCCCCGGCATGGGCGGCACGCCGACCTTCGTCGTCAACGGCAAGCCGTATCCGACGCTCGACTGGGCCGGATTGGAAAAGGTTCTGCGCGCCGCCGGTGCGAAATGATGTCCCCTAGGAGTGTACCTCGCATGAAGTTCCGTTTCATCTCCGCCATCCTGCCGCTGATCGCGCTTGCCGCCTGCGGCGACAATTCCGGCACCGCCAATTCCGGGTCGCCCGCCGCACCGGTCGCCGCGGCCCCCGTGCCGAGCGGCCAGGATTGGACGCAGACCGTGGCGCAGACCAAGGAAGGCGGCTTCGTGATGGGCAACCCCGCCGCGCCGATCAAGCTGGTGGAATACGGATCGCGCCTGTGCCCGACGTGCGGCGCATTCGCCAATACCGGCATGAAGCCGCTGATCGACACCTATGTGAAGAGCGGCAAGGTGTCTTACGAGTTCCGCGAATATCTCGTCCATGGCGCGCCCGATTTCGCGCCGGCCCTGCTCGGCCGCTGCGTCGGCACGACCGCGTTCTTCCCGGTGCTGGAACAGATGTTCGCCGCGCAATCGACGATCCTGCCCAAGATGGAGGACGCTCAGGCGTTCCAGGCGACGTTGCAGGGCAAGCCGCCGGAGGTGTTCTCCACCGCCTGGGCCGAGAAGCTGGGCTATATTGATTTCGTCAAGCAGCGCGGTCTGCCCGAGGCGAAGGCGCGCGCCTGCCTGACCGACAAGGCCGAGATCGACAAGATGGTGAAGAACATGGACGTCGGCACCCAGATGGGCGTCAGCGGCACGCCGAGCTTCTTCCTCAACGGCAACCAGTTGCAGGGCGCGATCAGCTGGGAGCAGGTCGAACAGCAGTTGAAGGCCGCCGGGGCCTGATCCCGGTCTAGGATCCGGGGGGAGCAGCGCACCAGTGCAGATCAAGCGGCTTCGCCTGTCGGGCTTCAAGAGCTTCGTCGACGCCGCCGATCTGCGCATCGAACCAGGCCTGACGGGGATCGTCGGGCCGAACGGGTGCGGCAAATCCAACCTGCTCGAGGCGTTGCGCTGGACGATGGGCGAGACCTCCGCCCGCTCCCTGCGGGGGGCGGGGATGGAGGACGTGATCTTCGCCGGCACCGCAACGCGCCCGGCGCGCGAATTCGCTGAAGTTTCGATGTTGATCGAGGGCGCGGATTCGGAGGAAACGGAAATCGTCCGCCGGATCGAGCGCGGCGCGGGCTCCGCCTACCGGATCGACGGGCGCGACGTGCGGGCAAAGGACGTGGCTTTGCTGTTCGCCGACGCCGCGACCGGCGCGCATTCGCCGGCTCTGGTCAGCCAGGGGCGGATCAGCGCGGTGATCGCGGCCAAGCCGGCCGAGCGTCGCGCGATGCTGGAGGAAGCGGCGGGGATCGCCGGGCTGCACGTGCGGCGCAAGGATGCCGAACAGAAATTGCGCGCGACCGAGGCGAATCTGGCGCGGCTGGACGAGGTGATCGCCGATCAGGATGCGCGCGCCGCATCGCTGAAGCGGCAGGCGCGACAGGCCGAGCGCTATCGCGCGCTATCCGACCAGATCCGCACGGCCGAGGCACGGATGATCTTCGCCCGCTGGCGCGATGCGGCGGTGGCATCGGACCTGGCCAAGGCCGAGGCGGCGGCGGCGGAGACGAAGGTCGCAGAAACGGCCGAGCAGCAGCGCGCGGCGGCGGCCTATCAGCAACAGGCGACCGACCAGCTCGCCGAAGCACGCGCCGCCGCCTTGGCCGCACGCGATGCGGCGACCGAGGCGGGCCACACGCTGGCGGCGCTGCGCACCGAGAAAACGGGCGTCGAACGCCGACTGCACGACCTGACCGACGCCGCGACGCGACTGGCCGACGATCGCCATCGCGAAGGCGCGCTGGCGCACGACGCCGCCAAGGCCCTGTCGCGGCTGGCCGAAGAGGCGAAGGCGCTGGAACGGCGCATCGCCGAAGCCAGCGGCCAGATGCCGGGCATGGATGCCGCCATGGCCGAGGCGGAACGCGCCGGGCGCGATGCCGAAGTGGCGCTGGCCCAGGCGCTGGCGGCGCAGGCGAGCGAAGCGGCGGAAGCGCGGGTCGCCGAGGCCGTGCTGGCGGCAGCGCGCACCCGCGTCGAACGTAGCGAGCGCGATCTGGCGCGGGTGACGGCGGAAGGCCGGGCGATCGGCGATGCCGCGCCATTGCAAGCCGAACGCGCGGCGGCGATCGACGCCCGGGTGAAGGCGTTGGCCGACGCCGAGGCGGCGCGCGCCGATCTCGGCAAGGCGGATACCGGCGAGCGCGCGGCGATCGGCAATCGCGACGCGGCGCAATCGGCACGCTCGGCCGCGCATGCCGAACTGGCGGCGCTGAACAGCGAAGCGGCGGCGCTGGCCAAGGCGACTCCGGCGTCGGGGCGCGACCGGGTGCTCGACAAATTGCAACCCGATCCGGGATACGAACGCGCGCTGGCGGCGGCCCTGGGCGACGATCTGGACGCCGGGCTCGATCCCGCGACCGAGCGGTTCTGGGCAGGCGCCGAAGCGCAGCCCGGCGACCCCGCCCAGCCCGCCGGCACCGAACGGCTGGCCGATCACGTTGCCGCCCCCGCCGTGCTGGCCCGGCGATTGGCGCAGGTGCTGGTGGCGGAACTGGACGAAGGTCAGCCGCTCGCCGTCGGTCAGCGGCTGGTCACGCGCGCCGGCGTGCTGCGGCGCTGGGATGGCTATGTCGCCAAATCCGGCGGCGCGGCGGCAGCGGAACGGCTCGTTCGCCTGAACCGCCTGCGCGCGCTGGAAAACGCCAAGCCAGATGCGGTGGCGGCGGTCGAGGCGGCGGATGCTGCGCTGGCGCAGATCGACCGGAGCATCGCCGAGGCGCGCGCGGCGGCGCACGCCGCCCGTTCCGCCCTGCAACAGTCGGAAAACCGCGCGCGCGACGCCGCCCGCGCCGAGGATCGCGCCGGTGCCGCGCTGGAGCGGATCGAGACGCAACGCGCCGATCTCGATACGCGCCGCGAGCGCATCGCCGGGGAGTTGCACGAGGCGCAGGCCGAGGCCGAAGCGGCGGCTGCAACCAAGGCCGCTCTGCCCGATGGCAGCGCGACGCGCGACCGGGTCGCCACACTGTCCGCACAGGCCGAGACGCGCCGCAACGCCGTCGCCACCGCACGCGCCGACCGCGCGACATTGGAGCGCGCCTTGGCGCAGGATCGCGACCGGCTGGCCAGCGGATCGGGCGAAGCGAAGGGCTGGCGCGCGCGCGCCGGCGAGGCCGCGCGCCGCATCGCCGACATGGACAAGCGCGAGGTCGAACTGATGCGCGAGACGGTGACCCTGTCCGGGAAGCCCGCCGAGATCGCCGCCTCGATCGCCGCATTGGAGGCCACCCACCAGACCGCCCGCGCCGAAGCGGACGCCGCACAGGCCAGCGAGCGCCGGGCCGAAGGCGTGCTGCGCGAGACCGAAACGGTCGCGCGCATGGCGGGCGAGGCGCTGTCGGAAGCGCGCGAAGTCCGTGCCGGGGCGCTGGCGCGGGCCGAAAATCAGGAACTGCGCCGCGTCGAAATGGGCCGCCTGTCCGGCGAACGCTTCGAATGCCCTGCCCCCGTGCTACCCGAAAAGGTCGGCTTCACGGCCGATACCGTGGGCAATCCGCAGGAGGAGAGCAAGACGCACGAGCGCCTGTCGGTCGATCGCGAACGGATCGGCCCGGTCAACCTCGTCGCCGAATCCGAACTCGCCGAGCTGGAAACGGCGAGCAGCGGCAATGCCAGCGAGCGCGAGGAATTGGGCCTGGCCGTCAATCGCCTGCGCGGATCGATCGGCACGCTCAACCGCGAGGGGCGGCAGCGATTGCTCGCCGCGTTCGAGGCGGTGAACGGCCATTTCCGCCGCCTGTTCACCACCCTGTTCAACGGCGGCAGCGCGCATCTCGAACTGATCGATTCGGACGATCCGCTGGAGGCGGGCCTCGAGATCATGGCACAACCGCCGGGCAAGAAACTGCAATCGCTCACCTTGCTGTCGGGCGGCGAACAGGCGCTGACCGCCGTCGCATTGATCTTCGGCCTGTTCCTGACCAACCCGGCACCGATCTGCGTGCTGGACGAGGTCGATGCCCCGCTCGACGACGCCAATATCGAACGCTTCTGCGGCCTGCTCGACGCGATGACACGCGAGACGAAGACCCGCTACCTGATCGTCACGCACAACGCCGTGACGATGAGCCGCATGCACCGCCTGTTCGGCGTGACGATGATCGAACAGGGCGTCAGCCGGCTGGTATCGGTCGATCTGGGCGGAGCGGAGACCTTGCTGGCGGCGGAGTGACGACCGCTTTCAATTGCCCTGCGTGATCGCGGTACTGTGCGCACCAAGGCTGTGCGCCCTAAGCCGGCTGCGTGCGTAAACGATGTACGCGTTCAGATTGAGTAACAGCGCTCGCCCCTCTCCAATCTTGGCTTCCGGGTCCGGCCGCATGGCAATCGCGACGAATTTCTTCGCTTCAGCGCTGGTAATGAACCCGAAATTATCCAACGCGGCGATCGACAGCAGCACTGGGGACGTGTGGGGGCGACGCCAGCTATTTTCTGCTTCCCGATCATGCCCGTTGAGCGCATCGTCGACCATCCAAAGTGCCTGAGAGAAAGTTCGGTCTAGCGGCTCCAGAGCAGTATCGAGTTCGGCCCCGCCGTCGACATGAAAGGCATGGCTATGGCGTTCGAAAGTGCCGTCCATTACGGGACCGCGATAGAAGGCGTATCCTTCCCGATCATTATGAGACGGCTCCATGCCGCGGGGCCAACCATTGAATCTAACGTCCTGCAACGTCGGAAACAGCGTCGTCAGGAATGCCGCTGCTATGCCCATGGCGATCGAGCGGACGAGTTCGGGCCCGATGACGATGCCTGCCGTCAAGCCGGCACAGGCCACTAATATCCCGATGATCGTCAGCTTCCTGACGACGAGATGCGGTTCGTCAAACACCCAATTCACGATGAAGAACGACGATATCACAACCGCCGCACCTGCCAGGACGATCGCGACATTCGTTTTCAACCATTCCGGCCCGATCGCGGCGGTCGCTGCCAGGAATATCACTATTCCGATGCCGGCGAGATACGGCAGCAATGGTGCGGATCTCGTCTGCCCAAAGGCATCGAACGTCGGAGGCAGCAGGATTTCGATAATCGGCGGTGCCAGCACGGCCAAGGCGATCAACGGCCATCGCGCGATCTCCGGCGCAAGAAACACTCCGAGCAGCACCGCGAAATAGATCGTGCAAATCGCGGCAGTTCCGATCGTCCGGAAAAGCCGGCGACGCTTCTGTATTTCTAGCGGGATGTAGCTCATGACAGCATCCGCCCGATCTTCTTCACCACTGCACTGGCGCGACCGGTGGCAAGCAGAAAATCGAAAGCACCGACGCCCGCGGCCTGAGAGATATCAAGCGCCAGGAGTTTAGGATCGACATATTCCGTAACGGTCGCGGCCATGCATACCCAGCCGACCAGCCTTTCGGAAATGAGATCTATATCCGTCAGTTTCACGCCACCCCCAGACTCTACTCTCCTCATCGGTGACATAGGGCCGGACGGGGGGTCCAGAAATTGTTGAACGGAAATGGAGTTAAATCGCCCCCATCATTCCGCCCCGTGCGGCTTCCTCGTCAGGTGTCGGCAGGACCGTCCAGTCCGGCGCCGGTTGCCGGATTGCCGAGACGATGATCCACAGCATCGCCGCGCCCCGGATCGCGGCGGCGAGCGCGATGTCGCCTTGCGTTGCCGATGGCGTGTGGCCTTCCATGCCGGCGAACATCCAGAATTCGGCGAAATAGGCGGCGGCATCACCGGCGGCGAACCACAGGATCGGCCACAGGCGATAACTGGTCAGGACAAGGGAGGGATAAAGCCACAGGTCGAATTGCGGCGAATAGACCTTGTTGGTGAGCAGGAACCAGGCGAGCACCGGCGTGAACAGCAGCCAGGGTTGGGCCCCGTGCCTGCGCCAGCCGAGCGTGACGATGAGCGCAGCCCCGCCGGCAAAGAGCGCGAAGCTGACGAGGTTGCGCGTCGGGATTGGCGAGACCCATAGCCCGAACGTGGCGAGCAACTCCCACACCGACGCCGCCGTGCCGCTGCGTTCGCCGGAGAAGCGATAGAATTCGGACCAATTGCCGAACGCGGCATAGGCGATCGGCGCGTTGATCGCGCCCCAGACGAGGATTGCGACGAGCGCGAGCGATGCCGCCTTGGTGATCCGTCGCGGCCAGCGCTCGCCCGGCTGGAGCAGGGCGGTCAGGCCGAACAGCGGCAGCATCAGCACCGGGAACAGCTTGGCCGCCGTGCCCGCTGCCGCCCATTGCACCGCATTGGTCAATCGTCCCGCGCGCGCGGCGAGCAATGCGGCCATCGCAAGTGCCACTGCCAGCAGATCCCAATTATGCCCGAGATAGAGGATCAGCGGCGGCGCGGCGGCCCAGAGATAGAGCCGTCGCCGATCGACGCCGGCCCGCTCCATCATCCACAAGACGAGGAACGCGAGCCCGGCATTGACCGCGCTGACTACGAACAGAAAAGTCGCGGCATCGGCGGCAGGGCCGCGCAGGATCCGCGCGACGATCCCTTCGATCCAGATCAGCGCGCCGGTCAGCACCGGATATTCCATGCGCGCCTGAAGATACGGCACCTGCCCCGCCGCCACGCCGCGCCCGCCCCAGAACGGCACCGCATCGCTGTAACAGCCGGTGGTATATTGCACCCCGTCCGCCCAGCCCGCGCCGCAATGCCCCTTGAACGCCCAACCGGCGAGGCAGGTGAGCGCGAGCAGCGACCATGGGGTGAGCCAGCCGGCCATGATGCGCGGTGGCGATTGCGTCATTGGTTCATTTCCCACCCCGTCTGTGCTGAGCTTGTCGAAGCACTGCCCTTTTTCTCGACGGGGGAAAAGAAGGGCAGTGCTTCGACAGGCTCAGCACGGACGGGAATGGGGATCGACCGCACAGTTCCCACCCGGGGGGCGAAGACTATGGTTCGACGTCACCGTATCGGCTTATAAGCGCCGGGCATGAGCGCGATTTTCGGTATCATCAGGTTCGACGGGGCGGAAGCGGATACGCGGGGCGTCTCGCGTATGGGCGCGACGATGCGACACCGCGCGCCGGACGGAATCGAGATCGCGGCGTTGGGCCCGGTGTGCCTCGGCTATTGCAAGATGCGCGTGCAGCGGGAGGACGTGTTCGATGCGCAGCCGCTGAGCAACGATCGCGGTGATGTGACGCTGGTGGCGGAGGGTCGGCTCGACAATCGCGAGGAACTGGCAGAGACGTTCGGAATCGACGCGGATGCCTTGCGCGACTTGCCCGACAGCGCGCTGGTGCTGGCGGCGTACAAGCATTGGGGTGCCGACTGCGCGGAACATCTCATCGGCGATTTCGCCTTCGCCTTGTGGGATGCGCGTGCGCGCAGGCTGGTACTGGCGCGCGATCATATGGGCCAGCGCCACCTGCTGTTCCATCGCGGCGAGCATTTCCTCGCCTTCGCCAGCGAGATCAAGGCGTTGTGGGCGCTGGAAGACGTGCCGCGCGCGATGAGCGACGATGCCACGATGCGGCGCCTGCTGGTGCTGCGCGATTCAAAGGCACCGGATACTTTGTTCGAGGGGATCGAGGGCCTGCGCGGTGGCGAGCGGATGGTGATCGGGCGCGACGGTTCGGTCGATCGCCGGCGCTATTGGACGCCGCGGGCCGCGCCCGAGCATGAGGGCCAGGACGAAGCCTATTACATCGCCGCCTATCGCAGGGTGCTGGGCGAGGCGGTGTCGTGCCGCCTGCGCCGGCTGGAGCGCCGGTCGGCCTTGCACATGAGCGGCGGGTTCGACAGCAGCGCGGTGGCGGGGCTGGCGGGCCCGGTGCTGCGCGAACAGGGGCGGACGATTCTGGGCATCGCATCGGTGATGGCGGAGGAGAAGCGCGGGCAGCAGAAGCGCGATGCCCGGCCGATGGTGGAGTTTTGCGCGCGCGATATGCCGCATCTCGACGTCCACTATCTAACGCGCGAGGGGATCGTGCCGTTCGGCGGATTGGACGAAGCGTTACCGCGCCTGGATGGCCCTGCGTCGCCGGTACATTACGTCTATGCCGAGGCCGCGCGGATCGCGCGGACGCACGACGTCCGGCAGCTGATGGACGGCCACGGCGGGGATTATACGCTCAATCCGCGGGACAGCGCAGCCGTGCCCCGCCTGCTGATGCGAGGCGATCCGGTCGGCTATGTCCGGGAGGTCATGGCGCTGCGCAAGCGCTTCGGGATGCCCCTGCTTCCCTTGCTGAAACGGCATGTGCGACACATGCTCGATCCGTTGATCCGGCGGGCGAAGATCCGACTGGGACGCAGCGTCGGGACGGCCAGCGCGGCGGGGTTCGTGCGAGCCGGATCGATCGATGTGGCGGTCGCGTCGGGCGTCGTGGCGCGCGACGAATTCGGGCTGGACACCGGCATCGCGATCGAAATGCGCGACCGCATCGGCCGTGTCGTGACGCGGGTCGGCGCTCAGGTTTCCTACGCACCGATGGACATTGCGGCGTGGACCGAGGGCCTGGCGGTGACCCGTCCGTTTCATGATAAAAGGGTGGTCGAACTCGCGCTGGCGATCCCGGAGGCGTTGTATTTCAGGAACGGGCGCAACCGCTATCTCGCGTGTCGGGCGCTGGCGGACATCTATCCGCCCGAGTTTCAGGACCGGCCGTTCCACAACGATGACCGCATCCCGGATATCGGCGAGGTGCTGGCCGTCGCCGGGCCGGAACTGGTTGCGCGGGCGGAACGCCTTCCGGACGATCTCGTCGATCGCGAAGCCCTGATCGACGCGTTGCGCCCCGAGCAGCCCTGGGGCCAACATAAGGGACTGGCGTTGGATGTGCTGCTCGTCGCCGACTACCGGCGGTGGTTCGAGCGTAAAAACATGCCTTGAAAGCTTGAACCTGGCCGGTTCAGCTCGTGCCGGCGCTGTCGATCGGCGTTTCCAGACTTCCGCCATGGACCATACCTTCGGAACGGCTGACGATCGTCGCCGTGATCACGGCCGGGGTCACCCAGAGCTTGCGGCCTTTCCCGCAAGTGTCGTGCTCGATTGCTTCGTTCATGCCTGTACGTCCCTCGGCAACGATCTGCCTTCGGGCACCTTCATGGTGATAAACGGCAAACATCCCGTTAACCGCCCGGCCGATTATTCCCGCGACTTGACGCTGATCAATCGACTTTTGCACGATTGGAACATATGCCGAACAAATGGCCCAGCTCGACGTTCAGCATAAGTTGGAAATCCTTGCCGATGCGGCGAAATACGATGCATCATGCTCGTCGTCCGGCACGTCGAAACGCACGTCGCGCGACGGCAAAGGCATCGGGTCGACCGATGGCGGGATGGGCATCTGCCACGCCTATGCGCCGGACGGGCGCTGCATCTCGCTGCTGAAGATCCTGCTGACCAACAGCTGCATCTTCGACTGCCATTATTGCATCAACCGCAAGTCGAGCAACGTGCGCCGCGCGCGCTTTACCGCCGATGAGGTGGTCCGGCTGACGCTCGCTTTCTACAAACGCAATTATATCGAGGGGCTGTTCCTGTCCTCCGGCATCATCCGATCATCCAATTACACGATGGAGCAGATCGTCGAGGTCGCGCGCAGTTTGCGCGAGGATCATCACTTTCGCGGTTACATCCACCTGAAGACGATCCCCGATGCCGATCCGGAACTGGTGCATCAGGCCGGTCTGTATGCCGATCGCGTGTCGATCAATGTCGAGCTGCCGACCGCCTCCGGCCTGAAGCGACTCGCGCCGGAAAAATCGGACACGCGGATCGCGACCGCGATGGGCGAGATGAAGACGGCGATCGTCGATACCGCCGATGCCCGGAAGCGTTACAAATCGGCCCCGAAATTCGCCCCTGCCGGGCAATCGACGCAGATGATCGTGGGCGCGGATGCGGCGACCGATGGTGATATCGTGCGCAAGGCGTCATCCCTTTACGACCGCTTCGGCATGCGGCGCGTTTATTATTCCGCCTTCTCGCCGATCCCGGATGCCAGCGCGATCCTGCCGCTGCAGCGTCCACCGCTGATGCGCGAACACCGGCTGTATCAATCCGACTGGTTGATGCGCTTCTACGATTATTCCACTGCCGATGTCGTCGCCGCGGCGGACGATGCGACCGGCATGTTGCCGCTCGATATCGATCCGAAGCTAGCCTGGGCACTGAAGTTTCGCGGCACGTTTCCGGTCGATGTGAACCGGGCGCCGCGCGAGATGCTGCTGCGCGTGCCGGGATTGGGGGTGAAGGCGGTTGGCAATATCCTGGCGGCGCGGCGCTGGCGACGGCTGCATCTGGCCGATGTCGCGCGGCTGACCGCGTCGATCGCCAAGGTGCGCCCGTTTCTGATCGCCGAGGACTGGCGACCGGTGGCGCTGAGCGACCGGGCCGATCTGCGCCCGATCGTCGCGGCCAAGCCGAAGCAGATGGAATTGTTCTGCTGAGATGAGGACGATCCGCCTCGCCGAACCGGACGATTTCGACGGCTGGCGCGATGCCGCGCGCGCGCTGGCGGCGGAAGGCGTGCCGCCGGAGGACGTGGTGTGGCAGGTCGGAAACGCGGCGGCCGATCTGTTCGCCGACAACCCCGGCATGCCCGCGCCCCAGCCCGGCGCGACCTTCTCGGTGCCACGCGCCTTTGTCGATCTGGCGCGCAAGGCGGTGCTGCACAGCGCCCCGGAACGCTTCGCCTTGCTCTACACCGCACTCTGGCGCTTGCGTGGCGAGCCGAAGCTGATCGAGGATCGCGCCGATCCGTTGGTGCAGAAGCTCGAGGGGCTGGCGCGCGAGGTGCGGCGCGATATCCACAAGATGCGCGCATTCGTGCGCTTCCGTGAGATGGCCGATGGCGAAATCGATGCGGATTCGGGCCGCTTCATCGCCTGGTTCGAGCCGGACCATCATATCGTCCGCGCCAATGCCGCCTTCTTCATCGATCGCTTCGCCGCGTTGCGCTGGTCGATCCTGACGCCGGAACGGTCGATCCATTGGGACAGCAAGCGGCTGGAGGAAGGCCCAGGCGCGGTGAAGAGCGATGCACCCGACGGCGATCCGATCGAGGATGTGTGGAAGACCTATTACGCCTCGATCTTCAATCCGGCGCGGCTGAAGGTGGGCGCGATGCTGAAGGAGATGCCGCGTAAATATTGGAAGAACATGCCCGAAACCGCTTTGGTATCGGGTTTGATTGCGGGTGCGCGGGCGCGGGAGAGCGGGATGATCGACGTGGCGCGGACGCAGATCGGCGGAAATATCGACGCGGCCTGGGCGGCGCTGCGCGACGAGGCGGCGGGCTGCACGCGCTGCTCGCTCCACCAACAGGCAACGCAGACGGTGTTCGGCGAAGGACCGGTCGATGCGCGGCTGATGTTCGTCGGCGAACAGCCGGGCGACCAGGAGGATCTGGCCGGACGTCCGTTCGTCGGCCCGGCGGGACAGGTGTTCGACCGGGCGATCGCCGAGGCCGGGATCGACCGGGCGCAGGTCTACGTCACCAATGCGGTGAAGCATTTCAAGTTCGAGCAGCGCGGCAAACGGCGCATCCATGCCAAGCCCGGCGCGGGCGAGATCACCGCCTGCCGCTGGTGGGTCGATCAGGAACGCATGCTGATCAAGCCGCAGGTGACGGTCGCGTTAGGCGCGACGGCGGCGCGCAGTCTGCTCGGTCGGGTGGTGACGATCGGCAAGGAGCGCGGGCGGGCGCTGGAACTGCCCGATGGCGGCGGCGAGGCCTGGATCACCGTCCACCCGAGTTTCCTGCTGCGCCTGCCCGACGAGGTCGCGCGGGCGGAGGAATATGCGCGATTCGTGGAGGATCTGCGCGTGGTGGCGGGGCGGGTGACGGGGTGATGCAACGCGCAAGCCTCCGCTCCCTACCCCGTTCGTGCTGAGTAGAGACTGAGTAGCCGAAGGCGTATCGAAGGCTCGTATCGAAGTACCGTTGGACCGCGCAACGCCTGTCCTTCGATACGCGCCTTCGACAAGCTCAGTCGCTACTCAGGACGAACGGATCTTTGGGTTTTGGGGTCACGATGGCCCTAACGATCGTCCGGATCATCCCGCCCGTCCCGCTCGATCAACCAATGATGATCCTCCTCCACCACCGAAGATATCGGCCGCCCCGCCGCATCCGTCCCCGGCCGGTAGCGAAAGCGCTTGAGGATCAGCTTGCAGGTAACGGCGTCGATATCGGCATTGCCGCTGGAGCGGGTGACGCGGCAATCCTCCGCGCGGCCCTTGGGCGTGACGGTGTAGCGCACCCAGACGGTACCGCCGATCCCGGCCCGTGCGGCGGCCTTGGGGTAATCGCGATCCTCGATCTGCCCCGAAATCTTGCGCGCGAAACTGCCACGACCGCCCGCGCCCTGCCCGTTTCCCTCCCTGCCGCTGCCCGTCCCCTCGCCCTGCCCGCCACCGCCCGTGCCGGGACCGGGCAAAGGGGCCGCGCCGGACTCGGCCTGCACGTCCGGCCCCGCCACGGGCGCAGCGAGGATCGGCGGGGGAATAGGCGGCGGCGGCACGGGCGGCGCGACGATCTCGCTCGGGCGAGCCTCGCGATTGGCGGGGGCGGCGGCTCCGGTCTTACGTGCGTCGCGCGCCTTTTTCGGCTTCGGCGCTTCCGGCGGGGGTGGCGGCTTGGGCAAGGCGACGTCGAACACGGCCAGCGCATCCGCCCCGCGCGCAACCAGATCGGGCGCGAGGCCGACGACCAGCAGATAGCCGATCGCGACATGCAACACCGCCACCGCCACTCCGGCAAACATGCGGTCGCGATCGAACCGGCCAATGGCCTGCGAGGAATAACCGCTGTTCACCCGCCCTGTTTAGTGCCGCCCCGCCTGAACGCGCGCTGGCATTTGGGGGCTTCCCTTCGCGGCGCGCATCGCGCATCGCACGGCCCCATGATCGAGCACATCCTGGGCATCCTCGCCGGCTTCACCATCTGGGTCATCTCCAGCGGAGGCTATCTCGGCATCGCGCTGCTGATGGCGATCGAATCCGCCTGCATCCCGCTGCCGTCGGAAATCATCATGCCATTCGCCGGCTATCTTGTCTCGACCGGGCATTTCGACCTGTATCTTGCCGCCACGGCCGGCGCGATCGGGTGCAATATCGGATCGATCCCGGCCTATGAACTGGGCAAGCGCGGCGGCCGGCCGGCGATCGAGCGCTGGGGCCGGTACGTGCTGATCGGGCCGGGCGAACTGGACATGGCCGACCGCTTCTTCGCGCGGTTCGGCAATTCCGCGATCCTGATCGGGCGGTTGCTGCCGGTGATCCGCTCCTTCATCGCCTTTCCCGCCGGGATCGCGCGGATGAAGCTGCTGCCGTTCCACCTCTACACCTTCGCCGGATCATGGCCGTGGTGCTTCGGCCTCGCCTGGGTCGGCATGAAGCTGGGCGACAAATGGAACAGCGATCCGCGCGTCAAGGCGGCGTTCCACAGCGCCGATGCGATCATCGGCGTCGTGCTGGTGGCGGGCGCAGCCTTCTATATCTGGCACCGCGTCAGGGGCATGAAGCGCCGCTGAGTTTTGCGGCCAGCGCCCGGGTGCGATCGTCGCGGCCCGGCGCGGCTTTGACGGCCAGCGCTTCGTAACGCGCGATCATCGCGGGATCGGCCCGGCGCGGCGACCCGCCATCGAAGGGCGGCGCGGGATCGTATTCCAAGCTCAGTTGCACGAAGCGGGCATGCGCCTCGCCCCGGATCGCCGCCATCAGCGTGAAGCCGAAATCGATCCCCGCGGTCACCCCGCCACCGGTCGCGCGGTTGCGATCGATCACCACGCGCTCCTGCACCGGGATCGCGCCGAATTCGGACAGCAGATGGTGCTGCGCCCAATGGCAGGTCGCGCGATAGCCCGTCAGCAGCCCCGCTGCGCCGAGCAATAGCGATCCGGTGCAGACGCTGGTGATCCACTCCGCCCCCGGCGCGACCTTCGCCACCCAGGCCATCGTCGCTTCATCCTCCATTGCGTCGTTCAGGCCGAACCCGCCGGGTATGCACATGATATCAGGCTGGACCGCGTCGTCGAACGTGGCGGTCGGCAGCAACGCGAAGCCGGCGTCGGTCATCACCGGATCACGGGTTTTCGCGACCAGATCGATCGTCGCATTGCCGAGGCGCGACAACACCTGCGCCGGACCGGTAAGATCGAGTTGCGTGACGTTCGGGAAGAGCAAGAAGGCGACGCGGATCGGGGAGAATTCGGGCATCAGGGCGCTCCATCGTTCGGTGAAGGTGCCCAGGCGAACGGCGCTGCTACGGTCGGCGCTTCCCTGTGGTGCCCCACGATTCGCCAGTCACGCGACCGGCTCCTGAATAGGGCGCGCGGCGGGTTCGGACAAGTCCGCGCCGTGCCATAGCAACCACAATACGGGCAGCGCGACGGTGAGATACAGTGCGAGGCCGAAGCCCGGTTTCCAGCCCCACCAGTCGCTCGGGATGGTGCGGATCTGCAATTCCAGGAAATGTTTCAGGATCGGATCCCACAGGGGGAACAGGATCGTGTCCGGCGCGGTGACCTCGGCAGCGGCGATGGCGAGGTTGATGAACAGGCTCAGGGCCAGCAGCGCACCGATCAAGCGCCGGGCGCTTTTACCGGCGCTCGCCCAGAGTGGCGCGAGGCCGAGCGCGAGGAACGCCATCGCCGGAATCGCGTGGCGCGGGCCGGTCGAATAGCCGCCGTTCCAGTAATAATAAGAGGCGTTGTAGAGCAGCATGACGATCGCCAGTGCTGCCGCGGCGATGCCGAGATCACGCGTGGCGGGAGTGCGGATCAGCCGCGCAAGGCCGAATGGCGCGAGGATCAGGATCGGCGCGACGAACAGCAGCCCACGTTGCGGCCCGGCGATCAGCTGGAAGAAGATGTCGGGATGCGGATAGGTCAGGCCGAACAACCCCTGGTTCATGCCCTCGAACCCGACCACGCCCTGATAGCCGAGCCGGAACCACTGGCCGAAGGCAATCTGATTATAGACCAACATCGGGCTGAGCAGCACCGCCCCCGCGACCGCCGCGATCGCAGCGAGGCGCAGCCGTTGCGCAAGGGGAACGTGCCGCGTGCGCCAGATCGCCCACAGGCCGACCACCGCCGCCGGGAACACCGCCGTCAGTTCGATCAGCAAGGACCAGCCGAGACACGCGCCGAGCATGATCGGATAGCGCAGCCGCGCCAGCTCGCGCGGCCCCGATGTTCCGCGCCACACGGCCCAGGCGGCGATCATCAGCAGCGCACCGACCGGGGCATGCCCGAACACCGTGGTCGACCAGCCCCAGGCCGGCGTAGCCAGCGCATAGCCGAGCGCCGCGACCAACCCCGCCTTCGGGCTACCGGTAATCCCCGCCCCCAGATCGAGCAGCAGCACGGCGGCAAGCGCGATCAGCACCGCGCTGGTCGTGGCAATGGTCAACAACTGGCGTAGCCGCAGGAAGGCGATGAAGCGCGCATCGCGGATCGTGTAGGGATAAAGCTCGGATCGCTGGCCGGTGATGCGATCGGCGATCCAGACCGAGGGCAGCGCCATCAGCGTCATGCCCGGCATCTTGTCCATATAGATATGGCCGTTGAACTGCGCCTTATCGACCGTCATCGTCTCGAATTCGTCGATCGTCGCATCGCCGCGTTCGGCGAGCGAAATGGCCGCGAACATGCGCGTCGCGTTGTTCGGGTTCACCTCGTTCGATCCGAACCAGATGCACGACAGCCAGACGAGGATGAACAGCCCTATCGCCACGCCGTGCGGCCCCCTCACCGGGGCGGAATTGGTCATCGGATCAGCCGAACAGCCACTGGCCGAGCAGGCGATGGAACGGAAAGGTGAAGAAACCGGCGACGAGCAACGCGCCGATCACCATGCCGCGAACCGACCGGCGATGACGCACGATGTTGTGTGTCCGCGCGCTCCACCAGATGATCGGCACCTGGATCACCGTCCAGGCCGAGATAATGTGGATGAAGCTGAAACCACCGGGATTGGTCTGGCGCACCCCGAACGAGATCAGGGCGGTGGCAAGCATCGCGACAACCCAGATCGTGCCGAGCACCCGGTGTGGCCGATCCCCGCGCCGCCGCAACAGCATCGTCGCGGTAAGAACGAGCGCGATCATGATGGTGAGCAGATGCGCCCAGACGATCCCCGGGATCTCGCCCCAATGCGCATGTCCGCGCACGAGCGCCGCGACAACGGCGGCGAGCAGCACGGCGGAACCCACCGCCAGCACGCGTTCGAGCGTATCCGGTGCAAGCGACTGCAGTTTCGGCGCAGCTTCGGTTTCGAATATCGTCGCCATCATTCCCCCCGATGCCGGCCCTACCCTATCCCAAGGGCATCAGCGCGCAAGGTCCGATCAGGGCAGCGAATCCTCGACCTTCTTGGCGTCGGCGGCCTTTTTCTTGTTTTCCGACCGCACGCGATTGGCCTGTTGCAGGAAGCAGCCGCTGCCACCGCCCGGCCCGACCGTCGTGCAACTACCGATGCCGGTCGCGCCGACATTGTCGTTCGCCTTGGCTTTCAGCGCCCAGGCCTCGTTCTCGGGCGTGACTTCCAGTTCGCGCAATTCCTTGGGGATGCGGAACTGTTCGTTGGCGTTGCGACGGACGCAGACGACGATCTCCTCCCCGCTTTCCGTCGTCGGGCATTTCTGGTTGCCGTAGATCACCAGCACGCCGTTCTGCGGCGCGTTCTGCGCGGCGGCGGGCAAAGCGGCGACCGCGGCGGCAATGCCCAGTCCTGCGAGAAGGACGAATTTCATGACACCTGCTCCCGTTCGATCTTCATTATATACGCTTCGCCGTCGCGATTGCGACCCGGCAGCCGAGCCGAATCACCGCGCTGAGTAATGGATAGGCGATCGCCTGTTCCGCTCCTGCGGCGAGCGCCGTTTCGCGATGCTCGACCTCCTCGGCCTGAAAATCGCGGATCGCGGCACCAAGTTCGGGATCGTCGCTGCCAAGTTCAGTCAGCTGATCCTCATAATGCTTGTCGATTTCGGTCTCGACCGCGACCGTGCAGGCCATCGCCGCCGCCGGCCCGATCGCCGCCGTCACCGCGCCGAGCGCGAAGCCGGCAATGTCCCAGAACGGCTGCAGCACGGTCGGGCGCACGCCGCGCCGGGCGATCATCGCGTCGAAAAAGGCGCGATGCCGCTCCTCCTGGATCGCCATGCCAGCGATCTGCCGCGCGGCGGGGCTGCGATCGCCCATCACCGCCAATTGACCGGCATAGATGCGTGTCGCACCATATTCGCCGGCCTGATCGACGCGGATCATCGAAATCGTGTCGCTTCTTGCGTCGCCGGGCTTCCAGCGGGTCACCGCCGGCGACCCGCGAGCAGGTACAGGATCACCCCCGCCCCGCCGAGCGACAAGATCGCGTTGAACCCGGCCAGCGACACACCGAACAGGCTCCATTGCGCCACGTCGCAGCGCACGATCGGTGCGTTCATGATCCGCGCCAGCATCTCCTCGGGTGTGCCGCCGCTGCCGCCGACCGTCGAGGTGCAGGCGGTGAAGCCCTGCCACCAATGATATTCCACGCCGGCATGCGCCACGCCGATCGCACCGCTGATCGCGATGGCGATGGCGGCGAGCAGCACGAGCGCACGCCTGGCGCTGGTACCGGGCACGAAGAACGCGAGCGCCGCGATCAAGACGGCGGCGTAATGCGGCCAACGCTGCCAGTGGCACATTTCGCACGGCACGAGGTGGCCGATGAGTTGCGATCCCCATGCCCCGGCAAGCAGGGCGGCGGGAAGCAGCAGCGCTATGGCGCGGGCGGTCTTGAAACGATCCCGCATCACTTCTTCGCCACCGCTTTCTTCGGCACCGGCCCCAACCGTGCCAGCGTCTTCAGCGCGTAATCGAGCTGGAAGTCCTCGATGCCCTTGGCCTTCAATTGCTCCGGCGTCGCGGTGAAGCGGGGATCGTCCTTGGTATCCTCCATCAGCGCCTTGTCGTCGGCCTTGACCTCGTTGATCAGATGGCGGCGCAGGTCATCCTCACGGAACACCGGCCGGGTCTTGTAATCCGGGTCGCTGATCTGCGGCACCTTGATATCCGGTTCGATCCCCCCTTCCTGCACCGATCGGCCCGACGGCGTGTAATAACGCGACGTGGTCAGGCGCAAAGCGGTGTTGCCGCCGAGATCGAGCACGGTCTGTACCGATCCCTTGCCGAACGACCGCACGCCCATCACCAGCGCGCGGTGCTGATCCTGCAGCGCACCGGCGACGATCTCCGACGCCGAGGCGGAGCCGGAATTGACCAGGACGATCGTCGGCAGGCCGCGCGAGGGATCGCCCGGTTTGGCATAGAAGCGCTCGATATCGTTCTTCTCACGCCCGCGCTCGGACACGATCTCGCCGAAGTTGAGGAAGTCGTCGGCGACCTCAATCGCTTCGTCACGAAGGCCGCCGCCATTGTCGCGCAGATCGACGATCCAGCCGATCGGCGCATGGCCCAATTGCTTCTCGACCCCCGCCATACCGGCGCGCACCGCCTTGCCGGTATCCTGCGAGAAGGTGTTGATGTTGAGGATGCCGATGCCGTTCTTGACCTCCCACTTCACCGGACGCTGCACGATCCGCTCGCGCACCAGGCTGACCTCGATCGGCTTGTCGCGGCCGGGCCGGATGATCGTCAGCGCGACCTTGGTGCCCGGGGGCCCGCGCATCTGCGAGATTGCCTCGTCCAGCGTCTGGCCGTAAATCAGCTCGCCGTCGATATGCGTGATGTAGTCGCCGGATTTCAGCCCCGCGCGGTATCCCGGCGTATCCTCCTGCGGCGAGATGATCTTGACCGCGCCATCCTCCGCCGTGACGGTGAGACCGAGGCCGCCGTAACTGCCCATCGTCTGGATCTTGAGATTGTCGTAATCCAGGCCGCTCTCATAGGCGCTGTGCGGGTCGAGCGCCGCGAGCATACCGTCGATCGCGCCCTTGATCAGCACCTTGTCATCGACCTTGTCGACATAGGTCGCCTTCACGCGCGCGAACACGTCCATGAACTGATCGAGTTCGCGATACGCATCGGTATCGACCGCCGCCATAGCAGCGGTGCCGGCGGGAACGACCGCCAGAACGAGGGCGATCGCGGTAGCCTGGAGAAACGGACGAGCCATGTAACGTGGGTCTCTTCGAAACAGGAGAAATACGGTCGATCGTGACCCTAGCGGGTTATTCCGCGCGGATCAAAGCGGCTTGCGGGTGAACGAGAGGTGAGCGGTCCTTTTGGCTCCCCTCCCTGGAAGGGAGGGCTGGGGGTGGGTCGGTATGGGGCAGTCGCTTCGTTCCCTCGATAGCAACCCACCCCCGCCCCCTCCCTTCCAGGGAAGGGAGAAAGTGCTCACCCCACCAACGGCGTCATATCCACCGCACGCCCCCGGCGGCGCAGTTCCACTGTAACGCGCGAATCCTCACCCCCACCGGCCCGCCCGATCGGTTGCCCCTGATCGATGCTCTCGCCGACCTTCACCGATGCGAGGCTGAGGCCGGAGACGAGCGAGGTCCAGCCGCCGCCATGATCGAGGATGACAATCGTCCCATAGCCACGAAACGGCGCGGCATAGGCCACGCGCCCCGCGGCGGGCGCGACAACGG
The DNA here is from genome assembly GCF_036663755.1 of Parasphingomonas caseinilytica. Taxonomy (NCBI): domain Bacteria; kingdom Pseudomonadati; phylum Pseudomonadota; class Alphaproteobacteria; order Sphingomonadales; family Sphingomonadaceae; genus Parasphingomonas; species Parasphingomonas caseinilytica. The sequence goes on from NZ_JAXOJL010000002.1 coordinate 268,309, forward strand.
TGGCCTCGGCAGCCGCCGCGATCGTCACCCCGCGCGAACGCACGCCCGCGTCGGACAGTTCGCCGAGTCCCGTGACGATCTTGCCGACCACCGGCAAACGGTATGGCGGCGCAGCGTGCGACCAGGTTGCGGTATCGACCGGCGAGGCGATTTCGCCGGGGCGAAGCGGACGCGGCGACGGGCCGGGCAGCGACGCCAGGCTTTCGCGCACGTTCGCCTGATTGCCCATCTGATCCATCAGGTCGACGATGTCGCGCGCGCGTTCGCCCATCGCGATGGCGCGATCGGATTCGAACAAGGCGTCGCGGCCCAGATCGCGCGAGCGCAACCGGTGTTCCGCCTCCAGCCGGGTGAGCGTGAGGCGCTGCGTCTCCATCCGCCCGCGCGCTTCGGCCAGCGCTTGCGTCGCGGTGGCCGCATCGGCCTGCAGGTGGCGGGTGCGGGCGAGATCGGCGCGCACCCCGGCAGTACGCTCGCGGATAACCGGGAGCGTGCCGGCCAGCACGGCGCGGACATGGACGATATCCTCCAGCGATCCGGGCCGCACGACACTCATCATCACCGGGCGACGGGCGAGCGACTGGAGCGCGGCGACGAGGCGGACAATCGGCCCTTGCTGCTGGTCGAGCTTCGTGCGTTGCGTCTCTAACAGGCGGCGGACGATATCGATCCGTGCCTGCCCCGCTGCGATATCTGCCTCGGCCTGCTGGATGCGCGCGGCGACGGCTGCCTCCTGCTGGCGCGCCTGACGGGCCTGGTCGCGCTCGCCATCGGCCTGCTTCTCCAGCGCGGCGGAGCGCGCGGCGGCGGCGGCGGATTGCGCCTTGGCGTCGGCGAGGCGCTTTTGCTGATCCTGCGCCGGTGCGGAGATCGCGACGCCGAACGCCGCGACCAAGGCGACGCCTGCGATACAATACTTTGCCCCCGCACCCATCGCCTAACCTTCGCGGTGATAGGGGTGATTGGCAAGAATGCTGGTCGCACGCCACAATTGTTCGGCGAGCATCGCGCGGGCGAGCATGTGCGGCCAGGTCGCGCGGCCGAACGACAGCAGCAGATCGGCCTGCGCCCGATCGGCATCCTCGAACCCGTCGGCTGCGCCGATCATGAAGCGCGTCTCGCGCACGCCGTCGTCGCGCCAGCGGCCAAGCTTCTCGGCGAAGACCTTGGAGGGCATTACCTCGCCGGTCTCGTCGAGCATGACGATGCGGGTCTGCGGTTCGACCGGGGGCAGCTTGCCGCCGGTATCGGGCAATTCGGTGATCCGCGTCGGCCAGTTGAGGCGCTTCATGTAGCGCGCGACCAGCTCCGCCTCCGGGCTGCGCCCGATCCGTCCGCGCGCTACGATATGGAGCAGCATCTCCCTAGCCCCGATCTGCTGGCATCACGCGCCGGCCACCGTTCGTCCAGAGCCTGTCGAAGGACAAGCACTGAGCATGGGCTTCGACAAGCTCAGCCCGAACGGAACCGGGTACACGGGGTCTCAGTCGTCCGAATCGTCGGACGTATCGAATTCCGCGAAATCCGGATGCAAAGCGGGCGTGGGCGCTGGCTCCGGCGCGTCGCCGAACGCCCACATGCGTTCCAGATTGTAGAAGCTGCGCACTTCCGGGCGGAACAGGTGGACGATCACATCGCCTGCGTCGATCAGCACCCAATCGGCGGTCGGCAGGCCCTCGATCCGCGTCTGGCGGCCGAGTTCGCCCTTGATCTTCTCCTGCAGCTTCTGCGCCATCGAGGCGACCTGGCGAGTCGAACGGCCGCTGGCGATGATCATGAAATCTGCGATGCTCGATTTGCCGGCGAGCGGAATCGATACCGTTTCGACCGCCTGATCGTCGTCGAGGCTGGCCATGATCAGCGCGTGGAGCGCGGCCACTTCCTCGGGATCGGTCGCGCGGATGACGGGGGAAGTAGAGGCCAAGACAGTTCCTATGTTGATCGGGTGAAGTGCCGCATCCAGGCGGGATCGGCCACGCGCAGGCAGCTCGCGGAGGTCGGGTCGGGGCGGAATCGCAACAGCACGAGTGCCGGCAGTCTCCACATCGTCCAGCTCTTGGAGTGGTGTGCGGGCCGCTGCCAGCGCCGCAACCAACCCATTGCGGGACCCGCATGGGCAGCATGCTCATAGCCCGGACGGGCGATCACCGCAATCGGCATCGTACGCGCGATGGTGCGCCAGGATTTCCAGCGGCCGAACTGCGCCAGATTGTCCCCACCCATCAGCCAGATGAAGCGGTTCTTCGGATACAGGCGAACGAGTTTTTGCAGCGTATCGACGGTGTACCGGGTGCCGAGCCGGGTCTCGATATCGGTCGCCCGGATCGGCGCGCGACGCGCCATGCGTCGCGCGGAGGCAAGGCGCATGGCGAGCGGCGCCATGTCCTTCGCACCGGCCTTCAACGGATTGCCGGGCGAAACCAGCCACCACACCTCATCCAGATCGAGCGCACGCATGGCCGCGAGGCTGATCGCGCGATGCCCCGAATGCGCCGGATTGAACGATCCGCCGAGCAGGCCGATACGGGTCATTCCGGGAAACGACGAACAACCGCGATCAGACCGACAATCGCAGCGTTGAAAGCAGGCAGATCTTCCGCTGGAATCCAATATTCGCGGTGGGCGCGGCCCCCGGCTTCCTCGATGCGATAGGCTGACAGGAAATCGCATCGTATATCGAAGCGCGTGACAAACCCTGACCCGCTGGCGGGCACGTTCCAGTCACGGGCGATTTTCACCGCGTAATCTTTGGTAGTGACAGGATAGAAGATCGGCTGATCGGGCAGACGTGGAGGAAATCCCGTCATTCCGGTTGACTCAATCAACTTCAGTTCGGCAGGGTCGACAGGTCGCCAGAGGGTGACGGTATCGCTCAAGCCCGTACCTGCCCGGTCCCACGCCCGACCCATTTGTACGTCGTCAACCCCTCCAGCGCGACCGGGCCGCGTGCGTGTAAGCGTCCCGTGGCGATCCCGATTTCCGCGCCAAGACCGAATTCCCCGCCATCGGCGAATTGGGTGGAGGCGTTCCATAGCACGATCGCGCTATCGACGGCGGCGAGGAAGCGGTTCGCCGCATCCTCGTCTTCGGCGACGATCGCGTCGGTATGGTGCGATCCGTGCGCGGCGATGTGTGCCACCGCATCGTCCACGCCGTCCACGATCGCGGCGGAAGCGATCGCTTCGAGATATTCGGTGTCCCAGTCCGCGTCGCCGGCGGGCGCGATCGACGGATCGAGTGCGCGGGCGGCGGCGTCTCCGCGCACCTCGCATCCGGCATAGGCCAGCGCGCGGAGCAAAGCCTCGCCATGCGGGTAATCGCGGTCGATCAGCAGCGTCTCCATCGCGCCGCACACGCCGGTGCGGCGCAGCTTGGCGTTGACGACGATCGCCTCCGCCATCGCCCGATCGGCCGAGGCGTGGACGTAGACATGGTTGATGCCGTCGAGATGCGCCAACACCGGCACCTTCGCCTCGGCCTGCACCCGCGCGACGAGGCTCTTGCCACCGCGCGGCACGATCAGGTCGATCAACCCGTCCGCCGCCAGCATCGCACCGACGGCCGCGCGATCGGTGATCGGCACGAGTTGCGCGATGTCTTTGGGCAGCCCCGCCTCCGCCAGCCCGCGCACGAACGCGGCATGGATCGCGCAATTGCTGTGCGCCGCCTCCGATCCACCGCGCAGGATCACCGCATTGCCAGCCATCACACACAAAGCGGCGGCATCGGCGGTGACGTTGGGACGGCTTTCGTAAATGATGCCGATCACCCCGATCGGCACGCGCACGCGCGACAGAACGAGGCCGTTGGGCCGCACCGTCCGATCCATCACCGTGCCCGCCGGATCGGGGAGAGCGGCGATCGCCGCGACGCCGGCCGCCATGCCGTCGATCCGGCCCTCATCGAGCATCAGCCGGTCGAGCATCGCACCGGACAGCCCGATCTCCCGCCCGTGAGCCATATCCAGCGCATTGGCGGCAAGGATCTCCGGTGCGGCATCGCGGAGCACCTGCGCGGCGGCGGTCAGTCCACACGACTTCGCATCCGCCGGCAGCGCGCCGACGATCCCGGCGGACGCGCGGGCGCGGTGGCCCATGTCTGCAATCAGGGCGGCGGGATCGATAGTTTCGCTCATGCCGCTTTCGCTATCACGCCCTGCGATCACTGCCAAAGCCCTATCGCTTTCCGTCGATCCGGTGATAGGTTCCGCCGCGATGACGGGGGAAATCGGAGCAATCGGCGATATCGCCACCGGCACCTTGCTGGGCCGCGCAGTCGAGCCACGCGCGGGCGAATCGCATGGCGGCGATCATGCCCATGGCATCTGCCTGAATTGCGGCACCGCCCTGATCGGCGAATATTGCCACGCCTGCGGGCAGAACGAGCATGTCCACCGGACGCTCGGGTCGATCGGGCACGATCTGTTGCACGGCGTCTTCCACTTCGAGGGCAAGATCTGGCGCACGATCCCGATGCTGGTGCTGCATCCGGGGGCGCTGACGCGGCGGTATGTCGCGGGCGAACGCGCGCGGTTCGTATCGCCCCTCGCATTGTTCCTGTTCACCGTGTTCCTGATGTTCGCGACGATCCACACTTTCAGTGGCGACTTCGGCAATTCGAACATGACGGCGGCGCAGCGCGCCGAAGCGACCCACAAACTCGATGCCCAGATCGCCGCGGCCACGACCGAACTGCAAAAGGACAAGGCCTCGCCCGGCGACAAGACCGAGGCCGATTTCGTCGCGCTCGAAGGGACGATCACGGGCATGAAGCGAGCGCGTACCGCGATCGTCGGCGTGAAGCCCGGCGATAACGATTTCACCTTCACCGACATGAAGACCGGCTGGCCGGCGCTGGATCGCGGCATCGCCAAGGCCAATGCCAATCCCGGCCTTATGCTCTACAAGCTGCAATCGAGCGCCTACAAATACAGCTGGGCGCTCATTCCCATCTCCACGCCGTTCGTCGCTCTGCTGTTCCTGTGGCGGCGGCGCTACAAATTATACGACCATGCGATCTTCGTGACCTATTCGCTGGCCTTCATGATGGGGCTGGTGGTGGTGCTGAGCCTGCTGCAAAAGATCGCGGCGCCGGACTGGATCTTCTCGATGATCGTCGCATTCGCACCGCCGATCCACATGTTCGCGCAACTGCGCGGCGCTTATGATCTGCGCAAACGATCGGCGCTTTGGCGGACCATCGCTTTGCTCGTCTTCGCCTTCGTCGCGCTCATCGCGTTCTGCATCCTGCTGCTGGCGATGGGCTTGACCGGCTAGGTCCGGCTACGCCTTCTTGGCGCAGGGGTAGCGGCTGACCAGAACGCGCGCGAAGCCCTGTTTCAGTGGCATGTCGCGTTCCGCCGCAGGGATCGATTCCAGTGCGGCGAGGAATTCGCCGCCGCCCATCTTGGTGCCCTTGGGCGGGCAGGCGAGCGGCGGCTTGCCCGCCGCCTCGCGCGCATCGCTATCCGCCTTGAGCGCCAGACCGGCAGACCGTGCCGCCTCCTTGACCTGCGTCAGATCGGACGAGGCCAGCGCCAGCGGACCAAGGCCCTTCAGTTTGGCGACCTTGGCGAGAAACGTGCGCACCGACATCGACGTAGGCGTCGGCGTCGGCGGAGCGACGGGCGGGGCCGCCTGCACGGAAACCGCCGCCAAGCACGCCAGCGCAAATGCCAAACCTGTCCGCTTCATATCAAAAACCCTCCCGCAAGCATGCTTGCGGGAGGGCTATGAGGACCGCGATGAACGGTCGATTAAGTGGCTCGGATTACGCCCCGAGCGGGGTCGGGCTGCCGAACGGACCCTTGGGACGCTTGGTCTTGGGGATCGAGGTGCCAGCTGCCGCCAGCGTCGGCGCCTTCGGGCCGCCCTCCCGGTCGATCGGCGTGCCCCCGATCAGCGCCTTGATCTCGTCGCCGGTGATCGTCTCGAATTCGAGCAAGGCACCTGCGATCTCATGCAACTGATCGACGTGGCGCGTGATCAGCTCGGTCGCCCGCTTGTGCCCGTCCTCGACCAACCGGCGGATTTCGCCGTCGATCGCCAGTGCCGTCTCGTTCGACATATTGTGCCGCTGCGTCTGCGAATAGCCGAGGAAGGTTTCCCCCTGCTGTTCCTCGTACTGAAGCGGGCCGATCGAATCCGACATGCCCCATTGCGTCACCATCGCGCGGGCGAGCTTGGTCGCCTGCTTGATGTCCGACGATGCGCCGCTAGACACCTTGTCGTGGCCGAAGATTACTTCCTCAGCGACACGACCGCCCATGACGGACGCCAGATCGGCGTACATCTTGTCGCGGTGGTACGAATAATTGTCGCGCTCCGGCATCGAGACCACCATGCCCAGGGCACCGCCGCGCGGGATGATCGTCGCCTTGTGGATCGGATCGGACGCCTTTTCATGCACGCGGACCAAGGCGTGGCCGGCCTCGTGATAGGCGGTCATGCGCTTCTCATCGTCGGTCATGACGAGTGATTTCCACTCGGTGCCCATGATCACGCGATCCTTGGCCAGTTCGAACTGCGCCATCGCCACGAGCCGCTTGCCGAGACGGGCCGCCATCAGGGCCGCCTCGTTGACGAGGTTCGCCAGATCGGCACCGGCCATGCCCGGCGTGCCGCGCGCGAGCGTGCGGGCATCGACGTCGGGTGCCAACGGCACCTTCTTCATATGCACTTCGAGAATCTTCACACGGCCTTCGATATCCGGCAGCGGAACCGTCACGCGGCGATCGAAACGGCCCGGACGCAGGAGCGCAGGATCGAGCACGTCGGGGCGATTGGTCGCCGCGACGATGATGATGCCTTCCGAAGCCTCGAACCCGTCCATCTCGACCAGCAACTGGTTGAGCGTCTGTTCGCGTTCGTCGTTACCATTGCCCAGCCCAGCGCCACGATGGCGGCCGACCGCATCGATTTCGTCGATGAAGACGATGCACGGTGCCGACTTCTTGGCCTGTTCGAACATATCGCGCACGCGGCTCGCGCCGACGCCGACGAACATCTCGACGAAGTCAGACCCGGAAATGGTGAAGAACGGCACGCCAGCCTCACCAGCAATCGCGCGGGCGAGCAGCGTCTTGCCGGTGCCGGGCGAGCCGACCAACAGGGCACCCTTGGGGATCTTGCCGCCGAGGCGGGCGAACTTGGTCGGATCCTTCAGGAACTCGACGATTTCCTCCAGCTCCTCGCGCGCTTCGTCGATGCCTGCGACATCGGCGAAGGTCACGCGACCTTCTTTCTGCGTCAGCATCTTGGCGCGGCTCTTGCCGAAGCCCATCGCGCCGCTGCCGGAATTCTTCTGCATCTGGCGCAGCACGAAGAAGGCGATGCCGAGGAACAGCAGGAACGGCAGCGAATTGATCAGCATGACCTGCCAGATCGCCGGGCCTTCCTCGGGCTTGGCGGTGATCGCCACGTTCTTGGCGCGCAGGCGATCGATCAGCTGCGGATCGGGCAGCGCATAGGTCTTGAACTTGGTGTCGTTGGTCAGCGTGCCGGAGATGACCTCACCGGCGACGTTCACGTCCTTGACGCTGCCTTCCTGAACCTTGTCCAGGAACGACGAATAGGCGATCGCCGTGCCCTGCGGCTGGCGGTTCGGCGCATCGAACATCGTGACGAACACCGCGAGCGCGAGCAGGATGCCGACCCAGATCAGCAGGCTTTTCATCCACGGGTTGGGGCCGTTACCGTCCTGACCGGGCTGCTTGTCGTTATCGTTCATTGGATTCCCACGCACCTAGCTTCATCCAACAAGATAGGCGCAGGGAGGTTAATGGCAATGGAACAGAAAAGAGAATATGCCGATCAGGTGTTCCGACGCGGCGGAGCGGCCCGAAACCGCCAGATATTCGCGGTTGCCGAGGCCATTACTCCGGCCTGAGTGGCCCCTTTCCCCGCCTCCAGCGCATCCAGCAGCGATTCGATATTGGTCGCCGGTGTCCAGGCGGGAGTGAGAATCGCCCGATCGGTGCGCACGGCCGTGATCGTGGCGCGGGCAAGACGACGGCGTACTTCGCGTGGCAGGCCCGCCACGTCGCTACGGCGTTCGCCGGGATTTGCGGGCAGACCGTGGGTTTCGAGCAGCCAGATTTCCAATGCGCGGAGATCATGGTCGATCTCGGCTAGATGGGCGGCGGACCGGGCGATCTGGTCGGCATCGAGCCACGGGTTTTGATTGAGCAGCGTGCGGAAGCGAGTGCGATCGTAGCGGGCGCTGGCGTTGCTGGGATCGTCCACGAACGGCAGTTTCCAGCCCTCGGCCAGCGTGCGGAGTTCGGCGCTGCGCCAGTCGAGCAACGGGCGAAGCAGGATCAGATTATGCTCGATCTGCTGCCGGGGCCGGATCGCGGCGAGACCCGCAAGCCCGGACCCGCGTGCGGCGCGCATCAGGAAGGTCTCGGCCTGATCGTCGGCATGATGCGCGGTGGTGAGGATCGTCGCCCCGGCGTCGCGTGCCCAATCGGTGAGCAGCGCGTAGCGCGCGGTGCGGGCGGCGGCTTGCAGATTGGCGGTGCCGAGCGGGGTGGCGGGGGTTAGCGTGGTGTGGGGGATGCTTTGCCCACTGCCGTTCCCCGGCGAAGGCCGGGGCCCAGTCGGGAAGGTTTTAATTGGCTTGTGATGCGCGTCGTCATCGGCGTTGCGCGACTGGGCCCCGGCCTTCGCCGGGGAAGTGCCGAGGGTTAGGCAATAGTCCGCCACCATCGCCGCCTCGTCCGCAGCCTCCGCGCGCAACCCATGATCGACCGTTGCGGCAATCACCTGCCCCGGCCACGCTGCCTCGGCCAGCGCGAGCAGGGCCATGCTGTCCGGCCCGCCGGATACGGCGATGGCGATGATATCGTCCGGGGCCACCGGTCGCCGCAACGCCGCCGCCACGTCATCGCGGAAGCGCGCGACCGCTGCGGCGCGCGCCGTCAGCGGCCGGCCCGCATCATTTCCCGCACTTCTGCGCCACACGGCCCTTCGCCACGCCAGCCTTCATCGCGTCGTTCAGTTTCTCGGGATAGACTTGGGTCAGTTCGTCATAGACCTTGCAGATCTCGGTCGACGGCTTCTTCAGGATCGTCAGCGCCTGGGCCAGATAATAGAGACTTTCGTGCGCGCGGTCGCCCTTGGGCTGATTGCGGTAATTGTCGTAGAAGGCGAGGACGGCGAGGTTGGGCTTGCCATCGTCGAGCAGCGCGCGGCCGAGCATGTTCTGCGCGCGGCTGAGGCGACGGTGCTGCGGGTAATCCTTTACCAGCGCCTTGAACTGCGTTTCGGCCTCCGGATACAATTTCGCCTCCCACAGGCGGTAGCCGTAATTGTAGGTGTCTTCACCGGCATCGTCGGTCGCGGGCTTCTCGACCGCGGCGAGGCGATCGGCGCGGGCCGGATCCTTGGCGGTCGCCGTGGGTGCTGGCTTCGTCGTGGCAGCCGGATCGGGCTTGGCGGCCGCGGTGGACACGAGCTTGGCCGGCGTCGGGCGTACCTGTTCCCCCATCGTCGGGGCGGTCGACAAAGCAACCGGCGCTGCCGTGCCTTCCAGCGCCTTCAGGCGAGCGTCGGTGGCGCTTTTGTAGGCGGTAAAGCCTTCCTCGATCTGGCGCAGCTTGAACTGGTTCTGCTCGATCTGCCCGGTCATCGAACTGAGCTGCGATTCGAGCGCGTTGACCCGCGCGGTGAGATCGGTGACCGGCGTGTCGGCAGGCGTGCCGATCGGGTTGGTCGTCGCCTCGGCACCGGTGATCTCGGGCTGGATCAGCTTGCCGTTCGCACTTGGGAACACCTTGCGCTGCACCGCGCGCATCTGGCCCTCGAGCCGATCGACCCGCACCTCGACACTGGCATCGCGCGATTGCGCCGTCGCCGGAAGGACGGGCAGTGCCGCCGTGCCGAGCAGGATTGCGATCGTGGTGAGACAGGTACGCATGGACACCCCCCGGTGCGAGTGACGTGGAAACATATTGGAGATCGTCATCCTGTCGCCAGCCTCAAGGATTGGTGGTCGGTGCGGGCGCCGGCACCAGGACAGGCGGCGCGGCCTCCGGCGGCGGCTGGCTTGGCGGCAGGCGCGAAACTCGCGGCTGGGCGCCGGGCAAGCGGGCCGGTGCGGCCGAAGGCTCGTTGCGGAAGGCCGCCGGCGGCGTGTTCGTTTCCCGCGTTGCCGGTTTGCTCGTCGGGGACGATGTCGGTGCCGGCGTGCCACTGGCGCGTGCGCTGAGTGCTGCAGCGCCGATCGGCACGTCCTTGATTGCCACGCGCCCGCTGCCAAGCGGAGGCAGGGCCGATCCGTTGAGCGTCACCTGCAATTTGTCCGGACGACCGACATTGATCATCGGGCCGTTGGCGTCGCTGGGCACATCGTATTTCTCGCCCGGCTTCAACGTGTTCAGGAACAGCGTCTTGCCGGTCGCGTCATAGACCCGCATCCACACCTCGTCCGTCGCGGTCAGCACGACCTGACCACTAGCCGGCGCGGCGGCAGGCTTCGGAGCAGCCGAAGGGACAGGCGCGGGCGGCATGATCTCGGCATTGTCGGTCGCCGCGGCCGGTGTCGCGGAACCGCCCCGGAACAGGTTGGTGCCGTACCACAATCCGACGCCGAGCAGCAGCAAAGCGACGATCACCCCGGCAACGACCGCCAGTCCGAACGAGGGCGTGCGCGACGGTTCGTCGATCTCATATTGTTCGTATTCGGTGCGCCGCACGCCGATGTCCTGCCCGCGCACCTCGCGGGCGATCGCCACTTCGTCCAGCCCGACCGCGCGGGCATAGGCCTTGGCGAAACCGACCGCATAGGTGACCGAAGGCATCGTCTTGAAACTGTCGGTCTCGATCGCCTCCAGATGACGCACCGGTACGCGCGTGCGCGCGGCGATTTCCGCCAGCGACAAGCCTTGCGCCTCACGCGCCTCGCGCAACCGCTCCCCCGCCGTCTTGGGGAACAGGGTGGCGTCTTCTGCCGGCGGTAGGTCGGTCATTTCCATCTCCGGCAGGAAGGGTGCGGCCCGTTGATATCCTGCATGTCTTGCAAACGTGTCTCACAAAGGGGCACTCAAGTGTCAACGCCCCGCGCGGCCCGCTGTCACATCATTACGCCAGTTCGACGCCGTTTTCCGCCGCCCAGATTGAAAGCGCACCGCGCATGTCGCGCGGGGATTCGACCAACAATGCCTGCATCTTGGCCATCAAGGCAGCGCGATCGAGCGAACGCACCATTGCCTTGATCGGGCCGACCGCCGCCGGGGTGATCGACAGGCGATCAATGCCTAGGCCGATCAGCGCCATCGCCTCCAGAGGACGCCCGCCCATCTCGCCGCACACCGCCAGCGGCTTGCCCGCCGCCGCGACCGGCGCCTGGACGCGCGCCAGGAAGCGGAGGATCGCCGGGCTGAGCCAGTCGTACCGCTCGGCGAGCTTGGGATTGGCGCGATCGGCGGCGAACAGGAATTGCGTCAGATCGTTGGTGCCGATCGACAGGAAATCGAGTTTCGGCAGCAATTGGTCGAGCATTTCGGCCAGCGCCGGTACTTCGAGCATTGCCCCGTAGCGAATTTCGATCGGCAGCTTCTTGCCCCGTTTGCGCATCCAGTCGCGCTGTGCCTCGAACAGGTTGCGCGCCTCGTCATATTCCCACGGCTCGGAAACCATCGGGAACATCACGCTCAGGGTGCGCCCTGCCGACGCCTCCAGCAATGCGCGGGCCTGTACCTTCATCAGACCGTCGCGATCGAGCGCAAGGCGCAGCGCGCGCCAGCCCATCGCCGGATTCTCCTCCTCCTCGGCATCGTCCTTGACGAGATAGGGCAAAGCCTTGTCGCCACCGATATCGACGGTGCGGAAGATCACGGGCCGGTCGCCCGCCGCGTCCAGCACGTCCTTGTAGAGCCGCTGCTGCTGCGCCTTGGTCGGCAAGGTGGCGGAGACGAGGAACTGGAATTCGGTGCGGAACAGGCCGATCCCGTCCGCGCCAGTGACGTCGAGCGCCGCCACGTCGTCGCGCAGGCCGGCATTGACCATCACGGTGACGCGGTGGCCGTCCCTGGTGACCGGCAATTCGTTCTTCAGCGCGGCAAAGGCGGCGCGGCGCTTCTGGCGCATCTGTAGCTTGGTCTCGAATGCTTCCTCGATCGCCGGTGACGGCCGCGCGAAGACGTTCGCCTCGGCTGTGACGTCGAGCAGCAGCATGTCGCCCTCTGCAATCGCGCGACGCACACCCTTGACGCGGCCTAGCACCGGCACGCCCATCGCGCGTGCGACGATCGTGACGTGCGCGGTGAGCGATCCCTCCTCCAGGATCACGCCCTTCAGACGGCGGCGATCATATTCGAGCAGCTCGGCCGGGCCGAGGTTACGCGCGATCAGGATCGTATCCTGCTTCAGGCCGCCCTGCGCCGCCGTGCCCATCTGGCCGGAGACGATGCGCAACAGGCGGTTCGACAGATCCTCCAGATCGTGCATGCGATCGGCCAGCAACGGATCGTCGATCTGCCGCATCCGGGCACGGGTACGTTGCTGCACGCGCTCGATCGCGGCCTCCGCCGTCAGCCCGGAATCGATCGCTTCGTTGATGCGCCGTGCCCAGCCCTCGTCATAGGCGAACATCTTGTAGGTCTGGAGCACCTCGTCATGTTCGCCGGCACCGCCGAATTCGGCCTGCGAGGCGATGCGATCGATCTGCTCGCGCATCCGGTCGAATGCGGCATAGACGCGGTGGCGCTCGGCCTCGGTATCCTCGGCGACGGTATGTTCGATCGTGACGCGCGGCTGGTGATAGACCGCAAAGCCGCTGGCCATGCCTTCGACCAGCTTGAGGCCGGGGATGCGCACGGCGGCGGTGGATTGCGGGCGCAGATTGGCGGCGGCGCTGGCATCGACCAGATCGGCATTGGCGATCAGTTCGGACAGCACCATCGCGACGGTCTGCAGCGCCTCGATCTCGACATCGTCATATTTGCGCTGATCGACATGCTGAATCGCCAGCACGCCGACCGCGCGTTCGCGGCGGATGATCGGCACGCCGGCAAAGCTGTGGAAGCGCTCCTCGCCCGTTTCAGGATTGTGCACGAAATTGGGGTGGCTGGTCGCCTCGTCGAGGTTCAGCACCTCGACGAACTCGGCGATCGTGCCGACCAGCCCCTCGCCCAGCGCCAGCTTGGTGACGTGCACCGCCTCTTGTGACAGGCCGCGCGTGGCATAGAGTTCGAGCACGCCGTCGCGCAGCAGGTAGATCGAGCAGACCTCGCTGTTGATCGCCTCGCCGACGATGTTGACCACGGCGTTGAGCTTGGCCTGCGCGGCCGTGCGCGACGCCATCACGTCGTGCAGGCGGACGAGGATTTCGCGGGCGGAGGCGACGGCGGATGGCATTTCGCGGAGCTAGCAGGTTGTGGGGGTCGGTTCTACCGGGCGGCGCGCAAGTAATTAATCGAACAGCCCCTCTTGCGCACCTTCCGGAGGGTTCAGGCCGAGATGCCTCCAGCCGAGCGCGTTCAGGCAGCGTCCGCGTGCGGTGCGGGCGACGAGGCCGAGCTGGATCAGATACGGCTCGATCACTTCCTCGATCGTATCGCGCGGTTCGCTGAGGCCCGCCGCCAGCGTCTCCACGCCGACCGGGCCACCGCGATAGATGTCGGCGATCATCGTCAGATAGCGCCGGTCCATCGCATCCAGGCCGAGCGAATCGACCTCCAGTCGGTTCAGCGCATGATCCGCCGCCTTGGCATCGACCGTGTCGTGCCCGGCGGCATGGGCGAAATCGCGCACCCGGCGCAGCAGCCGCCCGGCGATGCGCGGCGTGCCGCGCGAGCGGCGCGCGATCTCGTGTGCGCCGTCCGGGGTGATGCCCAGGCCGAGCAGGCTCGCGGCGCGCGTCACCACGCGCTCCAGCTCATCGACGGTGTAGAAATGCAGCCGCACCGGGATACCGAAGCGATCGCGCAAGGGGGTGGTGAGCAACCCCTGCCGCGTCGTCGCGCCGACGAGCGTGAAGCGCGGCAGATCGATCCGCACGCTGCGCGCCGACGGCCCCTCCCCGATCATCAGATCGAGCGCGCGATCCTCCATCGCCGGGTACAGCACCTCCTCGACGGCGGGCGCGAGGCGGTGGATCTCGTCGATGAACAGCACGTCGCCATCCTCGAGATTGGTGAGCAAGGCGGCGAGATCGCCCGATTTGGCGATCACCGGGCCCGAGGTGGCGCGGAAGCCGACGCCCATTTCCCGCGCGACGATCTGCGCCAGCGTGGTCTTGCCGAGGCCGGGGGGCCCGAAGAACAGCACGTGATCCAGCGCATCGCCGCGTGCCTTGGCGGCGGCGATGAAGATGCGCAGGTTTTCGCGCGCCGCCTTTTGCCCGACGAAATCGTCGAGGTTCTTGGGGCGCAGCGCGGCGTCGACGTCTTCCGGCGTGCGTTGGGGGGTGAGGATACGGTCGTCGGTCATGCACCGCCGCCCATAACACGCGGCACGTCTCTCGCATGATGCAGAATTCGAACGATCAGGATACCCGCAGCATCAGCGCGATAATAAACGCGGTGCGATCGATAGCCGTAACTTCGCATTCCGTTGCCCAAATCGTTCTCAGCGACACCTGCCGAGGGGTTCTCGCCAACGAAGGTAAAAACGCCACGTAATCCAAGCAGATAGGCGCGGGCGGCGACTGTACCAAAAGCGGCTTTGCTGTAAATCCGGATGTCCCGCAGATCGTCGCGAGCCGCCGAACCGATCTGCGCCTTAGGCACGCAGATTCGGATCCTCGTTCAGGATGTCGTCAAGCACGTCCTCCGGCGTGCCTTCGAGCACACCCGATGCCAGCCCCTCGTCGATCATTGCCTTCAGCCATTGGCGATCGGCGGACGCGTGGGCCTGATCGCGGCGCACCAGGTCGCGGAGATAATCGGCCGCGTCGGCATAGCTGCCCTCCGACAAGCGGGCATCGACCCAGGTCTGCAACGCGGGCGGCATCGATATGGAGAGCTGTGTCATCTCGTGAATATAATCCAGTCGAGGTTCTAGGCCAATATCGGTCATCAACCCACCGATCACTTCGCCGCCTTCCGGAGCGCCAGCCGCACCAGCGCATCCAGCGTCGCGCCTGCGCCCAGTTCCTCCTCCGCACTCGCCACCGCCGCATTGGCTTCGGCGGGGCGGAAGCCGAGGTTGAGCATGGCGGAGACGGCGTCCGCCCCGGCCCCGACCGGCGAGGCTAGGCCGGGCGTGCCGATCGCGACCGCGCCGATCCGGTCCTTGAGTTCGCGCACGATGCGTTCGGCGAGTTTCGGGCCGACGCCGTTGGCGCGGGCTACCATCGCCTTGTCCTGCGCGGCGATGGCGCGGGACAGATCGCCGGGTTCGAGCGCGGAGAGGATCGCCAGCGCGACGCGGGCGCCGACGCCCTGCACGCTGGTGAGCAGGCGGAACCAGTCGCGCTCCGCCGCGCTGGCGAAACCGACCAGGCGGATGAAATCCTCGGCCACCAGCATCTCGGTATGCAGCATGCACGCCTCACCCACCGGCCCGATCGCGGACAAGGTGCGCGAGGATGCGCCGACGAGATAGCCGACACCGCCGACGTCGATCACCGCATGGTCGATATCGGTGGCGCTGAGGATGCCTTTCAGATGCGCGATCATCGTTCGACCCCGAAGTTCACACAAAGTCACACGAAACGGAGCCCAGCGTCACGCTGCCGCCAGCTTTACGGCGATACGCAGCGGAGAGGGTCGGAGCGGTCATTTGCGGGACATAACCGGAACACAGCCCGGTAGGAAAGCGAAATCACGGGATGCGGCGCGCGCTCGCCACATGGTGCGCGTGGCAGATCGCCACGGCCAGTGCGTCCGCAGCATCCGCGCCGACGATCTTGATGCCAGGCAGCAGGCGGGCGACCATCGCATGGACCTGCGCCTTCTCGGCCGCGCCGGTGCCGACGATGGCCTTCTTGACGAGGCGCGCAGCATATTCGCCGACATCGATTCCGCTGCGCCCGGCCGCCGCCATGATGACGCCGCGGGCATGCGCGAGCTTGAGTGTTGATTGCGGGTTGGTGTTGACGAACACCTCCTCCACCGCAGCGCCGGCGGGCGCATGATCGGCGATCAGGGCGGAGATCATGCTGTCGAGATGCGACAGGCGGCGGGCGAGCGCTTCCTTGTTGTCGGTCTTCAAATGGCCGTTGGCGACGTGCGACAGGCGATTGCCTTCCGCGCGGATGACGCCCCAGCCGGTGGTGGCGAGGCCGGGGTCCAAGCCCAGGATGATCATATTCCCCTCCCGCTTGCGGGAGGGGTTAGGGGAGGGAATGCCGAAAGCTCAGGTCGTAGCCTGGGAGCCCGCCCTCCCCCGACCCCTCCCGCAGGCGGGAGGGGAGAACTCAACCGAGTTTCTCCATGACGTCGTCGGAGACTTCGTAATTGCCCCATACCGTCTGGACGTCGTCATCATCGTCGAGCGAGTCGAGCAGTTTGAACAAGGTCGCGGCATCGCCCTCGCTTACGTCGACCATGATCTGCGGACGCCAGGCGAGTTTCGCGCCTTCGGGTTCGCCGAGCACCGGGGTCAGCACCTTGACGACTTCGTGCAGGCTTTCGTTCGAGGTCCAGATTTCGTGGCCGTCCTCGCTCGACGTCACGTCCTCGGCCCCGGCCTCGAGGGCCGCCTCGAACACCGCATCGGCATTCCCGGCGCTGGCCGGATAATTGATCAGGCCGAGGCGATCGAAGGCGTGGCTCACCGATCCGCCGGCGCCCAGATTGCCGCCATTCTTGGCGACCGCCGTGCGGACGTTGGTGGCGGTGCGGTTGCGATTGTCGGTCAGCGCCTCGATGATCAGCGACACGCCGCCCGGGCCGAAGCCCTCGTACCGGATTTCCTCGTACGTCTCGGCATCGCCGCGGCTCGCTTTGTCGATCGAGCGCTGGATATTGTCCTTGGGCAGGGACGCCGCCTTGGCCGCGTTGACAGCCATGCGCAGGCGCGGGTTCATGTCCGGATCGGGCAGGCCCATCTTGGCGGCGACGGTGATTTCACGGCTGAGCTTGGAAAAGAGCGACGACCGCTTCTTATCCTGCGCACCCTTGCGGTGCATGATGTTCTTGAATTTGGAATGGCCTGCCATGATGCTCTCTCGTCTCTTCGGGCGCGCTTCTAGCCCTTGGAAGCGGCGGATGCCAAGCCGTCGATCTTCGCCTCCAGTCGCGACAGGCGCTCGATCACCTCCGCGTCGAGCTTGTGGTGCAGCCGCAGGATGTCGAGTTCGGCGCGCAGATTGGTTTCGTAATCCAGGCTGGCGGCGACGCGATCCTTCGCCGATTGCCGGTTCTGGCTCATCATGATGATCGGCGCCTGCACCGCGGCGAGCGTCGAGAGCATCAGGTTGAGGAAGATGTAGGGATAGGGATCGAACGCCGCGCCGAAATGCGCCAGCACATCCGAATTGAGCAGCATCCAGCCGAACAGCACGACCGTGAATGCGGTGATGAAGCCCCACGACCCGCCGACCGCCGCGACCCGGTCCGACAGGCGCTCCCCGAAGGTGGAGCGCTCGTCGGACACGTCCGCCGCATCGCGGCTGACGGTGGTGCCGTCCTGAATTCCGAGCAGGACGCGCCGCTCCTCCTCATCCAGCGCCTGGCTCGATTTGCCGAGCAGGCGCTGTGCGAGTTCCGAGATGCGGTGGTCCATGCGCGGCAATCCCAACAGGCGTTATGCCAGGCCAAGTGCGACTTTATACGTCTCGAGCAGAGCCTCGGCCTCGTCGCGGTGATGCTTTTCCATCCGGCGCAGGCGGACGATCGCGCGCATCGTCTTGGTATCGTAGCCGTTCGATTTCGATTCGGCGTAGACGTCCTTGATGTCGTCGGCGATGCCCTTCTTCTCTTCCTCGAGCCGCTCGATCCGCTCGATCAGAAGGCGCAACTGTTCCGCGCCGATAACGTCACTCATGATGATCTCCGTGATGGGTGTGGCGCAGCCTCTAGGCGGTTAACCGTTCCGGCTCAACCGTCACTTCGCCCGCGCGACGACGCCCTTGTGCATGACGAAATCCATATGCTCCAGCGCGCGGACGTCATCGAGCGGCGAGGACGCGACGGCGATGATGTCGGCGGTTTTGCCGACCGCGATCGTGCCGATATCGTCGCGTCCGATCAGGTCGGCGGCACCGACCGTGGCGGCGCGGATCGCCTGCATCGGCGTCATGCCGTCGGCGACCATCAGCGCGAATTCCTGCGCATTGTCGCCGTGCTTCGAGACGCCGGTGTCGGTGCCGAAGGCGATCTTCACGCCGGCGGCAACGGCCTTCCGGTGGCTGG
Source organism: Parasphingomonas caseinilytica (assembly GCF_036663755.1). Taxonomy (NCBI): domain Bacteria; kingdom Pseudomonadati; phylum Pseudomonadota; class Alphaproteobacteria; order Sphingomonadales; family Sphingomonadaceae; genus Parasphingomonas; species Parasphingomonas caseinilytica. The sequence goes on from NZ_JAXOJL010000002.1 coordinate 286,610, forward strand.
CGACCATCGCCGCGGCGGCGGCCTCCGCCTTGGGGAGTGTGGCGGGCGGCAGTGCGCCGGCCCGCGCCTGGGTCAAAGCGGCGACCGGGGCCATTTCGGTCATCACCAGATACGCGCCCTTCGCCTTGAACAGAGCGATCGCCTCGTCGTCCAGATACGTGCCGTGTTCGATCGAATCGACCCCGGCATTCAGCGCCGCTTTGGTGCCCTCCGCCGCATGGCTGTGTGCGGCGACCTTGCGGCCGAGGCTGTGTGCGGTGTCGACGATCGCCTTCATCTCCTCCGGCGTCATCGCCCGGCCGAGACCGCCCGCGACGTTCGACAGGACGCCGCCGGTCGCGGCGAATTTGATCACCCTGGCGCCCAAAGCGACCTGCGCGCGTACGGCTCGGCGGCAATCGTCAGGCCCGTCGCACAAATTGATCTCGGTCTTGTGCAAGGCATCCGCGAAGGTCTCGGCAAGGCCGTTGCCACCATCACCATGTCCGCCAGTGACGGAGATCATCTCGCCGGCATTGGTGATCGACGGGCCGTCGATCTCGCCCCGATCGATCGCATCGCGCAAGGCGCGGATGCCGCGCGGATCGCCGCCGAGATCGCGGACCGAAGTGAACCCGGCATTCAGCGTGACCTTAGCATTGACCGCCGCCGTCATCATGTCGTCGAAGCGGTCGCGGGTTAGCGCCTCCAGCCGGTTGCGCATCGGATCGCCACCGATGCCCCAGAGATGGACGTGCATGTCGATCAGGCCGGGCAGGACGAACTGTTTCGACAGATCGACCAAAGCGGCACCCGCTTCCGGGGGTGCGAAGCCATCGCGGATCTCGGCGATCTTGCCGTCGCGCACGATGATCGTGCTGGGCCCACGCGGTTTCTGGCCCGGTTTGTCGAGCAGGGTGCCGGCGTGGATGTACGTGACGGCGGATTTCGCGGCCGCCATCGGTGCGGGCCCAGTCTGACCGGTGGCTATCGTCGTCGTGAGCAGCGTCATCGCCGCAAACATGCCGATTTTCATTGGAACCCGTCCCCTTTTGGCGATGGTGTCGCGCACGACAGGGTTGGGGTCAAGCGTACCGCGCACGTCTCCGCCTCAAACGCCATCCCAGCGAAGGCTGGGATCTTATGCGGCTCCTGTCCTGCGCCAACCGCCTGAGATCCCAGCCTTCGCTGGGATGACGGGCGCTTGGAGACGCCTTCAAGCCGGGTTCTTCGTCATGCTCTCGGCCATGCGCGCCACTTGCTCGGGCGTCGCCTCGGGCTGGCGCGCCTTATAGTCGGCATAGGGCATGCCGTAGATCGTCTCGCGCGCCTGATCCTTGCTCAGCGCGCCGTCGCTCGCCTCCTGCGTCCAGTCCGACAGGCAGTTGCGGCAAAAGCCGGCTAGACCCATCATGTCGATGTTCTGCGCATCCTCGCGGTGACGCAGATGAATGACGAGCCGGCGGAACGCGGCGGCCGCGACGGCGTCGTCCAGATCATCGAGATGCGACATTTGGTTAATCTCCCGGTTGATCGGCGGGAGATAGGCTTTAGAGCCGGGCCTGCAAGCTAAAGGATGCCGTAATGACCAAGGCCATCAGCCCGCGTTCGCGCAAGGTGCGCGTGCTCGCGACGCTTGGACCCGCGAGCAACAGCGCCGAGATGATCGGCAAGCTGTTCGAGGCAGGCGCAGATGCGTTTCGCGTCAACATGAGCCATGGCGATCAGGAATCGAAGATCGCGGTGATCCAGGCGATCCGGTCGCTGGAAAAGAAATATGGCCGGCCGACGACGATCCTGGCGGATCTTCAGGGTCCGAAATTGCGCGTCGGCAAGTTCGAGGGCGGCAAGGTGGAGTTGGTCACCGGCCAGATCTTCCGGCTCGATCGCGACAAGACACCGGGCGATGCGACGCGCGTGGAATTGCCGCACCGGGAAATCTTCCAGGCGATCGAGATCGGCGCAAGGTTGCTGCTGGACGACGGCAAGCTGGTGCTGCGCGTCGAGGATCACGGGCCGGAGCATATCACGGCGCGGATCGAGGTCGGCGGGATGCTGAGCAACAACAAGGGGCTGAACGTGCCCGACGTGGTCGTGCCGATGGCCGCGCTGACCGCCAAGGACCGCAGCGATCTGGCCTTCGCGATCGATCAGGGGGTGGACTGGATCGCGCTCAGCTTCGTGCAGCGACCGGAGGATCTGGCCGAGGCGCGGACGCTGATCCGCGGCAAGGCGGCGTTGCTCGCCAAGATCGAGAAGCCGTCGGCGATCGACCGGCTGGAGGAGATCATCGAGCAGTGCGACGGCGTGATGGTCGCGCGTGGCGATCTCGGCGTCGAATTGCCGCCGCAGACGGTGCCCCCGCTGCAGAAGCGCATCGTCGAGGTGTCGCGCCGGCTGGGCCGGCCGGTGGTGGTGGCGACGCAGATGCTCGAATCGATGATCACCTCGCCCTCCCCCACGCGCGCCGAAGTGTCCGACGTGGCGACGGCAATCTATGACGGCGCGGATGCGATCATGCTGTCGGCGGAAAGCGCGGCGGGCGCGTGGCCGATCGAATCGGTCGCGATGATGAATTCGATCGGCAATGCGGTGGAGAGCGATCCGACGCATGGCGACCGCGTGCACTTCACCATCACCCGCGCCGATCCGACCACGTCCGACGCGCTGGCCGAGGCGGCGAAGACGATCGCCGCGACGATCGGCGCGAAGGCGATCGTTTGCTTCACCACGTCCGGCTCCACCGCCCGGCGCGTGGCACGCGAACGGCCCGGCGTGCCGTTGATGGTGCTGACGCCCAAGCTGGAAACGGCGCGGCGCCTGGGGCTACTCTGGGGCACGCATGCGGTACACACCAAGGACGTCGAATCGTTCGAGGAAATGGTCGCCAAGGCCAAGCGCATGGCTCTGCGTCACCGCCTGGCCGAAGCCGGGGACAGTATCATCGTGATCGCCGGCGTGCCGTTCCGCACGCCGGGATCGACCAACGTGCTGCACGTCGTGCGGCTATTGGGTGACGAGTTGAAGGGGCATGACGCCTAGGCGGAGATCGCCAGCGGGTGATCGAGGAGCTTGGTGTCGCGCGTCAGCAGCTTAGCGCCAAGACGCTGGGCTTGGGCAAGCAACATCTCGTCAAAAGGATCTTTGTGCGAGATCGGCGGATCGACCTCCACGGTGCAATCTGAGGGATTGAGCGGCGCGAGCGTAAAGCCATTTCTTTCTGCAAAATCTAGTCCACACTCAGGCGAGAGATCGCCCTTGGGTTTGCCATGGCGATCCAGCGATCTCCATTTCATCCGCAATTCCCAAATCGTGATCGTCGAAACGATAAGCGGCCCCTCGCGCCGAGCCATCAGTGCATATTCGCGTTGGCTTATCGATCCCGGCTGATTGACGAGCCAGATAAGGAAATGAGTATCGAGCAGGAGCCTCACTCGCCTTCAGGCCCCTTATCGATGTTATCGAGATACTCGCCCCAAATCTCGCGCGTCCAATCGGGACTGTTAAATTCCTCTAGCCATTTGTCGTCGAGCGGCGGACCATCATATTTATCAAGGCCCATTTCTTTGCGCACGCGCGCCATTCGTTCCCAATCCAAGCCACCCAGCGTTTTTGGAATTTCGGACGGCGCAGGGGGCGGCCCCAGTTCGGCGACGGCCTTGCCGTTCTTGGTGATGGTAACACGCTCGCCCCGCTCCGCCGCGTCAAGCGCGTGAGCGAAATTGGCGCGGGCTTCGCGGACGGACATTTCCATGGCATGACTCCGGATTGTGTACGCGGTGTACACCTTTATCGGTCGTCAGGCAAGCACACCCAGTTTAGAAAGGTCCGCGCGCAGAGTTTCCGCATCTGTGAACAGCAAGCCCGCCATGCCTACAGCTTCAGCGCCAGCGACATTGTCGGCACGGTCATCGACGAACACCGCCTGCCCCGCCTCCAGCCCAAATCGGTCGAGTGCGAGATGGTAGATCGGCGCATGCGGCTTGAGCAATTTCTCGTCGCCGGACACGATGATGCCCCGGAAACGATCGAACACGTCCGCTTCGCGCGCGCGGAACGGCGCCCAGAACTCGCCGGAGAAATTGGTGATCGCATAGAGCGGCACGCCCGCCGCATCGAGGTCATCGATCAGATCGCGCATGCCGGGCATCATGCCGGTGATGCTGTCGATGAAATGCGAGCCCCAGCGCCGGATCAGATCGGCATGATGCGGATGCTCGGCAATCAGTTCCGCCGAGGTTTCCGCGAACGGACGGCCGGCGTCGTGCTGGAAATGCCAGTCGATCGACACGACGTCGCGCAGGAACGCATCGAGCGCCCGATCCTCTGGGATCAGGCGCTCGTAGAGAACCCTGGGGTTCCACGCATACAGGACGTTGCCGACGTCGAAGACGACGGCAGACGGCCGGGGCAAGATCAGCCCTGGCGTGCCTTGAAGCGGCGGTTCGTCTTGTTGATGACGTACGTGCGGCCGCGACGACGGATCACGCGGTTGTCGCGATGGCGGTCCTTGAGGGACTTCAGGCTGTTACGAATCTTCATGTCAGAAAATCGCTTCTTGATTCTGGTGTTCGGAAAATGAGGGCTGCGCCTATCTTCGGGGGCTTCCCAAGTCAACCCGGGCGGCCCATCTTGAACCCGCCACGGATCATCGTTGGCGGCAAAGCGTTACCTGTACGCAACAATATCTTCGGAGACGAACCCGTGATCAAGGCAGCGGCATTAGGTTTGGCGATCGTCGGCGTATCGCTCGGTGGCTGCGCGACGACCAGCACGAGCGGCCCGGTGGAGGTGACGCGCTTCCATCTCGGCGCGCCGCTCGAACGCGGAACGATCACGGTCGAGCCGCTGCCCGGCGGCGCTGCGCCCAGCATCGAATACCAGACCTATGCGGCGGCGGTGAATACCGAATTGCTCGCGTCCGGCTATACCGCTCCGGCGATCGGCGGGCCGGCACAATATCTTGCGGTGGTCAGCTTTACGCGCACCAGCCAGGATGTCGGCCCACGCCGGTCGCCGGTGTCGATCGGTCTGGGTGGCGGCGTCGGCGGTGGCGGCGGTTATCGTGGTGGCGGCGGCGTGGGCCTTGGCGGCGGCATCTCCTTCCCGATCGGCAAGCCCAAGGCGCGCGTGATCATCGCGTCCGAACTCGCGGTGCAGATCCGTCGCCGCAGCGACGGCACGGTGATCTGGGAAGGTCGCGCGCAGACCGTTGCCGACATTCGCGCACCCGAAGCGGTGGCGGCGAATTCGGCCGCCAAAATGGCCCGCGCGCTGTTCCGGGGCTTTCCGGGCGATTCCGGCCGCACTATCACGGTCAAATGACAACCGGACAAATGAGCATCACCGTCAACGCCGCTTTCGACGGCGGCAATATCGAACTCGTCTCGGTCGAAGGCGACACCGTCAACCTCCGGATCCGCAAGGACAAGGATTCGGATTTCTTCCAGTGGTTCTACTTTCGCGTGGGAGGAGCGGAAGGCCGGACGCTGAAATTCCGCATCCTGAACGCGGGCGAATCGGCGTATCCGGATGGCTGGCCGAACTACAAGACGCGCGCCTCGACCGACCGGCTGAGCTGGCGGATGACCGACACGCAATATGCGGACGGCGTGCTGGAATGGGATTGGACGGGTGAGAGCGATCTCGCCTGGTTCGCCTATTTCGCGCCCTACACGATGGAACAGCACGAGGCGCTGGTCGCCCGCATCGCGCTGAAGCCCGGCGTCACCCACCGCGAACTGGGCGTGTCGCTCGACGGGCAGGCGATCGATTGCCTGACGATCGGCAACGGCCCCAAGCCGGTCTGGCTCTATGCCCGCCAGCATCCCGGCGAATCGATGGCCGAATGGTGGATGGAAGGCGCGCTGGAGCGGCTGACCGACCCGTCCGATCCGGTAACGCAGGCGCTGCTGGCCAAGGCGACGTTTCATATCGTGCCGAACATGAACCCGGACGGCACGCGGCGCGGGCATCTGCGCACCAATGCCGCCGGCGTGAACCTGAACCGCGAATGGCATGAGCCGACAGCGGAGCGCAGTCCGGAAGTGCTGTGCGTGCGAAATGCGATGGACGAGACTGGCATGGCCTTCGCGATGGACGTGCATGGCGACGAGGCGATCCCGGCCAATTTCTTCGCCGGGTTCGAGGGCATTCCCAGCTGGACCGATGAACGGGGCGAGCAATTCTACGATTTCGGCCGCCGCCTCGCCGCGCACACGCCCGATTTCCAGACCCAGATGGGCTATGGCAAATCCGCGCCGGGCAAGGCGAACCTGAGTATGTCGACCAACCAGGTCGCCGAACGCTTCGGTGCGATCGCCTTTACACTGGAGATGCCATTCAAGGATCACGATGCGAACCCTGATGCAGAGTTCGGCTGGGGTGCGGAGCGCTCGAAGAAACTGGCGCATTCGTGTCTCGAAGTGCTGGCGGACGTGATCGACACGCTCTAGCACACCGTCGCCCCGGCGGAGGCCGGGGCCGCCAGCCATCCAGCGTGCCCGTGCCGCACGCGGTCCCGGCCTCCGCCGGGACGACGATAGAGGAAGCCCATGCCCACCCTAGTCCTGATCCGCCACGGCCAGTCCAGCTGGAACCTAGAGAACCGCTTTACCGGCTGGTGGGACGTCGACGTGACCGAGAAAGGCGCGGCCGAGGCACGGGCGGCGGGGCAGTTGATGGCCACCAAGGGATTGGATTTCGACCAGACCTTCACCTCACTCCAGACCCGCGCGATCAAGACGCTGAACCTCGCGCTGGAAGAGATGGGTCGGTTGTGGCTGCCGGTCGAAAAGGACTGGCGGCTGAACGAGCGGCATTATGGCGGCCTGACCGGACTCGACAAGGCCGAGACCGCGGCCAAGCATGGCGACGAACAGGTGCATATCTGGCGGCGCAGTTTCGACATTCCACCACCAGTGTTGGAAGCGGGCAGCGCCTACGATCTGTCGCAGGACCGCCGCTATGCCGGCATCGCCATCCCGCAGACCGAGAGCCTGAAGGACACGATTGCCCGCGTGTTGCCCTATTGGGACGGCCGCATCGCGCCAGCGCTGAAGGACGGACAGCGCGTGCTGATCTCCGCGCACGGCAATTCGCTGCGCGCCTTGGTGAAGCACCTGTCGAACATCCCGGACGACGAGATCACCTCGCTGGAAATCCCGACCGGCCAGCCGATCGTGTATGAACTGGACGCGGAGTTGAATGCGACGGATCGCTATTATCTCAGCGAGCGGTGAGTGAAGCTGGGCCGCCTATTTGGATTCGCCGATTTCACGACCAATCCAAAAAGTGGGCGGCCCGAAGCACCGATTTCGTGGGTCGCCGATAGGTTCGCGATATGGGGTGGTTGGCTGAGTACTCTCGTAATTTTGGCAGGTGCTGTATTTGCGCTCCGAAATCACGATATCAAGAATGGCGCTTATCTTGCGGCTGCTGCGCTCTTGCTCGTCGCCATCAACTTCTGGAGACACATGTCGCTCCGGCGCAAACGGGCAGCGTTCGCCGAGGAAACTGCAGCCTACGAAAAGGCGATGGCATCCGCCTTCGACTGACCCACAGTTGCCCTCCGCCCCCACCCCCGCTAACGCGCGACCATGACGCACCCTCTCGTCGGCATCATCATGGGCAGCACTTCCGATTGGGAGACGATGCGGCATGCCGCCGAGGCGCTCGATGCGCTGGGCGTCGCGTACGAAACGAAGGTGGTTTCCGCGCATCGCACGCCGCATCGGCTGGTCGATTATGCCGAACAGGCCGAGCGGCGCGGGCTTAAGGTGATTGTCGCGGGCGCGGGTGGTGCGGCGCATCTGCCGGGTATGGTCGCTGCGTTGACGCATCTGCCGGTGCTCGGCGTACCGGTGGAATCCAAGGCGTTGAGCGGCATGGATAGCCTGTTGTCGATCGTGCAGATGCCCGGCGGCATTCCCGTCGGCACGCTGGCGATCGGATCGGCGGGGGCGAAGAATGCCGGGCTGCTGGCGACCGCGATCCTCGCCACGTCGGATGCGGTGCTGGCCGAGCGACTCAAGGCATGGCGCACTGCGCAGACCGAGAGCGTGGCGACCGATCCGCAATGAAGGCGCACCGATGAAGACGCTTCCCCCCGGCTCGACGATCGGCATCCTGGGCGGCGGGCAGCTCGGGCGGATGCTGGCGAGCGCTGCCGCCGAACTCGGCTATCGCACCCATATCCTCGCGCCCGATCGCGAGAGCGTCGCCGCGCAGACCGCCTCCAGCCTGACGCGCGCCGATTACCACAACCGCATCGTCCTGAAGGACTTCGCCGCCGCGTGCGACGTGGTGACCTACGAATTCGAGAATATCGATGTCGCGCCGGTCGAATGGCTGGCCGAACACGTGCCGGTCCATCCCGGCCCGAAGGCGCTGCGCGTCTCGCAGGAGCGCGTGGCCGAAAAGCGGTTCGTGGAAAGCCTCGGCGGGCGACCGGCGCGCTGGGCAGCGGTGAACAGCCGTGCCGATCTCGATGCGGGCCTGGCGCATACCGGCACGCCCGCCGTGTTGAAGACCGCGCGCTTCGGCTATGACGGCAAGGGCCAGATGGTCATCCGCACGCCGGACGAGGCCGATGCCGCGTGGGAGACGATCGGCGGGCCGGCGGTGCTGGAGGCGTTCATCGATTTCAGCCACGAATTCTCCGTGCTGATCGCGCGGCGGGCGGACGGCGCGGTGGCGCGCTATCCGGTGCCGCGCAACGTGCATGTCGATGCCATTCTGCACACGTCCACCCTGCCCGCGCCGGCGGAGGTGCTGGCGCAGGCCGAGGAGGCGACCGCGCTCGCCGTGCGCATTGCCGAGGCGCTGGACTATGTCGGCGTGCTGGCTTGCGAATTCTTCGTGAGCGCGGATGGCCCGGTGTTCAACGAAATGGCCCCCCGCGTGCACAATAGCGGGCATTGGACGATCGAGGGCGCTACGACCTCGCAATTTGAGAATCATATCCGCGCGATCTGCGGCCTGCCGCTGGGCGACACCGCCCTCAACGCCCTCGCCGTGACGATGGAGAATCTGATCGGCGAAGACGCGCATCGCTGGGCGGAGATCCTGGCCGAGCCGGGGGCGCATCTGCATCTGTACGGCAAGGACGTGCGGCCGGGGCGCAAGATGGGGCATGTCACCCGGCTGGGGTGAGCCGAGGACTGGGCCTCCCGGCCGGTTCAACCGTCATCCCGGCGGAGGCCGGGATCTCTGGAAGGCGCGCCAGACGCTCGCCTCATCGCGATCCCGGCCTCCGCCGGGATGACGATCGGGGCGGGAGAATGAAGACAATCGCTACTTCGCCCCGACCCGCCGCACTGCCAGCGGCACATCGCAAACGCTCGCCCCCGTCGCCACAGTCGGTGCCGCCGCGACCTCGCGCAGCTTGATGTACGCCGCGAAGCGCGGATTGTCGGTGCTGCGATACTGGAACTTAGGGCGCTCCGCCGCCGGAATATCGCTCGCCAGCTTCACCGACACGATCCCGGTCCGCTCGCCTGCGCTGGCATAAACCCCCATCGCCGCCTCGCTCCGCGGCAAGGCCGACAGATATTGCATCCCCGCGATGATCCGCCCGACCACGGTGTAATTACGATCCAGCCGCCGCGCGGACTGCCCGATCGGGGTAAACAGTTCGGATCCGCTGCCGGTCGAAGGCAAGGCATCGCGCGCCACGCCGACCATGCCGTAGCAATGCGTCAGCCACGCCGCCTTGCCGTCCCCCGCGATCGGCCAGCCATCAGCGGTGAAGCCCGATTGCGTCGAATAGCTGTCCGGCCGCGACAAGGTCCGCGCGGCCTCGAAGCGCGCGATCTCGAACTCGGCGGCGGGCACGTCCTTCACGCCCGGCGCCATCGCCTTCTTCTCGCTGGCATCGCCCCATTGCGCGACCCAGTTTTCCTGCACGCGGTACACGCTCTCCTTGTCCCACCACGCGGCCCGCGCCAGCGTGCGGACATTGGCGACATGCTCCGGCGCGAACCGCACAGCGAGCCGGATGACGACCGTCCTGCCGCCCGCCAGCGTCATCACCAGCAACTCGTCGTCGGGGATCGGCCGCCAGTCCCCCTCCGCGACATCGGACGGCAGCGAAGGTGCCACAGCGGTGGGGGGAGCGGCGGGCGGAGTCTGCACGGCAGCAAGCAGTGCGATGAGCGAGATCAGCATGCGCGCGAGTGTGGCACGCCGCACCACCGCGACGCAATCGCAAGGCGGCGCTTGCGCATGCCGCAATCACCCTCTAGGCAGCCGCTTCCGTCCAGGACATGCGGAGCGGTGGCCGAGTGGTCGAAGGCGCTCGCCTGGAAAGTGAGTATACGTCAAAAGCGTATCGAGGGTTCGAATCCCTCCCGCTCCGCCACAAACTATCCCGCAGGGGTCTATAAAAGACTACTAATCTCGACTTTTTCCTCGTGACTACCGACGCTTAGCGAGCCGGTTCGACCTCGGCCATCCTTGCTGTTCCATGCCTATCCAACGAATCGAAGAGGCGAAAACGAGGCATGCGCGGTCGAAAAACGAGGTATTTTTGGAGACCGAAGCGGCTTCCCGTTTGGGATGGTTGATCGGGAAGGTGGTTAAATCGTCAGCAACAGGATCGGACGGCTCCACGTTGCCTTGATCGTCGGCGTTTTTGTCCCGGTGACGATCGCGCCCATCGCCCGATAGAAGCCGACCGAAGGCGGGTGGGACACTATCTTGATGACGGCGATGCCCAGCCGTTTCGCTTCGCCTGTCATGTGCCGAAAAAGCATCGAGCCTAAGCCCCTACCCTGAACGCTATTCGCTACGCACATCAGATCCAGTTCCGGCTCCCCCTCAAGGATCAAACTATAAAAGCCGCACAACTCGCCATCTCGTTCAGCAACATGAAAAACGTCTCGCTCGATTTGCGCGGGTGTGACTGCATATCCGTCGAGGATACTTGCGTAGCTACCGCGATAGGCAGCCGAACCGCGCATTAGATTTGTAAGTGCTTCTGCATCATCAGACATGGCGGGGCGGATTGTGATCACGGCTATTGCTTAGCACCCGCTAGCCATTCCCCACAATCGAGCGGTTTAAGATGAAGGCGATATTTCCCATTGGAAAAAGAGCTGTGAGAACGCACTTGCTCAAGCCAGCATACTAGCCGGATAACTCTCGTTTTTCACATGGCAGTAGCGACCAGCGGACGATTTAGTCGACTGGCCTGATACGTCAGGTCGGGTCCGTCTGAGTGAACCAATGCCGGCAGGCATCCTCAGTTAAAAGCGCTTCCCATTTCTCGATACCAATCGAAACGATCAGGGCGAGGCGTCAGGCCGTTTCAACAGCCCGATCGTTTGTGATCCACGTTGAGCAAGGATCTGACGAAAACCGGCCCCGTTCCGTCCTGCGAAATCCGCTGTACCATACCTCCGATTGCGATCCACTCCGGATTGAAGTGCCACCTCTCTTTCACGCGGTTCGATCAATCGACACACGAATGCGAATGACTTGCAATAGCGAGATCGTCGCGTTAGGTGGCGGCCGTTCGAGAATATTAGGGGGAATGACATGGTTTTGCGGACGGGATGTCTGGCATCCGTCTTTGCGATCGCACTTGCGGGGCCGACGATGGCTCGTGCGCAAGGTGGGCCGATGTCTCAGACTGGTGGAAGCGAATCTGCGCTCGAAAAACGTGATGCCACTGCGGGTGACGATGAGGTGATCGTCACCGCCGCGCGATCGATCCTTCCGCCCAGTGCGCTGCCCTTGACGATCGACATTATCGACAAGTCCACACTCGACCAGCAACTCGCCATCTCGGGCTCGGTCACCGATGCGGTCGCGACGCTGACACCGTCCTTCTCGCCGACCCGGCAGAAACTGTCGGGCGCAGGCGAGACGCTGCGTGGTCGCTCGCCGCTATATGCGATCAACGGCATCCCCCAATCGACGCCGTTGCGCGACGGCAGCCGCGACGGCTTCACGATCGACGGCTTCTTCGTCGATCGGGTCGAGCTGATCTATGGCTCCAACGCGTTGCAGGGGATCGGCGGCACGGGCGGCATCGTCAACCAGGTGACCGTCGGCGCGCCTAAGACCGAAGGACTTGGCGGTCGCGTGCTGCTTCAGGGTACCGCCGACAGCGATTTCCGCAGCGACGGGCTTGGCGGCAAGGCGGCGGGGTTGCTTCAATACAAGGCTGGGCGGTTCGATGCGACGGTCGGCGCGGCCTATGACGTGCGCGGTGTGTTCTACGACGGCGACGGGCGCCGCGTCGGGCTGAACCTGACACAGGGCGAGACGCAGGATTCGAAGACGCTCTCGCTGTTCGCGCGGCTCGGCTATCAGCTCGGCGACAGCACGCGGCTCGACCTGATCGCGAGCCGCTTCGAGCTGAAAGGCGACGGCGACTATGTCGCGCTGGCGGGCAACCGGGCGACCGGCCTGCCGACCAGCGCGGTACGTGGCACGCCGCCGGGCAAGTCCGCCGCCAACCGGACCGAGAGCGTCGCGCTGTCGCTGACCAATCCGTCGCTGGCGGGCGGAAACCTCGTCGCGCAGGTCTTCTTCAACCGTAGCCACGATACGTTCGGGATGGAGACGACCGCGATCGCGACGTTCCAGGACGTGCAGATCGCGCCGGTGGGCACGTTGCTCGACCAGTCGGAGAACCGTTCGCGCAAGTTCGGTGGCAAGTTCAGCTACGAACGCGCACTCCCCGGTTTAGAGGCGGTGACCGCGATCGCCGGGCTCGACGTGTTGTTCGACAAGACCGAGCAGCGGCTGATCGCGACCGACCGGATCTGGGTGCCGCCGACCGACTTCCGCAGCCTCGCGCCGTTCGGTCAGCTCAACCTCGCGCTGTTCGACAAGCGGCTGCGGCTGGCGGGTGGCGTGCGTTACGAAAACGTGCAGATCAAGATCGACGATTATACGACGCTGGCCACCGCCAACCGCAGTTTCGTCAGCGGCGGTACGCCCAAATTCTCGGATGCGCTGTTCAACGGTGGCGTCATCTTCGAGCCGGTGCCGGGCCTGCGCGCCTATGCCAGCTATGCGGAAGGCTTCACCGTCCCCGACATCGGCCGCATCACCCGCGCGATCAACCGCCCCGGGGTCGATCTCGACAACTTCCTCGACATCAGCCCGATCGTCTCGAACAACCGCGAGATCGGCGTCGAGGCCAAGCGCGGGCCGTTCGACGGCAGCGTGACGTATTTCTGGTCGTCGAGCGACAAGGGACAGTTGCTGATCGCCAATGCCGGCGGAATTTTCGACGTCCAGCGCCTGCGCGTCGAGATTCAGGGGATCGAGGTCAATCTGGGCGTCCGCACGCCGATCGATGGACTTCGCATCAACGTCGGCTACGCGCATCTCGACGGCCGCTACGATAGCAACACGGTGCCCGACGGCATCGTCGATACCGATCTCGACGGCACGAATATCTCCCCCGATCGCCTCAACCTCGCGGCAAGCTACAGCAAGGGCCGCGTGTCGGCGCGCGTCCAGACGCAGCTATATCTGTCGCGCACCTTCAAGGGGCTGGTCCGCGATCCGCGCAACGACTTTGGCGGTTATACGCTGACCGATGCGAGCATCCGCTACGACACCGGCTTCGGTGCGCTCAATCTGAGCGCGCAGAACCTCTTCGACATCACGTATATCGACTATAGCAGCGACACCCGGCTGCCGACCGACAATCTCAGCTATTTCGCGGGGCGAGGACGCACGCTGACGCTCGGCTGGGACTATCGGTTCTGACATGATGCGCTGGCTCGACCTGATCCATCGCTGGACCGGCGGGGTCATCGGGCTGGTGCTCGCGATCCTCGGACTGACCGGCGCGATCCTCGTTCACCGCGACGACTGGATCGGCGTGCGCCATTCGAGCGATGCGCTGGTCACCGATCCGGCCGCCATCGCCGCGGCCACGCAGCGGATGCTGGGAAACGGGGAGGACATTCAGGGCATCGTCTATGCCACCGAGCGGCTCGGGCTGCACCAGCTGCGGTTTGCGCATGGCGCTGGTGCCTATGCCGATCAAAGCGGCGTGATCGTCGAACGCTGGGCAAGCCAGTGGGCGCGCCCGGAATTGTGGCTGTTCGATCTCCACCATCATCTGTTCGCCGGCGACATTGGCGAGACGATCGGCGGCATCGCGGGGCTCGCCGCGATCCTGTTCGTGGTGACGGGGACGATCCTGTGGTTCCGGACGCGCCGGACGTTCAAATTCCGGTTGCTCCCCAAGCGGCTGAGCCGCGCGGCGATCGTGATGCATCACCGCGATCTAGGCATCGTCGTCGCGCCGTTGCTGCTGTTGTCCGGGCTGACGGGTGCGATGATGATCTTCAAGCCGGTCGCCGCGATCGTGGTCGCGCCATTCTCGTCACCATCCGAGGTGACCGCGGCGATGACGCCGCCCAAGTTGCACAGTGCGCCGCTCGCCGCGCATCCCGACTGGCGCGCGATGGTGCTGACCGCACAGCGGCGCTTTCCCGATGCCCGGCTGCGCATCCTCGCCTTGCCGCGGAAGGTCGGCGATCCGATCGCGATCCGCATGAAGCGTGCCACCGAATGGTTGCCTAACGGCCGGACGATGCTGTGGTTAGATGCAGGGAACGGGCGACTGCTCGCCACCCGCGACGCGCTGGCGATGCCGGCGGGCGCGCAGGTTTTCAACGCGGCCTATCCGCTCCACGCCGCCAAGATCGGCGGGCTGGCCTACCGCCTGCTGATGACATGTTCGGGGTTGGCGATGCTCCTGCTCGGTACGCTTGCGGTATGGACATTCTGGTTCCGTCCCCGTCCTAGTCCCCGTCCCCGTCCTGCCAAAGCTTGATGAGATGAGGCTCCGAACTCCGGGTTCGACGGTGCTGAGCATTGAGCCGGACGCAGGTCGCGGGCGTCAATCGCCCGACTTGCCGTTCTTCCGATAATCGAGTGCGGGGGCAATATCGCCTAGCAGCGGGCGGTAGACGAAATCGGCCCCCCGCCTCCGATCGAGTTCGGCCTTGGCCGCCGCGATCGTGTCGGGGGCCAAGAACAGATCGGCGGCGGTGAGCGCCAGCGTCTTCGCCGCGACCTCCGCACCCTTCAGGCCGATGTCCATCCCGTCGGCCGCGACCGCCTGCCAGCTATGCGCCGGTGTACCCGGCACCCAGGCGGCGGCGACCATGCCCGCCGTCGGCGTCGTGTAGCTGACATCGCCGACATCGGTCGACGCATAGCCGATCTCACCCGACGAATAGGGCATGATGTCGGTGGCGGCGGGCGGCGCCTTGCCGCCGGCCGGCAGTGTCGCGCGCAGTTTGGCCGCGAACGCCTCGTCCTGCGCGCTGTACTGCACGCCGCCGACGCGCTTCAGATTCTCGTACATCACCTTGCCCAGAATATCGTTGGGCAACAGATCGAACGTACCGCCGACCTGCGAGAACTTCACCGTCGTGCCCGTGCCGAGCGCCGCGCCCTCGGCCGCCTTCTTCACCCGCTCCATGATCTCGGCGACAATCTTCTGATTGGGATGACGGACGTAATAATAGACCTCGGCGGTGGCGGGCGTGACGTTGGGGGCCTTGCCGCCGTCGGTGATGACGTAATGGATGCGCGTTTCCTGCGGCACGCGCTGGCGCATCATGTTGACCATCGCGTCCATCGCCTCGACCCCCTCCAGCGCGGAACGCCCGCGTTCCGGCGCAGCGGCGGCGTGGCTGGCGATGCCGGTGAAGCGGAACTTGCCGCTCACATTGGCGAGGCTCGTGCCCTGCGATGCGGAATTGCGATCGGCCGCATGCCAATGCAGCATCGAATCGACATCCTTGGTCAGCCCGGCGCGGACCAGGAAGACCTTGCCCGATCCGCCTTCCTCGGCCGGCGCACCATACAAGCGCAGTTCGCCTTGCACCTTGTTCGCGACCATCCATTTCTTGACCGCGATCGCCGCCGAAACCGAGGCCGCACCGAACAGATTGTGCCCGCAGGCGTGGCCGGCGACCTGCCCGTCGATCGGCGAGAGTTCGGGCACCGCCTGTTGCGCGAGGCCGGGCAGCGCATCGAATTCCGCGAGGATACCGATGACTGGTCCGGCCCCATTGCGAAAGCGCGCGATGAACGCGGTCGGCATGCCGGCCACACCTGCCTCGACCGTGAAGCCGGCAGCCTTCAATTGTTGCTGGAGCAGCGCCGAGCTCTTCGTTTCCTGAAAGCCGACCTCGGCGAACTTCCAGATATCGAGCGCGGCCTTGTCCATCTGCGGCTTGCCTGCTGTGACATTGGCGAGGATCGCGACGCGATCCGCCTCGGTCAGCGGCGTGGCGACCGCGGGTGCGGCGCAGGCCGAGGCGAGGAACGTGGCGCAAAGCAGATACTGACATTTCGTCATGGTCATTCCTTCCCGATCAACGGCCGCCGAAGCTGTAGCGCAGCTGCACGCCCACCACACGCGGTTCGTTATAGACGAGTGTGGTCGTGGTGATCGCCGGTGTCACGACGCCGCCCGCGCTGGCGAAATTGGTGTCGAACATGTTGCGCACGAACACGCCCAGGTCGATCCCGCGTTTACCGATGTTGCTCCAGTCGATCTTGGCATTGACGAGCTTGTAGGGCTTCTGGATGCCGTTAGTGTCGAGCGGCCGCTCGACGTACCAGACCTTGTCGCTCCAGAAATAGTTCACGTTCAGGCCGATATCGCCGAGATCGCCCCCGAGGCGATGCGTGTACCGCACCGCCGCGCCGAGGGTCCAGGCCGGGGTATAGGAGAATTTGTTGGCGACCGGATTGGCGCCCAGCAACGGCACGAAGACGGGGATCGCGTCATACTGGTCGTAATGCGCATCGGTGTAGGAGCCGAAGCCGCTGAGCGTGACGCCCTTGAGCGTGAAGGCGGCATCGAATTCCGCGCCCGAGATCGTCGCTTTCGCGGCGTTGATGATCAGGCTGTTGGCGTCGTTGGCGGCGTTGTTGTCACCGTCGAAATTCGCGCCCAGCGTCAGCGCGCGCTGCACATTGGCGTATTTGCCGCGATAGACCGCGATGTTGAAACGGCTGCGGACGTCCCCCATCAGCCAGCTGGCCTTGATACCGCCTTCCAGATCGGTGATCGTTTCGGGCGCATAGCTTTGATACGGCGCCAGCGTGGGCGCGAGCCCGCCGCGGTTGAACCCGCCCGAGCGATAGCCACGCCGCGCGACGATGTAGGTGAAGACGTCGCCATTCACCTTGTAGTCCAGGCCGATCGTCCAGGTCGGTGCCTTGCTGTCGGCCGCGCCGCTGATGCCGCCCCGACTAGCGCATGCAGCGCTGCCGATCGTCGGCACGGTCGTTGCCGCGCTGACCGTGCAGCCCGACGACGAATCCCAGGTGTAGCGGCCGCCGGCGTTGAGCTTCAGCCCGTCGACCACGCCGGCGAGATCGACGCCGATCTGCGCGAACACGGCCTTGCTCTCGGTCGAGATATAGTTTTCGACCGATGTCTGGGCGCCGCCGCGATAGGCGGAGCGGGTGACCGAATTGTTCAGTCCGTTGGGCTGGCTCTTCAGGTAGAAACCGCCGACGATCCAGTCCAGCCGGTCGGCAAAGGCCTTGCCGAACAGCTGGAATTCGTTCGACACTTGCTGGACGTTCACGGTCGCCTCGCCTTCGTAGGTGGCGAGCGGAGTGCCGTCATAGTCGCGCGCGGAGAGCACCCTGGTCGAGCGATAGCCGAAGATGTTCTTGGCGCTCACCACCGCGCCTTCGACCAATGTGGTGTTGGCGACGCCCCAGAAGTCGCGATCCGATCGCGGCGCGATATTGGTGGCCACCGTACGTACGCCGCGCGCGCGCTGGTCGGCCAGCGCGATATCGACGTCGCAGCCGGCCACGCCGCAATCGAAGAATGGCCGCGCCGCTGCGGTACGCGCATTGCCGCCGCCCGCCACGGCCGGATTGGGGAAGACGCCGTTGGCGACCAGGCCCGTGCCATTCTCGCGCGCGCGATTATAGTCGAAGATCGTCGTGTTGCTGACGCCCGAGAACGGTTCGATCAGCAACGATGCGCGGATCGCATCGGCGTGGCGATCGTCGAGATTGCCGCCGACGCCGATATTCTTCGTATAGCCGTCGCGCCGCGTGATCTGGCCCGCCACGCGCAACGCCACGGCGTCGGCGATGATCGGCACGTTGATCGCACCTTCGAACGTGCGTTCGTCGTAGCTGCCATAGGTGGCTTCGGCATAGCCGCCGAAGATGTAGCTGGGGGCCTTGCCATAGACGAGCAGCGCGCCGCCCGTGGTGTTACGGCCGAACAATGTGCCCTGCGGTCCCTTCAGCACCTGGATCGATCCGATGTCGAAGGTCGGCATGATGCTGCCTTCATTGGGCAGCGGTACGTCGGCGAAATAGGTTACGACGGCCGGCGCGCCTGCGCCCGACACCGCGCGGCGCTGGCCCCGGATGACGAGCGATGGCGTGTCGCGCGACGTCTGCGGGGCGACGTTCAGTCCCGGGGTGATATAGGTCAGGTCGGAAATCGTCGTCACGGCCTTGTCGCGCAGCATCGCGTCATTGAAGGCGGTGACGGAGACCGGGACGGTCTGCGCGCGTTCTTCGCGGCGGCGCGCAGTGATGACGATCTCACCGTCATCCGCTGCAACGGTCGCCTCGGTCGGGGGTGTTTCCTGGGCTTGCACCGGCAATGCGCTCAGCGCCAGCAGCGACGCGGTGCCGGCAAGGAGAATGCGAGAGGTCGATCGTGTCATGGCTTGGCCCCCTTGATGCGCGGCCCGTGCGCGGGTCCGCCATCTCAAAGGACGCACGCAAACGATCGTCACTCACCTGTCATACGAAATTCTTTTTTCTGGATCGGAGATATCGCCTTACACTATTGCGCGAACACTTCGTCTTCGGGATTTTCGAACGATCGCGCCTACCCGCTCCACGCCTCCTGTCGCGACCGATTTCCTGCCCGGCTTGCGGGCCTGGTTCGCGCGCCGCGCGCCGCCGTCCGACGTCGAGGATCTGGTTCAGGATGTGATGCTCAGAATGCAGACCCGGGCATCGGGCGATCCGATCGATCATCTGCAGGGCTATCTGTTCCGCGTGGCGGCCGCCGTGCTGGCCGATCATGGTCGACGCGGCCTGGTGCGACAGCGCGATGCGCATGTCGAAATGACCGATCTTCATCATCCGGTTGAGGTATTGACGCCGGAGCGCGTCTTGGAGGGTAAGGAAAAGATCGCGCGGCTCGTCGCCGGTCTGGAATCCTTGGGGGACCGGACGCGGGAGGTGTTCGTGCTCAACCGGTTCGAGGGGATGTCCTATGGCGAAGTCGCGGCGACGCTTGGCATTTCGGTCAGTGCGGTCGAAAAGCATATCATGAAGGCGTTGCGCCATCTTGTCTCACTGGGGCTGCCATGATGGACTTGCATGACGACACGCCCGAGGGGATGGCCGCAGCCTGGTATACGCGGCTGCGCTCCGGCGAGATGACCGCGGCAGAGCATCTGGAGCTGGCGAACTGGCGGCTGGCCGGGCCGGCCAATGCCGCCGCCTGGGCGCAGGTCGAGAGCATCTGGCAGGCGATGGATACGATCGGCGACGCACCGGCGGTGCTGGCGATGCGCGCGGCGGCCCGCGCGCCGATGCCGGACCACCGGTCGATCCGCTGGGGTCGCTATGCCGGCGTTGCCGCCACGGCCGGCTTGGTCGTCGCGATTTCGGCGACGCTTTTGCCCCGGCTGGCGCCGCCCGCGACGGAGATCGCCTATGCGCAACCGCGCGAGATCATCACCTCGGCCGGCCAGCGGAGCCATGTCGCACTGCCCGATGGCTCGATGCTCATCGTCGCTCCGCAAAGCCGGGTGCGGCTCGGGCCATGGGATAGCGAGCGACGCGTGACCCTGCTGCAAGGCGAGGCGCATTTCGACGTAGCGCACGCGCCGCGACGATTCGTCATCCATGCAGCCGGTGCGAGCGTGACGGCGATCGGCACCGCCTTCACGGTTGCGCGCGACGGCACGAACGTACGCACCGTGCTGGAACGCGGGCGCATTCGCGTCTCGGCCGACGGGGGACAGAATGAAAGCGTGTTCGTCGATCCCGGCCATGCCGTCACGATCGCCAATGGCCGGATCGTCGGCACCAAGGCGGTCGATGCCGATGAAGAGGGCAGCTGGACGCACGGCGAACTGGTCTTCGCGGGCGCCCCGCTGGCCGAGGCCGTGGCACGATACAATCGCTACGCCGCGCGGCCGATCCGCATCCTGGGGTCCGGCGTTGCAAAGATGCCCATTACCGGCCGTTTCCGCATCGGCGGCAAAAGCGGTTTCGTGGACATGATCTCAGCTGCCGGAATCGTGCGTGTGGTGCGGGACGATCCACAAGGAATCGTGTTGGCCGCGCCTAAAAAGTGATCCGCATTCGTCCGCCGATCGTGCGTGGTGCGCCGTAGATTGCGGTTGCGGTGGTGATCGCCGGCGTCACCACACCGCCGCCGATCATGTATGTGCGGTCGAACAGGTTGCGGACGAACAGCCCCAGATCGACCCGCGTCCCGCCGATCGCGCTCCAGTCCGCATCCATATCCACCAGCATGTAGGACGGTTGCACGGTGAAGGGATCTTCGCGCCGGCCAGAGAAATAGGTTCGGCCCTGCGCGCGCAAAACCGCGCCGATATGTGGATTGCCCAGCCGCCGCGCGACGGGCAGGCGGTAGCGTGCGGAGATGATCGCGGTCCAGCGCGGAGTGTAGGAAAAGACGTTGGAAACGGGATCGTCGCCGAGCAACGGTCGCAGCACCGGTGCGACGTCGAACGCGCTGTAGCGTGCGTCGGTGATCGTACCTGCGAGGCCGATCCGCGATCCATCGCGCTCGATCTCCGCGCTCGCCTCGACCCCCGATATGCGCGCCCGTGCCGCATTGACGACGAGGGAGACGGGATCGTTCTCGGCATCGCCGTCGCCATCCATTCCGGTCGAGGGCACCAGCGTCCGCTGGATATTGCGATAGCGGCCCGCATAGATATCGATCGCGGCGGACCCGCGCCATCCGTCGATGCGCCATTGCCGCTTTGCGCCGATCTCAAGATCGTCGAGGGTTTCCGGCCGGAAGGTCTGATATTGTGCCAGCGCGGGTCCAAGCGCGGGGACGTTGAAGCCGGCGGGACGATACGCGCGGCGTGTGACGACATAGAGCAAGGTATCGCCGTCACGACGGTCCAGACCCAGCGTCCAGGAGGGCGCGCCTGCGCGAACGTTGCCGCGCGTCCCGCCCTGCGCTGCGCAGGCCGCGGCGCTTCGCACCGTCTCCGACGCACGCACGATGCCGCATCCGCTGATCCAGTCCCAGCCATAACGCGCGCCCAGCGTCAGACGCAGCTTTGGCGTCATGGGCACGTGCACCTCACCATAAGCGGCCAGGTTGACGATCCGCTCGTAACGCGCTCTGTAAACTGGTGCGACGCCCGGCCGGAGCAGATTGTAGGTGATCGTCGTGTTGTCGCCGACCGGCCGGCTGTCGGAAGCGAACAAACCACCGACCCAGTCGATTGCGGAAATGGTTTGCCCCCGCATCTGCACTTCGGCGGTCAACTGGCGTCGCGATACCCGTTCGGTAACGTCGAGGATCGGTAATGGCGTACCGTCTTGGTCCTGCTGCGTTTCGATCCGGGTCGATCGATAGCCGAGGATCAGCCGCCCCATCCGTGAGCGGTCCCCGATCTCGGTCGTGCTGGACAACCCCGCGATCGCGCGATGCGCGCGCGGCACGATGCCGGTGGCGGTGCGGCGGATGCCGCGCTGTTGCTGCTCGGCGAGCGCGTCGTCGATATCGCAGCCGGGCTGACCGCAATCGAAATAGGGCGCCGCCGCCGGCATACGCGCGCTGCCGCCGCCGGGAACGCCGGGGGCGGGATAGACGCCGATCAGGATGTCGGCCACGCCGTGTTCGTTGGCGTTGAGCCAGTCGACCATCATCGTCTGCGTCACGGTCGCGGAAGGCGTGGCGACCAATATGGCCCGCGCGGCATCGCTATGCACATCGTCCAGCCCGACCTGCTGTGCGGTATCGCGTACCAGCCCCGACCGCCGGCTGATCTGCCCCGCCACCCGGATCGCGACGTCCGGCCCGAGCGGGCCGGTCATCGCGCCCTCGAGCGTCACCAAACCATGGTCGCCCAGGGTCGTATCCGCATAGCCGCCCAATGTCTGCGACGGCCTTTCCGGCGTGAGCAGGATCGCGCCCGCCGTGGTATTCCGTCCGAACAGGGTGCCCTGCGGCCCGCGCAGCACCTGCACGCCGGCCATGTCGAACACCGGCAGCAACCCGCCTTCGTTGGGCAGCGGCACTTCGGCCAGGTAGGTCACCACCGGCAGGCGCAGCGTGTCGCCGACCGCCCGGCGCTGCCCGCGCAGAACGAACAGCGGCGTCGTGCCGCTCGTCTGGCTCGTCACGATCAGGCCGGGAACCGTGCCCGACAGGTCGTCCAATCGGCGGACCTGCGCGGTGCGAAGATCCGCGGCACCAAGCGCGCCGATCGAAACCGGCGCGGATCCGGCGCGCTCGTCGATCCGCCCCGCTTGTACGACGATGTCACCCGCCGGAATGACGGGGTCAGGCTGTCGCGGTCGATCGGGCGGCGGGCGCACGAGCATGAAGCGGCGGGGGCCGAGTTCGACGACCGTCAGTCCGAAGGCGCGGGCAAGGCTTGCGACCGCGGCCCGAGGAGACAGGTTCGAGCGCAACGAGAAATGTGTGGGATGCCTGACCGGCGGATCCCGCACCAGAATTTCCACGCCAGCGCTACGCCCGACGGCGGCGATCGACGCGGTGATGCTCGCGGCCTCCTGCCGCGCCGCGACGGGTTCGGCGAAGAGCAACGCTACGGCGAAACACGATGGAGCAAGATTCCGCCATGTGTTCGCCCATCCGATCGCCATATGCCGTCAGCATATCAGGCCCGATCGCTATTTCCAGTTCATGCTGCGGTGCATGATTGCGACCGCAACGCTAGGCGAGCAACGAGAAAGAGTTGCCGAAATTGTGGAGCAGCACCGGCAGGAGCAGGCCTCCGGTCCGCACAGCGGCGGGTTGCTTGGACTCAGGCCGGACCTTTAGCCTTGATTTCGCGCTTTGCTCTCACCGTGAACGATCGGTGCAGGTCGTATTCGGCATACGGGGCCAACAGCGCCTTGATCGCGGCATAGGCCAGCAAGCACCAGCCGATCATTTTCACAGTGTCACCCATGCCGGTCATCCATCTTCGTCCGAAGATCAAACGATTCTGGCACTCGAAAACCTCACCGCGATCGTAACGAAATTTTAACCTCCATGATCGCGGCGGCGGGCTTTCGTGCTGGCCGCCGATCGACACGCCGCCAGTTTCGCGCAAACTGGCCCGCAAGGATGCCCGAACGCCGGGTTCGCCTCAGCCGTGATAGGCCAGTTCGCCGGCCGCCGCTTCGCGCGCAGGGGCGCTATATTGCGACGTTCGCCTGGGCGTTGCCCGATTGCCGCCGGTGCCGACGACGAAGCGGCTGGAGCGTTCCGACAGCCGGCCGACTTCCGACACCAGATTGCGCGCGGCGGCCGAGGTTTCCTCGACCATCGCCGCATTCTGCTGGGTCGATCGATCCATCGTGCCGATCGCGGCGGAGATTTCGGTGATCGCGGCGGACTGCGCCTGATTGTCGCTCGCCATCCGCGCGACGAGGCGGTGGACCTCGCCGACATCGTCGGAGATCGTGACCAGTGCATCGTCCACCTTGTGGACCGCATCGACGGCGGTGACGATATCCGCCTGCGTCACGGTCAACTGGTCGCGCGCCGTCTTGGCCTCTTCCTCGGCGCGCATCGCCAAGGCCGACACGAGATCCGCGACGACCGCGAAGCCGCGCCCGGCCTCGCCCGCGCGGCCCGCCTCGACCGCGGCGTTCATGGCCAGGACGCGCGTCTGGAACGCAATTTTGTCGAGACCTTCGATCACCGCATCGATGCCCTTGGCGCTTCCGGACACCCGCCCCATCGCCTGCACCGCCTTATCCGCCACGTCCCGCCCGCCGCTGACGATCGTCAGTGCCTGATCGGTGCGCTCCGCCGTCTGGGCGGCGGCCGTGGCGCTGGTCCGCAGACGACCGTCCATCTGCGTCACCGATGCGGCGGTCTGCTCCAGGCTGGCCGCATTGCTTTCGGTGCGTCGCGCGAGATCCTCGGACGCCTGGGCGATCTCGTTCGATCCGGTGCGGATCGTGGTCGCACTGTCACCGACCGCCGCGATGAGCGTGCGCAGATTGCCCAGCGCCTCGTTGAAATTGTTCTTCAGTGCCGCATAATCCGCCGGGAAATCGATCGAGATGGTCGCCGTAAGATCGCCCGCCGACAGAGTTGCGAGCTGTTCGCTGAGGGTTTCCACCACCAGCTTCTGTTCGGTATCCGAGCGCGCCTTGTGGGCGTCGCCCGCCTGCTTGTTACGGGCCGCATCCTGGAACACGACGACGGCGCGCGCCATGTCGCCAAGCTCATCGCGACGTACAACATCGGGCACGGGGAGATCGTTACGCCCGGCGGCAAGCTCGGCCATCGATTTGGTCAAGCGCGTGATCGGTCGTGCGATCACCTTGCTCAGCAGCACGGCCAGCCCCGTCGCCAGGCCGATCAGCGCCAGGCCGCCGATGATCAGCGCGGTCATCGCGGTGGCGATCGCCTTGTCCTGGCGCGCGGAATTGGCGTCGATATGCTTGGTTTCGGTCGCACGAATTTCGCGCAGGGGGATCGCGACCTTGCTGACCAGCACCTTGTCGCCAGCCGCGCGCACTTCCGCCTGGGCCTCGTCACGCCCGCCGTCGCGCACAAGCTCGATCAGCCGATCGCCCCAATTCTTCCGCCATGCCAGGGTTTCGCTGCGCGACTGGGCGACAAGCGCGCGGCGCGCGGGATCGGTCAGCAACTCTTCCAGCTCGACCGATGTCTTGTCGTATTCGTCGCGCGCCTCGTTGTAGGACTTCAGATACGTCGCGTCCGATGTCACCAGAAAACCGCGGAACTGGCTGTTCTGGCGCAGCATCGACGTTTCCAGCGTCAGCGCCTTGGCGAAGATCGACTGGCTGAGGTTGTTCTCCTCGGTCGATTGCCGGATCTGGCTGATGTTCGTGAAGAACACCAACATCATGATCGCCGCCGCCGCGCTGACGGCGATGAAGGAAAGACCCAGCTTTCGCGGGATGCTGAGAGCGGTCAACATGGCCATAAGCTCCGGGTAAGATTGGCGTTCGAGGCAGGGGTTGGTCGTGACGAATTCATGCGCCGATCCAGTCGATCCAGGCGGCATAGGCATGGCAGCGGGCGAGATCGCGCTTGCGGCCATCGGGCCAGCTCGTCATCTGGAGCATCACGTCGGTGCGATCGGCGTTCCATTCGAATTGGATCCACACCAGGGGGCGCTTCACACTGGCTTGTTCGGCGGCGGCATGGATCGCGCTCGCCACCCGCGCCCGATCATCGGCGTGGAGATATTGCAGCACCATCGAATGGAATACGACGCGGCAGACGCCCTCGTCCTGCAGACTAAGCAGCTGCCGTTCGATCCAGTCCGCCGCATTGTCCCGATCGATCTGCGGCGGATGATCGCGGGCGATCGTCAGCGCACGGTCCAGACGCTCGGCGCGTTCCGGCTGGTCCGCCCAGACATAGGCCAGCAACCGTTCGCGCGTCGCCACATCGGCGGGATCGAGCGGATCGATATCGACACCCCGCGCAGACACCATTTCGATCGTCGCGGGGCGGATCGCCGGCCCGGTCCAGTCCGGCGAAAGCCGCACCGTGGAATTGGAGGGCCCGATGGCAGCCCCGCCCAGATCGTAAGCGTAGCGCGCGAGATTGAGGTTGAGGCCGGCGCTCGACCCGAGTTCGAGAAGTTCGAACGGCAGGCCGTGATCGGCGTGAGCCACCAGCAGCGCGGCGACGATCGCCGCCGACCGCCCGACTTCGTTGGTCTGCGGCGTGCGTTGCATCCACGTCGCGATGAAATCGTCTTCCTGCGCCAGCGCCGCCGCGATCGGGCCATCGAAATCACCCTCTTTGCGGGCGTAGAGAATGCCGAGCGCCGGCACGACACCACGCCGTGCCAGCGCATGCAGCGCGCCGTTGAAGCGCATCGCCATCGCCGCACGTGCGGGGTCGCTTGGCCAGTTCGCGATCATGTGGCGAGTCGCCGGCGCGTGGAACAACTGACGCTGCCCCGCCTCCAGCACCCGGGCCACGAACGGCGACCCAAGCTTGCGGGCCACCGACGCCTGACGGACCAGTTCCGCTTCATTGATGTGCGAACACATCATTGCGGTGCGGCCCGCCCCGTCCAGAGCTTTTCGTGCGTTGTCATCGTTGCATCGCCATTCCAAGCTGTCGAGCGCGCCAGAATCCGCAACGTGTCGGACATCGGAACGCTATCATTCAATGCATTATAGGAGCGGGGCGTGCCCCCCGGGCACGCCCCACCGGCATACGTCTGCGGATCAGAAATCGAACCGCATCGACGCCGATATGGTGCGGCCGGTCAGCGCCCTAACGTTGGCGATCCCGCTCGCCGGGATCGATGCGTTGCTGACCTCGTTGATCGCAAAAGTGTCGAACAGGTTGTTGGCATAGACGGACAGCAACAGGCGTTCCGCCGGCCGGAACTGCACGAACGCGTTGGTCGTGACATAGCCCGGCATCTTGAGCAGGTTGCTGTCCTGCGCATAGCTGCCGGTCGTGCCGATGAACACCGCGCCGATGCTGAAGCGATCGGTTATGACCTGCGGCGTCGCCTGGAAGATCAGATTCGCCTGACGGCGCGGTACATCGCCGACGAACGCCGGATTATTGGCATCGGCGGTGATTTTCGCCTTGGTGTACGTCGCGCTGGCGGTCAGGCCGAAGATGCCGCGACGAACGCCGCCCTCGAACTCCGCACCGATCGCGCGATAATCGCGCGAGATCCGTGTGGCGCTCACCGGATCCCAATTGGTATCGTGCACCTTGGCCCAGAAGCCGGTGAGGTTCAGCGTCAGCCCCGCCGTGCGATATTTGGCGCCCACTTCTGCCTGGCGGGCAGGATCATAGGCTGCACTGGGAGCGGTCAGCTTCCCGCTGGTCGTGTCGATGATCGGCGTGAACAGAATGCGATCCGCATTGGCGCGGTGGCCGAGGCTGTAGCGCCCGAACAGCGAAAACTCCTCCGCCATGCGGTAATTCACGCCCGCCGAATACGAGAGGTATTTATAGTCGTAATCGACCAGCCCCGGCGACGTGAGCGGCGTTATGGTGACCTTCGTCTCCGCGATCGAGATACGACCATCGCCGTTGATGTCGAACGACGTGGCACCTACGCGGCCGCCACCCAGATCGGAACCGTAAAGCGTGCCGTTCACGGAGCCGAAATCGTAGCGCAGGCTGCCGCCGATCGCGATCTTGCCGATGTGATAGTTGATCGAGGCGAACGGCGCGTTGGTGCTGTAATCGAGCTGCGTGCGCCGCCGGAAGCCACCGGGTGCCAGATACAGATTGTAGGTCAGGGCACCATTCTGCGTCACCGCCTGCCCGGCGGCGTTGGTGATGTTGATCAGCGCGGAATTGCCGTCACTGCCCACTTCCCGCACCAGACTGGTCCATAGCTGGTCCTTGCCGACCGTCTGGCGCGATGCGTAGAAGCCGACCGTGGTGGTGAGATCGCCGCCGCCGACGTTCCAGGTCCGGCTGGCCCGGATATCGTTGGTGACATAGTCGAGATTGATCGGAATATCCTCGACGGACATGATGGCCAGCAATCCGTTGCCGTTCAGCGCCGCCGGATCGGTGATCGCGGCACCGGCCCGTGGACCATTGGCATAGGACAAGGTCGCACCGGCACCGCCATAATTCGTCGTCGCCGTCGATGCGGGCAGATATGTCTGATTGATCCCGGCGATGAATCGTCCACCGATATCGGCGTAACGGAATTTTTCGATCACTGTCCAGCCGGCCAGATCCACCTGCGCCTCGACGCCGAACGACTTTACGATCGCGTGCTGCCCCTCGCGCACGTCGGCGGTGGTGGGATTATTGTCGCGACCCAGCAGGGCGACTGACTGAATATAGCGCGAATTCTGCGTATCCTTGCTCGGGTCCAGACCAGCAAAGGCCGAATAGCTGGGGTCGCCGTTGGTGCCGCTGACCCTGACCGGAACATAATCGTAATAAGGCGAGCGATCGTCGAGATACTTGCCGTAGAGGCGGATATAGCCGCCATCGAACGTCTTGGTGATGTTGACCTTGAGCTGGCCGCCCTTCTGCGCGTCATAGCCGGCGCTGCGCGGGCCTTCGCCCTGGCGATAGAAGCCGCCGACATGCATCCGCAGGCTGTCGCTCAGGCGCAGGCCGTAATCGAAATCGGCACGATACTGGCCGAAATTCAGGCCGCTGGTCAGCGCCACCGCGCCACCCTCCGTCTCGCCGGTCTTCGAGATGAAGTTGATGATGCCGCCCGGCGAGTTCGACGCGAAGGTCGATGCCGATCCGCCGCGAATGATATCGACCCGCTGCAGATTGATATCCGCGCGCAGGAACATGTCCGCGCCGAGATAGGCCAGATCGCCGAACTCCAGCACCGGCAGGCCGTCTTCCTGCAACTGCACGAACTTGGCACCCGACGAGGCGATCGGGAGGCCACGGATCGAGATGTTGGCATTGCCCTCCCCGGCTCCTGCTTCCGAACGGACGCCCGGGATGTCGCGCATCAACTCGCCGATCGACAATGGTGCCAGCTTGGCGATGTCGGCCTCGCGCAGCGAACTGGTCGAGGTCGCGCTGTCCAGGCGATCGCGGCCCTTGGCGACGCCGGTGGTGACGGTGTCGGAATCCTTTGGCGATGGCGCAGCCTGAGCGTCCGCATCGACCGGGTGCGGTACCATGAGTGCGTCGCTTGCATGTGCCTGACCGGCGAATGTCGCGCACAGCCCAACACCCAGTAATGCTGCTACTTTTTTCATAAATTCCCCCGGTGAATATGTATTGCGCACCTGGCGACGTGCCCTTCAGGGCATGTGTTGCGCGATCACATTATAGGCGGTTTGCACCGACCTCTGTCGGAACGTCCCGGATATCCGCGAAGTGACGATGCCTTCGATCAGGCCGATCAGCCTGGACGCCGGCAGGTGGCGTCCAGACCGGTGCGCGTCAAAAATCGAACCGTGTTGTCAACGATACG
The DNA here is from genome assembly GCF_036663755.1 of Parasphingomonas caseinilytica. NCBI lineage: Bacteria > Pseudomonadati > Pseudomonadota > Alphaproteobacteria > Sphingomonadales > Sphingomonadaceae > Parasphingomonas > Parasphingomonas caseinilytica. Next base: position 315,751 of record NZ_JAXOJL010000002.1, read on the forward strand.
GTTCGTCCGGTCAGCACCCGCGCGCCGACGATTCCATTTGCCGGGATCGTCGCGCTGTCGGTGCCGGTGATGGCGAGCTTGTCGAACACATTGTTGGCGTTCAGCGAGAGCAGCAAACGGTCCATCGGCCGGAACTGCACGAACGCGTTGGTCGTGACATAGCCCGGCATCTTCAGCAGGTTGCTATCCTGCGTGTAACTGCCGGTGGTGCCGATGAACACCGCGCCCACACTGAAGCGATCGGTCGTGATCTGCGGCGTGGCCTGGAAGATCAGGTTCGCCTGATGGCGCGGCACGTTGCCGACATTGGCCGGAGTGTTGACGTCCTCGACGATCTTGGCCTTGGTATAGGTCGCACCGGCGTTCAGGGCGAAGATGCCCCGGTGGATGCCGCCTTCGAACTCCATGCCGATCGCGCGATACACGCGCTGGATCGGCGTGGCGTTCGCGACTTCCAGGTTGGTATCCTGCGCCTTGGCCCAGAATCCGGTCAGGTTCAGGGTCAGGCCGAACTGGCGAAATTTCGCGCCGATCTCGGCCTGCCTGACCGGATCGTACGCCGTATTGGCGAACCGCAGGCTGCCGTCCGTGGTGCTGAGCAGCGGCGTCAGCAGAACGCGGTCGGCAACGCCGCGCGCACCGCGGCTGTAGCGGCCGAAGACCGAAAAGGGTTCGGCGATGCGATAGTTCACGCTGGCGGAGTAAGAGAGGTATTTATAGTCGTAATCGACCGGTGCTGGCGAGGTGAGCGGCGTGATGCCGACCTTCGTCTCGGCGATCGAGATGATGCCGTCGCCGTTGATGTCGCGTGAGGTGGTGCCGACGCGGCCGCCACCCAAGTCGAACCCATAGACCGAACCCCGCGCGGTGCCGAAATCGTACCGCAGGCTGCCGCCGATCGCGATCTTGCCGATCTGGTAATTGACCGATCCAAACGGTGCGTTGACGCCGTAATCGACATTGATGCGCCGCCGGATCCGGCCGGGTACGAAGGCGATGTTATAGGACACGATACCGTTCTGGGTCACCGGCTGGCCGGCGGCATTGGTGATGTTGACCAGCGCCGCGCTGCCGTCGCCGCGCACTTCCATCAACTGCGTCGTCCACAGCAGATCGACATCGTCCGACTGCCGCGACGCATAGAAACCGACCGTGGTGGTCAGATCGCCTCCGCCGATGGCCCAGGTCCGGCTCGCCCGGATGTCGTTGGTGACGTTGTCGAGGCTGGTGATCGGCTTGTCCTGGAAGGGGATCGCCGCCAGCAGACCATTGCCGTTCAACGTCGTCGGGCTGGTGATCGCGGTGCCGGCCTGCGGACCATTGGCATAGCTCAAGGTCGCGCCGGGGCCGCCGAAGAACAACGCTGCGGTCGCGGCCGGGAAGAAGGTGGGGTTGACCGTGCCCATGAACCGCCCGCCGATGTCGGAGAAGCGGAACTTGTCGGTGACCGTCCAGCCGCCGAGAGTGACTTGCGCCTCGACGCCGAACGATTTCATGATCGCGTGCTGCCCTTCGCGCACATCGTCGGTGGTGACGTTGTTGTTGCGGTCAAGCAGCGTGACCGACTGAGCATAGCGCGACAGCGTCACGTCCTTGGTCGGATCGAATCCTGCGACGGCCGCGTATTGCGGATCGCCGTTCGTTCCCGTGACGCGGAGCGGGACGGTCTCGTAAAACGGCGAACGATCGTCGAGATATTTGCCGTAGAGGCGGATATAGCCGCCGGGGAATGTCTTGGTGATGTTGGCCTTGATCTGGCCACCGCGCATGGCATTGAAGCCTGCCCGGCGCGGACCTTCGCCCTGATGATAGAAGCCACCGATATGCATCCGCAGCGTATCGCTCAGGTGCAGGCCGTAATCGAAATCGGCGCGATACAGATCATAATCCAGGCCCGATGTCAGCGCGAACGCGCCCCCTTCGGTCTCGCCGGTCTTCGAGATGAAGTTGATGATGCCGCCCGGCGAATTCGATGCGAAGGTGGAGGCCGATCCGCCACGGATGGCATCGACCTGCTGAAGGTTGAGATCGGCGCGCAGGAACATGTCGGCGGTGGTGAAGGACATATCGCCGAATTCGAGCACGGGCAGGCCGTCCTCCTGCAACTGCACGAACTTGGCCCCCGCCGTGGCGAGCGGCAGGCCGCGGATCGTGATGTTGGCGTTGCCCGCACCGGCATGTGCTTCGGAACGGACGCCCGGAATGTTGCGCATCAGCTCGCCGATCGACAGCGGTGCCATCTTGGCGATCTCCGCCTCGCGCAGCGAACTGGTCGAGGTCGCACTGTCCAGGCGATCGCGGCCCTTGGCGACGCCGGTGGTGACGGTGTCGGAATCCTTGGCCCCGGCCCGGTGCGACGCGCCGGCATCTGCATCGACGGCAACCGGCGCATCGACGGCCACCGTCATCGTTTCCGCCATCGCTGGCGTTATTAGGCACAAGGGCGCGATTGCCGCGCTAAGAAAATAAAGCTTCATCGATACCCCCAATATCCATCCCCGCCTGCGCAGATGCGCGGTCGTCGAGGCAATGATAGGATCGGTTTCGGCGGCGCGGTTGATGACATCGGATTTTTGCAGTAACAGCAAGTATTCGGGAGCAACCGAAAGATGAAACATCGGACGCCGTGCCGCGCCGTGCCTATCGAGGGTCGCAGATCATGGCGCGAATTTTGGCCATGCGATGTTAACAATTTTCGACCGGCGAAGCGATATTCGTGAGATCGTCCGGGCGATGCTGCCCTAATCGTCGTCCTCGCGCTCAATCCGTACCTGGTCTTCTCGCCGTGCTCTTGGCCGCAGTGCCGTTCATAACGTCCGAGACGCTCGACACGCTTTAGCACGTCGAGCAATCGTGCGGCGTCGACGAGCCGATCGGACGCTTGGCGATACCAGCGAAAAGCTCGAGAACCCAGCGCGCCTTTATACGGTCGCGGGCGAACGTCCCTCGCGCTCCATCGTTCGAGTATATTCCTCGGTTACCAAGCTAAAGTTTGTCTGGGCGGCCAAATGTACCGTTAGCCAGCGCTGGCGTTTTTCCTCAACCGAACCATGTCGGGTGTTTCCGGAAGTATCGGGCAATATAATCCGGGTATCTGGCAATGGTTTCAAGGGGCTGCAAAGATCAATCGCGGAGTTGGCCCTTTCAGCGAGTTTATCCAGACCTTACGGAATCGCAACATAAGATAAGGACCGGATCTCAATTGGGTCCGACTACTATTCAAGACGCATCTGACGCGATAGCTGCGCGCGGCGGTAGCGCCGATCAAAATCTACGGTCTTTCGGATTGATCTTGTTCGAATAGTTGTCTCCAATCTGAACATTCGACTAGCTAATCGCGTTCCAACCGAGTTTCGAGGATTTCAGAGCAGGCTTCAGCGGGGCACGTCAGCATGCCAGCCTTTTGATCGACGACCGCCATGGACAGCGCCGCGTTACGGCAGTTCTACACGATCGAACCGCGACTGATTGGCTGCGGGATCATCATCCTCGATCGCTGTCGCGCGATTGCCCGGCACGATGCTGCGCTCATCGCCATCGCTGTATTTTTCCGCAAGCGCATGGCCGTCGCCCACTGAGATAATACGGTAACGGATCGCGCTATTGCCATCGGGGCTAGAAACGTTGACCAGCGACCCGATGTTCAGAAGCGGTGCTCCATAATTGAGCTGGATCTTCCGGTCTTTCACGCTCACCACCTCCAAAGGCGCGTAATGGAAGGCGATGCGGCGGGCGGCCGCCAGTGCAATGCTTTGCTGCAACACCGCATAAATCCCTTCGCCGGATTGGCCGCTCTGAGCATCGACCGCTCCGGTTTGCTCGAGGCTGCCGGTTTCGAGGCGTTTGCTAAGCGGTATGCCGAACACGATCCGCCCGGCGCTGTCCTTGATGTTCAAGTCGAAGGTTACCAACATCCCTTGCGAGCTGATGCTATAGCTCCCCTGCTGCCCGTAGCCGCCTTGCGCGTCGATATTGTCCTGCACCACATTGGACAGGCGGCCGTTGACCGTGACGCCGCCGGGCCCGACCACAATCTTACCGGACGACGCCAGTGCCGCCTGGATCGCGGTTCGGATGCCTTCAAAACGGCTCACACAATCCTTGTAGAACCAGCTGACCCAGTTCGTCCGCGACGCATATTCCAACGGGTTCGCATAGGTTTCGCGCTGGCCGGCGGTCGCCATGTAGAGGCGACACTCCTTGCCGCTCAGAATCGGACCCACGGCCACCGCGATCGGACGGCTTGATAACCCGACCGACGCCGCGCGCGACAGGGTTGCGACCGCTGGGAAGGTTGCAACCGTTCCCGACAAGGCCACCCGACCAAGCGAGCTGGAGCCGCTTGCCGCCATCTCGGGCGCTGCGGCTCGGGGTGCGACCATATCTGCGACGCGCAGGCGCGCAAGATCGATATATCGCCCCTGGTGATATTTCGCCAAATAGGAGTTACAAGGCGCGCGCGACGTGGCCGATTTGCACAAATCCCAGGCCTGAAACTCCATATCGTCCTTCGCCCGCGCCGCACCATTGGTGTTGGATGGTCGGAAATAGAATTCGCGACTGGACAGCGAGCCATATGTAAACGGCTCCTGATCGCCCGAGGTTTCCTGCAGCACGTCGTCGCGAACCTTGCGGAAGGTCAAGCTGATCTCGCTGCCTTCCTCGATCATCCGCCGGGCCAATGCGCGGGCAAACGGGCTGTTCGCTTGCGTGCCATCGGCCGCGACTTGGCCGGCCTTAGCCGAATAGACGACGAGGCTCTCGCCCGCCGGCTCGATCGGCGCGAGGCCGCGCGAGATCGAGCGCGTGCTGTTGCCCGAACGGATCATCATGGCATCGAAGGGATTATTGCGACAGGCATCGAGGATCACCACGCGAAGCCGTTTGGCACCCTCGGTCATCTGCAGCACCGTATCAAGCTTGATCGCTTCGACCTCGGCGTCCCGGTCGCGCACGAGATGAGCGTCGGTCGGGACGAGATAGTTAGTGTTGTTCAGCTCGATGCCGTGCCCGGCATAGTAGATAACTGCAACATCAGCCTTGTCGGCGAGCACGCTGAAATCGCGCAGCCCAGCTTGCATTTCGGCGCGCGTTGCATTTTCGATGATGTTGATCGTGGTAAAGTGGAGCGCGCCGAGCGTCGCCTTGATCAGTTGCGCATCGGACGACGGGTTCGCCAGCGCGCGAGCCTTTTCGTACTTCGAATTGGCAATGATCAGCGCGACGCGCGTTTCAGGCGTAGCTGCGGCAGCGATCGCGGGCGCGGCAATCGCGGCCACGGTGATCATTGTGCAAAACCACCATCGCACCAAGAAACACGGCAGGAGAAATACCGTCCGCATGTTGAAGCCGCCCCCCAAGCTTGACCGTATCACTTGCCCCTTGCGCGCAAGTATAGGCAGCACGTCCTGTTGCCACAAGCAGCGCGTCATGCCGCAGTGCGCAATTGAAACAAATGCTGATGGTTGATTGCCGGGTCGCGGAAAGGACGATTTGCCCTGCGGCGGAAAATTACCTGCGACACGAAAAATTTTTGCGGTGCGTGCGCACACCCCCCGCTGCGCCCCCGCGACGAAGATGCAGAGGCGATGGCGCCTCGCACAAAGGAGGACATCATGCTCAACGTTCGTCTCGCAATCGCCGCCGCAGCCGCCTTCGTCGCCAGCTTCGCCGTCACCGCGCCCGCTTCTGCCCAGGCAGCGGCAAACGCCGATGCGACCTATATCGACGGTGACGTCACGATCGACGCCAAGACCAATGTGCTAGCCGGGATCACGGTCGGCAATAATTCGTCGGCACGCGCTGACCAAGGCGTGATCTATGAAGCGACCACCGTCCGCGGCAGTGTCAACATGCGTTGCCGCAGCAACGTGCAGGCCGCGATCACGGTCGGCGACAACTCACACTCTTCTGCCAGCCAGTGCGTCATCGGCGCGCCGAAACGCTGAGACCGCATCCCCTCCCGGACCGAGGGTTCGGGAGAGGGAAGTATCCGCCCAAGGCCAAATACACGCTCAAACTAAGCTTTCCCATTCCCGCCCGAAACAGATGCGGGGGCGATGGCGCCTCACCAAAAAGGAGAAAATGATGTTCAGCGTTCGTCTGTTCACGCCCGTCCTAATCTTCGCCACCTTCGCCGCGGCCGTACCCGCCGATGCTCAATTAGCCTCAAGCGCCGATTCGACCCGTATCGTCGGCGAGGTTTCGATCGACGTCGAATATCCAGTTCTGTATCCGATCATTGTCGGGGGTCCGGCGCGCGCCGATTGGGCCATCCTTCGTCGAAATTATAATATTTCTTCGGCATTGCGACGATCGGTCGTCGGCTATAGCGATAGTCAGACGCGGGGGCAGTTTCATGACGCATTTGGGGGCGGACGATCGGTACTGGCTCGAGTCCAATTGGACGAGTATGAGCAAGTCAGTGCTGAACATCATCATGCCGATCGCGGACGACGTGATTGATACAATAGTCGTGCACGGTGAGCTCGATTCGGCCACTTGGGATAAATTCGTCAATCGGGCGGCGCGCGCGCTCGATCACAGCCGCGCTGCGCTGGCCGAAAACGAGCGTGGCGCTTCGGGGCGGCCGCCGCGCAGTACGATGTACGCAGCAGCGATCAGCCTGTTGGGCGATGCCGCGCCGATGCGAGACGAGCTGATCCGCGCACGCGAGCGGCTGGCCGGGAAAGAGTCTCCAGCGATCGTCTGGGCCTGTTTGCGCAGCGGCCTTTACCGGATGCGCCTGCGCGCTACGGCCGATCTGGAAAACCGCGCTAAGACCTGGCGGCGATTGCAACCCATCGTCAGCGCAGTCCGCGCGAAAGCCGGATGGGATGATGGCAGCGACGACCCGAATAATCGTTACTCGGACGATCTATGCGATCGCGTTGCGGCTTACGTCCGCGCGCATCACCCGAACGACCATAATCTCCCGAAAGAAAAAGACACGGTGAAGGGATTTTTCGCGCAATTTTGCGAGGATTTTTTCGAGCCTGAAGAAGTTCTCGATGTTACCGAAGACGAGATTGAAATGCTGCCCGATTTCAGGCGCGGTTACGAATATCTGCACGAGTGCGTTGGGGCGCTGCAGCCTCCCTATGACGACGTATATCAGGTTTCCCTGCATCGCGGCGACACCACCGTTTCCGCCTTTTGCCTGAAACAGGGGATTGATCGCCGTAAATTTCACCATATCCGCGTGAAAGCCGAAACGCAGCTTAAGGACTGTGTGACGGACAAGTTCCGCGCTCGAATGATAGCGATGGTCCAATGAAGATATCCGACGCGCAAGCGCTTGCCGAAATTCTCAACCGGCAACAAGAAACGATCGAACCGGATCTGCTCGACGCGCTTGGTCCACGCCTCGAAGCGTACGCGGGCGGTGCCCCTTGGCGTCCGGAGGATGCCGTGTTGGTCTGGACGTCGCCGGACGCCCGGCGTGCTTTTGTAATGGCCCGTCGGGCAGTGCTGGCGACGCTGGAAACCAGTTGGGCCGGGCGCGGTTTTGGCCGTGCGTTTTTGCGCCGCGCGGCCGATGACGGGGCGTCCGACGAGCTCGTGATGGGCGAGGCGGGCGTCACAATCCGTATTTTGCGTGCGCCGGGCTCAGGCGATTGGCTGATCAATATCGAGCTTTCGCCCGACGCGCTGGCACTGATCCCGGCCGGCACTGCGTTGAAACTTTCCGATAGCGGTGGAACTGTGTGGCTGATCGGAGAACCCGACCGTAGCGGCGGCGTCGATGCCTTTTGGGAGCGCGCCGAATCGCCGATCGAGCGGCTGCGGACGCACCAGCTGACCCTGGGGTTCCTGTAGGTCATGGTCGCAGCGGGGGTTGCCGAAGTCGAATTTCCGATCGTCATCCTCGGTGAGGCGGTTATGACTGCGGTCCGGGTCGAGCGGATGGCCGCGCTCGACCGTCAGGAGCGCTTCGCGGTAGGGCATCAACGCGCCGACGCCATTGATGTCCTGACCGATGCACGCGCCGACGAAAGCGACGACCGCCGCCTCGACGGGGCCATGGTGCGTTTCCTGCGCCGTGATTTTTCGGGCGGGTCGTACGCTTTGGCGCTCGCGCTTGCCGACAAGCGCGCCCGCTACGGTGCACCCGGCAACGCACGCATCATAGCAACCGGCTGCCTGCCTTGTGGCGGCCGGGGCGCAATCGACCCAGTGGACGGTTTCGACGCAAAGGTGCGCCGCGTCGTTGCCGGGCTCGATCCGTCGGTCGAAACGGCCCCGATTTTCGCTTTTGCCAGTGTTAATTTCTGCGATCTAGCCGACCCAACCCGCACCGCGCTCACCGAAGCGCAGGAGGCCGGCCGGATTGCGGTACGCGCAGTCGATCGACTTGAGCAACTCAAGGATCTTTGGCGCTCCCCGGACTCAAACGAGGCCGCGCGCCCTTCGTCACGGCGTGGGTGGAGATCTGCCGCCGTGCTGATCGTCACGCTTTGCGCAGCCGCCGCAATCGGCGCGCTGTGGTGGTCGAACGCCAGCCGGGCGCCGCTGCGCAAATGCGAAGCCGCGCTCGTGGCGCTCGAGCCGACGAAGGCGCGAAATGACCGCGCGCGAATCGCCGCGGCAGTGGGCTGGTGCGGCGAGGCCGCAAAGGCGATGCCATCTTCTGGACATGCCATGTTTCTGGCTGGTCAGGCACATATGCTCGACGGCGGCGCGCGACTAGCCTCTTCCTACTGGCGCCGCGCCGCGTTGCTGGGTGATCGGAACGGTCTCGCCGCCCATGGCCGGGATCTCTGGCTGGCCGGCCCGGAAACGCCGGAAGCGATGCGCGAAGCGCTCCACTATCTTGGCGCGGCGGGGGCGAAAGGTTCGGCGGCCGCCAATGAGGACATGGCCGAAATCTACCGCGACGGCGTCGGTGTGCCGGTCGATCTCGACCGCGCACAAACCTTGATGAAACATGCGGAGCAGCTGAGACAGGGGGAAGATCGATGACAATTCTGAGGATTTTGCTGGCGGCGGTCGCTATGGCGACCATAGGCGGCGACGAAGCGATCAACTTGTCGGCCGCGCTCGATAGACCAGGGGCGGTGTATGCGGTGGGTGACTCGATTACGATCACCCTGTCAGCCTCGCGCGACGTCGGAGTGCGGCTCTGGTTGCGTGCGCCCTCGGGCAAACTGACCCCGGTCATCCCCAGTCAGGCGGATGGCGCGCCGGTCTACGTCCGGGCGGGCGACCGCGCCCGATTCCCGCGGACCGGCGGTTTCCAGATCACCCCCCCGGCGGGGAAATATGCGTTTCTGATCACGGCGACGACCGACATCGACAGCGGACGCTCTTTGCTTGACGCAGATTCGCGGCTGGCTGGGCAAAGCAAACGCGAGCAACGAATGCTGGCCTTCAATGTCGAAAATATCTGAAAAACAGTTGTAAGCTGCACAGTCCTTGTTCTGCCCGCTCGATACTATATCGATGGTGCGCTATCGAAGCTGCACCGGAAGGAGCGATATGAAACATCCATATTTTCTGGCGTCGGCCATCCTTCTTGCGCACCTCATGGCGCCAACTTCCGTTTATGCACAGGCGGTCGCGATTGGCGGGGACGTCTCGCAGTCATCCGACGTGTCGAGCATGGCGGCGTTGGCGATCGGTCCGCTGACAGACGCCAACGTGACATCAGCGACGGTTCGGGAAGGTGCAACCGTGACCGGCTCCGTGGTCCAGCGCGCGAGCGGCGGCACGCGCCTCGCGCTTGCGCTTGGCCCCGGATCGAGCGCCTCGGTCACCGAAGCTACGGTGTGTGGCTCCGTCTATGGCAACGCGCGGCTGCGAAGCTCAATCGGAACGGCGGCGTCTATTTCGCTCCTGCCGGGCGGGCGTACACGAATCAGCTCGGCATCGGCCGGGCCCGGGCGGCAGGGATCGGTGAGCTCGTTCGTCGCGGTTCGCACCGTTGTCGCTACCGATTTCCTCCCTTGGGGGCGTTCGACGATCATCCTGGGTTCGTCAAATCGCGGCTGTTGAAAGGATCCATTATGCGCGCAACATCATATTTGGCGCTCGGCCTGTTGATGACCATCGCCCACAGCGCCTCGGCAGCGGCGCAGGCGATGTCCCTGCCGGTCGGCGATCCATCGGTGCCGTCGGTGCTGACCCAGGACTATCCGCGCAGCAAGGCGCAGGACCTCGATCTCGCATCACAATCGCGTCAGACAACAATAGAGTTCGCTACGGCAGCGCAGATGCTCAGGACGATGGTAAAGCCGCGCGCACCCCAAATCCTGCAATGCGATCCGCGCACGTTGCCCGACGCTCAGCGCGCCGCGCAGGCCGATGGCCACAATCCCTCACCGGACGAGCTCGTTCTGGGGCAGCCCGGCAAGGCAGTCATTGCCGACCAGATTTATTTTGCCGGCACGAGCGACGGAAGGCAATGCCCACCAGTTGGCAGTTCTATCAATTTACCCGCATTTTTCAATGAGGTGCAGCATTGAAACGATTTGCGGCTTATTCCGGCTGGCTGGTCGCCGTGGCTCTTGTTTTGAGCCCGGTATCGGCCGCGGCACAAAGTTCGCCTTTTCCGGGGAGGCCACAGGGGGCTCCGATCGATGCGGCCAGCGCTTTCGACCCTGCGCTGTCGTGCATGGATGAACTGCTTTCCCGCAGCTCCCAGCCCGCGAGCTTCGTCTTGGTTCCGCAGGGCATTGCCGACCCGACCGACAAGGGTGGTTTTACTCGCGACATGATCATCGACGCGGCCACCAAAATGTCGAGGCGAAGCCATTTCTTCCGCATTATGATTAACCGTGCCAACGTCGTCGGAAAGACGGGCTTTCTGCAGACGGCAGGCTCGGTCACTGCATTCGAGCAGCAAGTCCAGTCCAAGGACAATGGCGGCGGGATTTCGATCGCCTCAGCGGTTGGCGCGACGGTGAAAAGCCAACGCGGTATCTCCACCCTAACCGTGTCGCTTTATCTGACCGATGCCAACGAGCAATTGGTCGATGGCACGTTTCATTCACGGACCATGAGACTCGAAACCAAGAGCAAGTCGGGCTTTCTGTCCAGCTTCATCCAGATCGTCGGCGGCTCGTTGTCGTTGACCAGCACCGAGTCGGATGGCGTTCAGTCCGGCGTCAAGGCGCTAATCGATCTCACCATGATCGAGGCAGTCGGTTCCTTCATGCAACTGCCCTACGCGACCTGCCTCGCGCGCGTGCTTCCTTCCGACAACGTCGCTTCGCAGTTTCGCGACTTCAAGCGGATGAAACCGGAAGGTCAGCGGGCCGCCGTCCTTACGGAAATGACGCGCCGCGGGCTTGCTCCCGCCAACCCTTCACCCGAGCAGTTGCAACAGGCAATTGCGAGCTTCCAGCGCGCCCAAGGTCTGGCGCCGAGCGGCCAGATCGGCTTCGAATTGTATCAGGCGCTCATTAATCTTTCTGCGCCCCCGGCACCGATGAACCGCCCAGCAGCAGGCAAGCCAGCGGTGAAGGTTTCCGGAGCACCCGGCCCGTTCATTTATCCCAATGGCCAAATGCCTTTCGTGCGGGCCGGAGACAAGCTCGCATTCCAGGCGACGGTTGCCGAACCCGCTTATGTCGCCTGCTATTATACCGACTCGGTCGGCAAGGTGATCCGAGTATTTCCGAACCAGTACCGCTCTGCCTATCGTCTCGCGGCCGGGGAGATATTGCGCATGCCCTCCGAGCAGGACCCGTATGTGATCCGCGCGCAAACCGGCAACACCGGCGAATGGTTCTCCTGCTTGGCGGGCAACGACGATTTCCTGCCGCGCATTTCCGACTCGGTTCCCGATATTGCGTTCACACCGCTCGACCGGTTCCATTCGGCGCGTGAACTGGTTGACGCCGCTCTCGCCGCCGATCAGACCTTGTCGACCGACACGCTGACTTTCCGAGTGCAATAGCGCGGGGTGGCATCCGGGCGATCAATCATGTGCAGATATCCACGCGACGATTCTTGAAGCTTGCGGGATTTGCTGCGTCAACGGGTATCAGGTTTGCCAGACCAGCCGCCTGGACACGATCTGAACGCACCCCGCCGTCGATCAGCACTTTCGCGACCGTCTCCGCGCGCGCCTTGGAAAGGCGCAGATTTTTATCGATCGTGCCGGTCGCATCCGTATGGCCCCGAACGATGAACGCGAAATTGCCCGCCCGTGGATCTGTCAACGCCGTAATGAGCTTTATCAGGGTGCTCTGCGTTTGCGGGTCGCGAGCCAATTGTGCCGATCCGCGCTCGAACAGGATCATATTGAAGTCCAGCGCGACTTGGCACGTCGTCGGCGTCAGCGGGGGTTTCACCACACGCGGGGCAACATCTTGCGGCATCGCCGTCTTTGCATTTTGATCGACACCATTTTCGATCGTGAAGGTACGCGTAGCGGCGGGTTCAGCCGGCCGACTCGTCGCTTCGGCACCGACCGTCGCACGAATACGCGCAACCATTTCCTCCACGGTCATTTCCTGTGCCGATGCAGTCGATGGATGCCAGGCAATGCACAATAAAAGAACCAATCCGAATCGCACAGTCATTCTCCCTAATTTCTCCGCAGCGCTTTCCGCGGGTTGACCGGGACGACGATGAAAAGCATCAAATCAGGACCGAACGGCGCGTCCAAACCCGATATCGTTCCCGGCCGTGCGCGATACGCAGCAAAGTCATTCTAGTTTTTCTTCTTTTTCATTCCCTTGAAAGCACTGATGTCATCTTGGGTCGCCGGCCGGGCGATCGCCTTCACTTGGGGCGGTGCTGTGAATCCAGCGACCGCCTTTGCTTTGGACATCCGGGTCTGCACGTCCGTGATTTGGATCAGGCCCAGGCGAATTTCGCTGGTGCCCATAGGTTGGCCTGTATCAGGGTCGAGCACCACCTTTCCAGAGTCAAAAACAGCCAAGGTGTCGCCGACTTTGACCGCCCCTTCACCATAGTTCAGCGTTATCGTTCCGTCTTGCTGAACATCTGCAACCTTGATCGGATAAACAGTAGTTACCAGCCCAATTGCGACCTTGTCGGCAGCTGAGCGGAGCAATGCCGAAGCATTGGCCTCAGGCACCCCTTCACCACAGATTGTGCCAGCACTCTGAACCTCGTCGAGCCGTTTCACATAACGAATCTGGCCCGATTGGCCATCAGTGATCTTGATGTCGAGCGAGAGCGTGACCGACCCTTTATAACATGCTGTAGTTGTCGTTGATTTGCTACCACTCAAGGCACCGAGAAGAAACGTCGACCCGATGTCAGATTTCTTGTTGGCAGAAAAATTCGTGATAGACCCGTAGATCAAATAATCAACGCCCTCAAACCCCCCTACTTTTCCGCGATTTCTTGATGTGACCACGCCCTTTCGCGCGAGCCCCTGCTCGCCAACCAAATTGCCGAGCTGCTCACGCTCAACCACGCGGAACTTGCTGGTTCCCGCCACCGCCGACAATATCATGGCGGTCAGTGCAGCAGATTTATTAGATTGCGCGAGATCATCGATGCGTGCGACCGCAACTATCGGTTGGCGCGACTGAGCGTTCGCTTCGGAAGCAATCAACAAAAAAGACAATAGTGACAACGCGCGAATCAATCTGCTCATACATATCCCCCCCGCGCGGACTTCGGAACGCACAGAACGCATAGGAAAAAGTAGTTCTAAGCGCAATGCGAGGGGCGGGTATTTTTTGGAAGTTCTAGATTCGCAACTGAGGTACGGGCAACCAGAGGGGGAGCCAGCGGCTTTCTCGCCTCGATTTACGTTATGGCGCCCCCCTTTCCATCCCCGGGTGAACGTGCGAATCCGTACCGCTGAGATAATCGAGAACGGTCCATACCGTGGACCGTTTGCACCGCGAAACGCGTGCCACAGCGAGGACGATAGATTCCTCGTCGTTCATGCCCTGCTCGATGCAGGCCAAAATGGCGCCCGGTATGACGCCGGGACCGCCGTCCCGGAACCTACCAGCGTCGTATACGGCAGCCTCCGGGCCGCAAACGCTCGCGGCGACAGAATGATGGAGAGCAGCCTTACCGGGATCGATGGCAGGCTGAGACAGGTGAATGATATGCATATTACTAACCTCTAATGTGTGAACGGGAAAACCCGCCCCCTGGGACAAAGGGCTAATAAAACGGCATTAATGCTGGCCTATTATTTGAACAAGGCGATTTCGCGTAATTATACTATAAGTCAAACACTTGAGTCCAAATCTCATCGCTAACGGTTTCGATTCTATCGCGTCAGAAGGAACGATCTCGATCTTTACGAGCGCGGTTCAAAGACCGTTACGCAGAAGTTATTTGAAAGTGGCGATCACTTTCACGTCGGGTTGGCCGACGACGCGGAGCGGTATCGAGAAGTGCCCGCTGTCGGCTCATCTACCGCCGCAAAGGCTCGAAGCCGAAGCCTGTCAAACAGGACACCACAGCGATGTATCTATCAAAGAGGTGACGCGTAGGTCAGCGCCCGAAACCCTGCCGAAAGCGTCCCACGTAGGACCCAGAAACCGTCCCAGCCGAACGGGCTTCACCAGCAATTTTCGGATTTCCCTTCTCAAAGGGATGGTGCCGCTTACAGGACTCGAACCTGTGACCCCCGCATTACGAATGCGATGCTCTACCAACTGAGCTAAAGCGGCGTGCGTGGCGGTCGTTGCGACGTTCACGAGGCGGCGCGGTTAGCAGGTCCTTGGGGGCCTTACAAGCGTCGTCGCACGCTTCGTGCCGCTATCTTCCGTCGCCTCGAAGATAGCGCACAATCCCTTTACCCATCGTTTACCATGCCGGGTGCACAAGCATGACCGTGGAACGGATCGCCTGCGCGGTCCACGAAGGGTGTTTGCGCAATGGACAATGTTCGCGGTTTCGATGGCGACCTGCACGCGGATGAGATCGACCTTCGCTACGACGAGCCCGTCGTCAGCGAACCGAAGGTCGAGATCGGCACCGACGAGCGGCGGATGCACGTGCGCGCCTACAACCATTGGGTCTCGCTGCTGCGCGGCCGCGCCTATCCGTCGATCGAGGATCTCGACCCCGCCAATATCGCCGATTTCGGCCCGCACGCCGTGCTGCTCGATTTTTCGCGCGGGATCGAGGATCCCGTCATCGCCTATCTCGGCTCCGCCTTGCGCGCGGAATGCGATCTCGATTCGTCCGTGACGTTGATCTCCCAGGTGCCGAGCCGATCCTTGCTGTCGCGCCTCACCGACCATTATCTGCAGATCATCGCCAATCGCGCGCCGATCGGCTTCGAGGCGGAATTCGTGTCGCAGCGCGGCTTCAACACGATGTATCGCGGCATCCTGATGCCGTTCTCGTCCGACGAGGATACGATCGATTTCATCTACGGCGTGATCAACTGGAAGGAACTGGTCGACGCCGAGACGCAGGCGCAGCTCGATGCCGAGGTTCAGGCCGCCGTGCGCGCCACGCCGCAGCGGGTCGTCGCGACGCCGGTCTGGGCCGATGGCCCGAGCGCCGAGCGTGAGGAATCTGGCGAACTCGAATTGAACGTGGTGGCCAATCTCGCCGATCAGCTGATGCTGGCGCAGCAGACCGCCGCCGCCGTCCGCGCCGCCGACACGCGCACCCGCTCTACGCTCTACCGCGCGCTGGGCCGCGCACACGATTTCGCCGCCGCCGCCGATCGCGATCCGGCCGCCTATGAGGCGTTGCTCGATCAGGCCGGCATCACGCTACAATTGCGTGCGCCGATGACGCCGATCGTCAAGCTCGTCTTCGGTGCCGATTACGACAAGACCCGCCTGACCGAATATGCCGCCGTGCTGGGCCATGCCCGCCGTGTCGGCGTGGATACCGGCGCGCTGGGCGATTTCCTTGATAGCTTCGAAGGCGGGATCAAGGGCGTGGTGCAGGCCGAGCGCGCATTGCGCCAGCCGGTCGCGAAGCCGGCGACCGATCATCGTGCAAAGCTGGCCAAAAAAACGGTGCTGGCCGATGTCACGCTGGAAACCGGCGTGGCGGATGGCGATTACGTCGTGCTGCTCGCGCGTTCCAACGGTGCCGGCGGCTTGCAGGTCGTGGCGGCGATCGGCGATGCCGCGCTGACCGAAAAGGCGATGCGCGCGGCCGCCTGAGAATTTTTCACACAAGGACACGAAGACACGAACAAGAAGAATATTGGAATATTGCTGCGCGGATGGCCTGGCTTTCTTGCCGCTTTCGCGGCCAAAATCCTTTCTTTTCGTGTCTTAGTGTCTTTGTGTGAAACGACCTTCTTTCCCCCCGTTGCTGCCCAACCTTTAGGCACCCACCACAGGGGTTGAGCTAAAAAAGCGGCAGGCGCATAGGATGTGCCCATGGCCAAGACCACGCTGAAATCGCTGTCGGATGCGCTTGCCGCCCGGCTGACCAAGGGCGCTCTTCCAGGGGAGTTGCAGAATTTCGGCAAGAAGGAGCGCGCGGAGGCCGCCGCCTTCGTCGCCGCGACCGCCGAAAAGCGCATCGCCGGTACGCCCGCGATCGAACTGGAGGTATTGCCCGGTGCCGATCTGAACGAAACGCGCCGCCGCATGCGCCTGGCGATCGTCAATGACGACATGCCGTTCCTGGTCGATTCGATCGCCGCGACGATCGGCGCGCACAATATCGGCATCGATCGCATCATTCACCCGGTGCTGCGCGTCACGCGCGATGCCACCGGCGCACTGACAGAGGTCGGCGACACCGGTGCCCCCGAATCGATGATCTATATCGAGCTGGAACGCGCCGATGCGCGCGAACGGCGCGTGCTGATCGGCGAGCTGGAACGCAATCTAGCGGATGTGCGCGCGGCGGTGGCGGACTGGCCGGCGCTGCAACGCACGATCGCCGCCGATGCCGAGGCCCTGCAGTCGAGCAGCCTGTTCGATCTCGATGGCGAAGGCGCGGAATTGCTGCGCTGGTTTCTCGACGGGCATTTCACCCTGCTCGGCCATGAATTGTGGAGCAACGGCAAGAGCGTCGAGCGGATCGGTATTACCCGTCACCGCCACGAAGTGCCATTGCTGGCCGAGGCTTCGCGCACCGCCGCGCTCGAATATTTCGCCGCCGGTGGCGAAGCGCCGCTGCTGCTGAAATCGAACCTGATCTCCAGCGTCCACCGCCACGTGCCGCTCGATCTGGTGCTGGTGCCGGTGGTCGAGGGCGGAAAGGTCGTCGGCCTCTCGATCCATGCCGGGCTGTGGACCAGCGCCGCGCTCGGCGCGCCGCCGCAGGACGTGCCGCTGCTGCGCACCCGCCTCGCCGCGCTGGAGGCGAAGTTCGGCTTCGATCCCAAGGGCCATACCGGCAAGGCGCTGACCCATGCGCTGGCCGCTTTGCCGCACGATCTCGTCACCGCGTTCGATGCCGACAGTCTCGAGAATCTCGCGCTCACCGCCATGTCGCTGGCGGATCGGCCGCGACCCAAGCTGGTGCTCGTGCGATCGATCCTCGGGCGGCACATGTTCGCGTTCGTCTGGTTGCCGCGCGACGATCTGACCACCGCGCGCCGCGTCGCGATCGGCGAGATGCTTGGCGAGGCGTGCAACGGTGCGCTGCTCAACTGGTCGATCGCGCTGGAGGACGGCGTCGTCGCGATGATGCGCTACACCTTCGATCTCCGTGGCGAAGGGCATATGCCCGATCCCGCGCCGCTCGACGTGCGGCTCGCCCGCATGGTGCGTGGCTGGGTGCCGGCGGTCGAGGCCGCGCTCGGCGAACTGGTCGATCCGACCCGCGCCGCGCGCCTCGCTTTGGGCCACGCCGCCACCTTCCCGCAGGGCTATCGCAACGCCACCTCGGCAGAGGAAGCCGCACGCGACATCCTGTGCCTCGCGCGTTTGGAAAGCCCGACCGATCGCACCGTGCGCCTGTTCAACGATGTCGGCCGTGGATCGCGCCTGAAGATCTATCGCGAAGGCGGCGCGCTGGCGCTGTCCGATGCGGTGCCGGTGCTGGAGAATTTCGGCTTCCGCGTGATCGAGGAAATTCCGACGGCGCTGTCCGGCGACACCGAAGGATTCGTCCACGAATTCCTCGTCGAGGCGGTAACCGCCTTCAAGGGCGATCCGAAGGTGCTGGAAGATGCCGTCGCCGCCGTGCTGGAAGGCAAGGCCGAGAACGACGCCTTCAACCGCCTGATCGTCGATGCCGGCATGGCACCGAGCGCCGTGGTGCTGTTCCGCGCCTGGTTTCGCTATCTGCGCCAGGCCGGCCTACCTTACGGCCTCACCACCGTGGTCGATGCGCTGCGCCGCGCGCCCGCCGTTGCCGGATACCTCATCGACCGGTTCAACGCCGCGCACGATCCGCAACGCACCGGGGATAGCATCCCGGCAACCGACGCCGCGATCGAACGCGGCCTCGACGCCGTCTCGGCGATCGACGACGATCGCATCCTGCGCGCGATCCGCAGCGTGATCGTCGCCTGCCTGCGCACCAACGCCTTCGCCCCCGCCGGGCAGACCGCCTTGGCATTCAAGCTCGACAGTCACCTCGTTCCCGGCCTGCCCGCGCCGGTGCCATGGCGCGAGATCTGGGTCTATTCGCCCCGCGTCGAGGGCATCCACCTGCGCGCCGGACCCGTGGCGCGCGGCGGCCTGCGCTGGTCCGACCGGCGCGACGATTTCCGCACCGAGATTCTCGGCCTGATGAAGGCGCAGCGCGTGAAGAACGCGGTGATCGTCCCGACCGGTGCCAAGGGCGGCTTCTATCCCAAGCAACTCCCGCTCGGCTCGAACCGCGATGCCTGGCTGGCGGAGGGTACCGAAAGCTACCGCATCTTCATCCGCACCCTGCTGTCGATCACCGACAACATCGTCGAGAACGTGGTGGTCCATCCCGCCGATGTACGCATCCTCGACGGCGAGGATCCTTATTTCGTCGTCGCCGCCGACAAGGGCACCGCGACTTTCTCCGACGTCGCCAATGCGATAGCGCTGGAGAACGACTTCTGGCTCGGCGATGCGTTCGCCTCCGGCGGGTCGGTCGGCTACGATCACAAGGCAATGGGCATCACCGCCAAGGGCGCGTGGCTCAGCGTGCAGCGCCACTTCGCCGAACGCGGCGTGGACGTGCAAAACGACCCCCTCTCCGTCGTCGGTTGCGGCGACATGTCAGGCGACGTGTTCGGGAACGGCATGCTGCTGTCGAAGACGCTCAAGATCGTCGCGGCCTACGACCACCGCCATATCTTCCTCGATCCCGATCCCGATCCGGCGGCAAGCTGGGAAGAGCGCAACCGCATGTTCGCTTTGCCCCGCTCCAGCTGGGCGGATTACGACGCCAAGCTGATCTCGAAGGGCGGCGGCGTGTTCCCGCGCACCGACAAGACGATCAAGCTCAGCAAGCAGATCCGCGCCGCGTTGGGCACCGATGCGCAGGAAATGGAGCCTACCGCACTCATCTCCACGATCCTGAAGGCCCCGGTCGATCTCATTTGGTTCGGTGGCATCGGCACCTATGTGAAAGCGGCGGCGGAGAACAACATCTCGGTCGGCGATCCCGCCAACGATCGGCTGCGCGTCGATGCCGAGGATTTGCGCGCTACCGCGATCGGCGAGGGCGCGAATCTGGGCGTCACGCAGGCCGCACGCATCGCCTTCTCCGCACGGGGCGGGCGCATCAACACCGACTTCATCGACAACAGCGCCGGCGTCGATTGTTCGGATAACGAGGTCAACATCAAGATCGCGCTCAACCGCGAGATGATCGAAGGCCGTCTCGCCTACGAAAAGCGCAACACCTTCCTGGCGAGCATGACCGACGACGTCGCGCACCTCGTGCTGGAGGACAACCGCCTGCAGACGCTGGCGCTGTCGGTGGCCGAGAATGACGGCGCACAGGCCTTGCCGAGCTATGTCCGCGTGATCGAGATTTTCGAAGGCGCCGGCCGGCTCGACCGCGCGGTCGAAGGCCTCGCCTCCAACGACGATCTGCTGCGCCGCGTGCAGGAATTGCGCGGCCTGACGCGCCCCGAACTCGCCGTTTTGCTGGCGACCGCCAAGCTCGCCTTGCAGGACGCGATCGAGCATAGCGATCTCGGCACCGATGCCGAACTCCGCGACGATCTCCACGCCGCCTTCCCGCGCGCGATGCAGAAGAAGTTCGGCAAGGCGATCGACGAACATCGCCTGCGCGGCGAGATTGTCGCGACCAAGCTCGCCAACCGCATCGTCAACCGCATGGGCGTCCTCTACCCCTTCGAACTGGCCGAGGAGGAAGGTGCCGGCATGGCCGACATCGCCGCGCTGTTCGTGGTGGCGGAACGCCTGTTCGACCTGCCCGATCTGTGGGCCGAGATCGAAACCGCCGCGATGCCGGAGGCCGCGCGCATCGCCTTGTTCGACGAGGTCGCCGTGGCGACGCGCGCGCAGATCGCCGATCTGCTCCGCGTCTCGCCCCCCGGTGCCAGCCCTGCCGAGGTGCTGGGCCGCCTCGCCAAGGGCATCGCCTCGCTCGACAAGCAGACCAAGCATCTGCTGCTGGCCGAAGCGAGCGCACAAAGCGCCCGCATCGCCGCGCGCCTCGAAGCGGCGGGTGCGCCGAAGAAGCTGGTGCAGAAGACGGTCCGCCTGTTCGAGCTGGACGGCGCGGTCGGCCTCGCCGATCTCGGCGAGCGACTGAAGCTCGACGAACTGGTCCTCACCCGCGCGTTCACCCGCCTCGGTCAGGCGCTCGGGCTGGACTGGGCCCAGGCCAACGCCGCGCGCATCTCGCCCAGCGATCCATGGGAACGCCTGCTCATCGCCGGCCTCGCGCGCGATTTCCAGCAATTGCGGCTCGAATTCCTCGGCCGCGGTTCGGGCGATCCGCAGGCGCAGGTCGAAGCGTGGCTGTCGGCAAACGCTGGCCGCGTCGCGCAGTTCAAGGCGGTGGTCGATCGCGCGAAAAGCGCGGCCGCCCCGAACGCCGCAATGCTCGCGCAGATCGCCGGGCAGGCCAGGGTCTTGTTGGGCCGGTAACTCATCATATCCTCCCCGGCACGGGGAGGGGGACCATGAGCATTCAGCGAATGGTGGAGGGGGCGGGCCACAAGCGTCACGCTCGTGGAGAGCCCCCTCCACCATTTGCCGGAAGTGGCAAATGGTCCCCCTCCCCGTACCGGGGAGGATCAAGAGTGGACAACACCCAAGACCGGATCGCACTCGCCAGATTCGGCGGATCATCCCCCACGATCCGCACCGCATCGATCTGCGCCACCAGCGCACTGAGCGGCAGCTTCAACCGCACCGCCGCCGCCTCCAGCGCGCTCCAGAACACCGGCTCCAAACTGATCGACGTCTGATGCCCGGCGATCGTCACCGATCGTTTCACCGGCCCGCGAAACCCGCCATCCGGGGCCTCAATCATTCGTGTCGAACAACGCCGCCAGTTGCTCGATGATCGCGCCGCCAAGCTGTTCGGCATCCATGATCGTCACCGCGCGATTGTAATATCGCGTCACGTCGTGACCGATCCCGATCGCCACCAGTTCCACCGGCGACTTGGTCTCGATCCACCCGATCACCTGCCGCAGATGCCGCTCCAGATAGCTCCCGGAATTCACCGACAGCGTCGAATCGTCCACCGGCGCGCCATCCGAGATGACCATCAGGATCTTGCGATCCTCCGGCCGCCCGATCAGCCGGCCATGCGCCCAGATCAGCGCCTCGCCGTCGATATTCTCCTTCAGCAGCCCCTCGCGCATCATCAGCCCGAGGCTCGGCTTGGCCCGCCGCCACGGCTCGTCGGCCTTCTTGTAGACGATGTGGCGCACGTCGTTTAGCCGCCCCGGCTGCGGCGGACGCCCGGCGGCAAGCCACGTCTCGCGCGCCTGCCCGCCCTTCCATGCGCGCGTCGTGAAGCCCAGAATCTCGGTCTTCACCCCGCACCGCTCCAGCGTCCGCGCGAGAATGTCGGCGCTGATCGCCGCGATTGAGATCGGCCGTCCACGCATCGATCCGGAATTGTCGATCAGCAACGTGACGACGGTATCCTTGAAATCCGTCTCGCGCTCGATCTTATAGCTCAGCGACTGCATCGGGTTGACCACGACGCGGGCGAGGCGCGCCGCATCCAGCATCCCCTCTTCCTGATCGAAATCCCACGACCGGCTCTGCTGCGCCATCAGCCGCCGCTGCAACCGGTTGGCAAGCTTCGTCACCGCACCCTGCAGATGCACCAATTGCTGATCGAGATAGGACCGCAACCGCGCCAGTTCGTCCGCGTCGCAAAGCTCGGTCGCCGCGATCACCTCGTCATAGGCGGTGGTCCAGGCCTTGTAATCGAACTGCCCGGCGAAATCCTGCATCGGCCGGTTCGGGCGGACGGGCAGCATCCCCTCCTCGCCCTCGTCGCCCGGCTCGCCGTCCATATCCTCGAAATCTTCGTCGCCCTGTTCGGCATTCTCGCCGTCCTGCGACTCCGCGTCGCGCTCGGAGCCACGCGCCTCGACCTCGCCCTGCCCGTCCTCGCCTTCGCTCTCGCCGTCATCGCCCTCGTCGGACTGTTGCTCGTCGGTGCCCTCGTCGTCGTTGCCGCCCTCGTCGCTATCCTCGGGGATCATGTCCCCCTCGATCAACTCGAGATCCTCCAGCAACCGCGTGGTCAGCTGGGCGAACGCCTTCTGGTCGTCGATCGCGAACGCCAGCGCGTCGAGATCCTTGCCGGCTTTCTCCTCGATCCAGTCGCGCACCAGCGCCATGCCCGGCGCGGTCACGGCCGGCGCGCTTTGCCCGGTCAGCCGCTCCCGCACCATCAGCCCGAGCGCGGTCGACAACGGCACTTCCTCCCGCGATCGCGCCCGCGTGATCGGATCGGCGCGCAGCTTCATGTCGAGCGCCGTCGCCAGATTGGCCGCGATCCCGGCATAACCGCGCGATCCCAGCGCCTCGACCCGCGCCCCCTCCACCGCATCGAACACCGCGCGCGCCACCGCTTCGCCCGGCGCCGCGCGCGTATGCACGGCGGCGTCATGATATTTCAGCCGCAGCGCGAAGCCATCGGCGAACCCGCGCGCCTCCGCCACCTGTTCGGCCGGCAAAGTCCGCGCCGGCATCGGCACCTTGATGTGCTTGCCCGAACTGGTCGGCGCGTCGGCGGTGAAGGCGAGTTCGATCTCCGGCTCGTCGGCCAGCGCGCGCGACGTGCCGCCGAGTACGGCCTTGAATCGATCGAGGGGGGTTTCGGTGGTCACAACTGATCGTCGATGAGGCGTTGCCTGTAGCTTTCCAAATTTGGCGCCTGGACAAACCCATTTTGCCACACCCGGCCATCGGTTCCGATAATCACCGCGTCAGGATCACAATCGTCAACCGACCCTCCAGCGTTCATCGGGAGTATCTGGCCATCGAAAGTTACTGCCCAACCCACAATCGGATTGATGAAGTCATCACCTCCATCTGGATCGGGAGACCAAGCTATCAGGCCCTGTTGAGCCGCAAATGTATGGGCTGGAAGCTTACTGATCTGAGCCATTGTCACGTCAAGAATTACGAGCTTTGTGCCATCCGTCATTTCGACGTCGTGAACCCAGCGCTGTACCCCGGCTCGCACTTCGGAGCGCCCCGGCGTTATTAACTTAATGTCCCGCACTTGACGCCGACAAAAATCATCGTCGAGAAAGAACATCGTCGCCTCAACCTTTCCCCACCACGCTCTCCGGCAGATCCTTGCCGAACACGCGCTGATAATATTCCGCGACCAGCGAACGCTCTGCCTCGTCGCATTTGTTGAGGAAGCTCAGCCGGAACGCGAAGCCGACATCCTTGAAGATCAGCGCGTTCTGCGCCCAGGTGATCACGGTACGCGGGCTCATCACGGTCGAGATGTCGCCGTTGATGAAGCCGCGCCGCGTCAGTTCCGCCACGCGGACCATATTGTCGACCTGCGTCTTGCCCTCCGGCTTGTCGTATTCGCCCGATTTGGCGAGCACGATCTGCGCCTCGACCGCGGCGGGCAGATAGTTCAGCGTCACGACGATGTTCCAGCGGTCCATCTGACCCTGGTTGATTTGCTGCGTGCCGTGATACAGGCCGCTCGTATCGCCCAGGCCCACCGTGTTGGCGGTGGCAAACAGGCGGAAATTGGGGTTCGGGCGGATCACGCGGTTCTGGTCGAGCAGCGTCAACTTGCCCTCCGTTTCCAGCACGCGCTGGATCACGAACATCACGTCGGGCCGGCCCGCGTCATATTCGTCGAACACCAAAGCCGTCGGCGTCTGCAGCGCCCAGGGCAGCAAGCCTTCGCGGAATTCGGTGATCTGCTTGCCGTCCTTCAGCACGATCGCGTCGCGCCCGACCAGATCGATGCGGCTGATATGCGCATCCAGGTTGATGCGGATGCACGGCCATTTCAGGCGCGCGGCGACCTGTTCGATATGCGTCGACTTGCCGGTGCCGTGATAGCCCTGCACCATCACGCGGCGGTTGAACGCGAAGCCGGCGCAGATCGCCAGCGTCGTATCGGCATCGAACACATAGGCCGGATCGAGATCGGGCACGCGCTCGTCCGCTTCGCTGAACGCCGGCACCTCCATGTCCGAATCGATCCCGAACAGTTCGCGCACCGTGACCATGCGGTCGGGCGCGTCGAGGATCGTCGTCTCGCGGCTGTCGGGCTGGATATTCGGGATGTCGGTCATGGCTTTAGAACACCGTTCGGGCTGAGCTTGTCGAAGCCCTGTCCTTCGCTCAACGCGCGAAAAGCAAGAACGGCACTTCGACAGGCTCAGTGCGAACGGAAAGGGCCTACGTCAAGCCGAACCTGCCTTCTCCGGCATCGGCAGCATCGTCGCGAAGCGCTCGAACAGCGCGCGATCACCCGCGATGTCCAGCATGCCGTCCGCCGCCAGCGCATCCAGCGGCACGCCGCCATAGACCGCCGCCGCCACACCATGCGTCGCGGCCGTGATCGTCACGTCGGCGTCGTCCAGTCCGCCGCGCCCGATGCCCATCTCGCCGTCGTGAACCGTCAGCCAGAACGTCTCCTCGCCGATCACGAATACCATACGCGCGCGGAAATCGCCGGCCAGCGCGGGCGAGAACATCGTGCGCAGCGACAGCATCAGCGAGATCGGGCTGAACGGCCGGGTCGGATCGTGGCTCGGCGATTTCGCCGCCCAGCGCCCCAGCGCCTGAAACACCGGGCTGGCCTCCTGCCCCCACGGCGTCAGGCCGTACACCTGCACCGATGCGGGCGGCGGGAGCATGATCCGCCGCACGATGCCCGACGCCTCCAGCCCCGCCAGCCGCTGCGTCAACACATTTGCGCTGAGCAGCGGCAGGCTCTTGCGCAATTCGCCGAACCTGCGCGGCCCCATCATCAGCTCGCGCATCACCGGCAACGCCCAGCGCTCGCCGATGATATCCATGCCGTGCGTTGCCGCACAGGCATCGTCGTAACGCCTTTTGTCCGCCCCTTTCGACGACTCAGTTACTTTTTCTAACTTCATGGTTGCTTTATGTAACTACGAGGAGCATCAAGGTCAAATAGCGATTCGCGAACAACAGCGTTTCGAAAATGGGAGCAGTGCCGTGACAAAGATGATCTTCGTGAACCTGCCCGTGGCAGACGTCGCCGCATCGACCGCTTTCTACGAAGCGATCGGCATGGTGAAGAACGAGAAATTCTCCAATCAACAGGCGTCCGCCATGAACTGGTCGGACACGATCCACTTCATGCTGCTGGATCACGCTTTCTACGCGACCTTCACCAAGAAGACGATCATCGATGCCAAGACCAGCAGCGGCATGCTGCTAGCGCTTGGGCTGGACAGCCGCGCGGATGTCGATGCGATCACCACGGCGGCAGTGGCGGCCGGCGGCACCGAGTTGCACGATCCAGAGGATATGGGCTTCATGTATTCGCGCGCCTTCGCCGACCCCGACGGCCACGGCTTCGGCCCGTTCTGGATGGACCCCGCCGCCGCCGAGAACGGCCCCGAGCATATGGCCGACGCTGCGGCGTAACAGCAGGCGCGTAGAACACAGCGACAGGAGCGACGCCATGATCCCGACCATCACCGGCTTCAAATGGGTGCCGGAATTCGCCCGCGGCTATGTCCGCGACACCCGCGCGCGCTGGGCGTTCGAGGAAACCGGACAGGCCTATGCGGTCAATCTGATCGACTTCGATTACGTGAAAAGCGAGGCGCATCGCCGCTTCCAGCCGTTCGGCCAGGTGCCGACCTATTCCGACGGCATTGTCGAGATCTTCGAATCCGGCGCGATCGCGCTGCACATCGCGCGTCAGGCGCCGGGCCTGCTCCCGGAAGGCCCGGCGGCGCGCGCGCGGGCCGAACAATGGGTCATCGCCGCACTCAACTCGGTCGAGCCGTTCGTCATGCAGATCGCGGTGGTCGATGTGTTCGAGGCGGATCAGGAATGGTCGAAGCTGCGTCGCCCCAAGGTGATCGAGGATATCCGCACGAGGCTGGCCGATCTGTCGCATGCCCTCGGCGACAAGGATTGGCTCGACGGCACCTTCACCGTCGGTGACCTGACCATGGTCTCGGTTCTGCGCGGCCTGCACGATAGCGGGTTGTTGAAGGAATTCCCCAATCTCGCCGCCTATGTCGCGCGCGGCGAGGCCCGGCCCGCCTACGTCAAGGCGATGGCCGATCATCTCGCAACCTTCGCCACCGCCGACGAAGGAGCCAGCACATGAACACCACCCGCACGCTCTGGATCGGCCGGATACTGACCGGCCTCGCCATCCTGTTCTTCCTGATGGACGCCGGCGGCAAGCTGATCGCGCCCGCCACGATGATCGCCAACAGCCCGCCGCTCGGTTTGCCCGCGAGCGTTCAATTCTACCGCCTGCTCGGCGCGATCGCCCTGATCTGCACCGCGCTATACGCCTGGCCCCGAACCAGCGTGCTCGGCGCGGTGTTGCTCACCGGGTATCTCGGCGGCGCGATCGCCTGCCAGCTTCGCGTCGCCAGCCCGATATTCAGCCACACGCTGTTCGGCGTCTATATCGCCTTGTTCGTATGGGGCGGGCTGTGGCTGCGCGACGCCCGGCTGCGCGCGATCTTCCCAATCATCCGCTAGACTGCGCAAAACAGGAGAGAGACGATGAGCTATATCGATGGTTTCGTGCTCGCCGTGCCGGCCGCCAACAAGCAGGCCTATATCGACCACGCCACAGCATCCGTGCCGCTGTTCAAGGAATTCGGCGCGACCCGCATGGTCGAGACCTGGGGCGAGGACGTGCCCGACGGCAAGGCCACCGATTTCAAGCGCGCGGTGAAGGCGACGGACGACGAGATCGTGCTGTTCAGCTGGATGGAATATCCCGACAAGCCGACGCGCGATGCAGCGATGGAGAAGATCATGTCCGATCCGCGCATGGCGGAACTGGGCGCGGACATGCCGTTCGACGGCACGCGGATGATCTTCGCCGGGTTCGAACCGATCGTGGAAGCGGGCGCGGGCGGCGATATGGGCTATGCCGACGGCTATCTCGTCCCCGTGCCGCTGGCGAAGAAAGACGCGTATCGCGCGCTCGCCGAAAAGGCGGCGATCGTCTTCCAGGATCACGGTGCGACGCGGATCGTCGAATGCTGGGGCGAGAGTCTGCCGGACGGCAAGACCACCGACTTCAAGCGCGCGGTGCAGGCGCAGCCGGACGAGGCGGTGGTCTTCTCCTATGTCGAATGGCCCTCAAAGGCCGCGCGCCAGCAGGGCTGGGGCAAGGTGATGGCCGACGACCGGATGAAGCCCGACGGCTCCGATATGCCGTTCGACGGCAAGCGCATGGTCTATGGCGGCTTCACCCCGATCCTCGACGCCTGACCCGAGATACATCCGACACGAGACACACAAGGAGAGGAACGATGACCAATCCCCACGGCACCCCGATCTGGTACGAACTGCTCTCGAACGATGCCGACGCCAGCAAGGCCTTCTACGAAAAGGTCATCGGCTGGACGGTCCACCCGGCCGACCCCGGCGGCATGGATTATCGCATGATCGACACCGGCGGCGGCGATTTCGTCGGCGGGCTGATGAACCTGACGCCCGAAATGCATGCCGGCGGCGCGAAACCGCGCTGGTTGTTCTATATCGGCGTGGACGATGTCGATGCCACCGTCGCGAAGATCACGGAGAAGGGCGGCGGTGTGCTGATGCCCGCCATCGACATGCCCGGCGTCGGCCGCATGGCCTTCGTCCACGATCCGCAGGGCATCCCCTTCTACGTCATGCGCGGCGCCAGTCCCGAGGACAGCACGGCCTATGACCGGACGGGCATGGGCAAGTGCAACTGGAACGAACTCGCCACCCCGGATCAGGCGGCGGCGAACGCCTTCTACGGCGAGATCTTCGGCTGGACCTTTCCCGACAGGATGACGATGCCCGGCGACATGGGCGATTACGTCTTCGTCCATGTCGCGGGCCAACAGATCGGCGCGACCATGAAGGCGGTGCCCGGCGGCCCGAGCGGCTGGCAATTCTATTTCCGCACGCCGGATATCCCGGCCACCGCCGCCAGCGTCGCGGAGGCCGGCGGCACCGTCCATCACGGCCCGGCGGAAGTGCCCGGCGGCGACCGCATCATCATCGCCAGCGATCCCCACGGCATCATGTTCGGCGCGGTCGGCCCGGGCGAGGCAGCGGCGCAATGAGCCACAAGATCGCCCCCTGCCTCTGGTATGACAGCACTGCCGAGGCCGCCGCCACCTTCTACGCCGCGACCTTTCCGGACTCCTCGGTCGATGCGGTCCACCGCGCGCCGCTCGCATTGCCCGGCGGCACCGAGGGTGACGTGCTGATGGTCGAATTCACCGTCTGCTGCATGCCGTTCCTCGGCCTCAACGGCGGCCCGCTCTATCCGCAGACCGAGGCCGTCTCGTTCCAAATCTATACCGACGATCAGGAAGAGACCGATCGCCTGTGGAACGCGATCGTCGGCAATGGCGGCGCGGAAAGCGCGTGCGGCTGGTGCAAGGACCGCTGGGGCGTATCGTGGCAGATCACGCCCCGCGCGCTGATGGCCGCCACCACCAACCCGGACCGCGCCGCCGCGAAACGCGGGATGGAAGCCATGATGACGATGCGCAAGATCGATATCGCGGCCATCGAGGCCGCGGTGGCCGGGCGCAACTGATGGCCGGGCTGGAACTCTTCGCACACCCCTTCTCGTCTTACTGCCAGAAGGTGCTGATCGCTCTGTATGAGAATGCGACGCCGTTCGCGTTCCGGATGCTCGATGGCGATCACCCGGAGAACGGGGCCGCCTTCGCCGCTTTATGGCCGATCGGCAAGTTTCCGCTGCTCGTCGACGATGGCCGGGCGATCGTGGAATCCAGCATTATCATCGAACATCTTCAGCACTATCATCCCGGCCCCCGGCGCTTCATACCCGCCGATCCGCACGACGCGCTGGAAACGCGGATGCTCGATCGGGTGTTCGACAATCATGTGATGGGGCCGATGCAGCGCGTGGTGGCCGATGCGCTGCGCCCGCCTGAACGCCGCGATTCCGCCGCGGTTGAGCAGGCCGGGGGTGCGCTCGACACGGCCTATGCCTGGCTCGACGCCCGGCTGGCCGGTCGGGAATGGGCCGCCGGCGCGTTCGGGCTGGCCGATTGCGCCGCGGCACCGGCGCTCTTCTATGCCGATTGGGTCCGCCCGATCGATCCGGCTTATGCCACGCTCACGGCCTATCGCGCCCGCTTGCTCGCGCGTCCGTCCTTCGCCCGGGCGGTCGATGAGGCCCGCCCCTACCGCGCTTTCTTTCCACTCGGCGCACCCGACCGCGACTGATCTTTTTCAAGGGAGGATTTTCATGACCGACCGCCACGAACTCTCCGTCACTCGCCTGATCGACGCCCCGCGCGAGGTGGTGTGGAAGATCGCCACCGAACGCCTGGCCGAATGGTGGTGCCCCCGCCCCTGGACGACCGAGATCGTGGAACAGGATTGGCGCGCTGGCGGCCGATCCGCGATGATCATGCGCGGGCCGGACGGCGAACGCCACGAACTGGAAGGCGTGTTCCTGGAAGTCGTACCCAACACGCGCTTCGTCTCCACGGATGCCTATGCCACAGGCTGGGTGCCGCAGGGACCGTTCATGACTGGCATCTGGGACTTCGCCGACGAGGACGGAAAAACCCGCTACACCGCCACCGCCCGCCACTGGACCAAGGAGGCGAAGGACCAGCACGAGGCGATGGGCTTCGTAGACGGCTGGCAGAAATGCGCCGAACAACTCGCGGAAATCGCCGAGCGCGAGGCAAAGGTGTGACTTCTTTCTAAGCCCCTCCCCTTCAGGAGCGACGGGTGAACAGCGCCCCGCGCTGTTCAGGTCATGCCGGGGGCATGACCGACCCGTCGCTGGGTTGGGGTGGGGCCGTGCCGCAAAAACCAGCGCTGGTCTCGATGAGAAGGCACGGCCCCACCCCGACCCTCCTCTGAAGGGGAGGGAGAAGAAATCAAGCAAACGCCGCCGCGCCCTTCAGTTGCGTGTACGCCGCGATCACATCCTGCAGCGCCTTCTCGTGGCTCCGATCCCCGCCATTCCGATCGGGGTGATATTTCCGCACCAGTTCCGCATAACGCTGCCGCAGCCCCCGCCGATCGACATCCGCCCCCAGCCCCAGCACCTTCAACGATCGCCGATCCACCTCGGACAGCGATCGCCCGTCCTTTCGCGCCTCTTCCATCTTGCGCTGGAACCGCGCGCCGATCGCGTCGAGCGGATCGGCGAAGTCGGCCCATTTCGGCGGCCGGTCTGCGCCGCCGGTGCCGGTAAAGGCCCGCGTCTCGCGTTCCCAGCCGGCGAGCGGACGCTGCGCGTCGTGGATCTCGTCCACGCTCATCCCACTGAAGAAATTATACCCGGCGTTGAATGCGCGCACGTGATCAAGGCACAGCCAGCGATACGGGCGCGGCCCCTCGTGCCCGCTGCCCACGCCTTCCAGCAAAGGCGCACGGAACTCGCCCGGCTCCTCGCACCCGGCTTCCGAACACAATCGTCCCTTGCTTTCGACACGCCCATGAAAGCGTGCCGTAGGCCGGTCCTTCTTTTCACTCTCGCGCGCCACGCGGCTCCCCGAAACGACAAAGCGGTCTATATAGGCGCGATGACCAACGCTTCCACCGCCTCCGCCCCGATCGCCGAACAGATCACCGCCCGTCTGACGGCGGCACTCGCCCCGACTTTGCTCCATGTCTCCAACGATAGCGCGAGCCATTCCGGCCATATGGGCGACGACGGCACCGGCGAATCGCATTTCTCGGTCACGATCGAAAGCGCGGCCTTTTCCGGCGTCTCGCGCGTTCAGCGGCAGCGGCTGGTCAACCAGGCGTTGGCGGACCTGCTTCGGGACCGCATCCATGCCTTGGCGATCAAGGCGCGCGCGCCCGGCGAATAGGGGGAGAAAAGTCGATGCCCTACAACCTCTGGTACTGGCCCTCGATCCAGGGGCGCGGCGAATTCGTCCGCCTCGCGCTCGAAGCCGCCGGGATCGATTATCGCGATTGCGCCCGCAAGACCGACGAGCAGGGCCTGATCGAGAATCTCGAAAGCCAGGCCGGGCACGGCCCGTTCGCTCCGCCCTATCTCGAGATCGACGGGCTGATCATCGCGCAGGTCGCCAACATCCTGATGTATCTCGGCGAGCGCCACCAGCTCGCGCCGAGCAACATGGCCGATCGGTTGTGGCTCAACCAGCTGCAGCTGACCATCGCGGATCTGGTCGCCGAGGTGCACAACGTCCATCACCCGGTTGATCCCGGCGCCTATTACGACGACCAGAAGCCCGAGGCCGCCCGCGCCGCCGCGCAGTTCCGCGACAGCCGCCTGCCCAAATTCCTCGGCCATTTCGAGAATGCGGTGGAGGCCAACAAAGGCGACTGGCTGATCGATCACCGCTGGACCTATGCCGACACATCGCTGTTCCAGATCGTCGAGGGCCTGCGTTACATGTTCCCCAGGCGCATGGCGGCGATTGAGCACGATTACCCCGGCGTGATCCGCATCCACGATCAGGTCGCCGACCTGCCCGGCATCAGGGCCTATCTGAAAAGCGACCGCCGCCTGGCGTTCAACACCGACGGCATCTTTCGATACTATCCGGAGCTGGATGCGGCGTGACAATCCTGTTCCCCTTCCTTCACGCTTCCCCGGCGAAGGCCGGGGCCCAGTCGGAAAGGTGGACATGACTTTGCGCAACACCAGCCAATTCAAGTCTCTCGGCTGGACCCCGGCCTCCGCCGGGGAACAGTTGCAAAGATGAGAACCCCCCGCCCCGCCGCGCGCATCCTGCTGGTCGACGCCGAGGACCGCGTCCTCCTGTTCCGCTTCACCCCCGCCGACCGGCCGCCGCTCTGGTGCACCCCCGGCGGCGCGGTCGATCCGGGCGAGAGCTATCCCGCCGCCGCCCGCCGCGAATTGTGGGAGGAGGTCGGCCTCGACGTGGATTGCGGCCCCGAAATCGCGCGCCGCGTCGTGGATTTCGTCACCTTCGAGGGCGTCGAGGTCACCGCCGACGAACGCTATTTCCGCATCGATATCGACAGCTTCGACGTGAAGCCCGGTGGGCTCACCGCGCAGGAAGAACAATTGCTCGTCGGGCACCGGTGGTTTTCCCGAAACGACATCGCCGCGCATGACGAAGTGATCTATCCCGCGGACCTCGCCGAATTGCTCGACGCGAGCGGAGCCGACCGATGACCAATGACGATTTGATCCTCCAGACCATAACCCCCGTCACGCACGATCTCGGCGGGTTCAAGGTCCACCGCACGCTGCCCAACAAGGCGCGCACGATGGTCGGCCCGTTCCTGTTCTTCGATCAGATGGGCCCGGCGCATCTCGACATGGGCAACGGCATCGACGTGCGCCCGCACCCGCACATCAATCTCGCCACCGTCACCTATCTGTTCGAAGGCGCGATCGGTCACCGCGATTCGATCGGCAGCAACGTCACGATCGAACCCGGCGCGGTGAATCTGATGACCGCAGGCCATGGCATCGTCCATTCCGAACGCTCGCCCGAAGCCGAACGCGCGATCGGCCCGGCGCTCAGCGGCATCCAGACCTGGATCGCCCTCCCCGAAAAGGACGAGGAAATCGACCCGGCGTTCGAACATGTGTCGAAGGCCGAACTCCCCACGGTCGAGACGAAAAACGCCCGCGCGCGGATCATCATGGGCAATCTGTGGGGCGCATCCGCCCCCACCACGACCTATGCCGAGACGATCTATGCCGACATCGTGCTGGACGCCGGCGGCGAGGTGCCGATCGATCCCGGCGCGGACGAACGCGCGGTGTATCTCGCGATCGGCGAGGCGACGTTGGACGGCATGACGCTGGAGCCGATGGTACTGTACGTTCTGAAACCCGGCATCGCCACGTCGCTGAAATCCGCCACTGGCGCGCGCGTGATGCTGTGCGGCGGCGAAGCCTTCGCGACGCCGCGCCATGTCTGGTGGAATTTCGTCTCGTCCTCGCGCGATCGCATCAACGAAGCGAAGCGCGCATGGAAGGCTGGCGAATTCCCCACGGTGCCGGGCGACGACAAGGAATTCATCCCGATCCCGGAGATACCGTTGACGGTGAGCTATCCGTAATAATCCCCCTCTTGCGGAAGGAGTTATGGGAGGGCATGTCCACATCTATCGCGCGTGATGATCGGGCCCGCCCCGACCTATCCCGCAAGCGTAGATGGGAGAAAGAGATGCCGGATTTCGAACTTCAACGCATCCCCCTCTCCACCGGCGTAACCCTCGACGTCGCCACCGCAGGCAGCCCGGAAAACCCCGCGATCATCCTGCTCCACGGCTTTCCGGAATCGCACCGCACCTGGCGCCACGTCATCCCCGCGCTCGCCGAGAAGCATTTCGTCCTCGCCCCCGATCAGCGCGGCTTCGCGCGCTCGTCCAAGCCGGAAAACGTCAGCGACTATACCCCGGACAAGATGGTGGCCGACCTGCTCGCGCTCGCCGATCACTACAAAATCGACAGTTTCACGCTGGTCGGCCACGATTGGGGCGGCGCGATCGCGTGGATGTCCGCGCTCATCCGCCCTGACCGCGTCGCGCGCCTGATCATCATCAACGCGCCGCATCCCTTTGTCTTCCAGAAGACATTGTTCGACGACATGGCCCAGCGCGAGGCGAGCCAATACATCACCGCCTTCCGCAATCCTTCGTTCGAACATCACATCGAACATATCGGCCTCAGCGCCTTCTTCGACAGCAGCTTCATGAAGCACACCGATTTCGAGAAGATCGCCGCCGAAAAGTCGGTTTATCTCGATCAATGGAGCCAGCCCGGCGCGATGACCGCGATGCTCAACTGGTATCGCGCCAGCCAGGCGATCGTGCCGCCGATGGACTCGACGCCCGAACGCCCGGCCTATCTCGACACGCCCTTCCCGCCGATCACCCAGCCGACTTTGGTCATCTGGGGCATGCAGGACAAGGCGTTGTTGCCCAGCCAGCTAGAAGGGCTGGACACGCTGGTGCCGGATCTGACGCTGATCCACGTCGATGCCGGCCATTTCGTACCGTGGGAAGCGCCCGAAGCGGTGGTCAACACCATCACCAGTTGGCTCCCCTGACCTAATCCTCCCCGTTCCGGGGAGGATTCAGACAGAGATCTTCGCCCCCGCCGGCAAATCCACCCGCGTGCCATCCGTGACCGCACCCGTATTGACCCACGCCGCATGTGCATGCGCCGTCGCGACCGTCGCCCATGCACCATCCCCCGGCCAGCTCCGCGCGCGCACCACCTGATATCCGAACGCGCGATCCGGCTCCATCATCACCCAGCCGACCGGCCGCTCCGCCGTGGCCGCGGCCCCCGCCCCTTTCATCGCCGCGCGGATCCGCTCCGCCACCGCCTCCGGCAGATATTGCCACACCACCGAATGCATCAGCACCCGCGTGACGCCCGCCGCCTGCGGCTCGGCCAGCCGCGCCTCGATCCAGTCCGCCGCATCGGCATGATCCAGCCTCACGCCCTTCGCCCGCATCATTTCGATCGCGGCCCGCACGCGCACCAGCCGCTCAGGTGTCTCCGGCCACACATAGGCCGCCAGCCGCGCGGCCACCGCCGGATCGGTCGCGTCCATCGCGTTCACGTCGCACCCGCGCGTCGAGACGATCTCCAGCGGCACGGCAGGCGCGGGCGGCCCGCTCCATTCCGGCCGGATCGTGACAGGCGAACCCGCCGGCCCGTACATCGTGCCGCCCAGATCGAAGCGATAGCGATCGATCAGCAGGTTCAGCCCCGCGCTCGATCCGATCTCCAATATTTCGAGTCTCGGCCCATGCCGCGCGGCGATCTCGATCAGCCCGGTCATCAGCGCCGCCGATCGCCCCGGCTCGTTGGTCTGCGGCGGCCCGTCCAGCCACGGCATCAATGCGCCCTCGTGCCGCGCCAGCACGCGCTCAAGGATCGCGCCAATCTCCCCGACATCGGTAACCGCGCCCGAATAGACCTGCGCCAGTTCGTCATCCACCCCCGCCAGCACCAAAGCATGCAACCCGCCGAACAGGCGCAGCGGCAACGCATCCCGCGTCGGCTCGCCTGCCCAGTCCAGCACCCGAGTGCCCACCACCGTATCGCGCGTCAGATGCTGCGCCACCGCCAGGCACATCCGGCCATAGATCGGCGCGGCATTGGTGCGGCAATAATGCTCCTGGATCAGGAACGCCCCGCGATTATTCTGTTCGTCGGCCATCCGGATGCTCCTTACCTGTGCATTGTTGCTCCCGGCCCCACCCCCGAGTAAAGCCCCGCGCATATGGTCGATCCCATCATTATCGCCGTCCCCAAGGGCCGCATCCTCGCCGAGGCCGTGCCGCTGCTCGCGCGCGCCGGAATCGTGCCCGAAGCGGCGTTCAGCGACGAGGATTCGCGCGCGCTGCGCTTCACCACCAGCAACCCCGGCATCGACCTGATCCGCGTCCGCGCGTTCGACGTCGCGACCTTCGTGGCGCACGGCGCGGCGCAACTCGGCATCGTCGGATCGGACGTGCTGGCCGAATTCGATTATTCCGAACTCTACGCGCCGGTCGATCTCGGCATCGGCCATTGCCGCCTGTCGGTCGCCGAACCCGCCTCGCTCGCCGCGCAGGACGATCCGCGCGGCTGGAGCCATGTGCGCATCGCGACCAAATACCCCCACGTCACGGCCGCCCACTTCACCGCGCGCGGCGTGCAGGCGGAATGCGTCAAGCTGAACGGCGCGATGGAACTGGCGCCGCTTTTGGGGCTGGCACCGCGCATCGTCGATCTGGTTTCGTCAGGCCGCACGCTGAAGGAAAACGGGCTGGTAGAGGTGGAAGTGATCTGCGAAGTCACATCACGCCTGATCGTCAACCGCGCCGCGTTCAAGACGCGCGGCGAAGTGGTGCCGCTGGTCGAGGCGTTCCGCCGCGCCGTCGCGCAGGAAGTGGCGGCGTGAGGGCCCTCCTATTTCTAAGCCCCTCCCCTTCAGGGGAGGGGTTGGGGTGGGGCCGTGCCGCAAATTCTGGCGCTGGTCTCAATGAGACTGAGACGCCCCACCCCAACCCCTCCCCTGAAGGGGAGGGGCTAAAAAAATCATGCTGAACCTCTCCACCTCCGACCCCGGCTTCGACCGCGCCTTCACCGCCCTCGTCAACGGCCGCCGCGAGGCCGACGCAGACGTCGCCCGCGACGTGCGCATCATCGTGTCCAGCGTCCGCGACGAAGGCGACGCCGCGCTCGCAGCCTTCACCAAGAAGTTCGACCGCCACGATCCGAACGAAACCGGCTGGCGCATCGAACGGAGCGAATGGCTCGCCGCCTACGAAAACCTCGACCCCGCCTTGCGCGATGCGCTCAACCTCGCCGCCGCGCGCATCACTGCGTATCACGAGAAACAGCGCCCGCAGGACAGCGACACCACCGACGCCGCCGGAGTCCGCCTCGGCGCGCGCTGGAACGCGATTGCCGCCGCCGGCATCTATATCCCCGGCGGCCGCGCGGCCTATCCCTCGTCGGTGCTGATGAACGCGATCCCCGCGCGCGTCGCCGGGGTCGATCGCATCGCGATGGTCACGCCCACGCCGAATGGCGAGATCAACCCGCTGGTCCTCGCCGCCGCGCACATCGCCGGGGTGGACGAGATCTGGAAGGTCGGCGGCGCACAGGCCATCGCCGCGCTCGCCTATGGCACCGGCCGCATCGCGCCCGTGGACGTCATCACCGGCCCCGGCAACGCCTGGGTCGCCGAGGCCAAGCGCCAGCTCTACGGCGTGGTCGGCATCGACATGGTCGCCGGCCCGAGCGAGATCGTGGTCGTCGCCGATGGCCGCAACGATCCGGACTGGATCGCCGCCGATCTGCTCAGCCAGAGCGAGCACGATCCGACCAGCCAATCGATCCTGTTCACCGACGACGCCGCCTTCGCCCGCGCCGTCGCCCAGGCGGTGGACCTGCAGATCGGCACGCTCTCCACCGCCCAGACAGCGCGTGCCGCCTGGGACGCCAACGGCGCGATCATCGTCACCGCGTCGCTGGAAGAGGCATTGCCACTTGTGGACCGCCTCGCCCCCGAACATCTCGAACTCGCCTGCGACGATCCGCAGGCGCTGTTCGATCGCGTACGCCATG
Organism: Parasphingomonas caseinilytica; assembly: GCF_036663755.1. Lineage (NCBI taxonomy): Bacteria > Pseudomonadati > Pseudomonadota > Alphaproteobacteria > Sphingomonadales > Sphingomonadaceae > Parasphingomonas > Parasphingomonas caseinilytica. The sequence continues at coordinate 353,284 of NZ_JAXOJL010000002.1, forward strand.
CCGGATCGGTGTTCATGGGCCGCCACACGCCCGAGGCGATCGGCGATTACGTCGCCGGCCCGAACCACGTCCTCCCCACCGGGCGGCGCGCACGGTTCGCCAGCGGCCTGTCGGTGCTGGATTTCATGAAGCGCACCAGCTTCCTGCAACTGGACGAGGCATCGCTCGCCGCGATCGGTCCGGCGGCGGTGGCACTGGCCGAGGCCGAAGGGCTGCCGGCGCACGCAAGGTCGGTCGCGCTGCGTCTGTCTTGATCACCTTAAACCGTTCGTGCTGAGTAGAGACTGAGTAGCCGAAGGCGTAGCGAAGGCTCGTATCGAAGCACCACCCCACGTAAAACCCGTCCTTCGATACGCGCCTTCGACAAGCTCAGTCGCTACTCAGGACGAACGGGGGTGGGAAAAACTGCGCTCTGAAGCTAAGAGCGCCAAAATGTCCCAACGCACCCCCACGCGCACCAAAGCCCGCAGCCAGGCCCGCGCCGCCTCCCGCCTCGCCGCCGTGCAGGCTCTGTATCAGCATGACATGGAAGGCACCGCGATCACCGCTTTGCTGCACGAATTCCACCAGCACCGGCTCGGCGCGACGATCGAGGACGCGGAATATGCCGAGGCCGAGGTCGATTTCTTCGATGATGTCGTGAAGGGCACCGCCGCGCGCCTCGACGAGATCGACGCCACGATCGCCGCCAAGCTCTCCGCCGGCTGGAGCCTGCCGCGCCTCGACAAATCGATGCGCGCGATCCTGCGCGCCGGGGCCTACGAACTGATCGCCCGGCCCGACGTGCCCGTCGGCACCGTCATCACCGAATATGTCGACGTCGCCCACGCCTTTTTCGACAAGCGCGAGGCCGGTTTCGTCAACGGCCTGCTCGACGCGATCGCCAAGGATGTCCGCGCCTAAGTCCTCCCCGAAACGGGGAGGATCGTAGGTGGCGGACATCATCAACCTCCGCACCGCGCGTAAGGCCAAGGCCCGCGCCGCGAAGGAAACCGAAGCCGCCACCAACCGCACCGCCTTCGGCCGCACCAAGGCCGAGCGCGAGGCCACCGCCAAGGACGCCGAACGCCGCGCCCGCACGCTCGACGGCGCGAAACGCGAGCCGTGACCGAGGCGGAATTTCTCGAACGCCTGCGGACCCTCCCGCTCTACCCCGGCGCGCACGGCCTCGCCGATGACGCCGCGACGCTGGGGCGTTACACGATCACCACCGACACTCTGGTCGAGGGCGTGCACTATCTGCCCACCGATCCGGCGGGTGATGTGGCGTGGAAACTACTCGCCCAGAACCTCTCCGATCTCGCCGCCAAGGGCGCGACCCCGGTCGGCATACTGCTGAATTATCCGTTGCGCGCCGCCCGCGCACACGAACCCGCCTGTTCCCCGGCGAAGGCCGGGGAACAGGCGGGAAACGATCATGAGGAAGCGCCGTCCGACGCAATTTCCACCTCCGCGACTGGACCCCGGCCTTCGCCGGGGAACGAAGACGTCAGGAATGAAGATTTGGGGGGCGAGGATTGGGACGCCGCCTTCCTATCTGGCCTAACCGAAGCCCTGAACCACTTCGCCACCCCCATCCTCGGCGGCGACACCGTCTCCCTCCCGCCGCACGCCCCCCGCGTCATCACCCTAACCGCGATCGGCGAGTCCCCCCGCACGCCCTTGCGCTCCGGCGCGCAACCCGGTGACGCGCTCTGGGTCACCGGCACGATCGGCAATGCCGGCGCGGGCCTCGCCATCGCGCAGGGCAAGACCGGCCCCGCCGAACTCCTCGAAGCCTATCGCCGGCCCCGCCCCCGCCTCGCCGAAGGCCGCGCCCTCGCCCCCCATATCCACGCGATGATGGACGTCTCCGACGGCCTGCTGATCGACGCCAAACGCATGGCCGCCGCCAGCGCCCTCGCGGTAACGATCGACCTCGCCGCCATCCCCCTCTCCCCGGCGTACACGGCCTTCGACGGCGACCGCCTCACCGCCGCGACCGCCGGCGACGATTACGAACTGCTCTTTGCCTCGCCCGAAAACTGGACCCCGCCCGTCCCCGCCACCCGCATCGGCACGTTCGCGCCCGGTGCCGGTCTCATCCTAATGGACGATGGCACCCCGGTCCCGCTCCCTCCGCGGCTGGGATTCCAGCACCACTCCTGACCGGGTTGCGCTCACCCCTTACGCTATATACGCTCCGGCCCGATCGTGGGGGCACGGCGCAAAGCATCGGCACCCTCGGAACCTGAACAAGGGAGAGAGCATGCAGATCGTCTATGCCGCCATCGTGTGCGGCCTGATCGCCGTATTGTACGGAATCATCACCAGCCGCCAGGTCATGTCCGCCAGTCCGGGCAACGAGAAGATGCAGGACATCGCCGCCGCCATTCAGGAGGGCGCGCGTGCCTATCTCGGCCGGCAATATCGCACGATCGCCATCGTCGGTGTCGTCGTCGCGCTGATCGTCGCCTATTTCCTCGGCCTCGTCTCCGCGACCGGCTTCCTGATCGGCGCGATCCTTTCGGGCATCACCGGTTTCATCGGCATGAACGTTTCCGTGAAGGCGAACGTCCGCACCGCGGAGGCCGCGCGCACCTCGCTGCAGGGCGGCCTGACGATGGCGTTCCGCTCGGGCGCGATCACCGGCATGCTGGTGGCGGGCCTCGGCCTGCTCTCGATCGCCGGCTTCTTCTGGTATCTCACCGGCCCCGGCGGGCACGCGCCCAACGACCGCATCGTGATCGACTCGCTCGTCGCTCTGGCGTTCGGCGCGTCGCTGATCTCGATCTTCGCGCGTCTCGGCGGCGGCATCTTCACCAAGGCGGCGGACGTCGGCGCGGATCTCGTAGGCAAGGTCGAGGCCGGCATCCCGGAGGACGACCCCCGCAACCCCGCGACGATCGCCGATAACGTCGGTGATAACGTCGGCGACTGCGCCGGCATGGCCGCCGATCTGTTCGAAACGTACGTCGTGACGCTGGGCGTGACGATGGTGTCGATCGCGTTGCTCGTAAAGGCGGATGCCGCCGAACTGCTGAAACTCATGACGCTGCCGATGCTGGTCGGCGGCGTGTGCATCATCACCTCGATCATCGGCACCTACATGGTCCGCCTCGGCGCCAAGCAGTCGATCATGGGCGCGCTCTACAAGGGCTTCTGGACCACCGTCATCCTGTCGATCCCCGCCATCTACTTCGCCACCCAATATGTGCTGGGCGACATGCACGCGGTGATCGGCGGCGCGGCCTTCCTCGATGCTTCCAACCCGGCCCTCACGCCGGAAGCGGCGGCGGGTGCAGGCGCGTCCTTCACCGGCATGAAGCTGTTCTGGTGCATGATGATCGGCCTCGCGCTCACCGGTGCCCTGGTGTGGATCACCGAATATTATACCGGCACCAACTACCGCCCGGTGCGCAGCATCGCCAAGGCCTCCGAAACCGGCCACGGCACCAACGTCATCCAGGGTCTCGCCGTCAGCCTGGAAAGCCCCGCGCTGCCGACGATCGTCATCTCGGTCGCCGTCATCGCCACGTACCAGCTCGCCGGCGTGATCGGCATCGCCTTCGGCGCGACCGCGATGCTGGCGCTGGCCGGCATGGTCGTGGCGCTCGATGCCTACGGACCCGTCACCGACAATGCCGGCGGCATCGCCGAAATGGCCGGCCTGCCCGACGACGTCCGCCACCGCACCGATGCACTGGACGCGGTCGGCAACACCACCAAGGCCGTCACCAAGGGCTATGCGATCGGCTCCGCTGCGCTGGCGGCGCTCGTATTGTTCGGTGCGTACACCACCGACCTGACCGAGTTCTTCCCGAACCTCGCGGTCGATTTCAGCCTGTCCAATCCGTACGTCATCGTCGGGCTGTTGCTCGGCGCGCTGCTGCCGTTCAGCTTCGGCGCGTTCGGCATGACCGCGGTGGGCCGTGCGGCAGGCTCGGTGGTGGAGGATGTCCGCGCGCAGTTCCGCGACGATCCCGGCATCATGGCCGGCACCAGCCGCCCGAACTACGCCCGTACCGTCGATCTCGTGACGAAGGCGGCGATCAAGGAGATGATCGTACCGTCGCTGCTGCCGGTGCTGGCCCCGATCGCGGTGTATTTCATCATCACCGCCGTCGCCGGCCAGGCCAGCGGCTTCGCGGCACTCGGCGCGCTCCTGCTCGGCGTGATAGTCTCCGGCCTGTTCGTCGCGATCTCGATGACCTCGGGCGGCGGCGCGTGGGACAATGCCAAGAAGTATATCGAGGACGGCAATCACGGCGGCAAAGGATCGGAAGCCCATAAGGCCGCCGTCACCGGCGACACCGTCGGCGATCCGTACAAGGACACCGCAGGCCCGGCGGTGAATCCGATGATCAAGATCACGAATATCGTGGCGCTGCTCCTGCTGGCAGCGCTTGCTGCCAGCGGAGGCTGAGGCAAAGCCTCAGCAAGCGCGACCGGACGGCGGACGGGCGGGAAGCATTTCCCGCCCGATCCGACCGACGGCGTGGCTTCGCCACGACGCCCTTCCTGACTTCTCTCTACCCCGCTTCCCTCCCCGCCCCGCCCGAAACCTTCGGGCGGGGCATTTTTCATATTGGCGATCGCGCGCCGCCGATCTAGCCTGCTTTCCGGGGGTTGGTCATGACATCGAACATCGTTTTCGCGGCGCTGGCGTTCGCCATTCCGCTGTCTCTGATCTCGGCCGTCGCGCCCGCCGCCGACACGCCCCCGCCGCCGCCCCCACCGCTGGAATCATTCGCCGAACTCCCCTTCATGGAGGGGCCGGAACTGTCGCCCGACGGCACGAAGGTCGCGGCGCGCATCTCGGTCGGCGGGGTGCAGCGTTTCGCAATCATCCCGCTCGCCAAGGTCGCCGAATCGCGCACGATCATGCTGGGGGACAACGACCTGAATGGATGGACCTGGGTCAATGACGATTGGCTGATCGCCCGGCTCGGCGGCATGAGCCCGGTGCAGGGCGACAAATGGTATCTCCGTCGCGCCGTCGGCATAAAGGCCGATGCGACAAAGGTGGTCCAGCTCGGAAACGATGCCGGGCAGAATGCCGACGACATCCTGTGGGTCGCGCGGGACGGAACGCCGCACGTACGCATCGCCATGCAGACCTCGATCTTCAGCGACCAAAGCGGATTCTGGCCGGTGGTGCGCGATTTCGATATCTCCACCGGGCGCAACAAGGTGGTGCAGAATGCCGTCGACAATGTGATGAACTGGCAGGCCGACGGCTCCGGTACGATCCGGCTCGGCCTGTCCTATGTGGATAATTCACGCGCCTATCGCGTGCTGTACCGCGCCGCTGCCGGCCAGTCGTTCCGCACCATCGACAAGGCGCGCGGCAGCGCCGCCTCGCTCGGCGACATGCCCGCTCTGTTCCTGGCCGAACCGGGCAAGGCGGTGGCCTATAGTGACGATGACGGGTTCGATTCGCTCTACGCCTACGATCTGGCGACGCTGAAGACCGGCACCAAGCTGTTCGGTACGCCCGGCCACGATCTCGGCGGTCTGATCTCGGACGAACTCGGCACCCGCCTGCTCGGCGTGCGCTATACCGACACGCGCTCGCGCACCCATTGGTTCGATCCCGCTCTCGCTAAAATCCAGCAGGATATCGACAAGGCCGTGGGCGCGCGGGAGGGACGGATTGTATCCTGGAACCGCAACTTCACCATATTTATCGTCCGCGTCGGCAATGCCAGCAATGTCGGCCAATATTACGTCTATGCCGTGGATGAAGGCACGATGAGCCTGTTGGCAAAGATCAGCAACACGCTCGGTTCGAAATCCTACGCCCCGGTCAAGACGATCCAGTACAAGTCCCGCGACGGGCTGGAGATATCCGCAGTGCTCACGGTGCCCCAAGGCAAGCCGGCGAAGAACCTGCCGCTGATCCTGATGCCGCATGGCGGCCCGGCGGCGCGCGACGACGAAAGCTGGGACTGGTGGACCCAGTTCCTTGCCAGCCGCGGCTATGCCGTCCTGCAACCCAATTATCGCGGATCGACCGGCTACGGCACCGCGTTCCAGGACAAGGGCAAGGGCCAATGGGGCCTCGCCATGCAGGACGATCTGACCGACGCGGTGCGCTGGGCCGCCGACAATGGCCTTGCCGACCCCAAGCGCGTCTGCATCTTCGGCGCATCCTATGGCGGCTATGCGGCGCTACGCGCGGCGCAACGCGACAAGGGCGTCTATCGCTGCGCCGTATCGTTCGCCGGCGTATCCGACATGCCTGCGATGCTGCGCTACAACGGCGGCTTTTTGAATGGCGGTCGGTCGAAGGATTATCTGCGTGCCCAAGCACCGGACCTGAAAGGCGTATCGCCGATCAACTTCGCCGGTGACTTCTCGATTCCCCTGCTGATGGTCCACGGCAAGGCCGACACCGTCGTCCCCGTCGCCCAATCGCGCGATATGGCGCAGAAGCTGAAGGCCGGCGGCAAGCCGTTCCGCTATGTCGAGCAACCCAAAGGCGACCATCATTTCTCCCGGCAGGAAGATCGTTTGCAGTTCCTGAAGGAATTGGAGGCGTTCCTGCAGGCGAACAATCCGGCCTGATCCGGATCGCGGAATTACGCAGGGACGAGGCCCGCCCGAACACCTCCGTAATGGTCCAAACCCTCCTTTGAGAAGGGCAGTTCATTCCCAACCCTGAGTCTTGCAACGACTCGGGTTAAATACATGATATTCCTGTTCTGTTCACGGCGCATTACCCGTTCCGCCGGCGGCATCGTATGAACATTCAGTCTTATCTGGATGAAGTTCGTGCCAAATATGCCAGCGGCCAGGCTACCGAACACAGCTACCGCCCGGCGCTCGAAACGCTGTTCCGGTCGATCGATCCAGAACTCGAAGTCATCAACGAACCGCGCCGCGTCGCGGTCGGCGCACCCGATTTCGTGTTCAACCGAAAAGGCCTCAGCATCGGCTGGGCTGAGGCGAAGGATGTCGGCCGCGACATCACCCGCTTCCGTCCAAACGAATACGGCAAGGAACAGAAGGATCGCTACCGCAAGGGGCTGCCCAACCTGATCTACACCAACGGCATCGATTTCGAATTCCTGCGCGAGGGCGACAGGATCAACTTCGTATCGATCGCCGATCTACTGCCGTCGCTCCCGGCCCGGCCCGATCGGTTTGACGAACTGTCGCGCAACCTGCGATCGTTCGCACAGGCCACGCCGATCAGCATCCGCTCCGCCGCCAAGCTCGCCCAGATGATGGCCGGCAAGGCCGCGATCATCAAGGACGTGCTGGGCCAGTTGCTCCACGACGACAAGGCGCTGCGCAGCGCGCTCGGCGGCCAGTACCGCGCGTTCAAGGCCGAACTGCTGCCGCATATGGACATCGACGAATTCGCCGATCTCTATGCCGAAACGATCACCTACGGCATGTTCGCCGCCCGGCTGCACGACGATAGTCTCGAAACGTTCAGCCGGAGCGAGGCACTCCAGCACCTGCCACGATCGAACCCGTTCCTGCGCAGCCTGTTCGCCTATATCGCCGGCCCGGAACTCGATGATCGCATCGCCTGGATCATTAACGATCTCGCCGACATCCTGCGCGCATCGGACCCAAGGATGCTGTTCCGCGATTTCGGCAAGTTCACCGCGCGCAACGATCCGTTCGTTCATTTTTACGAAGATTTCCTCAAGGAATACAATCCGAAGAAGCGCAAGAGCCGCGGCGTCTGGTACACCCCCGAACCCGTGGTCGATTTTATCGTTCGCGCGGTCGACGATGTGCTCAAGACCGAATTCGGCCTGCCCGATGGCCTCGCCGACACGAGCAAGCTAACGGTCGACTACGACACCGGCACCAACGACGCGAAAGGCCGCCCGCGCCTGATCCGCAAGGACGTGCACCGTGTGCAGATCCTCGATCCGGCAACCGGTACGGGCACCTTCCTCGCCAAAGCGGTGCAGACGATTGCCGACCGCGTGCAGACCCGCGCGCCGGGCAAATGGTCGGGCTATGTCGAACGTGAATTGATCCCGCGCATCCACGGCTTCGAACTGCTCATGGCGAGTTATGCGATGTGCCACATGAAGCTCGACATGCAGTTGCGCGAAACCGGCTACCGTCCGAGCGCCAATCCCCCGCGCATGTCCGTCTGGCTGACCAACGCACTGGAACCCGGCGAACGCGAAGTCCGCGACCTGTTCTTCACCGCACTCGCCGATGAAGCCCGCGGCGCGAGCGAAGTGAAGCGCAACACGCCGATCATGTGCATCATCGGCAATCCGCCATATTCGGGCATTTCGCAGAACAATAACAATTGGATCAGCGATCTTATTGACAATTATAAATATGTCGATGGTGTGCATTTCGGCGAACGGAAGCACTGGCTGCAAGACGATTACGTCAAATTTATTCGAATGTCCGAACATCTGATCAATGGAAACGGACATGGCATTGTAGGATTGATTTCCAATCATGGATATCTGGACAATCCCACCTTCCGTGGAATGAGAAAGCACCTACTAGACTCGTTCGACAATATTTACGTGCTGGACTTGCATGGCAATACGAACAAAAAAGAAACCAATCCTGCCGGAGGGCTGGATCGCAACGTGTTCGACATTAAAACGGGTGTATCGATTCTCATCGCGGTCAAGAAAGCGGTTCCAGGCAAAACAAAAATGAAACAATCCAAGCTCCAGCTAGCCAAAGTAAGGCGTGCGGACGTTTATGGCGATCGTAGCGCGAAGAACGAAGCCCTCTGGAGCATTGACCTGAATTCTTCGATCTGGAAAACTGTAGAACCGATATCACCGGCATATTTCTTCGCGCAAACCGATGTCGGCCTCAGCAATGAATATGACAAAGGATTTTCGATCGGCGACCTGATGGCCATTCGGTCGAAGGGCATCATCAGTGCGCGCGACTCTTTGGCTGTGGATTTCGACTCCGCGTCGCTGCGCACGAAGATCGAGTCTTTCACTGATCAATCGAAATCTGACGACACGACGCGCAATGCATTTTTCCCGGTTAAAGATCCCAGTGCGGGCCGAAAATATCCTCCGGGCGACTCTCGCGGATGGAAACTGAACGTCGCCCGCCCGCAACTGCTTGCCATTGATGTGGCCAGTCGTCTGGCGCCGATCGATTATAGACCATTTGATCGCCGGATTATTTTTCGCGGCAGCGAGTTGGTCGATTGGGGCCGCGATGAATTGACCCGTCAGTTCGATACGCAAAGCAATATCGGATTGAGCTTCAACAAGCGCGTCGAGGAAATTCGGCCCTTTACCGATGTCTTCGTCTTTTCGACCATGATCCAGCATCATTCGCTAAGCCTGAAGGAAGCGAATGACATCGCTCCATTGTACATCCTGCAGAGTGGCAAAGCCGATCGGATCAAAGGCGCCGAGCCTGCTCGCAAACCCAACTTCGACCGAAAGATTTACGCCGCGATCTGCAAAGCCGCCGGTTTGAAACCATTGCCCGAAGCCGGCACCGGCGACGCCTTCCGCACCGCCACCGGCGCGGACCGCCCGACCGAGGTCAAGGTATTCGATTACATCTACGCCGTGCTGCACGCGCCCGCCTACCGCGAGACCTATGCCGAGTTTCTCAAGATCGATTTCCCGCGCATCCCCTATCCGCGCGATGCAAAGACATTCGCTCGAATTTCCGAACAAGGCGAGGCACTACGCCGCCTGCACCTGATGGAGCCGGGTGCGATCGGCGACACGCCTTATGCCTATCGCGGCGACGGCGACGACATGGTCGCACCCGGCTTCCCCAAATTCGACAAAAGCCGTGTGCGGATCAATCCCGACCAATATTTCGATGCGGTTCCTGCGATTGCATGGTCGGCCTATATCGGCGGCTATCAGCCAGCGCACAAATGGCTGAAGGATCGGCGGGGGCGCACTTTGTCTTGGGACGATATCGGCCATTACCAGCGCATCGTGAAGATCCTGGCCGAAACCGATCGGATCATGCGAAAAATCGTGCTGCCCCTCGATTGAAGGGAAAACGGCACAGGAGAGGCGACCGATGCTGTCCTACAAAGCATCCATGCGGTAAGAAAGTACTCGACCCGCTCCGCTCTTTCCCATCGCCGCCACCCGACAGGATCACGCCCGACCGCGCGTCCCGCCCAGCGTACCCCGATACCGCGTGACCTTGTGTGAACTTCGCCACCCTCACGCAGCCCGATACCGTGTGACCTTGTGTGAACTTCGGCCGGCCGCTTCCCTTTTCGCGCATCATCCGCTAAGGGCCGCGCTCACGATTTCCCCGATATTTACCAGAGGTTTGTTTGGCCAAGGAAGAATTGCTCGAAATGCGCGGCCAGGTGGTGGAGCTTTTGCCCAACGCCATGTTCCGCGTGAAGCTCGAAAACGATCACGAAATTCTCGGCCACACCGCCGGCAAGATGCGCAAGAACCGCATCCGCGTGCTGGTGGGCGACGAAGTGCTGGTCGAACTCACGCCCTACGATCTCACCAAGGGCCGCATCACCTACCGCTTCAAATAAGCGCGCTCGACACCCTCCGTTCGCCCTGAGCTTGTCGAAGGGCAAGCGCAGCGCTCGCATCAGGGATTTCGACAGGTTCAGCCCGAACGGTATTGTGGCGTCATGACGGCCAACCCCATCCCCACCCTCGCCCTCGCCTCCACCAGCCCCCGCCGGCTGGAGCTGCTCGCCCGCATCGGCATCGTGCCTGCGCGCCTCGCCGCGCCGGATATCGACGAGGATCCGCTGCCCGGCGAGACCCCACGCCCCTACGTGCTGCGTATCGCCACCGCCAAGGCGCATGCGGTGGAGCGCGCCGCGAACGAGGTGATCCTGGCCGGCGACACCACCATCGCGGTCGGCCGTCGCATCCTCGGCAAGCCCGAGGACGAGGCCGACCTGCGCCGCATGCTCGCCCTTCTCTCGGGCCGCCGCCACCATTGCCTGTCCGCCGTCTGCATGATCGACATGACCGGCAAGGCGCGCACCCGCATCTCCGACACGATCGTCGCGTTCAAGCCACTCTCGCCCGCCGAGATCGACGCCTACGTCGCCAGCGGCGAGGGCATGGGCAAGGCCGGCGGCTATGCGATCCAGGGCCGCGCCGAGGCGTGGGTGCGGATGCTGTCGGGCAGCCATTCGGGCGTCGTCGGCCTGCCATTGTTCGAAACGCGCGCCCTGCTGAGCAGCGCAGGCATACCCCTTGCCTGAATGGCTCTACGAAGCCGGCATCGGCGAAGCCCGCGCCGCTCTGGTCGCGGACAATCGCATCCTCGAAGCGCGAATCGAACCCGATGACGTCGCCATCCGCGTCGGCACCGTCACCGCCGCCCGCCTGATCGAGATCACCCGCCCGGGCCGTGAAGGCCGCATCACGCTGGACGACGGCAGCGAGGCGACGCTCTCCCCCCTGCCCCCCGGCATCACGCAAGGCGCTCGCCTGACGGTGCGGATCGTCCGCGAGGCGATCCCCGAAGCCGGCCGCCCCAAACGCCCCCGCTCCATGCCGAGCGACGAGGCCCCCGCCCACGGCCCCGACCTGCTCGCCCGCATCATCGCCACCGGCCATCCCGTCCGCACGTTGCGGTCCCACGAATCGGATGCGCTGGAACAGGCCGGCTGGTCCGAAGTGCTTGAGGAAGCGATGATAGGCGAGATCGCCTTTCCCGGCGGCGCGCTGCGCATGACGCCGACCCCGGCGATGACCCTGTTCGACGTCGACGGCACCGGCCCGCTCGAATCGCTCGCGCTAGCCGCCGCGACGGCGGTCGCCGAGGCGATTCTGCGCCACGATATCGGCGGGTCGATCGGCATCGACTTCCCCACCATCACCGGCAAGGCCCCGCGCCTCGCCGTCGCCGCCGCGATCGACGCCGCCCTGCCGCAACCGTTCGAACGGACCGCGGTCAACGGCTTCGGTTTCCTCCAGATCGTCCGCCCGCGCATCCATGCGTCGCTACTCGAACGCCTGCGCGCCGATCCCGCCGCGGCGAAAACCCGCGCGCTGCTGCGCCAGATCGAGCGCATCCCGCCGCCCGCGCCGCGCCAGCACCACGTCTCCGCCCGCCTGCTTGCCACGCTCGCCGCGCACCCCACATGGGTGGAAGACCTTGCCCGCCGCACCGGCGTGGCCCCGACCTTCGAGTTGAGATGACGATGGCCAAGAAAGACGCCTGCCCGATCTGCGGCAAACCGCCCGCCGGAACCCACAAGCCGTTCTGCAGCCAGGGCTGCCGCGACCGCGATCTGCTGCAATGGCTGGGCGAGGGCTATCGCATCCCCGCCGGCCCGGCCAGCACCGATGAAGCGGATAGTCTGCCGGATGGGCTGGACAGCCGCCGGGACCCCGACTAAGAGCGCGCTTCCCGATGCACGCATCGGTGTGCCCGAGTAGCTCAGTTGGTAGAGCACACGATTGAAAATCGTGGTGTCGGTGGTTCGAACCCGCCCTCGGGCACCACTCCTTTTTTTATCTTGCAGGTCGGCAGAAAAAAGGGGTGGTTTCCCTGCGGTACGGCCGTGTTCACGCTACTCCGTGGGGTCCGCAGATAGATTGCTGATCCGCATGAGTTCGAGCGCATTTGCCGGCGTCTCTGAGGCTAAACTCAGTGCGACCTTGACGTCCGAAATTTCTCATGACTGAACAGACTCGGCGTCTATCCCCTCCGCATATGCAAGGGGGATAGACGCCAAACGACTTCAGGGTGACGGATGCTATTGTGGCGCGGACAGTCGCGCCCCATCTCCACCCCCGAACAGGGGACGCTCTTGAACACCATTCTCTCCATCGCCGGGGTCTCGAAGACCTACGGTTCCGGCACCACCGCACTTTCGCCGATCGACCTTGACATCGCCAAGGGCGAGATCTTCGCTTTGCTTGGGCCCAATGGCGCGGGCAAGACGACGCTGATCAGCATCATCTGCGGCATCGTCACGCCTTCGTCCGGCACCGTCACGGTGATGGGCCATGATGCGATCCGCGACTATCGCGCCACGCGCCGCATCGTCGGTTTGGTGCCGCAGGAACTGTCGGTCGACATGTTCGAGACGGTGCTGGCGACTGTGAAGTTCAGCCGCCGCCTGTTCGGCAAATCCGGTCATGACGCCTATATCGAGGAAGTGCTGCGCGACCTGTCGCTATGGGACAAGCGCGATTCCAAGATCATGGAACTCTCCGGCGGGATGAAGCGCCGCGTGCTGATCGCCAAGGCGCTGTCCCACGAACCCGACATCCTGTTCCTCGACGAACCGACCGCCGGCGTGGACGTGTCGTTGCGTCGCGATATGTGGAAGCTGATCCACAAGCTGCGCGACAAGGGCGTCACGATCATCCTGACCACGCATTATATCGAGGAGGCCGAGGAAATGGCCGACCGCGTCGGCGTGATCGCCAAGGGCAAGTTGATGCTGGTCGAGGAAAAGACCGAATTGATGAAGCGGCTCGGCAAGAGACAGGCGTTGGTCTCGCTTGCTGAGCCGCTACGCGAGCTTCCGGTCGAACTCGCCGATTGGGATCTGACGCTGGAGGAGGATGGCACGAAGTTGCGCTACGTGTTCGTTTCCGAGGACGAGGGCGTTCCGGCCCTGCTCGCCAAACTCGGCGCGCTCGGCATCGGCGTCACCGATCTGGAAACGTATCGCAGTTCGCTGGAGGACATCTTCGTCGATCTCGTCTCCGCGCCGGGAGAAGCGGCATGACCACACCGGCCCTCAACACCCACGGCATCTGGGCGATCTACCGCTTTGAAATGGCCCGGGCGCTCCGCACCCTGTGGCAGAGCGTGGCGACTCCGGTCATCACCACCTCGCTGTATTTCGTCGTGTTCGGCGGCGCGATCGGCAGCCGGATGCAGAATGTCGACGGCGTCGGTTACGGCAGCTTCATCGTGCCCGGCCTGATCATGCTGTCGCTGCTGACGCAGAGCATCTCCAACGCCTCGATCGGCATCTACTTCCCCAAATTCACCGGCACGATCTACGAACTGCTCTCCGCGCCCGTCTCTGCGATGGAGATGGTGCTGGGTTATGTCGGCGCGGCGGCGACCAAGTCGGTGATCCTCGGCCTGATCATCCTGGCGACGGCCATGCTGTTCGTGCCGCTGCCGATCGCGCATCCGCTGGCGATGCTCGCCTTTCTGGTGCTGACGAGCGTGGCGTTCAGCCTGTTCGGCTTCATCATCGGCGTGTGGGCGAAGGGGTTCGAACAGCTGAACTTCATCCCTTCGCTGCTGATCACCCCGCTCACCTTCCTCGGCGGCGCGTTCTATTCGATCGACATGCTGCCCCAACCGTGGCGCACGGTGAGCCTGTTCAACCCGGTGGTCTATCTGGTCAGCGGCTTTCGCTGGGCCTTCTTCGACAAGGGCGATGTCAGCGTGGGGCTGAGCCTGGGCGTGACGGCGCTGTTCATGGTGCTGTGCCTCGGGGTGATCGCGGTGATCTTCCGCACCGGCTGGCGCATGAAGAACTAACGGATCACCGGCAGTACCACCTTCGATCCCGCGCACACCTTCTGCGTCGCCTTCACGAAATCCGTCGCCTTCGCCCGTGCGATGTTCGGCACGAAGGTCTGTGGGTTACGGTCGATCACCGGGAACCAGGAGGATTGCACCTGCACCATGATGCGGTGGCCCTTTAGGCATTGGTGGAAGAGGCTCGGCCTGATGTTCGCAAACGACGTTCGTCGGCAACGCGTCAGCGCAATGCGTGCTTTTCGACACCGGCGGTGGCATCTGGACGAGATGTACGTGAAGCTGAACTGCGAGATCGTTTACCTCTGGTGAGCGGTCGACCACGAGGAAGAAATTCTCGAAAGCTATATCACCCAGGCACATAATAAGGGCGGAGCGCTGCGCTTCATGAAGAGGGCGCTGAAGCGACATGGGCCGCGGGCAATGTCCCCACCGGTTGCCTGCGCAGTTACGGTGCGGCCATGAATGAACTCGGCAACTCGGCAACTCGGAGCGGCGAGAGGTCGCGCGCTTGGCCGATAGCTGAGTGGAATCGGCCACCCGAGGTGATCCGCCTGGTGGTGGTGTAGAGGGTCTACTGTCCGAGCGCGGGATCGACATTTGTCACGATACCGTGCGGATGTGGTGGAACAGGTTTGGCCCAATATTCGCTGGCGATATCCGTCGGCAGCGCGTCAGCGCAATGCGCGGCTTTCGGCACTGGTGTTGGCATCTCGAAGAGATGTACGTGAAGCTGAGCGGCGAGATGGTTTACCTCTGGCGAGCAGTGGATCACGAGGGCGAAATCCTCGAAAGCTACATCACGAAATTCCGCGACAAGGACGCGGCGCTGCGCTTTATGAAAAAGGCGCTGAAGCGACATGGAGTGCGAGCAAAGGTCACCACCGATGGCCTGCGGAGCTACGGCGCTACGATGAACGAACAGGGCATGCCGATAAGCGTAAGGTCAAATGCTGGGCCAATAACCGGGTCGAAAACAGTCATCTATCATTCCGAAGACGGGAGAGGGCGATGCTCCGGTTCCGGCGGATGAAAACACTACAAAAGTTCGCCAGCGTACACGCCAACGTCCACAATCACTTCAATCTCGAACGCCATCGCGTCGATCGCCAGACCTACAAGGAACGCTGCGCAGCCGCACTGGCTGAGTGGAGCAAAATCGCAAGCTAGGCCGCGGCGTTCAAAGACTGCCTTGCATTGAGTGGAGAGCGGTTCGCATTAGACTGACAGCACCGCTAGCTGCAGCATTAAATCGTTGTAAAATAATAGTTTTTACTCGATGACTCGGTGGTGCCCCACAAGCCTTCATGGCCCCGGGACTGGGTAGCGACGCGTCCGTGTGGATAAAACTATCGAAGCGCTGGGACTTGGCTACGGCTGCCGGATTGGAGACACCAGCCTGACCAGAATGGCGGAGCGGGTGCCTGATCGGGCGTTGCTCATTGTCCCGGCTGAGAAGACCCACAATCGGCCATTCGACGTGCGCTTCGCATTGCAGTTTGCAGACGGTTGTTCATCGTTCAGCGCAATCGCCACGATTGCGCTCGAAGACTGTCGAATTTAAAAGGCGTGAGCATCTCCGGCTAATGAATTCGATTTCCGGTGATTTCGTCCGCCGTCCAACCGCCGCCCATCGCCTGATATAAGGCGACGTAATTGGTCAGCCGGTCGGTCCGCGTCTGGACCAGCGTAAGTTCGGCAGTGAGTAGGCTGCGCTGTGCGTCGAGTTGCTCGAGATATGCGGAATAACCGGCGCGGTAGCGGTTGGAGGCATTCTGCAACGCCCCGCGCGCGGCTTCGGTCTGGAGCGCGAGAGCCGTTGCCTGCTGCTGGATGCGGCGGACCCCGGCGAGTGCGTCGTCCACTTCGCGGAATGCGGTCAAGGCCGTGCGGCGGTAGGCGAACGCGGCCTGATCGCGTCGCGCGGTCGCCGCGCGTTCTTGCGCGCGCAAGCGACCGCCATCGAAAATCGGCGCGAGAATGCTGCCGCCGAGCGAGAACACCCCGACCGGGTTGGCGAGCGCGGTCGACAGAACCAACCCGACCGATCCGGTCAACGACACGTTGGGCAGCATCGCCGCGCGCTGGCTGTCGAGCGATCGGTCGGCGGCGACCAGGGTCTGCTCGGCCTGGTAGAGGTCTGGCCGGCGACGGAGTAGATAGGCGGGCAGACCATCGGGGATCGGCGCCGATGCGAGGCGATCGAGCGCCAATCCGCGCTGGATTGCATCGGGTGCGCGCCCGGTCAGCACGGACAATGCATTTTCCTGCCGAGTGATCGCCAGTTCGGCGGCGGGAACGAGCTGCGCGGTCGCATTGTATTCGGCCTGCGCTTGGCGATATTCGAGGCGCGAGGAATAGCCGGTCTCGAATCGCCGTCGCGCGATGCGCTGCGCATCTTCGCGCGAGGCGAGCGTCGCTCTGGCAATAGCGAGCCGCTGGTCGAGCGCACGCAGCGTGATGTAGCCCGACGCCGTGCTCGCAGCGGTGGCGAGGCGCACGGTGTCGCGAGCCCCTTCGCTCGCCAGCAATTGAGCGCGCGCCGCTCGGCTGGCAAGGCGCAGGCGACCGAACAGGTCGAGATCATAGCTCGCGCTGAGCGACGGTTGCGCGCCGATCGCCTGGCTCGGCGTGCCGAACGGGCTGAGCGTCTGGCCTTGCGTCTCGGGCACCGTGCCGCCGATCTGCGGCAACAGCTGCGCGCGCGACAGCGCCTCCGTCGCGCGCGCTTCCTCGACGCGTGCGGCGGCGGTCTGGATATCGACATTGGCTGCGAGCGCCCGCTCGACCAGCGCGCTTAACACGGGGTCGCCGAACGCCTGCCACCAGTCCACCTGCACAGGACCGCCGGTGGGAAGCTGCGTCCGCCAAGCGGGCGGCGGCACGACGGCGGATGAAGGCGGCGCGACCGCGCGTTTGCCCGGTAGAATACATCCGCCCAATGCGAGCGTCACGAGGAACGCGAAGCGCTTCACCGCAGCGCCGGGCCGTTCGCGGTATCGACGCGCGCCTGTACCGACATGCCGGGGCGCAGCCGTGCGGCCAGCGTCTGGCCGGGGTCGATCCGGATACGTACCGCGATCCGCTGCGGCACCTTGGTAAAGTTGCCGGTCGAATTGTCCGACTTCAGCACTGCAAACTCGCTGCCGGCGGCGGGCGAGATGCGCTCGATGCGGCCGGTAAGCCGCGCATTGCCCAGCGCATCGACGGTGAAGCTGGCGGGCTGGCCGACCGCGATACGCGAGGTCTGCGCTTCCTTGAAATTGGCGATGACCCACACCTCGGCGGGGACGAGGAACATCAGTTGCGACCCCGCCGTGACATATTGCCCGACCCGCACGCCGACTTCGCTCAGCCGCCCGCCCTCGGGCGCTCGAATAATCGTGTTGGCGAGGTCGATCTTCGCCAACCGCAGTGCCGCCTCCGCACCGGACACGCCCGCCTGCTGCCCGCCGCGCCCGACCTCGACCGTGCGGATATCCTGCCGCGCGATCTCGCGCGCGGCCTTCGCCTGCGCGACCCCTGCTTGCGCCTGCCGCAATGCCGCGAGCGTCTGGTCGCGCTCGCGCAGGGAGACCGAGCCGTCCGTCACGAGATCATCGACGCGGTTCATGTCGGCTTGCGCGCGCAACAGCTGAGCAGCGGCATTCTGCACCGCTGCATCCTGCGCCTGCAGGCTGGCGGCGCGGCTCGCTGCTTGCTGGCGGCTGTTGGCGAGTGTCGCTTGCTGGCCCGAGAGCGCGGCCTGCGCCTGATCGACGCGCTGCGCGTAGATGCGCTGGTCGATCTCGACCAGCGGCTGGCGTTGCGTCACTGTCTCGAAATCGCGCACCGCGACGCGCGTGACATAGCCCGACACTTGCGGCGCGATCACCGTCACGCGCCCGCGGACATAGGCGTTGTCGGTCGATTCGTTCGCCGATGTGAAGGGCCAAATCCGCCATGCCGCCAGCACGGCGAGCATTCCCGCGAGTGCCAGCAGCACGACGACGATTACCGCCGGGGATGAAAGCGACGGCGGCATCCAGCCCGAATCCACCGGCGCAGCCGGCGCGGTCTCGGCAAGACGCTCTTCGGTTACGGGCGTGGCGGACAAGGGGGAGCGGGCGTCGGTCATGCACGGGCCTCTCGCCGCTCACGGATGGTGCGGCGCACCAAGAGAAAGGCGAGATAGGCGAAGGTCAGGCCGCTGAGCAATGCGATCAGACGGAATGTGTCGTCATAGGCGAGCACGTTGGCCTCGCGCGTCGCGACTTGCGACAGCAGCGCTCCGCCTTCGGCTTGGCGCAGGGCGGGATCGCCGACGACGCGTGTCACCCCCGCCGCGCCTGCCGCGAGCCGCGCCTGCACCAGCGGATCCGTCGGATCGATGGTTTGCACGATCGCCGCGCTGTTCGCCTTCTCCCGCACCGTTTGATAGGTGCCGAGCAGCGCCGCGCCGCCCAGCCCGCCAATCGAATTGACGATGCCGAACAGCGCAATGAAGCTGATGATGTGCCCGGTCCCCGCCGCCAGTGCGCGCGTCATACCGAACAGCAAGGCTGGTCCGAGAAAGAAAGCGGCGGAAAACGCGATCAGAGCTTGCGTCACATACAGTTGCGGCGCGCGGGTCAGGCTGGTCGAGTGCGAGTCGACGAACGCGGCGACGGCGACCAGCCCGATCGCCAGCATGATCGGATGCGTCAGGCGTTTCACGTCGATCGTGATCGCGCTGGCGGCGACGCCGATGACGGTCGCGGCGAAGATGATGAGGAAGAACACGATCAACTGGTCGTTATTCTGTCCGAGCACGGTGAGCAACCCGACCGCGCCATAGGTCTGTTCCGACAGTACGATCCGCGCCATCACCGTGACGATCGCGAAGCGCACGATGTCCGCGCTGGCCAGCCAGCGCGTGTTGAGCAGCGGGTTGGCGCGGCCATGCTCGATCGCGAGTGCCGCCACCAGCATCGGGATCGCCGCGAGCAGCGCCCAGCCGATCCACGCGCTTTCGGTCCACCAAACAATCCGCCCGAGGCCGAGCACGGCGGCAAAGAGCGCCATCGATCCGGCAAACAAGGGGAAGGTCACGAAATCGAGCTTCTCGAACGCCTTGACCCGGACCGTCGGCGGCAAGCGGAAGGCAAGCACGGCGGCAAGGCTCAGCGTCGCCAGCCCAAGCTCGAACAGGTAAAGCGTGCGCCACTGGCTCATCGCCAGCAATTCGGGCGAGAACAGGCGTGCCAGTGGCGTCGCGCATTGTGGAATGCCGATGCCGACCACAACCGCACGCAACCGCCATTCCGCCGGAAAGGCCTGCATCAGATAATAGAGCGCGAGGCTGCTAAGCGGCGCGCCCGCCATCCCGCTTGCCGCGCGTACCAGCACCGCCGACGAGAAATCCTGCACCAGCAGATGCGCGAAGGTGAAAAGCACGTAGAGCGCTAGGAAGATGATCGCGAACGGCCTCAGCCCGAATTGCTGGCGGAACTTGATGAGCAGCAGATTGATGCTGACATTGGTCATCACATAGACCGTCGGCAGCCACGCAATCTCCGCCGGATCAAGCCCCAGCGCCCCGCCGAGCGACACAGTGTTCGCTGAAATCAGCGCGTTGCCAAACCCGCCGGTCAGGCCAACGAGGATGCCGATCAATGCGTAGGCGATGCGGCGCCGACGGGGGTGTGCCGGCGAACCAGGCGAACCGGGCATTGTCGGTACTTCGTGCGGCGCGAAAGCCCACTCCTCCTCGGCCAGGAATTTGCGAACGCGTTCGACGATTGTCATGGCGATCGATATCGCAGAGCGGCAGACCAACTGCACCGTTTTTTGTGTGTATATTCCGGTTATTGCGTCACTCAGACCCACAAAGCGAAATTCGGAGCACTCTTTAAGCCCCCAGCTTCGGCTGTCCGTCCATGTTGGTCTATAAGGCGGTGATCCCGCCGACATGGCCTGCGGCTTTCCAGAAAAGGATGGTTAATGGGTGGTGGGCGGTCGCACGTTTGCAACACGGCCGACATCATCGGGTTGGAGCGTCGCCCGCCCGCTCCGCGATTGGGCGGGCGTATTGGAGCAGCGAGACCAAGACCTTTCCAGGCTCTTCGCTCATCACCTCGTGGGCGGAGTTTTCGAACCAAACGAACCGTTTGTGCGGTGCCCGGACGCGCTCGAACCATTCGTGCGCTAGCCCTGAATTCACGGTGAGGTCGTGACGACCCTCCAAGAGTATCAGGGGACACTTCAGGTCCGTGATCTTGCTGAGGTCGAGGCTCACGATCGCGCTGAACAGAAATTTCTGGGAATAGTCATTGCCGTCCCAGATCCGCGGTGCTTCTTCATCGGTATAGTCTGGTGAAAGGCGCGCCGCTATCCCGTCGCTCTGCTCGTTTCGATAGGCCATCGCGCCGCCGAAGAAGTCCGACCATTTCCGCTCCACGGCAATGTCCTTTAGCAGGATAGGCTTGCCCGGAGAGGCATAGGGCGCGATCGCCTCGAGTTCAGCTACGGCGGTCCGGTTTCCTGCGGCCCTGGCAGCCGCAAGCGTAGCGGCGAAGCCGCGCCGCTCGCTCTCGGGTGAATTGGTGGCCTGACCCGTGCCAATATACGCGTGCAGCCATTCGGGCCGTCGGCGGGCTAGTTCCAGCCCGATGTAGCTTCCCCAGGAATGGCCAAGGACGAACACCTTATTCTTGTGTAGGTCGCTGCGAAGCCACGCCACCAGTTCCTCGGCGTCATCGATAATGCGTTCCGGCTTCATGGTGGGAGCGACCGCATCTGGATCGTTCAACAGGTAGGTCTTGCCCGATCCTCGCTGATCCCATTCTACGACGGTGAAGTATTCTTCCAGCGCCCGGGTGTTCCACCAGGCAAGCGGAGCTTCCGGAAAACCGGGGCCGCCATGCAGTATAAGAAGGACGGGATTTCGGCGGTCAGCTCCGCGAATGGTAACGAATTGCCTGATACCACCGATCCGTATCGCCTCGGCCCGCTCGATCCCATTTGGGGTGACGATACGGCGCAGTTCTCGAATGACTGCTGTGGCCTCTGACCGGTTCCTTGGCCTCGGTTGCTCGGTCTGCGTTGCGGTTGATGCGACGAGCGCAAGGGCGATAGCGAGGTGCGGCAACATGATGAACTCCATCAACTCAGTCGTGAAGAGCTGTAAACTGGGCGCGGACAGTATGCCTTTGCGATCCGCTCGCGAACAAACCTGACCTGTTCGACAACCGGCACCAGAGGAAGCGGCACCAGCTCGTAGCCCAAACCAGAACAGGCATCGACCATTGCGGGGGTTTTGGGTCCAAAATGGGTTCCTTTGCGAAAGGAATGTTGGCGTATTGCCGACACAACACGCCAAAGTAACAGCTCGATGCTGGCATTCCTGATCGTGAACGTGGAGCGAGACAGCCGCCCCGCCAGTCGCGTTAGCCGCGGTCTGAGCGGACCGCTTGCCCGAAACCTGTTTCCCCAATGCACTTTCTCGAAATTCACCGGCGAATATGTAAGAGCGGGAAAGATCCGTCACCTCGATTGACTAGTCCGGGCCCTGGAAACTCGCCCCACTTTCAATCATCTATGTTGGTTACAACGCTGCTCAGCACGAAATATTTGTCCAGGATCGCCCGCCTCGACATGACGGCCGCCGGACCTAATACCTCAAGGACTGCCTAAAACCCGGAGCGCAAGCCATGTTTAAGATCGACCCGTCCCGCGCGATTGGCACCTATGCGGCCGTCATGACCGCGGTTGCCGCTTACATCGTTCTGGGTGCCGCAACCGCCCCTCGCGCGAAGTTCGACACAATCGACGTGCGGCGGATTAATGTTCGCGAGGACGACGGCACCCTTCGGATGATCATCGCCGGACGCGACCATATCGGCGGCATCGTCATCGGAAATCGGGAATATCCGCATCCGAACCGCACGGAGGCCGGCATGATTTTCTTCAACGACGAGGGCGCAGAGAATGGCGGTTTGGTGTTCAATGGCAAAGTCGTCGCCGGCAAGCCCGTCAACGCCGGGAGCCTGACGTTCGATCGCTGGCACCAAGATCAGACCATACAGATGACGTCGGAGGAGGACGGTACGGTCCGCCACGCGGGCTTCATCGTCAATGATCGACCCGATCAGCCGATGCGCTTCGATCAAATTGGCGCGTTGGAGGCTATGAAGGCCGGCCCGGTGAAAGACGCTGCGGTTCGCGACGCCCAAATGATTGGCACGCAGCGGGTGTACCTTGGCAGCAACATCGATCGTAGTGTCGAACTGTCGCTTCGCGATGCTCAAGGGAGAAAGCGCCTCGTGTTTCGTGTTGAGCCAGCCGGTGCCGCGTCAGTTACCTTCCTCGACGACAAAGGTCACGAGATCAGTCGCATCGCTCCAAGCAACTGACGCTGAGACCCATTTTCCGCCATTCGGGGCGGCTTCCGCGAACCCCAACATCGGACATTTGTTCATGTTGTTTAAGGACACTTCCCGGCAGCGTAGAGGAAGCATTGGAGCGCTCGCGGAGCCTACCGCCGCACGTCGCATTGTCATCATGCCCCTGTCGCAGGTGCATTTGGGTTCAAAGCATCTTCAGGGTGACGCCGTTGGTCCAGCCAAAACCGGTCGCCACGAGATATTCGCCGCCTCCGCCGGCTACCCCGGCCTCGACATCGTATTTCTCGAACAATTGCCCGGTCGCACGATACTGGCCCTCGACCATCGCCAGCCACCGCGCGGTGATCGCCGCCGCCAGCGTATCGAGCCCGTAGCGGGCCAGGCCCGCGACGGCGATCCATTGCAACGGCGCCCAGCCGTTGGGCGCATCCCATTGCTGGCCGGTGGTAACATTGGTGGTGCTCAGGCCACCGGGCGCGAGCAGGGTCTCCAGCGCGTCCGCAGTGCGCCCGGCGCGCCCGGCATCGGCGATCCCGGCGAACAGCGGAAACGCCATCGCCGCGCTCTTTCGGTCGCATGGCCGTCCGAGATCGAGATCGTGATCGGCATAATATCCGCCCGCATCGTACCAAAGATGCGTTGCGATTGCCCCGCGGCGCGCCGTCGCGCGCGCCGAGAAGGCCGCCGCCGCAACGGAGTCGCCGGCCGCAGCATGTAGATCGGCAATGGCGCTTTCCAGGCCGTGCATCAGGCTGTTGAGATCGACCGGCACGATCCGCGTCGTGCGAATTGTGGCCAGCGTCCGGCCGTCACCCAGCCAGCGCGAACTGAAATCCCAGCCGCTTTCCGCCGCCGCCCGCAGATCGCGCCACACCTCGCCCGCCGGACGATCCGGTACCTCGCGCGCTAGCTCGACATCCTCGATCCAGGATTCGTCGCGCGGCAGGGCGCAATCGTCCCAATAGCGGTTGAGCAGCGCGCCATCGCCCAGCCGGACGACGCGGGCATGGTCTTCGCCGGGCGCGATCCCGTCCTCGCCCGCCATCCAGTATCGATGCTCAGCCAGCATCCAGCCGAGCCGCCGCCCCCGGCCCGCCTCACTGTCGTCCTGCGACAGGCCGGCCATCAGGTAGAAGAACGGCGGATGCGATCGGCTGAGATAATAGCTCCGCGTACCGTTGGGAATATGGCCGTAGCGATCGATCAGGCTGCCGAAATCCGCGATCATGTCCTCGACCAGATCCTGCCGGCCCGACCGCTTCAGGCCCAGCATCGTGAAATAGCTGTCCCAATAATAAAGTTCGCGGAAGCGCCCGCCGGGCACGACATAGCGACGCGGCAGCGTCAGTGCCGACGATCCGGCGGGAACGGTTATTGTCTCGCGCGTCAGATCGTCCCACAAGGCGTGGATATGCTCGGTCAGCGGCAGGCTGTCGGGCCGCGGCGTGTCGTAATGCGAAGGCAGCTCGAAATTGCGCGCCACGAACGCCCGCAAGGCGGCGTCGTCCAGACCGGCATCGGCGTGCCAATCGGCCATGATCGCCGCGACGGCGCGCAGCGGCACGACATCGGCGAACGTCTTGGAATCGGCGAACAGCCGCCGCTCCTGCACCGCGACGAACAGGCTGCCGAACAGTTCGGACGGGATCGGCAAGGTCACGCCGCCACGCCCTTGCCCAGCGTCTTGCGGATCCAGCCCAGCGCGATCGCGATCAGCGCGAGCGGCAGCAGCGCGAAGTAGAAGGCGATCTGCCCGGAGACGTGCTGGAACAACAGCCCGGTCAGGAACGACCCGATCGTCCCGCCGAGCGCGGAGAACACCACGATCATGCCGATCATCGCGGCATGGCGGTGCCGGGGCAGCGCACTCAGCACGATCGAGCACAAAGTGGGATAGATCGGCGCCAGAAACACGCCGAGCAGCGGGAACAGGAATGCCGCGACCGGCGCGGTCGTCCAGGTCACGTCGGGCCGCGCGACCAGACCGCGCGTCGCCGGCAGCGTCGCGACGATCAGCAGCGCCACGCACGCCAGACAGCCCAGCAGCACCGGCAACCAGTCGAACCGGCGCAGCACCAGCCCCGACACCAGCCGCCCGAACGCCAGCGCGCCGACGAAGATGCTCGACATCTGTACGCTCATCGCCGGCGGCAGGTGCAGCACCTCGTTGTTGAAGGTCGGCAGCCACGTGCCGACGCTCTGTTCGAGCAGCACATAGCAGAAGATTCCGGCCAGGAACGCGACCGTCGCGGGCAAGGCGGCGAGCGACAGCATCTCGCGCCACCCGCTCGGCTGATCGGTTTCGCTCACGATCGCGGCGGATTCGTCCAGCGGCGTCGTCCACCACAACAGGCTGGCCAGGGCACAAAGGCTGGCCAGCGCCCAATAGACGTGCAGCCAGTCGCTGCCGGTCGCATCCGATCCGACGAACCAGCCGAACAGCCACACGCCGGCAAGCAGGCCGACCATGAACACACCCTCGATGATACCGGTGATGCTGGCATGGTCCGCGGGATCGCGCGCCAGCAGACCGATCGCGGCATAGGTCGAGACCTTGGCGATGCCGAAGCACAGGCCGGTCGCGACGAACAGCAATTGCATCGCCACGAACGCGTGCGCGAACGATGCGCCGACACAGACGAGCGCAATCACCGCCAACACCCCGATCAGCGCGCGGCGATACCCGAATGCCGGAATGCGCGTGGCGAGGAAGAAGGACGCGACGACGACCGACAGATCCTTGCACGCCTCCAGCGTCGAACCGGCGGGCTTGCTCGCGTCGAAATGGCGGATCGATTGCAGGATCACCACGCCGACGCTGTTCATCAATATGCCGAGCAGGGCATAGGTCAGCCCGAGCGCGATCAGGACGCGCAGCCGGGTCGATCCGGTCACGCCGGGGGTTCCGATCTCATCGGCCATGATCACGCAATCCCCTTCCCGATCGCAAGGTCGTCCTGCCGCCCCGCGCAATATCGGCTATGCGCTAATGAAATGCTTTTCAACCCGACTTTGCGCGGTGTGATGGCGATAGCTGGCACCGGGGCCGCTCGCCCGGTGCGCGCTTCTGACCGTGGGTTGCTACGGATGCGGTTGCCGCTTACGACCGATAGCATGAGCGACGACGACGCAAAGCAGAACCGCTCGACGCGCCGTGGCGCTGCAACACCTCTCACGATGCACGATATCGCCCGGCTGGCGAATGTCTCCACACCCACCGTATCGCGCGTCCTGAACGGCAGCTTGTTGGTGGCCGCCGAGACCCGCGACCGCGTGCTCGAAGTGGCGAGCGCACACGGCTATGCCGTCAACCGCAACGCCCAGAAGCTGCGTAATCGCCGGACGAACACGATCGCGGTGATGCTCGATTTCGGATCGCATCGGCACGGCGCGATCGGCGATCCGTTCATTTTCGAACTGCTCGCCGGCGTTTCCGAGGCCCTGTCGATCCGCAATCAGGATCTGTTGCTGTCGCCGCCCGGACTGGAAACGGCGCACGACTTCCGCAATTTCTTCCGCGCTCGCGCCGCCGACGGTTTCATTGTGCTCGGGCAAGGCACGCGCGACGCGATGCTGCGCAAGCTGGCGCGGGAAAACCTGCCGCTCGTTTTGTGGGGCGCGGTGGCAGCGGACGCACCCTATTGTGCGGTGGGCAGCGACAATCTCTCGGGCGGCACGCTGGCCGGCCGTCATTTCCTGACGAAC
This sequence comes from Parasphingomonas caseinilytica, assembly GCF_036663755.1. NCBI lineage: Bacteria > Pseudomonadati > Pseudomonadota > Alphaproteobacteria > Sphingomonadales > Sphingomonadaceae > Parasphingomonas > Parasphingomonas caseinilytica. Next base: position 379,782 of record NZ_JAXOJL010000002.1, read on the forward strand.
AAGCGCAAGCGCTGGCTGTTCGTCGGCGACATACAGCACGAGGAATTGCGGCTGCGCTACGAAGGTCTGCAGCAGGCTGCGATCGGCCATGGCGACGTCACGATCGAATTGCTGCCGATCGCCTCCATGGCCTTCACCGCGACGGCGGAGGCGGTGGCGGCGTATCTCGCAACGTCGGCGGCCCATCCGGATGCGGTGTTCGCCTTTTCGGACACGGCGGCGATGGCCGCGCTGGGATCCTTCCGCGTGATCGGCTTGTCGGCCCCTAAGGATTTTTCGCTGGTCGGTTACAACAACATTCCTCCGGCCGCCCATTTCCATCCGGCGATCACGACGATCGATCAGAAGACCGATCTCGCAGGCGCTCTGCTGGTCGAGAAACTCATGCAGAAGATCGATGGCGGTCGCCCGCTTTCCGTGATGCTGCCGACGGGTATCGTGCTGCGCGAAACCTGATTTCGCAACTGCCGATGTCAGACCGCCTCGAACCGCGTCGCAAGCTGTTGCCGTCCGCCCATGAACACCATCAGGTCGAACAGGCCCGGCTCGACGCGCCAGTGCCGGTCGGCCGCCACGATGGCAAGGTCGTCATACGCGATTGAAAGGTCGAGCGTGCCGGTCGCCCCGGCATCGAGCGCGATCCGGCCGAACGCCTTCATCTGGCGCGCTGGCCTGCTCCGGCTGGCCACGCGGGCGTGCACGTCGATCTCGACCAGGGTCTCACCGCGCCGCTTGCCCCGGTTGTGGACCGTCACACGGATCGGCAAGGTGCCGCCGCGCGCCACCTGCGGCGCAACGATCGTATCGGAAAGCTCGAACCGCGTATATCCCATGCCGCTGCCGAACGGATAGAGCGCGCGATCGGGCGCGTCGCGCCAGTGGCTGCGTCCCGGCTGCATCGGGTCGCCGTCCGGCGCAGGCCGGCCGGTGCTGCGCCGGTCGTAGGACCAGGGTTGCTGCCCGGTGGCGAGCGGGAAGCTGACCGGCAAACGCCCGGTCGGCTCGCGGAGGCCGAACAGGATATCGGCCACGGCGGGGCCGGTCTGCTCGCCCAGAAACCAGGTCGCGAGCAAGGCCGGCGCATCGCGCACCGCCCCCTCCAGCGCCAAGGCACGGCCGTGACGCAACAGTATGACGACCGGCGTGCCCGTGGCGGCGACCGCTTCGGCCAGCGCCTGTTGCTCGGGCGGCACGACGATCGCGGTGCGGCTATTGCCCTCGCCGGACATGTCGCCCGCTTCGCCGATCGCGAGCAGCACGATATCGGCGGCGCGCGCCGCCGCGACCGCGCGCTCGATCCCGCCGGGCAACGCATCGAGGATGCCGCTGCCCGCTTCGACCAAAAGGCGCGCCGGATCCGCCAGCCGGCCACGGATGCCGGTGGCGAGATCGATCCCGTCCTTGGCATCGCCCGCGAACGACCACGGCCCGTTGAGATTCGCCCGGTCCGCCCCGAACGGCCCGATCAACGCCAGCCGCTTGCCCGCCCGGGGCAAGGGCAGCAGATCGCCATCGTTGCGCAACAATACGATCGATCGGGTCGCGACTTCGCGGGCCGTCGCCTTAATCGCCGGCGTAGCGGTGCGGCGCGTCTCCGCAGTCGAATCGAGCGAACGGAACGGATCGTCGAACAGCCCCAGCGCATCCTTTAGCGCCAGCACGCGGCGCACCGCCTGATCGACGGCGGCGATCGGCACGCGCCCGGCCGCGACCAGCCCCGGCAGATGGCGGTTGTAGAGGCCGCTCTGCATCGACACGTCGATCCCGGCGAGCAACGCCAGCCGCGCCGCGTCGGCCTCGTCGCTGGCAACGCCATGCGCGATCAGTTCGCGGTCGGCATCGTAATCCGACACGCAGACGCCGGTGAAGCCCAGTTCGCCACGCATGATGTCGGTCAAAAGCCAGCGGTTGGCAGTAGCCGGTACGCCGTTCAGATCAGTAAACGAGGCGATCGTGGTCCGCGCGCCGGCATCGAACGCCGCACGGAACGGCGGCAGGAACGTCTCGCGCAACTCGGAATCGCTGATATCGACCGCGGCATATTCCATCCCGCCGCGCACCGCGCCGTACGCGGCGAAATGTTTCGGCGTCGCCAACAGGCTGTCGGCCCGTCTCAGGTCGCCGCCCTGAAAACCGCGCACCCGCGCCGCCGCGAGCAACCGGTTGAGCAGCACGTCCTCGCCCGCGCCCTCCGCCACCCGGCCCCAGCGCTGGTCGCGCGCGACATCGACGACCGGCGCGAACGTCCAGTGCAGCCCGCCCGCGCTCGTTTCCTCCGCCACCGCACGCGCCGCGCGCTCGGACAGTGCGGGATCGAACGCGGCGGCCTCGGCCAGCGGGATCGGGAAGATCGTGCGGCAACCGTGGATCACATCGGCGGCGAAGATCAGTGGGATCCCGAGGCGGCTCGCCAGTGCCGCTTGCTGCGCCCGGCGTGCGCCTGCCACCCCGTACCCATTGAACAGCATGCCGATGCGCCCGGCGCGGATATCGGCCAGCATCGCTGTGGCACCGCGCGGATCGACCACCGGATTGAACACCGCGCCGACCGGCCTGATCTCGTCGTTGAAACAACTGAGCTGGCCGGCTTTCTCCTCGATCGTCATGCGATCGATCAGCGCATCGATCCGCTTCGCGGCGGCAAACGACGGTGCCGGCAGCGCCGCCACTGCCGCGAGGCGGGCGATCCAGCTCAGCGCGCCACGACGATCCAGGCACCACGCGGCGGGCGAAGTTTCGTTGTCGATGCCGTCCTCCTCACTTCGCCCGGGCGTTCGCACCCGGCAGCTTTCACCCCCTATTGCCCGCGTGTTGCACGCGCGCAACAGCCGTCGCCAATTTCGCTTGAAAATTGCAGAAAAGCATTTCATGAATTCGTTCCGAGGCCTAAGCGACGGTCCAAGCCAGCACTCTGGCAGTTGATGTGGGGAGGATTTATGCGTTTTTCCGTTCGTGCCGGCGTCCGCGTCGCATTGCTGGCCAGCGTCGCCGCCGTCCCGCTATCGTCCGCCATCGCGCAGACCGCTCCGGTCGCGCAGCAGGATCCGTCAGCTGAGCCAGCACCCGTCGCCGACGATGCCGACGAGACGCAGAACATCATCGTCACCGGCCAGACGACGCGCAATCGTCCGCTGATCACCGCCTCGGCCGATATCACCCTGGCCAACCGCGCGGATATCGATCGCAAGGCGCCGCGCTCGACCGCAGATATGCTCGAACTGGTTCCCGGCATCTTCGTCGAGGGCACGGCAGGCGCTATCTCGAACAATTATTCGGTTCGCGGCCTGCAGGGCGGCGGTCAGCGCTTCGTACAGTTGGAAGAGGACGGCATGCCGATCCTGTACAGCGGTGGCGGTGCCGATTTCTTCTTCGATCAGGATTTGACCATCGACCGTCTCGAAGCGGTCAAGGGCGGATCGTCCGGCGTGCTGACCGTCAACGGCGCAGGTGCGACGATCAACTTCATCTCCAAGCGGCCGAACTTCACGCGCGCCGAGGGCATGGCGCGCGTCACCGCCTATAATTACGGGCTTAAGCGCGGCGACTTCTATTATTCGCAGCCGCTTAGCGATCATCTGGCCTTCAACGTCGGCGGCTACATCCAGTCTAGGGTCAGGACCCATTGATGTAAGCGTCGCGATCTGATTCAGGCTCTGCGAGGAGACTGGGCATGAGCGACCTATATTGGCTGACGGACGAGCAGATGGCGCGGCTGGAGCCGTA
>NZ_JAXOJL010000003.1:0-379838 GCF_036663755.1 Parasphingomonas caseinilytica
GGCTCAAATTCTCGGCCAGCCCTTCGTTCAACGCCTGCGTCGTGACCTTGAACCCCCAGTTCCACACCTCGTTGCCGGTCTCGAAATACGCCTTGCCCTTGAGCGTGTCGCGGATCAACGTCGCCATGCGCCGGACGTAATCGTCGTCCGCATTCCAAGGCACCGTGAACCACGCATCGGCCCCGGCGGCGTTGGCGATCTCGATCTGGTCTTCCAGCGGCTGGTCACCGGTCCATGTCCCGGGCACCTGGAAATTGGGCAGCGCGCGGGTCGCCCATGTGATTGGTTCATTACTGTTGGCGTTCGACCAGTCGAGGAAACGGATGACGCCGTAGATCTTCATGTCGTCGACATAGCGCTGGTCGAGACGGCCGTTGGTGACGACCCCGGCCTCGCGACAATCGAGATTGCGGAAGGTGCCGTCACTCTGCGACAAGTCGAACCATATGCCGCCATGCTTGCCCGGCACGCCCTGCGGCACCCACACGACCGTGGCGGTGTGATCTCCATACGTCGTCTGCGACATGCCCCCGAGATAGGCCTTGCCCGCGCCTTCCCACGTGCAGGTGATCGTGGTGGACTGGCCGCTATAGACCGCGTTCGGGGCCGCCAGGAATATCCGACCGGCGCTATTGGGATTGCCGGCGCTGTTATAGCCGCCGACCACGTTCATCCATTCGCTGGATCGATAGGCGAGGTTCGCCCAGATGCGCTCGGTGCCGTAGTAGATTTGCGGCACGGCGCTAACGCCGATCTGAGAATTTGACGGGCTGGGCGTTGGCGTTGGCGTGGGCGTTGGCTGAGGTTCCGGCGTCTTGGACGAGCCTGCTGGGACGACCGAGACGTCGGCCGCGGAACCCGATCCCCCGCATGATGCCAGCATGAGGGCAGCAGAGATCGCGCCTACCCACTTCATTTGAAATGACTGACGGGCACATGTCTCCCGTCCCGATGACAAACCATCTTCGCTATTCATGTCGAACCCTCGCTGCGTCGAAGGGATTGATAAATAAGGATAGTGAAGATAGCGTTAGCGTCGATACGAAACCTGTCGGCATGCCGAAAGCAGCGGCATGGCACCGTCCTAGCGCTTGAGTGTTATTGCACCAGACCCGGCGCATTCTGCGCGGTAACGGAGTTAATTATGACCGATGAAGCCACGAACACGACCTCGAACGGCAAAACCGCGCTGGCGGATGCGTTTCGCGAACATTTCTCCGGCGATGCGCCGATCACGGAAAAGGCCAAGAGCTTTGCCAAGGCCCGTCCCTGGACCAGCGTCGCATTTCTCGGCGTCGCCGCGATCGCCGTGTTGAACACGCTGCGGGGCACACGCGACTGAGGATCGCACGTGGTACGCGCCGCCGACGAAAAGACCGGCGGCGCGTGCCCAAAAATCAAAATCAGTGCGGTGCCCCGATAACCGCCGAGGGTCTGAGGGGTGGCTATCGGGACGCAGTCAGCGTTGGCACCCGACAAACCGATACGCAAGCGCCACGGCATCCGGCCACCATTCGAACGCGACGATCCGATACCAACCGTCCGGCGGCCGGCACCCGATCCTGCGCATCGCTTGGCTGCGCTTTTTCGACGACTGCGTGGAACGAGAAAGCGGCATACCGGTTCGCTCGCTGAAACGTCTCTCCTGCGACGGTCACGTCCTAGAAACGCGTTTCAAAAAGAGACATCGGAACGGCACTGATATGATCCAGATTATCTCCTTATTCGTGTCGATCGCAATTCCCGTCGCGATATTCTACGTCATCGGCGAGATCCGGCGAGAAACGGCCCGGCTATCGCAACGTGCCCGGACATGGCCGCCACAGGCACTACGCAAAGAACGGGGCGAAGCGGTCGAAGCCGCTTCCACCCCATCGACCAGTCAAGGTTAGGCTGCGAGTGCCGCCGGCGGAGCCAGCGGGCATGCGGTCCACAGCACGCGATCCCGGCCTTCCATCTTCGCGCGATACAGCAAAGCGTCGGCGGCGTTGATCGCCTCTTCCGCCTTGCCGTCCTCAACCATCACCACGCCGGCCGACAGCGTGATAGGCTCCAGTGCCTCGCCACTATCACGAACCCGGAACACGCGGTTCTGCAGGCTGCGGTTCGATCGCTCGATGATGTCGGCGGCGGCGGCGAGCGGCACGCCCTCCATCACCACCACGAACTCCTCCCCGCCCCAGCGCGCGACGAGGTGCGGTTCGCAACTGCCGGCGATCGAATCCGCGACCGCCTTGATCACCCGGTCGCCGACCTGATGGCCGTGCCGGTCGTTGATAGTCTTGAAACGGTCGATGTCGCAGATCGCGATCGCGGTGCAGCCGCCGGGTTCAAGCGCATCGAGATGGAGTTGCAAGCCACGGCGGTTGGCAAGCCCGGTCAGTGCGTCGCGCGCGGCGTCGTTCTTGGCCGCCATGAGTTCCGAATTGAGCGAATCGATCTGTTCCATCGCCGCGTTCAGGCGCGCTTCGGTCTCGCCGGTGCGATCGATCATCGCGGCGATGGCGGCGGCCAGAGGCGGCTGATCCAGGTCCAGTTCGTCCAGATGCTGGCTTAGGTCGCGCCCGAACTGGCCAGTCGCGGTCATCGCGGCGCCGGTGAGTTCAGCCAGGTGACGCGTCTGATGACGGAGTTCCGCATGGCCCGCCGTTTCCTCGTCCTGCTCGCGCTGGTCGCCCCCGCCAAGCGCGCGATAAGCGCCGACGATATGATCGGCCTGGGCCTGGCTGACGGTGTCGCCGCCGATCAGGATGGCGTCGATCGCGCGCGCGGCCAGGCTCTGGCCGTCATTGGCGCGGATATAGGCCAGTTCGTAATTGACTGGCGTGGGCCGCAAGCCCTGTTCCGCCAGAAATCTCAGAATCGCGGACACGGCCTTTTCGTCTTCCACGAAGGCCGCATAATCCGTGACTTCCTGTCGCTTCCGTTTGAACACCGTCGCCCCGTCTGCATATCCGGCGATCAGACTAACCCGATAATCTTAACAAGGGGCATAACGATTGCCCCGACACCACGGTCCTTACACCACGGTCCTTGCCCCGGGCGCGGCCTTGGCGGATAGGCCGTGCAACTTGGGATGCTCCGAATGCCGAAACCGACACCTTCCATTTGCCTGGCGCTGGCACTCGCCGCCGCACTGCCGGCGAGCGCGCAACAAGCGCCCCCGCCTCCGGCACCCACCACGCGACCACAACCGTTCGCGACGATCGTGTTCGAACCCGCCGCGATGATGATCGCAGCGTGCGACGCGAATTCCGATGCGGTGGTGACGCGCGACGAACTGCACGCTTGCCTCAAGCGCAGCTTCGCCAGCGTGGCGCAGGGCAAGGCGGATATCGGCTATATCGACTATAGCGACTGGGCGAAGACCTGGCTGGGCGACGCCAATGTCGTGCCCAGCCCCTATTCGGTCGACACCGACGACGACAATCGCATCACGCTGGCGGAATTGCAGGCCGAGTTCGATCGCTTCTTCGACCGGTTCGATACCGACAAGAATGGATCGGTAACGCGCGCCGAATTGATCACGCTGCGCACCGCGCCCTCAATTCCCCCCGGCAAGAAGAAACGCTGATCCCCATGCCCCCCCGGTTCGACTTCACCATCCACGCGCGCGACGGCAAGGCGCGCATCGGCACGATCGCGATGCGGCGCGGCGAGATTCGCACGCCGGCCTTCATGCCGGTCGGCACCGCCGCCACCGTCAAGGCGATGAAGCCCGACGACGTGCGCGCGAGCGGCGCCGATATCATCCTCGGCAACACCTATCACCTGATGCTGCGCCCCACCGCCGAACGCGTCGCGCGACTGGGCGGCCTGCACACATTCATGGGCTGGGACCGGCCGATCCTGACCGACTCGGGCGGCTATCAGGTGATGAGCCTGTCGGACCTGACCAAGCGCGACGAGAATGGCGTGACGTTCAAGAGCCATCTCGACGGCACGCGCCACACGCTGTCGCCGGAACGATCGATCGAGATCCAGCGCCTGCTCGGCTCCGACATCGTCATGGCGTTCGACGAACTGGTGCCGACGACCTCGACGCGCGAGGTGCAGGCCGCCGCGATGGCGCGATCGATGCGCTGGGCCAAGCGCAGCCGCGATGCCTTTAATGGCGGCGGTGAGCATGCCGAGGGCGCGGCGATCTTCGGCATTCAGCAGGGCGCGCTCGACGAACGGCTGCGCGCGGAAAGCGCGGGCGAGCTGACCGCGATCGGGTTCGACGGATATGCCGTCGGCGGCCTCGCGGTCGGCGAGGGGCAGGAGGCGATGTTCGGCTGCCTCGATTTCGCGCCCGGCCAATTGCCCGAGGACAAGCCCCGCTATCTGATGGGCGTGGGCAAGCCGGACGATATCGTCGGCGCGGTGGAGCGCGGCATCGACATGTTCGATTGCGTGCTGCCCACCCGCTCCGGCCGCACCGGACAGGCGTTCACGCGGCGCGGGCCGATCAACATCCGCAACGCGAAATTCGCCGAGGATCAGGGGCCGCTCGATCCGACCTGCGCCTGCCCGGTGTGTAACGGCTGGACGCGCGCCTATCTCCACCATCTGGTGCGATCGGGCGAGATGCTGGGTGCGATGCTGATGACCGAGCATAATCTGTATTTCTATCAGGCGCTGATGGCCGATCTGCGCGGCGCGATCGCCAGCGGCACGTTGAGTATATTTGCCAATGAGTTCCGCGCGGAATATCGCGGGGCAAAGCAGAACGGAGAGTGAGCGTGTCCGACCCGAAAACCAGCGAAACCCCCAACGAGATCGTCGCGGCGGCCAGGCATCATCAGGCTGCCAAGGAGCGTGCCGGTGCGAAGGACGTGAAAAAGGACGGCAAGAACTGGCCGATCGGCGCGATCGGTCTGGGCGTGGGCATCGGATCGGCGGCGGTGGCCGCGGCGATGATCTTCGCCGGGCGGAACAAGAAGGACTGAACCCTCGGTTCGGCGGAGGGATGGGCTAAGGCTAGCCCCGCCCCCGTCATCCCGGACTTGATCCGGGATCCCGCTGCCTTGCCCCGCGCCCAGAAGAAGAAGCGGGATCCCGGATCAAGTCCGGGATGACGGGATTGGTTCAGGCGTTACAAGCACCCACCCCCGTTCGGGCTGAGCCTGTCGAAGCCCAAGCGCTGCCCCTGCTCTTCGACGGATGGGCACCAACCCCCGTCAGCAACACGTTAAGGCCTGTTCGGCTATGCGCGAAAGCGTGACGCTGAAACCCATCACGCTCTGGCTCCGGAAACACCTGCCCACCCGGCTGGGCGTGGCTGCGCTCGCCGCCTTGATCTGCGCGGGCATGTCGGCGCACGCCACCTTGCGCAGCATCGCCGCGCAGGACACGCCGGCAGCAGCGCAAGCGACCCACGCCAGCGGCTACGAAGCGGAGGATCATTTCCCCGGCGCTGCCGATCTCTACGCCGCCGACGAGACCGCCGCACCGGCGGCGGGCGCGACCGGCACCGCCAACCTGCCCGATGTGCCGATCCCCGCCACGGCCGCCGCGCTCGCGCCCGACAAGACCGTCACAGCCGCCCCGCCTTTCTCTACCCGCCTCGCCAGCGCGGTCGATCGCGGGCGGGCGCTCGAATGCCTGACCGCCGCAATCTATTACGAGGCGGCGAACGAACCCGATGACGGCCAGCGCGCGGTCGCGCAGGTGATCCTCAACCGCGTACGGCACCCGGCCTTTCCGGCGACGGTTTGCGGCGTGGTGTATCAGGGATCGGAGAAAACGAGCGGTTGCCAATTCTCCTTCGCCTGCGACGGCGCGATGGCACGCGCTCCAGCCAAGGCGTCTTGGAACCGCGCGATGCGGATCGCCGCGGCGGCGCTCTATGGCTCGGTGCTACCGTCGGTCGGCGAAGCGACGCATTATCACACCTATGCCGTGACCCCGGCGTGGAACCGCAGCCTGGTGATGACGGCGGCGATCGGCGCGCATTTCTTCCATCGCTGGCAGGGCTATTGGGGCACGCCGCAGGCGTTCAGACAGGTCTATCGTGGCGGCGAACCGGTGCCCGGGCCGCATCCCCGAGACCTGACGCCGGAGCAGATCGCCCCGGTGACGATGGCCTCTGTATCCGTGGCACCCGTGACGATCGCGGCCTTGCCCAAGTCGCCGCCGCCCTCGACGCCGACCACCGCACCGGCGGCGATCCAGCCGGCTTATGCGCAGAGCGGCACGCCGGTGGCGGGCTACACCAAGCCGGTCGCTGTGACGGCAGCGGTGGCGAAGTCCGGACGAACCGACGATTCGCAGATTCTCGACCGGTGGAAGGATTCGGGCAAACCGCTGCGGTGATCCGCGCGGCCATCACGCACCCGTCATCCCGGACTTGATCCGGGATCCCGCTGCTTTGCCCCGCACGAAGTAGAAGAAGCGGGATCCCCGCCTTCGCGGGGATGACGTTGGGGCTCTGTAGAGCGGCATCCCGCCTTGATATAGCCGGATGATTTTGGCTGGAGTTGCCCCACTCCCGTTCGTCCTGAACCTGTCGAAGGGTGTGTCCCAAGCGCAGCCCGGTATTCGGGGCACGTGCTTCGACAAGCTCAGCACGAACGGAAGAGTTTAGTGCTCTCGAATTTCGCTTCGAGGCCCGATCAATTCACCGCCAGCCGCCGCGCGAAATGCACCTCGACCGCACGTCGAACGCTCTCCGCGATGCGCTTCCGGCCGTCCGCCGAATCGATGAAAGCGGCATCGCTGGGATTGGAGATATAGCCGGTCTCGAACAGGATCGAGGGCATGTCCGGTGCCTTCAGCACGACCAAAGAGGCCATGCGGTGGAAGTTCGGCTTGAGCGGGATCAGCGGCTGCGCCTCGCGCCCGAGCAGGCGCGCGAAATTGGCCGAGGCGTTCATTGTCTCGCGCTGCGTCAGATCGATCAGGATCGAGGAGATGTCGGCCTGCGCTCCGCCCAGATCGAGGCCGGCGATGATGTCCGCCTTGTTCTCGCGCGCCGCCAGCTTGGCCGATTCCTTGTCCGATGCGACTTCCGACAGCGTGTAGACCGAAGCGCCACTGGCCAGCCCCGATCCGACGCTGTCGCAATGGATCGAGATGAACAGGCTGGCCTTCAGCCGCCGCGCGATGCCGTAGCGCTCCTGCAGCACCAGAAAACGATCGTCCTCGCGCGTCAGCGCGACGCGAACACGGCCCGATTTGAGCAATTCGTCGCGGATCGCGCGGGCGATACGCAGCGTCACGTCCTTCTCGCGCAAGCCATCCGCCTGCGAGATCGCGCCAGGGTCCATCCCGCCATGCCCGGCATCGATCACCACCAGCGGGCGGCTATCGTCGTCGCCATACACACGCGGCAGCGCCAGCGTCCGGATCGCCCGGGGCACCTTGCGCGACACTTCGTACGTGCGCGGCGGCGCCGCCCCGAGGGTGCTCAAATCGAGCGTCAGTTCCGGGCGCCTAGCGCTCGACATCCCGACCGAGGCGGGACGCGCGCCCAGCATATCGCGGGTAAGACGGTTCGGCTTCACCAGAACCAACGACGCGGCATCCGCCAGCCGCTGGTCGAACCGCACCACCACGCGCTCGCGCGTTACATCGACGCCGTCGATCATCGTCGCCAAAGCGGGGGTCCCGGCGAACCAGCAGGCCAATAAAGCGAGTATCAGCGACACCCGGATGTATTGCCGCGCGGGCACGGGCGCGGTCCAGTCAAAAACCATCGGCGGGGTCGTCCCGGTACGAGTTACGTCAACGCCCGCTGCCATGATCGGCCCGCGCGTCTCTCCTCCCGGTACGAGAACAAGGTTAACAGGCTGTTCTCATTTAATTGCCCGCCAATGGCCGGAAACGTGCCGGTTGCCGTCCGTATCCGGTAATGCTAGTCACGATATTGCACCGGAGAAGCGTGATCCACGCTTGCCGGTTCTCATGGCCGCACCGGAATGTCCGGTACGCGGCACATCCAGGTTGACGTTCGCATGATGCATTCCCCCTGCCCTCCGCTCCGCCCGGCTTTTGCCGGCGGGAGCGCGGACGCGGCAGGTGCCCAGGGCCAGATGCCGGGGCATGCCATGTGGGCAGAGGCAAATTCGTCCATCTCGAAACCTTCAGAAACCGGCACGCATCAGGGCGGCATACCGCCCCTGGCACCGCCGAATCACAATCGCGCGCGGCGGCCCTTGGGGTCCGGACCGCGCGCCCGGAGAATATTACATGACAATGCGTATGCTGATCGACGCGCGCCACCGGGAAGAGACCCGCGTGGCGGTCGTCAACGGAACCCGTATCGAGGAATTTGATTTCGAATCCTCTGAGCACAAGCAGCTCAAGGGCAATATCTATCTCGCCAAGGTCACCCGCGTGGAGCCATCGCTCCAGGCGGCGTTCGTCGATTACGGCGGCAATCGCCACGGCTTCCTCGCCTTCAGCGAAATCCACCCCGATTATTACCAGATCCCCAAGGAAGATCGCGACGCCCTGCTGCGCGAAGAGGCCGAGCATGCCGCCGAAGAGGCCGCATTGCGCGCCGAGCATGAGGACGACGAGGACGAGCTTCACGACGAAGAAGGTCATGCTGAAGACGATCACGGCGACGACGTGGACGAGGATTCGGTCGAGCGTTTCGAGGATGACGGCGGCGTAGAAGCCGAAGTCGCCGCGGAAGACGCCGGGCAGGAACGCCCGCGCCGCCGCAAGCGCAGCGCCGCCGATGCCGCGGTCGACGATTTACGCGAGCGTCGCAGCAATCTGCGCCATCGCTACAAGATTCAGGACGTGATCCGCCGCCGTCAGGTGCTGCTGGTCCAGGTCGTCAAGGAAGAGCGCGGCAACAAGGGCGCGGCGCTGACGACGTACCTGTCGCTGGCCGGCCGCTATTGCGTGCTGATGCCCAACACGTCGCATGGCGGCGGCATCAGCCGGAAGATTTCGAACGCGGGCGATCGCAAGCGCCTGAAGTCGATCATGTCGGACATGCAGCTGCCGCCGTCGATGGGTTGCATCGTGCGCACCGCCGGGCTGCAGCGCACGCGACAGGAGATCAAGCGCGACTTCGATTATCTCGCGCGCCTGTGGGACGGGATCCGCGAGACCACGCTCGCCTCCTCCGCGCCGGCTCTGGTGTATGGCGACAGCGATCTGCTGAAGCGTGCGATCCGCGATATCTACAACAAGGATATCGACGAGGTGATCGTCGAGGGCGAGGACGGATATCGTCAGGCCCGCGAATTCATGAAGCTGCTGATGCCGAGCCATGCGCGCAAGGTGAAGCATTATTCCGACGCCGTGCCGCTGTTCCAGCGCGCGCATGTCGAGGATCAGTTGGGCGCGATGTACCACCCCGTGGTGCAGCTCAAATCGGGCGGCTATCTGGTCATCAACCCGACCGAGGCTCTGGTATCGATCGACATCAACTCCGGCCGGTCGACGCGTGAACATTCGATCGAACAAACCGCCACCGCCACCAACCTAGAAGCGACGCAGGAAATCGCACGCCAGTTGCGCCTGCGCGACATGGCCGGTCTGGTCGTGATCGACTTCATCGACATGGATAACGGCTCGAACGTCCGCAAGGTCGAGAAGGCGATGAAGGAAGCGCTGAAGAACGATCGCGCCCGCATCCAGGTCGGTCGCATCTCGTCGTTCGGCCTGATGGAAATGAGCCGCCAGCGCCTGCGTACCGGTGTGCTCGAGGCATCGACCCGCGCCTGTCCGCATTGCGAAGGCACCGGCCTCGTCCGCACCGCCTCTTCCTCAGGTGTCAGCGCATTGCGCCTGATCGAGGAAGAAGCCGCGCAGGGCCGTGGCTCGATCCTGACGCTGCACGCTAGCGTCGAGGCGGCCTTCTACCTGCTCAACCGCAAGCGCGCCGATCTCGCCGAGATCGAGGATCGCTACGGCGTGACGATCGAAGTGACGCCGGACGGCGAGCAGGAAGGTGCGCGCATGTCGGTCGAAGTCGGCGGCCCGCCGCCGGCCCACGCCCCGCGCTTCGCCGCCCCGATCATCGAAGTCGAGGAGGATTTCCCCGAGGAGATCGAGGACGAGATCGAAGAGATCGAGGACGAGGAGGAAGAGGCCCCGCGTCAGGCACGCGAGCCACGCGAGCGCGGCGAACGCACCGAGCGTTCGGCCGACGATGAGGGCGGCCGCAAGCGTCGCCGCCGTCGCGGTCGTCGCGGTCGCAACCGGCCCGAGGGCGAGGAAAACCGCGCCGAGGGTTCCGAGGACGAAGGTGCTTCGTCCGAGGATAACGAGGTCGAGGGCGACGTCACGGCAGAAGCGCCCGCCGAGTTCGTCGGCGAGCAGCCGGTGGCGAGCGACGAGGAAAGCGAAAGCCGCCGTCGGCGTGGCCGTCGCGGTCGCCGTGGTGGTCGCCGCAACGAAGGCGAGCGTTCGAGCGAAGGTCAGTCCGAAAGCGAAACCGTGCGCCCGGCCGAGCCGCAGGACGACATCCTCGTCGCCGCCGAGCCTGCCGAAGCCGAGCCGGAAGCGGAAGCCCCCAAGAAGGGCCGCCGCCGTCCCCGCGCTCGCGATGCCGAGGCTGCTCCGGTAAAGGCTGCAAAGGCCAAGGCGCCGGCGGCCGAGGCCCCCGTCGCCGAGGCCCCAGTCGCCGAAGTCGAAGCGCCGACCAAGCCGAAGCGCAGCCGCCGCAAGGCCGCCACCGCCGCCGATACCGCGCCAGCGGAAGAGCCTGCGGTCGAAAGCCCGGCGATGATGGACGTGCCGGTCTCGGAAGAGCCAGCGCCCAAGCCGAAGCGCAAACCCCGAGCCAAGAAGGCGGATGCGGCGGCGGAAGCCGAAGCCCCCGCCATCGCACTCCCGGCCGACGGCCTGGATGGCGCGGCCCCGGTCGATGACGCCGCCGGCGGCCCAGTCGAGGGCAATTCCGGCGAACGCGAGATCGACGCCGACCCCGGCGAAGCCGGCAGCCCCCGCCGCGGCTGGTGGCAACGCACTTTCGGCGCGTGATCAATTGAGCGGTTAAAGAAAAGGCCCTCTCCCACACCGGGAGGGGGCCCTTTCTCATGCTGACGGACTTGGAGTTTGCGGCTGCTTTCGCCCGTCACCCGACATTAAGTCCACCGGTGGCAACATCGTAAGCGGACATTCCGCTTACGCCCAATTGCGGCCATTCAGCGTCTCTCGAAACTTGCCTTACAGTAGCCGTTCGTTCAGGCGTCCTTCCGGGCAGCGAAAGACATGGTCACGATGGTACGGCTTATTATTGCTGGTGCGCTGCTTGCTTCCTGCGCCGCCATGGCAGGCTGGAAAGCCAGAGATTTGCAAAACGCTCGATCTTGCGAGTATCTGGCTGGCAATATTCCGTCCTATGAAGGCTACATTAGCCGCCTGCCTGCGCTAAGCAGTGACATACCTCCGAGCGTAATCGCGGAAGTCTATAGATGCTGGGCTGCGAACCCGGGTAAAACCATGATGCGACAGCCAAGACTTGCGGACGCGCGTCAGCTTACCGCATCCACGTACCTGCTTGCGTTCGGCATCTGGGGAGTTTCGGATCGTTCTCTCTTATTTGAAGTCGATGCTTCCGGGCAGGTCCGACGTGCTTACAGCTATCCCTACTCGCTGTGACAGCGTGAGAGCTTCATTTCTGGTTTAGAGACGTTCGGGTGGCCACAGCAACCCGCTCCAGAAAGCGGACCTACCGCATCCACCACGATCAGACCTCAGCGTGCCGGTGACCATCCCGAAAGCGGACAGGCAGGAAACGCCCACTTGCGGACATGGCCGATCCTGTGGGACGCTCCCGTATGGGACTGATCCAGAAGCTGTTGCACCGGGCTTGGGAATGGAACAATCACCCTCGCGCCATGACGCCTCTCGCGCTTGTCGCCCTACTTCGCCGAATGCAAGCCGACAAAGCCACCCCCGGCGAATGGGATTATTTTCAGTCGCTTGCGCTTGCTGACCCGCGATTGGAGCCGATCCGGAAAATGGTTGCGCCGCTATACGGACCCGGCTTTGATCCGGCGGCAGATGCTGTTCTTGCCGAAGCGATTGTTCAGTCTGAACAGATCGTGAGGGCAGATGAGGGTCAGAAAGGTAACGGTAGCTAACCACCAAAATGCGACATTTAGCCAGATCGATCGCGATCGCAAAAGCGGACATTCCGCTTACGCCCACTAGCGGACGTTCGCATCAGCGCTCGATGGCGATCACTGCCGCGACATCCTCACCGTAGTGCCGCTGCTTCCATTCGCGCTGCTCTGCCCAGCCGGCTGCCATGACCTCGACGTCCGCCGACGCAACCGGACCCGGATTGCGAACGATAAGGGTAAACGGCGGCCGGACCGTCAGCATGTCGGGATGGTAGAAAACGGAGTCTTCGAAAGCGCCGAAGTTGGTGCCGTGCGCCGGCACGACGCCCAGAACGTCCCGAAGCGCGTTCCAGAAGTCCAGCCTCTTCGTCCAATTGGAGCCGTCGAGGTGGATCGTCTTCATTGCCGCAGGGTGCTGACCAGCTGGCTTTTAGTCAACGTCCGCCTTCCAACAACAGCCGTAACTCCTTGCAATGTTGGATCGTGGGCAAGACCTGTCACGGTTCTTTGACATCTTCCGATTCCCAAACTTCCACGCCCGCATGTCAACGCTGTCGCTGAAGTGTCGCGTGACGAACGCACCGGTGTCGCGTCGCGGTCGCGTTTCGGGTGCGTCGGGTTCGAAAAGCCCGCCAGCCCTTCAACATATTCAACATTCGCGGGCCATCCCCCTCATCCAACATTCACCCGCCTCCCGCCAAAACCGGCCCGCGATGCGATTGCCTCCGCCACGAAACTCCCCGATATGAGCAGCATGAAACGCGCAGGACATAAGAATTGGATCGCGGGTCTTGCGGCCTCCATCCTACTCTGGGCGCAGCCGGCGGTTGCGCAATCGATCTTGCGCGATGCCGAGACGGAGGCGATGTTCGCGAACATGTCGCGGCCGTTGATCGTCGCCGCCGGCCTGTCCCCGGCGAACGTCAAGGTCGTGCTGATCAACGACGATTCGATCAACGCCTTCGTCGCCGGCGGCCAAACGGTCTACGTCCATTCGGGCCTGATCCAGGCGGCGGACAATGCCAACGAAGTGCAGGGCGTGATCGCGCACGAACTCGGCCATATCGCCGACGGGCATGTCGTGTTGCAGGATAACGGCGCCCGGCCGGCGCTCGGCATCTCGATCCTCAGCATGGTCGTCGGGCTGGCCGCCGCGGTCGCTGGTGCGGGCGATGCCGGCATGGCGATCATGGGCATGGGCCAGGCAGCGGCGCAGGGCAAATTCCTCGCCTTCACCCGCGTGCAGGAATCGACCGCGGATGCGGCGGGAGCGAAATATCTCAACGCCTCGGGCGTCAGCGGGCGCGGCATGCTGTCCTTCTTCCGCAAGCTGCAGAACGAGGAATATGCCTATGGCCTGAAGAACATCGATCCCTTCGCACAGAGCCATCCGCTCAGCGGCCAGCGGATCGAGAACCTCAAGAACGATCTGATGAACGGCGCGTCGTGGAACGCGAAGCTCGATCCCGCGCTGGAGGAACGTTTCAAGCGCGTGAAGGCGAAGCTGCGCGGCTATGTCGCCGATCCGAAGATCACGCTCAACGTGTTCCCGGAGACCGACCAGAGCGTCTACGCGCATTACGCCCGCGCTTATGCGTTCCACAAATCGGGCTATCCCGAAAAGGCCGATGCCGAGGCGGCGGCGCTGATCAAAGCCGATCCGCACGATCCCTATTTCCTCGAAATCCAGGGCCAGATCCTGCTCGAGGCGGGCAAGCCGGCCGAGGCGCTGGTGCCGCTGCGCGAGGCGACGGCGCGGTCGAACAATGCGCCGCTGATCGCCACCACCTTTGGCCATGCGCTGATCGCGACCGACGACAAGAAGAACTACCCCGAGGCCATCACCATCCTGCGCCAGGCGGTGCAGCGCGACGATCAGAATCCGTTCGCCTGGTATCAGCTCGGCACGGTCTATGAGCGCACGGGCGACAATGCCCGTGCGATGCTGGCGACGGCCGAGCAGGCGAGCCAGAACGGCAATTCCCGCCTCGCCGCCTATACCGCGCGCGGCGCGCTGGCCGGCCTCACGCCCAACTCCTCGGACTGGATCCGCGCGCAGGACATCGCGATGACCGCGCAGAACGACCTGGACGACAACCCCAAGCAGAAACGCCGGTGATCGAACGCATGACGAAGAACCAGCTGGCACTGGCCGGCGTGACGGTGCTTGCGCTGCTGGTCGGCGCGGGCGGAATGTGGGTCGCGGAGCGCGCCGCGCCGGGCTCGCTGTCCGGCGCGGATCAGGCGCGCGTCGAGACCGTGGTGCGCGATTACGTGCTGGCCCACCCGGAGATCATTCCCGAGGCGATGGACCGGTTGAAACGGCGCGACGCGGCCAAGCTGATCGCGGCCAATCGCAAGGCGATCCTCGAGCCGTTCGGCGATGCCTGGGCCGGCAATCCCGACGGCGACGTCACTTTGGTCGAATATTTCGATTACAATTGCGGTTTCTGCCGGTCCAGCCTGCCGACGATCGCGGAACTGATCCGCCGCGATCCCAAGGTGCGCGTGGTGTTCCGCGAATTCCCGATCCTCAGCACGGAAAGCGGTGTCGCCGCGCGGCTGAGCCTCGCCGCTGCCGACCAGGGCAAGTTCAAGGCGTTCCACGACGCGCTTTACGCCGCCGGCCCGATAACCTCGATGACCCTTGAGTCCGCCGCCAAGACCGCAGGCGTGGATATGGCCAAGGCCGGCGCCATGGCGGCCCGTGCCGACGCCGAAATCGCCACCAACACCGCGATCGCACAACAGCTCGGCATGACGGGCACGCCGAGCTGGATCATCGGCGACAAGGTCGTCTCCGCCGCCTTGCCGCTGGAGGAACTGGAGAAAGCGGTACGCGAGGCGCGGGCCCGCAAATCCTGAAACTTTTCTCGCACCGCAGCTGGTGAAAGCGCACTTTTACCTGATCGACCGGCCCAGATAGAAAACCGCAGCCGGAGCATTCCTCCGGCTGCGGTTTTCGTTTGCCGCTACGCCAAGAGCGACCGCCGTGAACCGGCTGTTCGGCTGGCGTTCAGACCGAGAAGCGGACCGAAGGGCGACGACGTAGCGTTACGCCGACCAGACCGAAACCGAGGATCATCATCATCCATGTCGAGGGCTCGGGCACGGCCGAAACCGCGAAATTGGCGATATTCGCGATCTGCGCGGTCGTCAGTCCTTCGAGCCGCGGCGCGGCAAGCAGCGCCTGCCCAGTCGTCGTTGCGAGTGCGACGTCACTGTCGAGCGGCCCGTCCACATCCCGTGCGAGAAACGCATAATTGAGCAAGCTGATGCTTGCCCCGGCCGCAAGCGTGAAGGTGTAGCCGACATTGTAGCGATCGGGCGTGATGCTCTGCCTCGCCAAGCCGTTATTGCCGGCGACCAGCGCAATCACCGCATCGTCGATACAGGCACCCGCGCCATCATCTTCGCAGCTGACCATCAGACCGGCCGCATTGTAACTGATCAGTTCGTCGCCATCCGATCCCAGATTGCCGAAGAAGTTGACCGTCGTCGTGATCGCCGTCGACTGGGTGTTGGTGAAGGTGTCGAAGAAGCGATAGACGTTCCCGCTCAGCAACTCGACCTGACGATTGAGTGCCAACGTGCCGACGCCACTGTTGTAGAAGCCGAAATTGTCGAACGTATCGAAGCCGCCGTCCCTGACCGCGCCAAGCCACGCGCCGCTCGGCTGAACGGTGCCGCCGACGCCCTTATAGCTGGTGCCATAGCCGGTGCCATTGAAGATATCGGCACCGGCCTGGATCTGCTGGGCCTGCGCCGCAGCGGGAAAGACGATCGTGGCAAGTATGACGGCGAATTTGCGTGAGATGACCATGATGGAACTCCGGGAGAAGAAAGGATGACGAGCGACCGGGGCCGGGTGCCTGGCCCTGCCCCAGCTCATTATTTGCGGCGTGCGGTCAGCCACTGATCCGGGCCGAGCGGCCGGCCGACCAGCCGGATCTCGCCGATATGGCCGAAATAACCATCGACACGGCCACCGTTCCACCAGCTTGCGCCGATGATCCAGGGATTGTTGACGCTCTGCGAACGCATGCCGATCGCCCCGCTCGAAACGTTGCGCAGCACCGGGGCACCCTCGACATACAACGTCGTTTCTCTGGTCGCCGGATCGCAGACGATGGCGATATGATACCAAGTGTCGCGGATGATTTCGCCGGACCAGTTGGTCTGCGCATTCGTCGTGACGCTCGCCGGCACGACCTCCCACTGCACTTCGCGCAGGCTGGAAATCGCGAACAGAACCGACGAAGCTTCGCGATCGCCACCGGTAAAGCCGGAGATATTGCCGCGATTGCCGACACGCCCCAGGATGTTGCCCCAGCGATGCTTTTCCTGGACCCAATCCTTGTCGACCTTGATGAACGCCTCGATCGTGTAACCGTCCCAGAAGCTGCGGTTGTTGACCCCGGCACCGACATCGGTGGAGAAGCTGCTGTTCCGCACGGTGACCTTGTCGCTATTGAGAAAGCGGACGCTGCCCGTGGCCGATTGCAGGTAATGGCGATCGTCGGACCAGACGACGTCACCGACCTGCGCCGGCGCGACCAGGGGCACACGCCGCATCGGGAAGAGGCCGGTGGCATCGGGCAGGATGTCACCGACATTGACGATCTGACCATCCTTGCCGCCCACGGGGCGCCAATGCGCATAGGTGTCGGCCACCACAGGATAGTCGTTGGCATCGCGCGGCGGTGCCATGACCGGTACGGTCGGCTCGACATAGCCTTCGAGTAGCCTGGATGCGACGACCGGCAGGATCGGCGCTCCCGTAGTGGACAATGTCGGTTTCCATTTCAGGAAGCCGGCAAAACGCTTCTTGAAGTTGATCGGGATCGAGAAACGCTCGTTGCTCTCGGTCAGGATCGCGCGATCGAACTGGTTGAGCGTGGCCTTCGGCTTTTGCACCACCCATGGCGAGAAGGACAGCACGTCGATCTTGTTGGCCGAAAAATCCAGTTCATAAAGGCGCATCAGCGCGTTGCCGCCCTGATAGGCCATCTGGTAATCGACGACCATTTCCTCGACCTGGTTGCCGAAATCGTTGGTCTTGGAGAGCCATGACGCGCCGTGATGATGACCGTTGAGCGTCATGAAGATCTGGTCGTTGTCGCGGATCAGCCGCTCCCACAACATCTTGCCATATTCGGTTTCGAGCGGACTCAATCCATCCTTGTTGATGTTGAGCAGTTGATGGTTCGAGAGGATGACCGGCAGCGTCGGATTGCGGCGGATCACGCTGCGCGCCCAGGCAATGCCCGCATCGGAAATCCGCCATGAGAGCGACAGGACCATGAAGCTGATGCCGAACGCTTGGAAGACATGATATTCGTGGAAGCCGCTTGAATCGCGCTCGCGGAAAGTGGCCTGGGTGGCTGCGCGCGCCCTTGTAAACCATTGGAGATAGGGTTCGGACGCCAGCGCGCGCTGCGCATCGGTGCCCGACGACTGGCTGGCAGGATTGGCATAATCCAGATCGGTCAGCACGTCATGATTGCCGGCCAGGATCGAATAGGGAACCTTGGCGTTTTCGAGCAGCTTCATTGCCGCATCGGCTATCCGCCATTGATTCGGCCTGCCGACCTGGTCGACCACGTCGCCCAGATGGATAACGAACGGGATGTTGTAGGCGGCGGCATTGGCGGCAATCCATCTGGTCTGCGCCGAAAATGGTTCGCTGCCATATTTGGTCTGGAATTTCTGACCCTCGTCGGTGGTCGCGTAGCGCGAATAGAATTGCGTGTCGGGCAACACGGCGAGCGTGAAGCTGGTCGTTGCGTCGGGAACGGCGGTCGTGGCCAGCGGGACGAGAGTGTCTTCAGCGGTGGCGAGCGGGTTGGCGTCCGATGCGGAACTTCCGCTACACCCGGATAACATCGCCGCCCCGACCGGCAGGACGGAAAGACTGGCAGCGCTCAACAACAATTGACGACGGTCTGCGAGACGGCCCAAGCCGTCCCGGTCTTGATCAGATAACATGATGTGGGACTCCCCTGCACCGTTGAGGGAGATGGTGCTGGCGACTCCGTTAGCGTTGCGTAATGACTCCCAAACGGAGAAACTGTGTCATTTATGTAAAAAAAATTAACACTATTTATTATGGTGACGTTCACCGTTGCGGCAGTTTGCGCCGCACTATCGCTGCAGGGATGGCCAAGGGCGCGGAAACCCTAAACCTTTTCCCGTAGGGGGATATTATTTGATCACCGGCAGCACCACCTTCGATCCCGCGCACACCTTCTGCGTCGCTTTCACGAAATCCGTCGCCTTCGCGCGCGCGATGTTCGGCACGAAGGTTTGCGGGTTACGGTCGATCACCGGGAACCAGCTCGATTGCACCTGCACCATGATGCGGTGACCCTTCAGGAAGACGTGATCGTGATCGCGTAGCGGCACGTCCCACGCGGTCACCTTGCCCGGCACCAGCGGCTGCGGAACGGTATCGCTGGCGAGGAACTTGCCCCGCCGCACCTCCATCGCGATCGGCAATTGGTAACCGTTCAACTGCATCGGATAGGCCCCCAGCGGGGACTTGGCGTCGAACGGCGCGTAATCATCCGGCAGCACGTCGATCAGCTTGACGACGAAATCACTGTCCGTCCCGCTGGTCGAGGCCATCAGCTTCGCGACAATGTTGCCCGCGATCGTCAGATTCTCCTTCAACGGTGCGCTGACATAGCTCAGCACATCCGGCCGGTGATCGACGAAGCGCTGGTCCTCCGCCTCCCACCAGCGCCATTCGGGGCGCGGATACGTCACCGAGATCGGGCGCGGGCGGAACGGCACCGGATTGGCCGGATCTGAGACATAGTCGCGACAGGCCTCACCCACCGGCGCAGTGAACGACAGCGACCCGTCCGCCTGCAGATACAGATCGGTCGCCTTCGCCTCCTTTGGCGGCCACGCGGTGTAGCTCTTCCACAAATTCGATCCGGATTCGAACATCCGCGCGCGGAAATTCGGCCGCTCGCCCGTGCCGTGCAGCCAGTAGCGGAAGAATGGTGCCTGGATCGTATCGCGGAAATCCTGCCCGCTATTACCCCCCAAAGGCACGCGTCCGAGCATCGTCGTATCGCCCTGCCACCCGCCATGCGCCCATGGCCCGGCGACCATCAGGCTCAAATGATCGGGATCGTTCTCCTGCTGCTTGGAATAGATCTTCCACGATCCCAGCGGATCCTCCTGATCCCAGAATCCCGCGACGTTCAGCGTCGGCACGACCGTCTTGCCCAGAGCATCTGTCCAGCGCTGGTCGGTATAAAAGGCATCGTGATTGGGGTGATCGAGCAACGCCGTGAACATTGGCGACGCGCCCTTGAAGTGAACCTTGTCGATCGTTTCGACCGGCCCCTGTTTCAGGAACCACTCATAGGTATCGACCGTGTCGTAAGCGACGTCCTTGTTCTGCGTCTTGTCCGCCTGCAAACTGTAGAGCCAGTCGGTCGCATAGGACAGGCGCAGCGCGCCGTTGCGGTGCAGATCGTCATTCTGCCAATAATCGTTCCACGCCGCCTGCGGCGACACCGCCTTCAGCGCCGGATGCGGCTTGGCCAGCGCCACGGCGGCGGCAAAACCGGGATAGGATACGCCCCACATCCCGACCTTGCCGTTGTTGGGCTTAACGTTCTTCACCAGCCAGTCGACCGCATCATAGGCATCGGTCGCCTCGTCCACCGCCTTCACATCCTTCGGGTGGACGGCGGTCGAGAAGGTGAACACCCCATCCGACTTGAACCGCCCGCGCATCGACTGGAACACGAAGATATAGCCGTCATCGGCCAGCGTCTTCCAGCTCTTCGGCATCGCGGCAGGCGCGGTGGCCGGCACGCCATACGGCGTGCGTTGAAACAGGATCGGCAGCGGCCCCTTGGCACCCTGCGGGCGAAGGATGACGGTTTGCAACTTCGCCCCGTCGCGCATCGGCACCATCACCTCCTCGAAGGTAAAGGGGGATTGCGTCGCGGTGGTCGGCGGCGGGCCTTGGGGACGTACCTCCGACAGCGGCAACGCCAGCAGGACGAGCGCCGCCGCGCCAGCGAAAGTTGAGACCATCGAACTGCCCGGCCATGTCGATGCGGCAGCCGCGTTGCCGCGAATGTTGAATATGTTGAAGCGCTGGCGATGATTGTGCGAGCGGCGCGGATCGTGGGCGACGGCGGGGTGCGGACGGCTGGACATTACGACAAGGTGCCGATTTCGGGCCGTTTAGGACAGCCTGATTCTCGATGGAATCGCAATTTTCGGATATCGCGAACTCGACAACCCGCTTTCGCCACGTCCGCTAACGCCCAATAGCGGACCTCCCCGACGCGTGATACGTAAAGAAGATGAAGATCACTTGCACGGTCCCATTCCTCTGCTTGTGCCTGCTTGGCTGTGCTCAACAGTCTGTGCGAGAGTGGCGGTCTCGCGCGTCAGCGCAGTCCCCTTACAGCGCAACTCTTGTCGAGACTGACCACAATGAAGGTGAAAGCAACGAATTCAACGTTCGCGTGAACGCCGAGAGGGGGAGCGATGACGGTTGGTTTTTCATCACCAACCTCAGCACGGGGCTTGCGAGATCGGAGAGGCCTGACATGCGCTGGACATCTCCGACTGACTTACTCGTCACGGTGCATACCGCAGACCTCGAAGGACAAACGCGACGACGTTTTGCGGGCGGTGGAAGGCCACCTGGGTCGCTCACTGTACGGTTCGTAGCAGATCAGTCGCACCTGTAGCCAACGTCCGCTTTCCACCATTTGCGGACAATTTGACCTGCCTCACCGCCCATCGCATTCTAGGAGTATGCAGCAACCAGCTTTCGCAAAATCCTTATTCAGATGCGATGACGCGACATCGCTGAAGATAGACGGCGGGAACCGCTTCATACGAAAATTACCGGATGACCGACCCCTCGGCTATTTGCACAAATTTCATGCCCCGCTCGACAATTCGGGTTTAGGGCGAGTGCGAGAAGGCTTCGGACGTCCTCTGCCGATGCAATTCGAGGACTTTCTTCAGTGGTCAAACGGCGCCAGCCTCTTCGACAACCAGATTTACATATTCGGATTTGTCGAAGATTTTTCCCGGAGCTTGGAACCAGAGAAGCAGCAACCAATCTCGATCATTGATAAGAACCGCATCTTTTCTAGTTTGCATAGCGACTGCTGGCGCGACGGCTGGATGCTGATCGGCTCGGCTGTCGGCTGGAGCAGCAACTACGACTTAGAATTGCACGAAGACGGTGCTTGCGCTCTCGTCCTTGAGAATTCCGTTCGGGTAGTAGCATCGTTCGAGCAATGCATAACCCTCATCATCGACCGCATCTCCGGATGTTTTTCCTGCGATGGTATCCTCGATGGCAGTTACACGGAGGTTGAGGCTGCACTGGCGAGCCTCCTTCGTACACAATAGCGAATGTCCGCCGTCCAACAACATCGAACGCCACGCTGTCCTAAACGCCTCCAACCCGCTACGCTCGCCGCGGCTTTTTCACATCGCCGAATATCCCGGTCCCGCCCGTCACATTCGGCCGCGTACCGTGTGACCTTGTGTGAACTTCGCCGGTTCCGGTCGTCGCCCCGTCAAATCCGATGCTCGCCCTTCACCCAGCGCACGGTGCCCGACGACGCGCGCATCACCACGCTCTCCGTCGTCATCGTGCCGCCCTTGCGCTTCACGCCGGCGAGCAGCGAACCGTCGGTCACGCCGGTCGCGGCGAAGATGCAGTCGCCCTTGGCCAGTTCGGTCAAATCGTATTGCTTGTCGAGATCGGTCACGCCCCACTTTGCCGCGCGACCGCGCTCATCGTCGTTGCGGAACAGCAGGCGGCCCTTGAACTGCCCGCCGACGCAACGCAGTGCCGCCGCCGCCAGCACGCCCTCCGGCGCGCCGCCAGACCCCATATAGATGTCGATCGTCGTGTCCGGGTTGGTCGTCGCGATCACGCCGGCCACGTCGCCGTCGCCGATCAGCATGATGCCGACGCCCAGCGCGCGCAGTTCCGCGATCAGTTTCTCGTGGCGCGGGCGATCCAGCACGCAGGCGATGATCTCGCTCGGCTCCACGCCCTTCGCCGCCGCCACCGCGCGGACGTTCTCGGTCGGCGTCCGGTCGAGATCGATAATGCCTTCGGGATAGCCCGGGCCGACCGCGATCTTGTCCATATAGACGTCGGGCGCATTGAGCAGGCCGCCCTGCTCGGCGATCGCCAGCACCGCGAGGCTGTTCGGGCCGGCCGTGGCGCAGATCGTGGTGCCCTCCAGCGGATCGAGCGCGATATCGATCTTCGGGCCCTTGCCGATCGCGGAGCCGACCTTTTCGCCGATGAAGAGCATCGGCGCCTCGTCGCGCTCGCCCTCGCCGATCACCACGGTGCCGTCCATGTAGAGCGAATTGAGCGCCTCGCGCATCGCCTCGACCGCCGCGGCATCGGCTGCCTTCTCGTCGCCACGCCCGACCAGCTTCGATGCGGCGACCGCTGCCGCCTCGGTCACGCGGACCATTTCGAGGACGAGAACGCGATCGAGAACCTGGCTGGCGGCGGTGGTCATGGAAATCCCCTCTGGTTTGCCGAGCGGGTTAGGCGGCAAGTGTTGCGATGTCGAGACTCAGTGTTTGCGCAGTTGGTTGCGCTTCGGCGGTACGATCTCGAACAGTAAAGGCCATTCCTTGCCGGTGACGAACAGGCGGCGGTGCGCGGCATCCCAGGCGATGCCGTTGGCGACCTGGTTCTGGCCGTACACCCCGGCTTTGGCGTGCAGCGCGGAAAGGTCGATCCAGCCGACCACATGGCCGGTGCGCGGATCGATCCGCGCGATGCGATCGGTCAGCCAGACATTGGCGAGGATCTCGCCATCGACATATTCCAGCTCGTTGAGATTGAGGACCGGATGCCCATCCGCCGTCACCTTCAACCTCCGGCGCAGGCGGAAGGTGGCGGGATCGAGGAAGCGCAACACCGCCGTCCCGTCCGACATGATCAGCTGCGTTCCGTTCGAGGTCAGCGCCCAGCCTTCACCCGGATAGCGGAAGGTCGAGAGCTTGCGGAAACCGTTGCGCGACCAGCGGAACCCGATGCCGTCGCGCCAGGTGAGGCTGAGGATCTGGTCGCGCCAAGCGACGATGCCCTCACCGAAGAATGGCGGCGGCACGGTCACGTTCGCCACGACCTTGCCGCTGGCGAGATCGACCTTGCGGATGCCCGATCGCCCGACCTCGCCGGTGCTCTCGAACAGCGCGCCGTCGAGGTAGAACAGGCCCTCGGTATAGGTGCCGGGATCGTGCGGATGGGTCCGCACGACGGTCGCCGCCTCGGTCGGCACCTGCGCGGCGCAAACGCCGGGCGCGAGCAGCAGGAGCAGCCCCGGCAGGAGCGTCCGGATCAATCCCGCAGCAGTTCGTTGATGCTGGTCTTGCTGCGCGTCTGGGCGTCCACGCGCTTGACGATCACCGCGCAGTACAGGCTGGGTTTGCCGTCCCCGCCGCCCATGCTGCCGGGCACGACCACCGAATATGGCGGCACATGGCCGCGGAACACTTCGCCGGTTTCGCGATCGACGATTTTGGTGCTCGCGCCGAGATACACGCCCATCGACAGCACCGCGCCCTCGCCGACGCGCACGCCCTCCGCCACTTCGCTGCGCGCACCGATGAACGCGCCGTCGCCGATGATGACCGGATCGGCCTGAAGCGGCTCCAGCACGCCGCCGATCCCCGCCCCGCCGGAGATGTGCACGTTCGCGCCGATCTGCGCGCAGGAGCCGACCGTCGCCCAGGCATCGATCATCGAATTCTCGCCGACATAGCCGCCGATATTGACGAAGCTCGGCATCAGTACAGCACCCCTCGCGATATACGCGCCGCGCCGCACGATGCTTCCCGGAACGCTGCGGAAACCGGCCTCGCGGTAGCGGTTCTCGCCCCAGCCCTCGAACTTCGAGGGTACCTTGTCGAACCAGTTCGCGGCGCCGGGACCGGGAATGATCTCGTTATCGTTGAGGCGGAAGCTGAGCAGCACGGCTTTCTTCAGCCATTGATTGACCGTCCACCCACCCTGCCCGTCTGGCGCGGCGACACGCGCCTCGCCCGAATCGAGCAGCTCCAGCGCCGCATCGACCGCCGCGCGGACCGATCCGATCGTGTTGAAGCCGAGGTTCGCGCGGTCGTCCCATGCGGCGTCGATCGTCGTCTGCAATGCCTGGCTCAACTTTAGGCCTCCAATATCGCGTTCAGCCAGTGGCTGATGTCGTGCGTGATGAAATCGACGTGTTCGTGCGTCTCGTCCGGCGTCTGTTCCGAGCCGTTATCGACCCACAGGGTGGTCATGCCGATCGCCTTGGCCGGCTTCAGATTGCGCGCCATGTCCTCGGCGAACAGCGAGTGCTTCGGATCGAGATCGAAGGCCGCGCACAGGCCGGCATAGGCCGATGCCTGCGGCTTGGGGGCAAGGTCCATCGCGTGGATATCGTGGATCGCCTCGAAGCTTTCGCCGAGGCCGAGGCGACCGAGCACCTTGGTGGCGTAGGGCGTATCTGCGTTGGTGAAGACGATCTTGCGCCCCGGCAGCTTCGCAATCGCGGCGGCCAGCGGCGCGTTCTCCTCCAGCACGTCCATCTCGATATCGTGGACATAAGCGAGGAATTCGTGCGGCTCTACCTCATGGTCGGCCATCAGGCCCGCCAGCGTCGTGCCGTGGTGGTGGAAATAGCCCTTCTGGATGCGCCGTGCCTCATCCAGATCTACGCCCAGTCGTTCGGAGATATACGCGCCCATCTTGGCATCGATCTTGTCGAACAGCCGCGCGCTCGCCGGATAGAGCGTATTGTCCAGATCGAAGATCCAGTTGCGGATATGGGCGAGGCGCGGGTCCATCTGCGCGCGGCTTTACGGCGCGGGGGCGTAGCGGGCAAGGCGGGCTGTGATCGCCGCCGGAATAACTCCCCTACCTGGAAGGGAGGGGTTGGGGGTGGGTCGCTCTCGAAGAAGCGTAGCGCTCTCCCCATGCCGACCCACCCCCGGCCCCTCCCTTCCAGGGAGGGGAGAAGAAGGTCTACCGCTCGTACGCCTTGGGCAGTGCCCCTTCCTCCGGCCGCATATACCGGTTGCGCAGCAAATCCTGCCGCGTGGTCAGCGGCTGCTTCACGCCGTCGATATAGACCGTCATCGCCGCCGCATCGAGTTCCAGAGGGTCGTTGGACCAGATGACCACGTCGCCGCGCCGGCCGGGCCGCAAGGAGCCGATCTCGCCGCCCATGCCGATCGCGTCCGCCGTGACCGAGGTGATCGCGGCGAAGGCGGCATCCCAGGTGAGCCCGGTCGCGCCGGGCACCTTGGACAGCGCGACGAGGTTGCCGGCATATTGCTTCTCGAGCCGCGCCTGCCGCGCCTCGTTGTCGTTGATCATGCCGATGCCGACCACGACGCCCGCCGCCTTCATCCGGCCGACGTTCGATTGGGTCGAGGCAAGCTGTTCGAACGATGCGGGCAGGTCGATTAGCGCGCTGGCGATCACCGGAATGCGTGCCGCAGCGATCTGCGACGCCACGGTCCAGCCCTCCGCCGCGCCGACGAACACCAGCTTCAGCGCGGGAAAATCGCGCTTCAGATCGATCAGGGCGAGGATGTCCGACGCGCGCTCGACATGCACCAGCAACGGCATGCGCCCCGCCAAGACCGGCACCAGCGCCTCGGCATCGGCGCGGGTCAGCAATGCTTCCTTGCCGACATCGCTATAGCCGTTGGGATTACGCGAATAATCGCGCACCTGCGCCAGCGCGTTGCGGAACTGCGCGATCGCCGCCGGGCGGCTGCCGCCCGCCGCGCGTGCGCCGCTCTCGCCATATTCCATGAACTGGAACGCGCGCGGCTTCGTCACCGCATCCGCATCCGCGCCGAGATCGATCACCGCTCCCATGCCGGCGAAGATCGAACCGTTGTTGTCGGGCGCGACGATCGCGCGCGTAATGCCTTCCGCGCGATTGAGCGGGATCGAACTGGTCCTGGGGTTCACCGCCGACGCGATATCGATCGCGGCATGGAACGGGCTCTTGTCCGCGCCGGAGTCGTTGGTCTGTTCGACCCCGTCGACCTCGACGATGCCCATGCGGGTGAAGCCGGCGACGATGCCCGGCGTCACGAAACGCCCGCCGGCATCGACCGTTTCGGCATTGGCGGGCACCGTGACGCCCTTGCCCGCGGCGACGACCTTGCCGTCGCGGATCACGACGGTGCCGCCGTCGATCGGCGCGGAGCCGTCGCCGATCACGAGCTTGGCATTGACGATCGCAACCGATTGCGCGGCAACGGGAGTTGCGAAAAACGAGGCGGCGCTGAGCAGCAGGAGGCGCTTCACTTGGTGTCTCCCGCGCCGGGCTGGCCGAGTTCGAAATCGGATACCGGCCTCAGTTTCGGATTGTCGGCATCGTAGAGCATCGCCCCGTCGATCCAGACCTTTTCGGGGCGCGAATAGACGCTGAACGGATTGCCGTTCCACAACACGACATCGGCCATCTTGCCGGGCTTCAGGCTGCCGGTCTTGTCGGCGATGCCCAATGCCTTGGCCGGATTGATCGTCAGCCATTCCCACGCCGTCGCATCCGAAATCTGGATGCCCGCACGCCGCCCGGCAGCGAGCGCTTTGGCGACTTCCTGGTTCAGGCGCTGGATGCCGTTCTCGTCATCGCTATGGATCATCGCGCAGGCCCCGGCATTCTGCAGCAATGCGAGGTTCTCGCTGATCGCGTCGTAGCTTTCCATCTTGAAGCCCCACCAATCGGCCCACACTGCCGCGCAGGTGCCATTGGCCTTGAGCAGATCGCCGATCTTGTACGCCTCGACCGCGTGGTGGAACGCGCCGACATGATAGCCGAATTCCTTGGCCATATCGAGCACGATGGCCATTTCGTCGGCGCGGTAGCAATGGTTCTGGACGAGGATTTCGCCGGAAAGCACGCCGCGCAACGTGTCCATCCCGATGTCGCGGCCGGGCGCTTCGCCGCCGTCCTTCTCGAACTTATCCCATTTGCGCTTGTATTCGACCGCCTTGGCCCAGGTCTGGCGATTGACCGCCACGTTGCCCATCCGGGTCGAAGGTTCGCGGCCCTTGCCGCCATAGACGCGCTTGGGATTCTCGCCGCACGCCATCTTCAGGCCGTACGGCGCGCCGGGGAATTTCATGCCCTGTTCGGTGCGGGCATAGACGTTCTTGATCACGACCGATCGGCCGCCCATCAGGTTCGCGGAACCGGGCAGGATCTCCAGCGTGGTGACGCCGCCATTGACGAGCGCGCGGCTGAAGCCGGGGTCCTGCGGCCAGATGCTGTGTTCGGCCCAGACGTCGGGCGTGGTGGGGGACGTCGCCTCGTTGCCGTCCGAATTGGCCTGCACGCCGGGCGAGGGATAATCGCCGAGATGGCTGTGGATATCGATGATGCCAGGCGTCACCACCTTGCCGGTGCCGTCGATCACCTTCGCACCGGCGGGCGCGGTGAGGTTCTGCCCGACCGCGACGATCTTGCCATCGGCGAACAGCACCGATCCGCCGGTTATGCTGCCGCCCTCGCCATCGAACACCGTGACGTTGGTCAGCAGCGTCGGAACGCCGGGATAGGCCTTGTACGTCGAGGGGAACGGATCGTGCGCATATCCCTTGCCCATCCCGGGGCCGGGTTGTTTGCCCGAACTGGCGCTTTTGGGGCCTTCCGCCTTGCCGTCCGTCGCGCAGGCGGAGAGCAGAGACAAAGCCGCCGCAGCGCCCGCCATACGAAACGACCAGCCGCTCGCCCGAAACCCGATTGCCATGCTCACCCCTGTTGTTCTGTTTTTCGCGCCACTGCGTGTCGCATCCGGCCCGGGAGAAATCCGGCACTACCGCCAAGGTGTCAACGGCCTGCGAAAATAAGTTCGCAAATCCGGGCCCGATTGTTGCTGCCGGATGTTTGATCCATGTTGAAGGTGTTCTCCGATGTGTCATGTGCTTATCATCGAAGACGAGGCGTTGATCGCGCTCGATCTACAGGATGTCCTAATGGATGCCGGCGCGACCAGCTTCGACTTCGCCGAGACACAGGCGGATGCCATAATTGCCGCCCGATTGCGCCGCCCCGACGTGATCACCTCCGACGTGATGTTGCGCGAAGGCACCGGCCCTGATGCCGTCGCCGATATCTTCGACGAACTGGGCCCCTTGCCCGTGATCTTCATCACCGCAACGCCGGCGGCGTGCATCCCGTGTCCCCCAGCTTCGCCCATCCTGGCCAAGCCGGTGAGAAATTCCCTGCTGCGCGAGGCGTTTAAAGCAGTGGCACCGCATTGAGCCCGCGAAGGCTCAACGTCATCGCTGAGTAAGTTGGTTCGGCGCAGAGGCCAAATCAGCCTACTGATGCTCCGGCCCACGCGTTCGCCGCCGCCAACGCCTTGGGATCGTCGACATCAATCCAGTCGAGATCGCTGCAATCCACCGTCAGCGCCGCACCCCGTGCGATCAACGCGCGCACCGCTTCGGTGATCGAGGGCGCGTCCAGCCCCTCCAGCGCGGCGAAAAAGGCCGGCCCGACCGCGAACACCCCGGTGTCGTAGCAATCGTGCGGCGCCATCTCCTTGCCGATCGCGGTGATATATTCGCCGTCGGTCGCCACAAACGTAACGTCGAGCGGATCGACCCACGGATGCCCGAGCCGACGGTCGATGCCCAGCCGCAATCCCGCACCCGCGCCGGCCGCCGCCATCCGCGCATATAGCGCCGGTTCGACCAGATGATCGCACATCGCTAGCAACGTCTCCGCGCCGGCCAGGAGCGGCGCGGCGGCCAGCGCCGACACGCCGTTGGGTTGCCGCCAGTCGGCGGTGCGCGCGGTTTCGACCGAGACCGGCCAGTCGCGCGCGGCCAGATGCGCCTCGATCGCCTCGGCGCGGTATCCGGTGGTGACGATCACCCGCGTGATCCCGGCGCGCGCCAGCCGTTCGATCGCGTGATCGATCAGCGGCTTGCCCGCGACCTCGCACAACGGCTTCGACTCGGCGGCCTCGCGCAGGCGCGTTCCCGCCCCCGCCGCGAGCAGGACCGCCGTGTCGATCTTTGCCACGGTCAGGCGGCGGCGGCGATGAAGTCTTCGACCGCGATCTGCGCCAGATCGTCCGTCATCTGGATCGGAGGGTGCTTGCAGAAATAGGCGGATGCCGGATGCACCGGACCGGCGAGTCCACGATCGCTGGCGAGTTTCGCGCACCGGATCATGTCGATCGCGACGCCGGCCGAATTCGGGCTGTCCTCGACCGAGAGGCGCATTTCCAGGTTCATCGGCACGCCGCCGAACATGGTGCCTTCCATGCGCAGGAAGCAGACCTTGTTGTCGTTCTGCCAAGGCACGTAATCCGACGGGCCGATATGCACGTTGTCGTCGGTCAGGCGCTCGGCCGCGACCGACTGCACCGCTTCGGTCTTGGAGATCTTCTTCGATTCCAGGCGGCGGTGGTTAGACATGTTCAGGAAGTCGGTATTGCCACCAGTGTTGAGCTGGTACGTCCGCTCCAGCTTCACGCCACGCTTGGCGAACAGGTCGGTCAGCACGCGATGGACGATCGTCGCGCCGAGTTGCGCCTTGATGTCATCACCCACGATCGGCACGCCGGCATCGGTGAACTTCTTGGCCCAAACCTCATCGCTGGCGATGAACACGGGGATGTTGTTGACGAAGGCGACGCCGGCCTCGATCGCGCATTCGGCGTAGAATTCGGTCGCCTTCTGGCTGCCGACCGGCAGGTAGTTCATCAGTACATGCGCGCCACTGTCGCGCAACGCCTTGACGACCTCGTCCTTGCTCGGCTGCGCGGCATCGGAGACGATGAACGTGCGGTCGTCCTTGTAATCGGCCATATGCTCGGCGACGCCGTCCAGCACGTTGCCCATCGCGACCGTCACGCCGCTCGTCGGCACGTCGGCGCAGAACACTGCGGTGCAGTTCGGCTTGGCGAAGATCGCCTCGGCCACGTCCACGCCCACCTTGCGCGCATCCACGTCCCATGCCGCGACGACCTTGATGTCGCTCGGCTTGTAGCCGCCCAGGTCCCAATGCATCAGGCCGACATGGTCGTTCTGGCCCTTATGGTAATAAGCCAGGCCCTGGATGAGCGAGCTGGCGCAATTGCCGATGCCGATCACCGCGACGTTGATGGTGTTCATGGTTGGAGGGGCCCTTCGATTCTCAAATGATGTGGTGTGAAATGGCGCGCGTTGCGCCCGAAACGGTCATGTATTTACGGATGTCGCGCCGCCCGGATGCAACAGGGCGGCTTCCACGCGCCGATGCCAGACAAGGGTGGCAATGATCAAGAGGGTCAGCGGCACGATCTCGAACCACCAGAACAGGCGCGGATTGCCCGCCATGCACGCGATGAAGATCGCCAATACGCGCATATTGGCGCTTTCCAGCGCCATCACCTTCATCGGGGCGACCGCGCGGGCCGCATATTCGCGCCCGAAACGCTGCGGATCGCGACTGTCCCGCAGCGCGCGATCGAACGGATCCGCGGCACGGTCCACCCCGCGCGAGATATCGTCGTAGAGCTTTTCGAGCAGTCCGCCGGTGCGCGCCGGCGGGGTCGTACCCCAATCGCCCTTGGCCCGGCGGTGGAAGCGCGCGCGCTCGCCCTCGAACAGGCTGGCCTGGCCGATATGCGCGGCACCCGCCGTCACCGCGAGCACCCAGCCTTCGAGCGTGCCGATCGATGTGGCGATGACGACGTAGATCAGGATGAAGACGCCGTGATCGACGATGCCGTCGAGCAATCGTCCGAACGCGGATGCGGTGCGCGTGGCGCGCGCGACCATGCCGTCCAGCCCGTCGGCGATCAGCCAGCCGATCGACAGCAACAGGCCGATCGCGACGGCGAAGGGATTGGTCCAATGCGCATAAGCGAACGCCGCGCCGATACCCAATAACAGGCCCGCGCATGAAACCGCATTGGCCGAAATTCCGGCCTTGAGCGCCAGCGGCAACAACAAACGCGAGCAGGGGTGAATCAGCCAGAGATTGGTTGGATCTTCTATCCGCCTGTCTCGGGAGCCATCGGGCGGAGCAAGTTTCATCAGGCGTTCATAATGCCGTCACGAATGCGTCGATGCAAGGTAAGATGCGATGAGCCGCAGTCGGCATCCATCGCCGATGGCGCTAAACCGAGGGCGGCGGCACCGGGGATGGAGCGCCGCCGCCTTCGTTCACAGGCTACGCCCGATCAATTCCTTCATGATTTCGTTGGTTCCGCCGAAAATGCGCGTCACGCGCGCCGCACGCCACGCGCGGGCAATCGGATATTCGTTCATATAGCCTGCGCCGCCATGGAGTTGCAGGCACTTGTCCATGATTTCCCACTGCAGATCGGTGTGCCACAATTTGGCGGCAGCGCCCTCCTCGTTGGTCAGTTCGCCCTTCAGATGGCGGGTGATCGCCCAATCGAGATGCGCCCAGCCGACCTGCAGCTTGGACTTGATGTCGGCGAGCACGAAGCGCGTGTTCTGGAAGTCGAATACCATGCCCGCGAACGCCTTGCGCGTCTTGGTGAATTCGACCGTCTCGTCGAACGCCTTCTGGCTCGACGCCATCACCGACACCGCGATCGACAGCCGCTCCTGCGGCAACTGGCTCATCAGGTAGATGAACCCCTTGCCCTCCTCGCCCAGGCAATTGGTGATCGGCACGCGCACGTCCTCGAAGAACAGTTCCGACGTGTCGGCGGCGTCCTGACCGATCTTGTCGAGCTTGCGGCCCTTCTTGAAGCCATCCCGATCGCTCTCGACCAGAATGATCGACATGCCCTTCCAGGCCGGCACGGCGGTCGGGTCGGTCTTGGCGACGACCAGCGTCAGATCGGTATTCTGGCCGTTGGTGATGTAGGTCTTGCTGCCATTGATGACGTAATGGTTGCCGTCCTTCTTCGCGGTCGTGCGGATCGCCTGAAGGTCGCTGCCGGTGCCCGGCTCGGTCATCGCGATGGCGGTGATGACCTCGCCCGAGACCATCTTGGGCAGCCATTCGGCCTTCTGCTCCTCGGAGCCGTAATGCTCGATATAGCCGGAAACGATGTCGGATTGCAGCGAAAAGCCGGCCGGCACGCCGTTGTACGACATCTCTTCGTCGACGATCGCATTATACCCGAAATCGAGGCCCAGCCCGCCATATGCCTCCGGCACGGTCGGGCAGAGCATCCCGATCTCGCCGGCCTTGCGCCAGAAATCCTTGGGGACGAGGCGGTTCTCTTCCCATGTGTTGACGTGCGGGACGCCTTCTTTCTGCAAGAAGGACCGGACCGTCTGGCGAAACGCCTCGTGATCCTCGGTATAAGCGAAGCGTCCGGGCACGGTGTCGAGCGACGACATGAATAAGTCCTCTCTTGCAACTGATTTTGGTTGGTTTGCTTCGACTTTACGCGAACGTCAAGCCACCATCAGCGCAATCAATCTGGCCGTCATATGATTTTGTCGCTCGACCGCGCTCGACACCGCCGGTGAGCGGGGTATGCTTTGGCCAAAGAGAAGGAGAGCGCATGAAACTGGCCAGCCTCAAGAGCGGGCGCGACGGCAAACTCGTCGTCGTCTCGGACGATCTCGCCTGGTACGCCGATGCCGGACATATCGCGCCGACCCTTCAGGCGGCGCTCGACGATTGGGATCGGCTGCTGCCCGACCTGATCGTGCTGGCGACCGACGTGCGCAACAGCGCGATCCCGCTGGAACGCTTCCACGAACACGACGCCGCCGCCCCCCTGCCCCGCGCCTATCAATGGGCCGACGGCTCCGCCTATGTGAACCATGTCGCGCTCGTGCGTCAGGCGCGTGCGGCGGAGATGCCCGAGACGTTCTGGCACGATCCGCTGATGTATCAGGGCGGCAGCGA
Organism: Parasphingomonas caseinilytica; assembly: GCF_036663755.1. Taxonomy (NCBI): domain Bacteria; kingdom Pseudomonadati; phylum Pseudomonadota; class Alphaproteobacteria; order Sphingomonadales; family Sphingomonadaceae; genus Parasphingomonas; species Parasphingomonas caseinilytica. The sequence continues at coordinate 32,900 of NZ_JAXOJL010000003.1, forward strand.
CGGGTTCCTCGGGCCGCGCGATCCGATCCCGCTCGCCGACGAAAGCTGGGGCTGCGACCTCGAGGCCGAAGTGGTGGTCGTCACCGGCGACGTGCCGCTCGGCGCGACTCGCGAACAGGCGCTGGAGGCGGTGCGGTTGGTCGGCCTGACCAACGACGTGTCGCTGCGCAACCTTATCCCCGGTGAACTCGCCAAGGGCTTCGGCTTCTTCCAGTCCAAGCCGGCCAGCGCCTTTTCACCCGTCTTCGTAACGCCCGATGCGCTGGGTGACTGGTGGCAGGATGGGAAGCTGCACCGCAAGCTGATGGTCGATCTCAACGGCCAGGCCTTCGGCCGCGCCGAGGCGGGCGAGGACATGACGTTCGATTTCGGCACGCTGATCGCGCACGCCGCGAAGACGCGAAAGCTGGGCGCGGGGACGATCGTCGGATCGGGCACGGTCTCGAATCGCGGTGCAGATGGCGGGCCGGGCAAATCCATTGCCGAGGGCGGCGTGGGCTATTCGTGCCTGGCGGAAGTGCGCACGGTGGAAACGATCACCGGTGGCAAGGCGGTAACGCCGTTCCTGAAGGCCGGCGATACGATCCGCATCTGGGCGGAGGACGACAAGCACCACCCGATCTTCGGCACGATCGAGCAAGTAGTGACAGTCAATGACCGTCATTTTTGAAAAACAAGCCCGGCAGGTTCGAATAAGTATATTACGGCATGTAAAAAGACGTGATTACGCAGTTATTTGCACCATCATCAGTGTAATATATTCCTACCACCTTCGAACTTAACTTGGCCGTCATTACCATAGACCAAAATCTATTTTTATCATCTTTTGATGCACTGGCCGACATGACGATGTTGCCTGCGTTACAAGCGGATCCTGCATAATACACCATCAGCGAATCATTTATTTAATTTTGCAAACGCCAGCCCGTCGGCACCGCTTCTATATTAATAGAAGTTTGAGCTTGGGCCTCTACAGCAATCGTCGTCATACTCAGAGTATAAAATACAACTCCCAACACTTTTTTAATTGCTGACATAACCATCATCTCCAAAAAACCCGGGGATGAATGATGGGATCTTAGGCGTCAACATAATCTATAGCGAACGGAACTCAGCGCCCCAGCGCGACCTGCCCGGCATAATCGACCATTTGGAGCAGCGCTCGCGGTGCCTTGATCAGCCCGCGCACGCCAAGCGCGGCCACCGCATAAACGGCGTATCCAGCCAGAAACGGCACCATGACGACCGCCGAGATCGGCAGCACGATCAGCCCGGTCACACGCTGGGCCGTGGTGGAAACGGGGGCTTTGGCGGCAGTGATCGGAGCCATATACATCGGTTGCGTCCTTTGCTGACGCGGCCATGATGCGACCGATTGGTTAACGAAACGTGCAGATCCGCACATCCGATTTTCCGCCCCGCCGAAAAGCCCCCCTCGCCATCGCCGTTGAAATTTTATAACAAGGCTCGAAACACCGAGTCCGTGCGTTTCAACGCGATCAAGGATTCGGGACAAAATTGGAGACACCATGGCAAGCGACGATCGCCGCGCCAATCTGCAGCCGCTATCGCTCTACGTGCCCGAACCCAAGTTCCGGCCCGGCGATGCGGTTGACTTCACCTCGGTTCGCCTGCCCCCGGCCGGCGAGACGCGCCGTCCCGACACCGCCGACAAGGCCGAGACGTTCATCGATCTTGCCTACGAACTTGTCCGCGTTCTGGACGACGATCACCAAGCCGTCGGCCCGTGGAACCCGCGCCTGTCGCCCGATACGATGCGCGCCATGTTGCGCAGCATGGCGCTGGTCCGGGCGTTCGACGAACGCATGTTCCGCGCGCAGCGCCAGGGCAAGACCAGCTTCTACATGAAGTGCACCGGCGAAGAGGCGGTCGCGGTGTCGGCCGCCTATGCGCTGGATTACGAGGACATGTGCTTCCCGTCCTATCGCCAGCAGGGCCTGCTGATCGCGCGCGGCTGGTCGATGGTCGACATGATGAACCAGATCTATTCGAATACGAAGGATCGCCTGCAGGGCAAGCAGCTGCCGATCATGTATTCGGTGCGCGAGGCGGGGTTCTTCTCGATCTCGGGCAACCTCGCGACGCAATATCCGCAAGCGGTCGGCTGGGCGATGGCCAGCGCCGCTAAGGGCGACACGCGCATCGCCGCGACGTGGTGCGGCGAAGGCTCCACGGCGGAGGGCGATTTTCACTCCGCCTGCACCTTCGCCAGCGTGTACCGCGCGCCGGTGATCTTCAATGTCGTCAACAACCAATGGGCGATCTCGTCCTTCTCCGGGTTCGCCGGTGCGGAATCGACCACTTTCGCGGCGCGTGCGGTCGGCTATGGCATTGCCGGACTGCGTGTGGACGGCAACGATGCGCTCGCCGTCTATGCCGCCACCGCCTGGGCCGCCGAACGCGCGCGGACCAATCAGGGGCCGACGCTGATCGAGCATTTCACCTATCGTGCCGAGGGGCATTCCACCTCTGACGATCCCGGCCAGTACCGATCGGAGGGCGAACCGAATGCGTGGCCACTCGGTGATCCGATCCGGCGGCTGAAAGATCATCTGATCGCGATCGGCGAATGGGACGAGGAACGCCATGCCGCGCAGGACAAGGACCTCGCCGAAGAGGTGAAGCGCGCGCAAAAGGAGGCCGAGAAGAACGGCATCCTCGGCCACGGCCTGCACCAGCCGCTCGACACATTGTTCGAAGGTGTGTTCGAAGAACTGCCCTGGCATCTGAAGGAACAACAGGCGCAGATGCTGGCGGAAGAGACGGCGTCGGGCCGTCCGTGGGCGCGCAAGGCATGAGCGTCCTCGATCCTATCGTCACCCCGGCCCCCTTCCTCACCCCAGCGAAGGCTGGGGTATCCCCGTTGCAGAGCGCGCCCGTGCGCCACGAGACCCCAGCCTTCGCTGGGGTGACGGAGTTTGTGTTGTGAGCGATGTGATTCAAACCGACCTCGCGCCGGGGGATGACCCCAACACCGCCGCCGATGGCGAAACCACCCGCATGAACATGATCCAGGCGATCAATTCCGCCATGGACATCATGATGGCGCGCGATCCCGACGTGATCGTGATGGGCGAGGATGTCGGCTATTTCGGCGGCGTGTTCCGCGCCACCGCCGGGCTGCAAGCGAAATACGGCAAGCAGCGCGTGTTCGATACGCCGATCACCGAATGCGGCATCATCGGCGTCGCGGTCGGCATGGGGGCTTACGGCCTGCGCCCGGTGCCGGAAATCCAGTTCGCCGATTACATCTATCCCGCGCTCGACCAGCTCGTGTCGGAAGCGGCGCGGCTGCGCTATCGCTCGGCCGGCGAGTTCATCGCGCCGATGACGGTGCGGTCGCCGTTCGGCGGCGGCATCTTCGGCGGGCAGACGCACAGCCAGTCGCCGGAGGGCATCTTCACCCATGTGTCGGGCGTGAAGACGGTGATCCCCTCCACGCCATACGACGCCAAGGGCCTGCTGATCGCGGCGATCGAGGATAACGATCCGACGATCTTCTTCGAACCCAAGCGCATCTATAACGGCCCGTTCGACGGCTATTGGGACAAGCCGGCGCAGAACTGGTCGAAACATCCGGCGGGCGAAGTGCCGACCGGCTATTACAAGATCGAACTTGGCAAGGCGAAGGTGGTGCGCACGGGCGAGGCGCTGACCGTGCTGGCATACGGTACGATGGTGCATGTGGCGCAGGCGGTGATCGCCGATGCCGGGATCGACGCCGAGATCATCGACCTGCGCACGCTCGTGCCGCTCGATATCGAGACGATCGAGGCATCGGTGAAGAAGACCGGGCGCTGCATGATCGTGCACGAAGCGACGCGCACCTCGGGCTTCGGCGCGGAGCTGTCGGCGATCGTGCAGGAACGCTGCTTCTATCATCTGGAGGCACCGATCGAGCGTGTCACCGGCTTCGACACGCCGTACCCGCACAGCCTGGAATGGGCATATTTCCCCGGCCCCGTCCGCATCGGCGAGGCCCTGAAAAAAGTGATGAAGGACTAATCCAATGGCCCGCTTTACGTTCAAGCTGCCGGACATCGGCGAAGGCATTTCCGAAGCCGAGATCGTCGCGTGGCACGTGGCGGTCGGCGACCGGATCGAGGAAGACCAGCAGATCGCCGACATGATGACCGACAAGGCCACGGTCGAGATGGAATCGCCTGTCTCGGGGATCGTGATCGAACTGGCCGGCGAGGTCGGCGACCAGGTGTCGATCGGCGCGGCGTTGGTGGTGATCGAGACGGAAGGCGATGTGTCAGCCGAAGAAGCGCCCGCGCTCGGGCCGGTGACGACCGAGGTGAGGGCGGTGCCTGCAAGCGGCGCGCAGGAAGAGGTGGCGGACCAATACGAGGCGGAGAATCCGGGGTTGGACATCGTTCCCCCGTCCCCCGTTCGTGCTGAGCCTGTCAAAGCACCTGCCCCAAGCGTAGCGCCCGAAACACATCCTTCGACAAGCTCAGGACGAACGGAAGAGGGGGCATCCTCTAAATCCCACGCCCTCGCCTCCCCCGCCGTGCGCGCACGCGCGGCGGACCTCGGGATTGATCTGGCGCAGGTAAAAACTGAAACCGATCGCGTCCGCCATGCCGATCTCGACGCCTATCTCCGCTACGGTAGCGGCCAGGGCTATCAGCGCCCGCATGCCAGCAACGCGCGTGCCGACGTGCCGATCAAGGTCATCGGCATGCGCCGTCGCATCGCCGAGAACATGGCCGCATCGAAGCGCGCGATCCCGCATTTCACCTATGTCGAGGAAATCGACGTCACCGCGCTGGAGGATATGCGTGCGGACCTGAACGCCAATCGCGGCGGACGGCCGAAATTGACGATGTTGCCGCTGATGATCGTAGCGATCTGCAAGGCGATCCCGGATTTTCCAATGATCAACGCACGTTACGACGACGAAGCTGGCGTCGTAACCCGTTTTGGCGCAGTGCATCTCGGCATGGCGACGCAGACCGATGCCGGGCTGATGGTGCCAGTGATCCGCGACGCGCAGGATCGCAACGTATGGCAGCTCGCCACCGAGATCGGCCGCTTGGCCGAGGCGGCGCGTACCGGCAAGGCGACCTCGGCCGAACTGAGCGGTTCGACGCTGACGATCACCTCGCTCGGGCCGCTCGGCGGAATCGCGACGACGCCGGTGATCAACCGGCCGGAAGTGGCGATCATCGGCCCGAACAAGATCGTCGAACGGCCGGTGTTCCGGGGCGACGACATCGTGCGGGCGAAGCTGATGAACCTGTCGATCAGCTGCGATCACCGTGTGGTCGATGGCTGGGATGCGGCGAGCTACGTTCAGGCGTTGAGGAAGTATCTGGAAACGCCGGTTCTTTTGTTCGCGGACTGAAGCGGGGCTATTCCCGGTACAGCATCGCCACGTCGCACCGCTCATAGCGCGCACCGAAATCGCGCATGATCCCGGTGTCGTGGACGAAGCCCCGCTTTTCATAAAGATGGATCGCCGGCGCGCAGGCCGAATTGGTGAGCAGGTAGAGCCGGTCGATCTCCATCGCCTTCGCCCGGCGCAGCATCGCGGTGAGCAGGAATTCGCCGACCTTGCGCCCGCGTGCCGATTCCAGCACGCCCATCTTGGTCAGTTCGAACTGGCCCTCGCCGGTCTTCTGCAATGCGCAGGTGCCGACGATGCCGAGATCGCGGGTCTCCGCGAACAGGATCACCCCGCCGGGATCGACGATCCTGGCACGCGGATTATCCAGCACGTCGCGATCGGTCCGTTCGAGGCGGAACATCGCCGCGATCCATTGTGCGTTGATGTCGTGGAAATCCTGCGCCAGCTCGTCGGAGAATTCCCGGATAGTGAGGCCGCTCGCCGGCCCGTCCAGAGCACGCTTTTCCAGCGGCGTCAGCGCCAGCGCGTTTTCGAGTGCCGCGACTTGGTCTAGCAGCGGCCCATCCATCCCGTCGCACATCTCGCTCACCGCCGCCTCAACCTTGGCCCACACGTCATGCTTGGATCGCGCCATCGCCGCCTTGCCCGCGTCCGTCAGCGACAGTGTCTTGTGGCGCTGGTCGCGATGCGCGCGATTGGTCTCGATCAGGCCCAGTTCGATCAGGCGCGGCAGGCTGCGCGTCACCGCTGGCTGGCTGACGCCCAGCACATCGACCATCTCACCGACCGTCATCGGACCGCGCCGGTCGAGGGCTGCAAGCAAGGGATATTGGCCCGGCTGGATCGGCAGCCCGGCGCGCTCGGCGATGCGCGCGACATCGGATTGCATGCGTTCGGCCAGCCGCTTGAGGCGACTGCCGAGGAAGAGAAAGCCAAGTTCCTTGACGATATCGTTCTGCATGTATGCAGGGTTATATATCTAGTTATCTGGAGTCAATCGAGCACGATGCGGTGTCACATCGATCGTCACGATGAGGCCCCAGCCCTTCCCGGAAAACGCATGAAGACGTCAGCTGGCTTGGCCGGTCAAGCCGCTTGCCCCACTCTGTTCAACCGATCCTCGATCAATTCCAGCGGAAGTGCGAGGTGCGCGCCGATCAGGCCATCGCCAATCTTGTCCATCAGCGCGATCGAGGCGTCGAGCATCACCTTGACCTGTTCGTATTTGTCCATGTCGCTCGTGCGGCGGATCGACATTTCGCTGATCAGGCGCTGCAATACCATTGCGGGCGAGGCCGGCTTGCTCAGTACCGGAATGTCGCGATCGTCGAGCAGCATCTCGTCCGGCAATTGGTTGCCGGTAAACATCACGAACGGCGTGTTGGCGTCGAACAGATAGCGGGCGACCGGCGTGACGTCGCGATCGATCAACTGCCCGTCGAGTACCGCGCCATCGACCACCGTGTCGATCAACGTCTCCATCGCCTCGGCGACCGAACCGAACGGGCCGATGACCGTACCGTTCAAGCTTTCGATGTGATGGGCAAGGTCCATGCCGGTCATCGGCTCGTCCTCGACGATCAGAATGCGCATTCGACTAAGCATCGTGCGTCCCCACAACCCAGGTGTTCGACCGCCGCGCAAAAATCAACGCGCAGCGCCTACGAGAACGCAATCGCCATCCGAAAGATGAAGAACAACTGTAATAAAAGCAAGTACGCCGCATTTCATGAACGGCGGAGGATTTTACGTGTCCTTCATCGCCTCGATCAGTTTCTTGACATCCTGACTGCGGCCGCGCGGCAGGATCAGCAAATCGTTGCCGCTCGCCACGACGATCAGATCCTCTACGCCGACCATCGCGATGCGCACGCCGTCGCTGCGGACGAGGCAATTGACCGTATCGATCGCGATCACGTCACCGCGATGCGCGTTGCCATTGTCGTCGCGCGCGCTGATCGCGTGGAGCGCATCCCAGCTGCCGAGATCGCTCCAGCCCATGCTAACCGGCACCACTGCGACCTGGCTCGCCTTTTCCATCACGGCATAATCGATCGAGTCCGAAGGCGAACTGGCGAAGGCCTCGGCGTCGGGGAAGACCCGCCGCCCCTCGTGTCGCGCCTTGGCCATCGCCGCCTCGCATGCCGTCAGCATTTCAGGCCCATGCAGCGCGAGCGCACCGAGATAGGCATCGGCGCGGAACAGGAAGATACCGCCGTTCCAGGCATGATCGCCGCCCGCGACCATCGCCTCGGCCTTGTCGCGCGGCGGCTTCTCGACGAAGCGCACTACGCGGTTGACGCCGGGCGCGATCTCTTCGCCGACCTGAATATAGCCATAGCCGGTCTCCGGCGCGTCCGGCGCGATGCCGAACGTCACCAGCCAGCCGTCCTCGACCATCGGCATCGCGGCGTGAATCGCGGCATGGAATGCGGGAACGTCATCGATCACGTGATCGGACGGCATCACCAGCAACACGTCCGGACCGCCGCCGGCGGCAATCGCGGCCAGCGCGATCGCCGGCGCGGTGTTGCGACCGGCCGGCTCCAGAATCACCGCCTGCGCCCCCGCCTCGATCGCGCCGAGCTGTTCGTCGATCATATCGGCATGGCGCGCATTGGCGACGACGATCGGTGCAGCGAACCGCTCGCCGGTCGCACGCGTCGCCGTCAGTTGCAACATCGTCTCCTCGGCCGTCAGCGCCAGCATCTGCTTGGGCCGTTCGGGCCGCGACATCGGCCATAACCGCGTGCCCGATCCACCCGATAGAATGACGGGAACGATCGGTCGGGAAAGCGGCATAGAGAATCCTCCTGTTGGCCCGTCTGTAGGCGACGATGCCCGATTGCGGAACTGCTCTCGATCAAGAACGATCCGGGCTGTTCAAGGTTTGCCCCTCTTCAAGGTTTGCCCCTCTTCAAGGTTTGTTTGTCAATTTCTGCGACAGCGACTTCCACATGTCGGAAAAATTTACAGCACGCGGGCGAAGAGCGAGACGAACATGATCAGGCTGTTCAAGCATTATGTGCCCCACGCCGTGCTATTGCTCGGGCTGTTCGACATCGTCCTGCTGATCGCAGCGGCGGAATTCGGCTGGGTCTATCGCGCCGATCAGATCGGCATGAAGGTCGAGCCGATCCATACCCGCATCCCGCAATTGCTGAGTTTCGCCGCGAGCCTGGAAGTGGCGATGGTCGCGGTCGGCGTTTACGGTGCCAATTCGCTGCAGTCGTTGCGCCATGCCGCCGCGCGCATTCTGGTCGCCGTGTCGCTGGGCGTGATCCTGCTCAGCGTGATCTATTTCGTGATGCCGGGCATGACCTTCTGGCGCTCGAATCTGCTCTACTCGATGCCCGTCGCGGTGATCCTGCTGTTCGCGCTGCGCGTCCTGCTCGGCAAGATGATCGGCGGGCAGGCGTTCAAGCGCCGCGTCGTCGTGCTGGGGGCCGGTGCACGCGCCGCGCGACTGAAGGCGTTGGGGCAGACGCCCGGCGCGGGCTTCGTCGTCGTCGGATACGTCTCGATGAGCGAACCGCAACGCGTGATCCCGGAAGCGATCGCGCGCGATGCGATCTACAATCTGGCCGACCATGTCGTTCTGCTCAACGCCTCGGAAGTGGTGCTCGCGCTGGAGGAACGCCGCAACGCGCTGCCGCTGAAGGATCTGCTGCGGATCAAGACGACCGGCGTGCACGTCAACGAAATCTCGACCTTCCTGGAACGCGAAACGGGCCGCGTCGATCTGCAGAGCGTCAATCCCAGCTGGCTGATCTTTTCGGACGGTTTTTCATCGGGGCGGATGCTGTCGAGCATCTTCAAGCGATTGTTCGATATCGGTGCCAGTGCATTGCTGCTGACGCTGATGGCACCGGTGATCATCCTCACCGCGATCGCGATCAAACTGGAAAGCAAGGGCCCGGCCTTTTATCGCCAACGCCGCGTCGGGCTGTACGGCGTGGGTTTCGACTGCATCAAATTGCGGTCGATGCGCCAGGATGCCGAAGTCGCCGGCAAGGCGGTATGGGCGGAGAAGGACGATCCGCGCATCACCCGCATCGGCCGTTTCATCCGCAAATGCCGGATCGACGAACTGCCTCAGACGTGGAGCGTGCTGAAAGGCGAGATGAGCTTCGTCGGCCCGCGCCCCGAACGCCCGCAATTCGTCGACGATCTCGAACAACAGCTGAATTACTATGCCGAGCGCCACATGGTGAAGCCGGGCATCACCGGCTGGGCGCAGATCAACTATCCCTACGGCGCGTCGATCGAAGATAGCCGGCAGAAGCTCGAATACGATCTGTATTACGCGAAGAACTATTCGCCGTTCCTCGACCTGCTGATCCTGTTGCAGACGATCCGGGTGGTGCTGTGGCCCGAGGGCGCACGCTGACCCTATGACGCTGACCGTCATCCTGTGGGGCCATGCGCTCGCGGCCTTGCTGTTCTGCATGATCGCATTGTCGCAATTGCGCGACGCGACAACCGCCTTGCCGCGCCTGACCTTCGTCGTCGCGCTGATCGCCACCGCACTCTGGGCGCTGGCGGTTGCGGGAATCGACGCGCGCGACGTTACCGCGAGAGTCGCGGAATCGCTGCGCAACCTCGCCTGGCTCGGCTTCATGTTCGCGCTGGTGCGGCGCGATCAGGCCGCGCCGCACCAGCGCGCCATCGCGTTCGTCTATGGTGCCGTCGTGCTGATCGTTCTCGCCGGCATCGCCATCGTCGTCATCGCGGCGATCGATCCGGCGACCACGCCGCACCTCGACAGTCCGCGCGTGCTGCTGCGCATGATGGTCGCGGTGAGCGCGCTGGTGCTGGTCCACCATTTGTATTCGGCGGTCGCGCCCCGCGCGCGGGGCGGCATCCGCTTGGTCGTCATCGCCCTCGCCGCGATGTGGGGCATGGATTTCGTGCTCTACGGCATCCGTTACGCCACCAACGGATATGCAGCGGAGCTGATCGCGGTGCGCGGCGTGGCGATGGCCTTGCTCGCGCCGCTGTTCGCCATCGCCGTGTTGCGCAATGGCGACTGGACGCTGCGCCTGTCGCGCTCGGTCGCGTGGCAATCGCTCAGCCTGGCCGGCGTCGTACTGTATCTGCTGATGATGGTGCTGGCGACCAGCGCGATCGCCGGGATCGGTGGCGAGAACGCCCGCATGGCGCAGACCGCCTTCGTGTTCGGATCGACCGCCGCCACGCTGACGCTCGTATCCTCGCCCTGGCTGAAGGCGTGGACCAAGGTCAAGCTGGCCAAGCATCTGTTTCGCCACCGCTATGACTACCGCGCGGAGTGGATCCGCTTCACCGATACGCTAGGCAAGCCCGAAGGCACGGTGGCGCTCGACACGCGCGTGGTGAAGGCGGTGGCCGACCTGACCGATTCCCCGGCCGGATTGCTGCTCGTGCCCGACGGCGCGGCATTGGGCATCGGCGCGGGCTGGAACTGGAACCAGGATGCCCTGCCCGCGACGGCCGGAGAGGAAGCGCTCGCCCGGCATCTCGCGGTCGGCGGGCGCATCATCGAACTCGATTCCGTGCGCGCCACCAGCACCGCGACGGCCGACGCCGCGAGCGTGCCGCAATGGATGCTCGACCTGCCGGAAGCCTGGGCCCTGGTGCCATTGGTGCATCTCGATCGGTTGCAGGGCGCGATCCTGCTCGCCCGTCCGCCGGTGGACCGTGCGCTCGACTGGGAGGATTTCGACCTGTTGCGCATCGCCGGACGACAGGTGGCGAGCTATCTCGCCGAGGCACGCGCGCAGGAGGCGCTGGCGGAGGGCGAACGGTTCGACGAATTCAACCGCCGCTTCGCCTTCATCCTGCATGACATCAAGAACCTCGTCAGCCAGTTGACGCTGACCGCTCGCAATGCCGAGCGCCACGCGGACAATCCCGAATTCCGCGCCGACATGATCGCCACGTTGCAGGATTCGGCCGGGCGGATGAACGATCTGCTCGCGCGCCTGTCGCAGCATCACAACGCGCGCGGCGAGGAATTGCGCAGCGTCGAGATCCTGCCGCTGGTCGAGCGCGTCGCGGCGCGGCGGCGGGCGCAGCATCCCGTCGTGACGAAGGGCAAGGCCGCACTGGCCCATGCCGATCCGATCCGGCTGGAACAATTGCTCGGCCATTTGTTGCAGAACGCGATCGAGGCCAGCGCACCGAACGATCCGGTGACGATCGCAGTCGGCAGCGACGGCGATGCGGTGACGATCGACGTGATCGACAGCGGCTGCGGCATGTCCCCCGCGTTCCTGCGCGACAAATTGTTCAAGCCGTTCGTGTCGTCCAAGCCCGGCGGTTTCGGCATCGGCGCGTTCGAGGCGCGGCAATTGGCGCAGGGCATGGGCGGCACCGTTTCCGTCACCAGCCGCGAGGGCGCGGGCACGCACTTCCGCGTGTCGCTCGCCGCCACCGCACCGCATCTTCTGGAACAGGCCGCATGACGTCCAAGCCCAAACTCCTCATCGTCGAGGACGATCTCGGCCTGCAGCGCCAGTTGCGCTGGGCCTATGAGGATTACGACGTCGTCGTCGCCAGCGACCGCGCCTCCGCGCTCGACGCCGTGCGGGCGGAGGAACCGGATGTCGTCACGCTCGATCTCGGCCTGCCACCAGACCCTGACGGCACGACCGAGGGCTTCGCCACGCTCGCCGAAATCCTGCGCCTGAAACCCGACACCAAAGTGATCGTGGCCTCCGGCCACGGCGCGCGGGACAGCGCGCTGAAGGCGATCGCCGACGGCGCCTGGGATTTCTATGCCAAGCCGATCGATATCGACCAGCTCGGCATGATCGTCGCGCGCGCATTCCACGTCCATGCGCTGGAGGCGGAGAATCGCCGCCTTGCCGCGCAGACCGGCGGCACCGCGCTCGGCGGGATGATCACCGCCGCGCCGGAAATGCTCAAGGTGACGCGTACGATCGAACGCGTCGCACATGCCGACGTGTCGGTGATGCTGCTCGGCGCGAGCGGCACGGGCAAGGAATTGCTCGCGCGCGGCGTGCACGATTCCAGCCCCCGCGCGAAGGGCGCGTTCGTCGCGATCAACTGCGCGGCGATCCCCGAGACGTTGCTGGAAAGCGAATTGTTCGGCCATGAAAAGGGCGCGTTCACCGGCGCGGTGAAGACCACCGAAGGCAAGATCGAACAGGCCGCCGGCGGCACGTTGTTCCTCGACGAAGTGGGCGACATTCCACTGCCGTTGCAGGTCAAATTGCTGCGCTTCCTGCAGGAGCGTACGATCGAGCGGATCGGCGGGCGCAAGGCGATCGCGGTCGACACGCGGATCGTGTGTGCAACGCATCAGGATGTCGATGCGATGGTCGCGTCCGGCGCGTTTCGCGAGGATCTCTATTACCGTCTCGCCGAGATCGTCGTGCGTATCCCGTCGCTCGCCGAACGCTCCGGCGATGCCGGGCTGCTCGCGCAGCATTTCCTCAAGAAATACGCCAAGACCATGCATTCGGCCGTTACCGGCTTGTCGCCCGATGCGCGCACCGCGATCGACGCATGGGGTTGGCCCGGCAACGTGCGCGAACTGGAAAATCGCATGAAGCGCGCGGTGATCATGGCCGAGGGCAAACTCGTCACCGCCGCCGATCTCGACCTGTCGGAGGATGCCGAAGCCGAACCGCTCAACCTGCGCACGATCCGCGAGACTGCGGACCGCAAGGCGATCCACAACGCGCTGGCCCGCGCCGACGGCAACATCTCCAATACCGCCAAGCTGTTGGGGGTAAGCCGACCCACTTTGTACGATCTTTTGAAGAGCTATGATCTCCATGCTTAAGACCGCTCCCAAATCCACCGCGTTCCCCCGCGAAAGCCGGGTTCCAGAGTCTCAAACGCTGCGTTCGCGGCTCATGGGCCCCCGCTTTCGCGGGGGAACGCTGATAGGGGCTAGCGCAGCGATCATCGCCGCCACCCTCCTCGCCTTCGCCACCACCGCCCCGGCCCAGGCCGACGCCACCAGCGCGCGCACCTCGGTCGCGCGCAGCCTCACCGCGTTCGGCATCGGCAACATCAGCGCCGCGCGCAACCACGCGATGGCTGCGGTGAAGACCGATCCGAGCTGGGGCCTCGCCCATGCCGTGCTCGCCCGCGCCTATCTCGCGCTCGGCGACGGGCTGGCGGCGCAGGCCGAACTGGATCGCGCCAAGGCGACCGGCTTCGACGTCAGCCGTGCGCACCAACTCTATGCCCATGCCTATCTGTTGCAGGGCGATGCCGATCGCGCGTTGGACGAGGCCGCCAAGGCACAGCCCAAATATGCCGGCTACGCCCTGCGCGTCGGCGCGCGCGCACTGGCCGCGCAGAGCGATTTCCCCGGCGCGCAGCAATTGCTCGCCACCCTGCTCGCCGCCGCGCCGAACGACAGCGCCGGCTGGTCCGATCTCGGCCGCATCCGCTTCAATGGCGGGGACGTCGTCGGCGCGATCGACGCCGCGACCCGCGCGACCAAACTCGATCCAGCCAACATGGAGGCGCTGACCTTGCGCGCCGAACTGGTGCGGTCGCAATACGGTCTGACCGCGGCGTTGCCGTGGTTCGAGGCGACGCTGAAGCGCGATTATTATTATCACCCCGCACTGATCGAATATGCCTCCACGCTCGGCGATGCCGGGCGATACGGCGATATGCTGGACGCCACGCGCCGCGCGCTCGCCACAAGGCCGGACAGCGCACAGGCATTCTACCTCCAGGCAGTGCTCGCGGCCCGCGCGGGCAATTACGATCTCGCGCGCGGTCTGATGCAGCGCACCGGCGATACGTTGGACGGCCTGCCCGGTGCACTGCTGCTCGGCGGCACGCTCGACTACCAATCGGGCGCGTACGAACTGGCGATCAGCAAGTGGCGCCAGTTGGTTGGGCAACAGCCGATGAATATCACCGCGCGCCGCCTGCTCGGCGCGGCACTGTTGCGCTCGGGCGATGCGCAGGGCGCGCTCGATGTGCTGCGCCCGGTCGCGCTGCGCGGCGATGCGGATTCCTACACGCTGACGCTCGTTGCCCGTGCGTTCGAACGTACCGGCCAGCGCGATTGGGCCGCAAAGTTCCTCGATCGCGCCGCCTATCCGGGCGGCGTCACCTCCACGACGTTCGGCGCGGATGACAATGTCGGGGTGCTGGGCGACCTGACGAAGGACGATCCCGCCGATCCGAGCCTGCGCGTCGGCTATCTGCGCGGGCTGGTCGATGCCGGGCAGACCGCACAGGCGCTGACCCAGGCGCAGGCGCTGGTCCGCATGGCCCCCGGTGCGCCCGCCGCGCAACTGGCGCTCGGCGATACGTTCGCCGCATTGGGCCGCTATGCCGACGCCGCCGGCGCTTATGGCCGCGCCGCCGACAGCCGCTTCGACGAACCGACGATGCTGCGCGCGGTGGATGCGCTGGATCGCGCGGGACAGCGCCCGCAGGCCGCGAACGTGCTGGCATTGTTCATGTCGCAGAACCCGCAGAACGTCGCCGCGCAACGCCTTGCCGCGCATTGGCAGATCGCCGGCGGCGAATATGCTGCGGCGATCGAGACGCTGGAGGGCCTGCGCGAACGCGTCGGCAACCGCGACGCGGCTTTGCTGACCGAACTCGCTTATGCCTATATCGGCGACGACGATGCCGAGACGGGCCAGGCCTATGCCAAGGCGGCCTATGCGCTCGCCCCGCTCAACCCGGCAGCGGCGGATGCCTACGGCTGGGCGCTGTACCAGATGGGCAAAAATGCGCAGGCGGTGCAATTGCTGGAAAAGGCCGTGGCGATCGCGCCGGAACACGCCGCGCTGCGCTGGCATCTGGGGCAGGTCTATGCCGATGTCGGTCGCGGCGCCGATGCGAAGGCGCAGATCGTGGCAGCGATGCGCGATCCTGGGTTCACGGATCGCGATGCGGCGACGGCAGTGTTCAGGACTCTCTAGCGATCCGTTCGCCTGAGCTTGTCGAAGGGCCGTTCTTCCTTCTACCGTCGCACGGAAGTGTAGGGCTTCGACAGGCTCAGCCCGAACGGATATTTATGACCGAAGATCATGCCGACCCCCTCGATCGCATCGCCGCCGCACTCGAACGCATTGCGCCGCCACTGCCCGCCCCGGCCGATCCGCTCGCGCATCCCGCTTATGTCTGGCGCGGCGACACCCTGATCGCCGCCCGCGCCTTCACCGCATTGCCGCTGGCGCAATTGCGCGGGGTGGACGCGCAGAAGACCGCGATCGTCGCCAATTTCGATCGGCTTGCCAAAGGCAACGCCGCGCACGACGTGCTGTTGTGGGGAGCACGCGGCACTGGCAAGTCGGCCCTGGTCAAAAGCGCCGTCGCACAGCTCCAGTCCGCAGGCGGTGACATCGCACTGGTCGAAGTCGCCACGGCCAGCCTCGACAGCCTGCCGGCCCTGTTCGCGCTGATCGCGGACGTGCCCCGCGCCTTCGTACTGTTCATCGACGATCTCGGCTTCGATGCCGCCGGCGACGCCCGCGCGCTGCGATCGATGCTGGAAGGCGGGGCGGAGGCGCGGCCGGCCAATGCGCGGTTGCTCGTCACGTCCAACCGCCGCCACCTGATCCCGCGCGACATCGCCGAACAGGAAAGCGCGATCAACGTGCGCGACGTGGTGGACGATCAACTCGCGCTGTCCGACCGATTCGGCCTCAGCCTCGGCTTCCACGTAATGGATCAGGACCTCTACCTCGCGGTGGTCGAAGGCTATGCCGCCGCCCACGATCTGCCCTTCGATCCGGCCGAGGCGGTCAACTGGGCCACGCGGCGCGGCAGCCGATCGGGCCGGGTCGCCTGGCATTACATCGTCGATCTCGCGGGACGGCACGGCAAGGCGCTCGGTTGATCCGAGGTCTTTATTTTGATGTACATCAGATTCATTTCGATCCCGGCTTGACTTGACCGCCGCGTCACCGCCCATTCCCTTTATGGCCCATCTCGGCGAAATCGATCTGTGCGACCGTCTTGCCCCGAACATTCCGGTGTGGGTGACGCAGGTCGGCGTCGGCGTGTGCACCGCCGGGGGATCGGGCATCGTGCGGCTGTTCTTCGATCTCGTCGCACCCGGTGCCGCGCCGTTCGCTTTGGTCTATCCGGCCCTGATCGTCGCCACCTTGTTCGCGCGCTGGGGTGCCGGCCTGGTGAGCGCGACGCTCTCGATCCTGTACGCCTGGTATTATCTCTACCCGATCCAGAATTCGTTCCGCTTCGTCGACGGAGCCGGCGCACTGGCGGTCGGCGTGATCGTGGTGACCGCGATCATCACCATCACCATCGCCGAATTGTTCCGCCGATCGGCCCGTATGGCGACGCAGGAGCGCGACCGCGAGATCGCCGATCGCGATCTGTTCCTCAGCGAATTCGATCATCGCATGAAGAACAATTTCACGATCGTCGCCAGCCTGCTCGACATGCAGAAGCGTCGCGCGACCGATGCAGCGACGGTCGAGGCGCTGGCCACCGCGCAGGCCCGCGTCGACAGCATCGCACGCGCCCACCGCCACCTCTATCGCGGCAGCGGCCAGCCCGGACTAGTCGAGATGAAGGACTATCTCGGCGATTTGTGCGCGGCTCTGTCCGAAGCCTTGTTCCTGCGCGGCGGCATCGCTTTGTCCTGCGATACGGACGAAGCGGCCGTGCCGCGCGACCGCGCGGTCTCGATCGGGCTGATCATCAACGAACTTGTCACCAACGCCGCCAAGCACGCCTTTGTAGGTCGCGACATCGGCGGCATCGCGGTGACGTTCCGCACGCACCAGAACGGCTGGACCGTGGTGGTGGCGGACGACGGTGTCGGCCTGCCGGAAATCCCGTCAAAGCCCGGCCCGCACAACGGCCTTGGCTCTCGCCTGATCGAGGCCTTCGCCCGCCAGGCCGGCGGCACGCTGACCACCGACAGCGACCGCACCGGCACGCGCGTTACGCTGGAACTGGCGGGTTAGTCAGGTACGGAAGATCGCCTCGGCGTCGCGTGCACTGTGCAGGACGCGAATGATCCGGACGCAATCGGCATCGGCCCGGAAATATACGACATAACTGGAAATCGGGATGCTTCGGATTCCACGACCTAATGTTTCTCGCAGCGGACTACTTTCCGGGTAATCGCGCAGACGTAACACGGACGATCTGATGCGGTCGATCAGGCGATCTGCGGCGCGGGGATTATGGTCGGCGATGGTGCTGTGGATGGCCAGCAAGTCGGCCTCCGCGTTTCGCAGATACCGGATGCGCATCAAGTCGCCCGGCGCATGCTCGCAACCTGCTCGTGCCCGCGTCGCTTGATATCCTCGAACCACTCCTCAGTGACTTCGCCGCCTTCGCCGCTCGCCAACCCCTCTTCGATCAACACGCGCAAACGAGCGATTTCCGCAGGACTATCCTGCTGTCCGTCCCACCGCGACAGCAGATCCCCGATCAACGCCCCGACATCGCGATATCCACCGCTCACGGCCGCATCTTCCAGCCGGGACGCGAGATCTTCGCTCAACTCGATATTCAGCTTGCGCGCAGCGCCCATAATGATGCTCCGGAGATTTGGCGAAGACTATCACCCCGCCCCCGCCATCGCAATCAACCCTCGACCATCTCCGCCAGCTCGAGCCAGCGCAATTCCGCCGCTTCCTTCTCGCCCCGCGCCGTGTCGACTGCCTTGGTCAGCGCCTCGAATTTCGCGAAATCCTTCGAATACAGGGCTGGATCGCCCAGCGCCTTCTCGTCGCGCACGATCGCCGCTTCCAGTTCCTCGATCCGCTTGGGCAGTATCTCGAAATCGCGCTGGTCCTTGAAGGTCAGCTTCACCTTGGGGGCCGGTGGCGGCGGAGGCGGGGCAGTGGCCTGCACCTTGCGCGATCCGCCACCGCGCTTGGGGGCGGCGGCCTTGCGCTTGCGTTCCCAATCCTCGTACCCGCCGGCCACGACATCCACCGTGCCCGAACCGTCCAGCCCCAGCGTGATCGTCACCGTCCGGTCGAGAAAATCGCGGTCGTGGCTGACGATCAACACCGTCCCGTCATAATCGC
Source organism: Parasphingomonas caseinilytica (assembly GCF_036663755.1). Taxonomy (NCBI): domain Bacteria; kingdom Pseudomonadati; phylum Pseudomonadota; class Alphaproteobacteria; order Sphingomonadales; family Sphingomonadaceae; genus Parasphingomonas; species Parasphingomonas caseinilytica. The sequence continues at coordinate 51,284 of NZ_JAXOJL010000003.1, forward strand.
CGATCACGTCCTGCAACAGGTCGAGCGTCTCCAGATCGAGATCGTTGGTCGGCTCGTCCAGCACCAGCAGGTTGCTCGGCTTGGCGAATTCGCGCGCCAGCAACAGGCGCGAGCGTTCGCCGCCCGACAGCGTGCCGATCTTGGCATCCAGCACGTTCGGGTCGAACAGGAACTCCTTCAGATAGCCGACGACATGCTTGCGGTTGCCCTGCACTTCGATCCAGTCGCCACCGTCCGCCAGCACGTCGCGCACGGTCTTTTCCGGGGCCATCTTGCTGCGTTGCTGGTCGATGACGATCCGCTCCATCGTCTTGGCGAAACGAATATTGCCCGAATCCGGCTCCAGTTCGCCGGTCAGTAGTTTGAGCAAGGTCGATTTGCCCGCGCCGTTCTGCCCGACGATGCCGATCCGGTCCTTGCGGGTCACGCGCAGCGACAGATCGGTGATGATCGGCCGCTCGCCGAAGCTCTTGAAGATATGCTTGGCGTCGATCACCACCTTGGTCTTCGCGTCGTCGGTGCCGATCGTCAGATTGGCCGAACCCTGCGGCCCGATCATCGACGCGCGTTCGGCGCGCATCTCGATCAGCTTGGTCAACCGCCCCTGGTTGCGCTTGCGCCGCCCCGTAACGCCACGCAGCAGCCAATGCTCTTCCAGCTTCAGCCGGGCATCCAGCTTCTCGGCATTGCGCGCCTCGTCGGCATAAACCTGCTCGGTCCACGCATCGAACCCGCCGAAACCGATCTCCGCGCGCCGCACGGTGCCGCGATCGAGCCACAAAGTCTGTTTGGTCAGCCGCGTCAGGAAGGTGCGATCATGGCTGATCACGACGAACGCGCCGTTGAACCGGCTGAGCCATTGCTCGATCCATTCGATCGCCGCGATGTCGAGATGGTTGGTCGGCTCGTCGAGCAGCAGCACGTCCGGCTCCAGCGCGAGTGCCCGGACGATCGCTGCGCGCCGCCGTTCGCCGCCGCTGGCCGAAGCCGCCTCGCGCGACAGATCGATGCCGAGCTGGTCGGCGATCGCATCCGCCTCATATTCCATCGGCGCATCGTCGCCCGCCAGAACGTAATCCATCAGCGTCTTGTATGCGCGCAGGTCCGGTTCCTGTTCCAGCAGGATCACGCGCGTGCCCGGCTGGATCGTGCGGCGACCTTCGTCTGCCTCGATCGTTCCGGCGATCAGTTTCAGCAACGTCGTCTTGCCCGCGCCGTTGCGCCCGATCAGCGCGAGCCGGTCGCGCGGGCCGACATGGATATCGAGGCCGCGAAACAGCCACCCCGATCCTTGAACGATGCCGAGATTTTCGAATGCGAGAATTGGTGCGGGGGCTGCCATGGCGGTTCCGTTAGGGGTGTTGCTGCGGCGCGGCAAGTTGTCGCCACGCTGACGGGTGCATTCACAGGCTGTTCAAGCCCGCGCCCCTATGCAACATCCCATGAAGATGCCCGTCACCCTCGCTTTGTGCCTGCTTGCCGCCGCACCCGCTGTCGGGGAACCCGCGCCGCCGCCGCAACGGCGTGGCGATCAGGTCGAGGCGTTCGAGGCGCGGCGCCAGGGCAAGATTCTCCCCTTGCGCGAAATCGAACGGCGCATCGTGCCGCAAATGCCCGGCAGCCAGTATCTCGGCGTCGAACTCGATTCGTACAGCGGCATTTACACGCTGAAATTCCTGCGCAATGGCACGGTGATCTGGGTCGAGGTCGATGGCGCATCGGGCCGGATCGTCGGCCGCACCGGCAATTGAAGCAGGCTCCAGAGCAAATTTCCAGGGGAAGAACATGCGCGTCCTGATCGTCGAAGACGAACCCAATCTCGGCCAGCAACTGAAGACCACGCTGGAAGGCGCGGGCTATGCGATCGATCTCGCCACGGATGGCGAGGAAGGCCATTTCATGGGCTCGACCGAGAATTACGATGCGATCGTGCTCGATCTCGGCCTGCCCGAGATCGACGGGCTGACCGTGCTCGATCGCTGGCGCAAGGAAGGCCGCACCGCGCCGGTGCTGGTGCTCACGGCGCGCGATAGCTGGTCGGACAAGGTCGCCGGTCTGGATGCGGGCGCGGACGATTATGTCGCCAAGCCGTTCCAGTCCGAGGAACTGATCGCCCGCCTGCGCGCGCTGATCCGTCGCGCCTCGGGCAACGCCTCGTCGGAGCTGACCGCCGGCGACGTGCGGCTGGATACGCGATCGGGCAAGGTGACGAAGGCCGGCGAGCCGGTGAAACTGACCGCGCAGGAATATAAATTGCTCAGCTACCTGCTGCACCACAAGGGCAAGGTGGTAAGCCGCACCGAGTTGATCGAACATATCTACGATCAGGATTTCGATCGCGATTCGAACACGATCGAGGTGTTCGTCACGCGCATCCGCAAGAAGCTGGGGCAGGACGTGATCACCACGATCCGGGGCCTTGGCTATTCGCTCGAAGATCCCGATGCCTAATCCCTTCGTCATCCCCGCGAAAGCGGGGATCCCGCTCCTTCTCCACGCTCGACAGGAAGCGGGATCCCCGCCTTCGCGGGGATGACGGAAGAGGTAACAATCGCTCAAGCCGACAGCGTAACAATCGCTCAAGCCGACAGCGAGGTCCTGCCCTCGCGCGGCTATGTCCGCACCACCGGCTCGCTGTCGCGCCGCATGATCCTGATCGCGGCAGCGTGGATCCTGCTACTTCTGTCAGGCGGCGGCTTCGCGCTCGATCGCGTATTGTCCTCCGCGATCACGCGCAATTTCGACGATCAGCTCGAATACGTCCTGACCGCGCTGATCGTCTCGGCCGAGATCGGCCCGGACGGCGAAGTGGTGTTCAACCGCGAACCCGCCGACCAAAGGTTCCTCGAACCTTATTCCGGCCTTTACTGGCAGGTCGCCGCCAAGGGCCGCGAAGCCTTCCCGTCGCGTTCCCTATGGGACCGCCGGCTCGCTTACGGTTCCACGCACACCGACCGCGACGTGCACGTCTATGACAGCATGCAATTCCCGACCGAGAAATTGCGCATGCTCGAACGCGACGTGAAGCTGCCCGGATCGCCGATCCGCTGGCGTTTCCAGGTCGCGCAGAGCCGCGAGGGGCTGGATGCTCAGATCAGTGCCCTGCGCAAGACGCTAGTGCGCAGCTTCGCACTACTCGGTCTCGGCCTGCTCGTGATGGCCGGACTCCAGACCTTTTACGGCCTGTGGCCGCTCAGGAAGGTGCGCGAGGAGATCGCGCGGATGCGCAGCGGCCAGTCGCGCCAGATCGAGCGCCCGATGCCGATCGAGGTCGCGCCGATGGTCGAGGAACTGAACGGCCTGATCGCGCACAACGAGCGTCAGGCGGAGGAAGCGCGCCGCCACGCCGGCAACCTGGCCCATGCGTTGAAAACGCCACTGACGGTGATCATGAACGCCGCCACCGCCGACGCCGAAGATCTCGGCGAAACGGTGGTGCGCGAGGCGCGGACGATGCGGCGTCAGGTCGATCATCACCTTGCCCGTGCCCGTGCGGTCGGACGGCGCGGATCGGCGCACAGCCGCGCGGATGTGTGGCCGAGCCTCGAATCGGTGGAACGCGCGGTCGGCGTGCTCTATCGCCACGTCCGCATCGACACCGACGGGCCGAAGGATCTGCAGGTCCATGTCGAGCGGCAGGATCTGGACGAGATGCTCGGCAATCTGATCGAGAATGCCGCGAAATATGGCGGCGGCAGCGTGTTCGTGACGGTCGGCCAGCATTCAGGATTCGTCGAATTCCTGATCGAGGACGACGGCATGGGCATCCCCGAGGAACAACGCATCCGCATCTTCGATCGCGGCGTGCGGCTGGATTCGGGCAAGCCAGGCACCGGCCTGGGCATGGCGATCGTCCGCGACGTGGCGGAAATCTACGAGGGCACGGTGTCGCTGGAGGAGAGCGAGGATCTGGGCGGTTTGTTAGTACGGCTGAGGCTGCCGGCGGCGAATTGATCCTCCCCGGCACGGGGAGGTGGCAGCCGAAGGCTGACGGAGGGGGTGGGCCGGCAGCGGTAGCGCTTGTGGAGAGCCCCCTCCACCATTCGCGTGAAGAACGCGAACGGTCCCCCTCGCCGTTCCGGGGAGGATCAAGCCGCCACCTTCAACTCCGCCATCGCGTTCGCCGTAATCGTCAGGCTGCGCTTGCGCGCTTCGTGGTCGTAGATTGAACTCGCCACCATCACTTCGTCCACGCCCGTCCGCGCGACGAAATCGGCGATGCCACGCGCCACCTTGGCGGGGCCGCCGACCGCCGAGCATTGCAGGACGTGATCGAGGATCGCCTGCCCCTGCGCACCCAAAGTATCACGATACCCGGCCAGCGGCGGCTTCAGCTTGCCCGGATTGCCGGTGCGCAAGGCGACGAACGCCTGTTGTTGCGAACTTGCGAGCAGTTCGGCCTCCGCGTCGGTATCGGCAGCGAAGACGTTGAAGCCGGCCATCAGATATGGCCGGTCCAGCACCGCCGACGGCTTGAAATCACGGCGATAGATCGCGATCGCCGCCGCCAGCGCGTCGGGCGCGAAGTGTGAAGCGAAAGCATAGGGCAGTCCCAAAGCCGCCGCCAGTTGCGCGCCGAACGTGCTCGATCCCAAAATCCACAGATCCACGTTGGCACCCGCGCCGGGCGTTGCGGTAATGCCGGTCTGGCCGTCGTCGGCGAACAGGCTTTGCAATTCCAGCACGTCCTGCGGGAAGGCGTTAGCGTCGCTATTCAGATTGCGGCGCATGGCGTGCGCGACGCGCTGGTCGGATCCCGGCGCACGGCCCAGCCCGAGATCGATCCGCCCCGGAAACAGCGCATCCAAAGTGCCGAACTGTTCGGCGATCGCCAAAGGCGCATGGTTGGGCAGCATGATGCCGCCCGCGCCGATCCTGATCGTGGACGTTGCAGCCGCGACATGCCCCAGCACCACGGAGGTCGCCGCGCTGGCGATGCCTGCCATGCCGTGATGCTCCGCCGTCCAATAACGACGGAAGCCCACGCTCTCGGCATGACGCGCCAGATCGGCGGCGTTGGCCAGCGCTTGGGACACGGAACCGCCTTCGATGACGGGGACGAGATCGAGCAGGGAATAGTCTGTCATGACAAATCATGTGGGGAGGCATGAAGCGTTCGCCAACGGCCATTCTATACCGGTCGAAACAAAAGTTGACATTTTGCACCGCAGCATTCATATGGCGCTTATCGAGGCGTCATGCAGCGTGATTGGACTTGCAAAGTCCGGCTCCGCCTCGGTCGTTACCAAACGGACTTCCCATTTCACGCGGGGTGTCATTCTCCCCCGCCATTCGTGCGTCCGCTCATGCGGCGTGCGCCGATGGCCATTAGGCTATTACATATTATGAATTTCGCACAACTCGGCCTCGCCGATCCCCTCGTCCGCGCGCTCGAAGCCAAGGGCTATACCACCCCCACCCCGATCCAGGCGCAGTCGATCCCGACGCTGCTTCAGGGCCGCGACCTGCTCGGCATCGCGCAGACCGGCACCGGCAAGACCGCGGCCTTCGTGCTGCCGTCGATCCAGCGCATGGTCGAGGCCCCCAAGCAGATCCACCCGACGCATTGCCGCATGCTCGTGCTCGCCCCGACGCGCGAACTGGCCAGCCAGATCGCAGACAGCGCGCGCGACTATGGCAAGTTCAGCAAGATGAGCGTCGCCACCGTGTTCGGCGGCACCAGCATCAACAAGAACCGTCAGGACATGAGCCGTGGCGTCGACATCCTCGTCGCCACGCCGGGCCGTCTGCTCGACCTGATCGAGCAGCGTTTCGTCAGCCTCGCGATGCTGGAAATCCTCGTCCTCGATGAGGCCGACCAGATGCTCGACCTGGGCTTCATCCATGCGCTGCGCAAGATCGTCCGCATGCTGCCCAAGCAGCGCCAGACTTTGTTCTTCTCGGCCACCATGCCGAATGCGATCCGCGAACTGGCCGACCAGTTCCTGAAGGATCCGGTCACCGTCAAGGTCGCACCGGTTTCGACCACGGCAGAGCGCGTCGAACAGTTCGCCACGCACGTCAATCAGGGCGAGAAGCAGGCGCTGCTGACGATCCATCTGCGCAACCCGGAGATCGAGCGCTGCCTGGTCTTCACCCGCACCAAGCACGGCGCCGACCGCGTCGTGAAGCTGCTCGGCCATGCCGGCATCCCCGCCAACGCGATCCACGGCAACAAGAGCCAGCCACAGCGCGAACGCGCGCTCGGCGAGTTCAAGCAGGGCAAGGTGAAGGTGCTGATCGCCACCGACATCGCCGCGCGCGGCATCGACGTGTCGGGCGTGAGCCACGTGTTCAACTTCGAACTGCCTAACGTGCCCGAGCAGTACGTCCACCGCATCGGCCGCACCGCGCGTGCGGGGGCCAGCGGCGTGGCGATCAGCTTCGTGGCGGATGACGAGAAGAGCTATCTGCGCGACATCGAGAAGCTGACCCGCGTCAAGCCGACGATCATGCCGCTGCCGGAAGGCTTCATGGCCGAAGCGGCGAAGATCAAGGCCAACCGCCCGGCCGGCAGCGACGACGATCGCCGCCGCGACGATAGCGGCCGTCACCGCGCACCGCCCAAGGCGACGCATTCGGCTCGTCCGACCGGCGCGCGTCCCGAGGGTGCCGGTCGTCCGGCCGGCGGCGCAGGTCGCCCCGGTGGCCAGGGCCGTCCCGGCGGTCAAGGCCGCCCCGGCGGCAACGGCCCGCGCCGTCAGGGTGCCGGCGGCGGTAACAACGGTGGCGGCGGCCGCCGCTCGCCAGCGGCGGGCTGAACCTAAAACACCTCCCCGGCACGGGGAGGTGGCAGCCAAAGGCTGACGGAGGGGGCTATCCGCGAGCGCTACGCTTGCGGATAGCCCCCTCCGCCATTCGCTGAATGCTCATGGTTCCCCTCCCCGTGCCGGGGAGGATTTAAGATCGCAAGGTCAGCCATTCCGCCGCATCGGCCCTTTCACTGCGCAAGCGGTTCGCGGACTCCGCGACATCCTCGAACCCGATCGCCATGCCACAGAACAGCATCCGCTCGTCCGGCGTGCCGAGAAACGCAGTCACCGTCTCCGGATAGACCGCCCAACATTCCTGCGCGCACGTCGCCAGCCCGGCCTCGACGCTGAGTAGCATCACATTTTGCAGATACATCCCCAGGTCCGACCATTGCGGCGGCCCCATCCGGCGATCGACCGTGCAGAACAACGCCGCCGGCGCGCCGAAGAACTGGAAATTGCGCGCGAACCACATCCGCCGCGCCGCCTTGTCGTCGCGCGGGATACCGATCTCGCGGTACATCGCCTCGCCGACCGCGAAGCGTCGATCGCGATACGGCGCGGTCAGATCGGACGGATAGATCGCATAAGCGGGCTCCTCGGTTTCGCCAGCCATCAGCTTTGCCGCCATGATCGCCTTCAATTCGGCGAGCGAATCACCGGCCACCAGATCGACGTGCCATGGCTGCAAATTGCCCCCGGTCGCGGCCCGCGCCGCCTTGCGGGCAATCTCTTCCAGCACAGCGAGGTCCACCGGCGTATTGCGGAACCCGCGCACTGAACGCCTTGCCGCTACGGCTTCGCTGACATTCACCCGATCATCCTTTTCGATAGTCGCACGACACTTGCCGAGCGCATTCCTTTTGAGCAAGAGGTTGCAAAGTACAACTGACTTGGAGAGTCGGAATGCCCGAAGCCTATATCGTCGAAGCCGTGCGCACCGCCGGCGGCAAGCGCGGCGGCAAGCTCGCCGGATGGCATCCCGCCGACATGGGCGGCGCGGTGCTCGACGCGGTGGTCGACCGCACGGGGATCGATCCCGCGGCGATCGAGGACGTCATCATGGGTTGCGTCAGCCAGGGCGGCGAACAGAGCTTCCAGGTCGGGCGCGGCTCGGTACTCGCGTCGAAGTTGCCCGAAAGCGTGCCCGCCGTGACGATCGATCGTCAATGCGGTTCGTCGCAACAGGCGATCCAGTTCGCGGCGCAGGCGATCCTGTCCGGCACGCAGGACGTGGTGATCGCATCCGGCGTCGAGAGCATGACGCGCGTACCGATGGGCTCCACCGGCATGCTGTTCGCCAAGGCCGGCCTCGGCACCGCCAAGTCGTCGCGGCAGGAGGCGCGCTATCCCGGCGTACAGTTCAGCCAGTTCCTGGGCGCACAGATGATCGCCGACAAATACGGCTTCTCGCGGGACGTGCTCGATCAATATGCGCTGGAATCGCATCGTCGCGCGGCGGCGGCGACCGAACGCGGCGACTTCAAGGACGAAATCGTCGGCCTGATAATCGAGACGCCCGAGGGCGAGATCTGCCACGTCACCGACGAGGGCATCCGTTTCGACGCGACGTTCGAGGGGATCCATTCGGTCAAGCTGCTGCAAGAGGGCGGCGTGATCTCGGCGGCCAATGCCAGCCAGATTTGCGACGGGGCGAGCGCGGTGCTGATCGTCAGCGAAAAGGCGCTGAAGGAGCACGGCCTAACCCCGCTGGCACGCATCCACAACCTCACCGTTACCGGTGGTGACCCGATCGTGATGCTGGAAGAGCCGCTGTTCGCGACGGATAAAGCGCTGAAGCGCGCGGGCATGAAGATCGAGGATATCGATCTGTACGAGGTCAACGAAGCGTTCGCGCCGGTGCCGCTCGCCTGGCTGAAACATGTCGGCGGCGATCCCGCGAAGCTGAACGTCAATGGCGGCGCAATCGCGCTCGGCCATCCGCTCGGTGCTTCGGGCACGAAGCTGATGGCGACCCTGGTCCACGCGCTGCACAAGAGCGGCGGGCGCTACGGCCTGCAGACGATGTGCGAAGGCGGCGGCATCGCCAACGTCACGATCGTCGAGCGCCTGTAATACTTGCTCCCCTCCCCTTCAGGGGAGGGGTTGGGGGTGGGGCAGTCCCATCTCGAAGAGACCAGCACTTGCCGTTGCGGCACAGCCCCACCCCAACCCCTCCCCTGAAGGGGAGGGGCTAAAGGAGAAAAATCACATGAAAATCGACTCCACCACTGCCGCCGTCGTCACCGGCGGTGCCTCCGGCCTCGGCGAAGCCACTGCGCGCGCGCTCGCCGCCAGGGGCGTGAAGGTCGCGATCTTCGATCTACAGGCCGAAAAGGGCGAGGCCGTCGCGGTCGAGATCGGCGGCGTGTTCTGCGAAGTGAACGTCACCAGCGACGAGAGCGTCGATGCCGGGTTCGCCAAGGCGCGCGCGGCCCACGGGCAGGAATCGGTGCTCGTCTGCTGCGCCGGCACCGGCAATGCCATGAAGACCGCCAGCCGCTCCAAGGAAGACGGCAGCATCAAGCATTTCAGCCTGGAGGCGTTCAACTGGCTCATCCAGATCAACCTCGTCGGCACGTTCCGCTGCGTCGCCAAATCGGCCGCCGGCATGCTGACGCTGGAGCCGGGCGAGCATAACGAACGCGGCGCGATCGTGATGACCGCTTCCGTCGCGGCCGAAGACGGTCAGATGGGCCAGGCCGCCTACAGTGCATCCAAGGGCGGCGTGGTCGGCATGACCCTCCCCATCGCGCGCGACCTGATGAGCGAGGGCATCCGTATCAACACGATCCTGCCCGGCATCTTCGACACGCCGTTGATGCAGGGTGCGCCACAGGCGGTTAGGGACAATCTGGCCGCCAGCGTCCCCTTCCCCAAGCGCCTCGGCAATGCGGCGGAATATGCCAACCTCGCCCTGACGATGCTGGAGAACAGCTATTTCAACGGCGAGGACGTCCGCCTCGACGGCGCGATCCGCATGGCGCCACGTTGATCTTCTCCCCTCCCGCTTGCGGGAGGGGCTGGGGGAGGGCATGACGGCTGGGCTTTGTCGCTTACGATAGCCCCTCCCCTAACCCCTCCCGCCAGCGGGAGGGGGATAGAAAGAAGACCATGGCAAGACCCGAACCGTGGCGGCTCGATCCCGCATCCTATCCGCACCATGACGTGATCCAGACCCGCTTTCAGGATCTCGACGTCCTCGGCCATATCAACAACGTCGCGATGGCCGCGTTGTTCGAAAGCGCACGGGTGCGCTTCAATCGCGCGATGGAACTCAGTGGATGGCATGGCCATCGCTGGCTCGTCGCCAACGTCAACATCAACTATCTGGCGGAAGGGCACTTCCCCGGCGATGTCGAAATATCGACCGGAATCAGCGACATCGGCACGCGCAGCTGGCACATCCTGGCCGCAGCGTGGCAGGACGGCGAGTGCATCGCCACCTGCGACGCGGTGCTGGTGATGAGCGGCGGCGGCGGCGCGACCGCACTGCCGGACGATTTCAGGGCAGGCTTGCAACAGTATAAGGTGACGCGGGCGGGCTGACCCGGCGGTCCCCAAACCACCGTCATCCCGGACTTGATCCGGGATCCAAAGTGCCGCAGGCGCAGCGTCAGAGCCTCTAAATATTTACCAAGCCGCTTGTTGGATCCCGGCCTCCGCCGGGATGACGGTCATTCGGGGTACAACGGCGTCTTCAATCCGCAAACACCGCAGCGCGCTTGCCCATGTTCGCTGCGACCGCCTCCATCATGTTCGGCTTGCCGATCACCGCGACCTGCTCGTCTGTCTCGGCGACCAGCATCGCGCGCGGATCGGCGTCGTGCGCCATGTTGCACAATCTTTTGGCACCACGGATCGCATGCGGACTGCGCCCGGCGATCACCTTCGCGAGGTCCATCGCTGCCGTGTAGGGATCGTCCGCGATACGGGTGATGAACCCATGCCCCAGCGCCTCGTCGGCATCGAACTCGCGCGCGGTGTAGACCAGCTCGCGCAGCACATCGTCGCGCACCAGCCCGCGCCAGATCGGGAAGCCCGCCATATCCGGCACCAGCCCCCAATAGGTTTCGCGGATCGCGAAGCGCGTGCCCGGCGCGGCGATGCGGATGTCCGCGCCCGACATGATCTGGAACCCGCCACCCATCGCCACGCCGTGCACCGCCGCGATCACCGGCATCGGCAGATTGCGCCAGCCCCAGGTCACATGCTGCGGCAGGATGCTGCCCTGATCGTTGCGTTCGCGCCCGGTGCCGGAGCCGCCCGCCGCCATGCTCGCCATGTCGAGCCCGGCGCAGAACGCCCGCCCCTCACCCGGCAGCACCACGCAGCGCACGTCCTTACGCCCCGCCAGTTCGTCGATCGCCGCGCCGATCCCGGCGAACATCGCCGGATCGATCGCGTTCATCTTGTCGGCGCGGGTCAGCTTCACTTCGGCGATCTGATCGGTGACGGTGATGGATACGCGGTCGTTCATGACATTCCTCTCTACACCATGCCGTCACCCCGGCGTAGGCCGGGGCCGCCATGAGGCAGGCACGATGCCCACCACGCAGCGATCCCGGCCTACGCCGGGACGACGATTGGGGGTTTAAACAATCCGGCTCCCGCTCTCGCCCCAATAGCGATCGCGAAGCAAGCGCTTGTACAGCTTGCCCGTCGCATGGCGGGGCAGTTCCGCCGCGAAATCGATCTGGCGCGGCGTCTTCACGCCCGAGAGTTCCGCCCGGCACCATGCGGTCAGTTCCGCCGCCAGCGCATCGCCCGCCTCGGCCATATCGACCGGCTGGACCACCGCTATCACGCGCTCGCCCATCTCCGGGTCCGGGCCGCCGATCACCGCGACATCGGCGACGCGGGGATGCGTGATCAGCCGGTTCTCGATCTCCTGCGGGTAGATGTTCACCCCACCCGAAATGATCATGAAGCTCTTGCGATCGGTGAGGTACAGGAACCCGTCGGCATCGATCCGCCCGATATCGCCGAGCGTCGTCCAGCCCTTGGGATGCCGGGTCTCGGCGGTCTTGTCGGGGTCGTTATGATATTCGAACGTGCCGCCGCCGCTGAAATAGATCAGCCCCTCGGCATCGGTGCCGAGTTCTCCGCCCGCCTCGTCGCACACGTGCAACGCGCCATATACCGCGCGCCCGACCGATCCGGGATGCGTCAGCCATTGCGCGGAATCGATCGCGGTCAGGCCGTTGCCCTCCGATCCGGCATAATATTCGAACAAGACCGGGCCCCACCAGTCGATCATCGCGTGCTTCACCGGCACCGGGCACGGCGCGGCGGCGTGGATCGCGACCTTCAGGCTCGACAGATCGTAGCTCGCGCGCGTTGCCGGATCGAGTTTCAGCATCCGCACGAAATGGGTCGGCACCCACTGACTCGCCGTCACCTTGTAGCGCTGGATCGCGGCCAGGGCCGATTGCGGATCGAAATGCTGCATCATCACCACGGTACCGCCGAGGCGCATCACCGTCATCGACCAGCGCAGGGGCGCGGCGTGATAGAGCGGCGCCGGGCTGAGGTAGATCGTATCGGAGTTCAACCGGTACAGCGCCTGCGCAAGTTGCATCAGCACGTTGGGCGTGGCGATGTCGGGATCCTCGGGCAACGCCACCCGCACCCCCTTAGGCCGCCCGGTCGTGCCGGAGGAATATAGCATGTCCACCCCGGCGCGTTGATCCGGAATCGGCGTGTCGGGCATCGTCGCGACGCCGGCGCGCCAGTCCTCGAACCCCGCCACCGTGCCGACCGCGAAACCGAGGCATGCGCCCAGATCGATCTGCGTCGCAATTCCTGCCACCACCTCGCCTACGACGAGCAGCTTCGCCCCCGAATCGCGCACGATATACTCAACCTCGGGCGCAGTGAGTTTCGATGAGATGCAGACGTAGAACAGCCCGCTGCGCTGCGCGCCCCACACCAGATCGTAATATTCCGGCACATTGTCGAGGAACAGCGCGATCGTGTCTCCGACGCCCAGCCCACGCGCGCGAAACAGATGCGCGGCGCGGTTCGATCGCCGGTCGAGCTCACCATAGGTGATCGTCTCGCCCGTCTCCGCAACGATCAGGGCGGGCTTGTCGGCGTTGGCGGCGGCGTGGAGGCTGGGATGCATCCGTTTCTCCTATCGGTTGTGATTTGCAACTTATGCTAACCGCCGGCTCGCCCCACGGCAATGGGGGTTATGGGATTTCGGGCCGGGATTTGCGCACGCCCCCACCTTGTGTAGAGCCACCGTCATGACCACGCCCGCTTTCGTCTTCGATCCCGAACGCTTCCTGAAGAACGGCGCGGGCGGCCATGGCCGGCATCTCGGTCTGTCCTATCACGCGCATGGGCCGGATTGGGTCGAGATGGCGATGCCCTATGATCCCCGGCTGATCGGCGATCCCGATAGCGGCGTCATCGCCTCGGGTCCGATCCTGTCGATGATGGATATGGCGACCAGCATGTCGGTGTGGCTGAAGCTCAACAATTTCCGCCCGCATGCGACGCTCGACCTGCGCGTCGATTATCTCCGCCCCGCGACGCCCGGCAAGACGGTGATCGGGCGCGGCGAATGCTACCGCGTGACGCGTTCGATCGCTTTCATCCGCGGCCAGGCGCATGATGGCGATGCGAGCGACCCGCTGGCTCATGTCGCCGGCACCTTCATGGCACCGGAGGGCTATTTCTGATGCTGCCGCCTTATGCCGAAACGCTCGGGCTGGGGATCGATCCCGACGATGTCGATGGCTGCACGCTGATCATGCCCTATGCCGATGGCGTGCTGGGCCGCCCCGGCTTTCTGCATGGCGGGGCGATCAGCGGATTGATGGAAATGGCCGCGATCGTCGCACTGCAACGCGCGCTGGGCGAAGATGGTGGGGGCAGAATCAAGCCGATCAATGTCACCGTAGACTTCATGCGCGGCGGCCGGGACAAGCTGACCTATAGCAAGGGGCTGGTTACACGGCTCGGCACCCGTGTAGCGAATGTCGAGACGACCGCCTGGCAGGACGATCCCACCAAGCCGATCGCCGCGGCAAGGATGAATTATCTGGTGGTGCGGCCTTAACGGCCGATCGTCATCCTCCGCCACAACCGTCATCCCAGCGAAGGCTGGGATCTCAAGCGGCTCCTGTCCCGCGCCATCCGCTTGAGATCCCGGCCTGCGCCGGGATGACGATATCTGTTGGCCTCACACCTTCGGCGTCAGCCTGATCAACCGGCCCTGCGAACCATCCGCGCCGTCCTCCAGCAGATAGATCGCCCCGTCCGGCCCCTGTTCGACATCGCGGATGCGCGCGCCCATGTCCCATTGGCCGCCTTTCTTCGCGTTCGTGCCATCGAGATCGACGCGGATCAGCGCCTTGCTCGAAAGACCGCCGATGAACGCATCGCCCTTCCAGGCCGGGAAGAGATTGCCCGAATAGATCATCAATCCGCCCGGCGAGATCACCGGGTTCCACGACACCTTGGGCGCCTCGAAACCGTCGCCGGGCGTGTGATCGGGAATGTCGCGGCCGTCATAATGGCTGCCATTCGAGGCCTTGGGCCAGCCGTAATTCTTGCCGGGCTGGATCAGATTGACCTCATCACCGCCCTTCGGTCCCATTTCCTGTTCCCACAGATGACCCTGCGCATCGAACGCGATGCCGAGCAGGTTCCGGTGGCCGTACGACCATATTGCCGGATGAAAGCCCTGCGCGGCCAGCGGATTGCCCGGCGCGGGCTTGCCGTCCAGTGTCAGGCGCAACACCTTGCCGAGCGTCGATTTGGGATCCTGCGCCGGATCGAATTTCTGCCGCTCGCCATTGGTGAAGAACAGATATTTCCCGTCCGGCGAGAAGGCGATGCGCCCGGAATAATGGCCGTTGCCCGACACGAACGGCGTCGCACGGAACAACACCTCGATCTCGCCCAGCCGCTCTCCGCCGCCGCCATCGGCGCGCAGGCGGCCGCGCGCCAGCACCACGCCCTTTCCGCCCTCTCCTGCCGCGGAATAGCTGAAATATACGCGCTTGCTAGTGGCGAAGTCCGGGGCAAGTACCACGTCCATCAGCGCCCCCTGCCCGGCCGAATCGACGGTGATCGTCGCCACCGTCTGCCGCGTCTCGCCGTCCGCCGACACGAGCAGCATCGCGCCGGTCTTCTCCGTCACCAGCATGCGCTTGTCGGGCAGAAACGTCATCGCCCAAGGCGAATCGAAATCGGCCACGACGATTTCGTTGAACGGCTTACTCGCGCTGGCGACGGGCACATCCGCCTGCGGCGCGGCGGAGCAGGCGGTACCGACCATGAGGCTGGCGAGCAGGAAACTGGACTTCATCGTGATACTCCGAATGTTTCCAGCCATACCCGCGCCACCCCGGACTTGTTCCGGGCTGCGCAAGGCAGCACAGGCCAGCAACGGAAAATTACATACCCTGATCCCGTTGAAATCACGCCGACGCGACCATCACGGTGAGCGCTTGCCACCACGCCGCGACCGGACTATATCGCGCTCACTCTCTACATCGTCAGGTGAAGAGGCTGGAGCCACCCGGTTCCGGCAACAAACGCCCATGTCTGGAACTTGCTTGGCCGATATCGCCAAACTGACCGCGCTGATCGCACCCGAAGCCGAGGTCCTCGGTTTCGATCTCGTGCGTGTGAAGCTGTTCGGCGGCGCGGGCGACATCACGTTGCAGGTGATGGCCGAGCGTCCGGACACGCGCCAGCTGACGATCGACGATTGCGCCGAATTGTCGCGCCGCATATCCGACGTGATGGATGCCGAGGATCCGATCGAGAGCGAATATCGCCTCGAAGTCTCCTCGCCCGGCATCGATCGTCCGCTCACGCGGCTGAAGGATTTCGCCGACTGGGCCGATTACGAAGCACGCATCCACCTCGCCGCACCGATCGAGGGCCGCAAGGTGCTGACCGGAACGCTCAAGGGCGTTGCGGATGACAAGATCACGATCGACCTGCCCAAGCATGGCCTGATGACGATCGGCTTCGAGCAGGTCGGCAATGCCAAGCTGGTGCTGACCGACGCCCTGATCGCCGCGACGCGCCCGCTTTCCCTCGACGGCGTCGAGGAAGAAGAGATCGAAGACACCGACGATATCGAAGACACTGACGAAGAGGCGCTGGAAAGCGCCGACCATAAGGACGAAGGATAAATCATGGCTCTCAGCGCCGTTTCCGCCAACAAGGCCGAATTGCTCGCCATCGCGAATGCCGTCGCGACCGAGAAGATGATCGACAAGGCGATCGTGATCGAGGCGATGGAAGACGCGATCCAGCGCGCCGCCCGCTCGCGCTACGGCGCCGAGAACGATATCCGCGCCAAGCTCGACGGCCAGACCGGCGACCTGCGTCTGTGGCGCGTCGTCGAAGTGGTCGAGCAGGTCGACGACTATTTCAAGCAGGTGAACCTGAAGGAAGCCGAGAAGCTCCAGAAGGGCGCGGTCGTCGGCGATTACATCGTCGATCCGCTGCCCCCGATCGAATTCGGCCGCATCGCCGCGCAGGCCGCCAAGCAGGTGATCTTCCAGAAGGTCCGCGATGCCGAGCGCGAGCGCCAGTTCGAGGAATTCAAGGATCGCATGGGTGAGATCATCACCGGTGTCGTCAAGCGCGTCGAGTTCGGCCATGTCGTGGTCGATCTGGGCCGTGCCGAAGGCGTCATCCGCCGCGATGCGCAGATCCCGCGCGAAGTGGTGCGTGTCAACGATCGCATCCGTTCGCTGATCCTGAACGTCCGCCGCGAAAACCGCGGGCCGCAGATCTTCCTCAGCCGCGCGCATCCCGACTTCATGAAGAAGCTGTTCGCGCAGGAAGTGCCAGAAATCTACGACGGCATCATCGAGATCAAGGCGGCGGCACGCGATCCCGGCTCGCGCGCCAAGATCGGCGTCATTTCGCATGACTCCTCGATCGATCCGGTCGGCGCGTGCGTCGGCATGAAGGGCAGCCGCGTTCAGGCCGTCGTGCAAGAAATGCAGGGCGAGAAGATCGACATCATCCCTTGGTCGCCCGACACCGCGACCTTCGTCGTGAACGCGCTCCAGCCGGCCAGCGTGTCGCGCGTGGTGATCGACGAGGAAGAGGATCGCATCGAGGTCGTCGTGCCTGACGATCAGCTCAGCCTCGCGATCGGTCGTCGTGGCCAGAACGTGCGCCTCGCCTCGCAGCTCACCGGCAAGGCGATCGATATCCTGACCGAGGCCGATGCGTCCGAGAAGCGCCAGAAGGAATTCCTCGAGCGCACCGAGATGTTCCAGACCGAGCTGGACGTCGATGAGACGCTGGCCCAGTTGCTCGTCGCCGAAGGCTTCGGCGCGCTGGAAGAGGTCGCCTATGTCGAAGCGGCCGAAATCGCGACGATCGAAGGTTTCGACGAAGATCTCGCCGCCGAACTGCAAAGCCGCGCCACCGAAGCGCTCGAGCGCCGTGAGGAAGCCAACCGCACCACCCGTCGCGAGATGGGCGTATCGGACGAACTGGCCGCGCTCCCGCACCTCAACGAGGCGATGCTGGTCACCTTGGGCAAGGCCGGCATTCTGACGCTCGACGATCTCGCCGATCTGGCGACCGACGAACTGGTGCAGAAGAAGCGCCAGGAACAGCGACGCCGCGCCGAAACCGAGAACAAGCGCCCCGAAGACAAGGGCGGCGTGCTCGGCGAATACGGCCTGAGCGACGAACAAGGCAACGAGATCATCATGGCCGCCCGCGCGCACTGGTTCGAAGACGAAGCCGTGGATGGGGATGCGAAAGCCTGATGCCTTTCGTCAGCATCCGCATCTCGGGCTCGGCGAGCCGCGACCAGAAAGCCGGGATCGTCGCCGACGTCACCGCCAGCCTGGTCGCGCGCCTCGGCAAGAACCCGCAGGCGGTGCAGATCGTGATCGAGGAAGTCAGCACGGAGAATTACGGCGCGGGCGGTCAACTGATCGCCGACCGTGACGCGCCGAAAAGGGAGGACGCGCATGCGGTTCCCCCACGATGAGGCGCTAGGGCTTCAACTAGCATCGGGCGCGATCTTAGCCCCTCTCCTTCAGGGGAGGGGTTGGGGTGGGGCCGTGCCGCAAACGTCTCGCTTGGGTCGCCGCGCCGAAGCGGGCATCGAGCCCGCTCCGCCGCGCCCCACCCCTTCCCCCTCCCCTGAAGGGGAGGGGGTTATATGAACATGACCGCCGCCGACCCCATCCGCCGCTGCATCCTGTTTGGCGACCGTGCGCCGCGCACCGCACTCGTGCGTCTCGCGCTCAGCCCCGACGGCGACGTCCTGCCCGACGTTCGCGCCAAGGCCCCCGGTCGTGGCGCATGGATCGGCGTAACCAGGGCCGAACTCGAAACCGCGATTCTGAAGGGCAAACTCAAGGGCGCCCTCGCCCGCGCGTTCAAGACCGGACCCGTGGCGATTCCCGAAGACCTGCCCGCCAGGATCGAAGCCGCGCTGGAACGCGCCGCACTCGATCGACTCGGCCTAGAATCGCGCTCCGGCGGATTGTTTTCGGGTGCCGAGAAGATCGAGACCGCCGCGCGTTCCGGCAATCTGCATCTGCTGCTCCACGCCTCGGACGCCGGCACCGATGGCAACCGCAAGCTCGATCAGGCCTGGCGCGTCGGCTCCGATCGCGAGGGCGAAGACGTCAGGGGCTTGGTTCTGCCCGTCCCCCGCACCATATTGGCCGTGGCACTGGGCAGGCAGAATGTGGTACACATCGGCCTGACTGATCCCGATGCGGCCAAGCGCGTGCGTGAAACGCTCGACCGCTGGCTGCATTTCATCGGCCCCGACCCAATTTCCACGCCTTGCGAAACGGCCTCGCAGGGCGCATCGGCGTCCCCCACGGAGGCCGGTGAAAATTCGGCCACCGAAAATTACGAGGAATACGAGTGAGCGATACCGACAACGAAAAGCCGAAACTGGGTATGCGCGCGCCGCTGGGGCTGAAGCGCACGGTCGAGACGGGCAAGGTGAAGCAGAGCTTCAGCCATGGCCGTTCGAACACCGTGGTCGTGGAAGTGAAGCGTCGCCGTATCCTGGGGCCTGGCGCCGCGCAGGAAGCGCCGGCCGTCGAGGAAGCCGCTCCGGCACCCGTGGCAGCACCGCCCGCACCGCCGCCGCCTGCGCCCACCCCGGCCCAGTCGCCCGCAAACTCGCTGCTGTCCCGCCAGGAATTGCAGACCAAGTTGCTGCGCGAGGCCGATGAATCGCGCATGAACGCTCTGGAGGAAACGCGTCGTCGCGAAGAGCGCGATCGTGCCGAAGCGCAGGAAGCCGAACGCAAGCGGGCGGAAGAAGCCCGGCGCGCCGGTGACGCAGCCGATAGCCCCGCCGCACCGGACCCCGCTCCGCAGCCGACGGCCGCCCCTGTGGAAGCCGCTGCACCTGTCGCCCCCGTAGCTACGCCGGAAGTCGCCGCAGCACCCGAACCGGTGGCACCTCCTCCGCCGCCGCCCGCGCCGCCTGCGCCTTTGACGTTCGGGCTGGACCCGAGCATGCCCGCGCCGCGCCGCTTCACGCCCGTGCCCCGCCCCGAGCGTCCCAAGCCCGCGCCCGCCCCGGTCGCCGCGCCCGAGGAAAAGACCCCGGCCGGCACAACCGCGTCGCCCTCGGCTCCGGCAAGCCCCGGAAGCCCGATCAAGCGCGCCGGCGAAACGCTGCAACGTCCGCAGCAGACGCCATCGCGCGGCCGCACCGGCGACGAACGGCGCGGCGGCAAGCTGACCGTCAATCGTGCGCTGAACGATGGCGACGGCGCCCGTGCGCGTTCGCTCGCCGCGCTGAAGCGTGCGCGTGAGAAGGAAAACCGTCGTTTGGGCGGCCCGCGCGAGGCGCAGGCCAAGCAGATTCGCGACGTCGTCGTGCCGGAAGCGATCACCGTGCAGGAACTTGCCAACCGCATGGCCGAAAAGGGCGCGGATCTGGTCAAGACGCTGTTCAAGATGGGCATGCCCGTCACGATGACGCAAACGATCGATCAGGACACGGCGGAATTGCTGGTCACCGAATTCGGCCACAACATCGTCCGCGTCAGCGATTCC
Organism: Parasphingomonas caseinilytica; assembly: GCF_036663755.1. Classification (NCBI taxonomy): domain Bacteria; kingdom Pseudomonadati; phylum Pseudomonadota; class Alphaproteobacteria; order Sphingomonadales; family Sphingomonadaceae; genus Parasphingomonas; species Parasphingomonas caseinilytica. The sequence goes on from NZ_JAXOJL010000003.1 coordinate 71,074, forward strand.
GATATCGATCTGACCAACGATACGCATGAGGATATCGACGAGAACGCAAAGCCGCGTCCTCCGGTCGTCACGATCATGGGCCATGTCGATCACGGCAAGACGTCGCTGCTCGATGCGCTGCGCGGCACCGATGTGGTGCGTGGCGAAGCCGGCGGCATCACGCAGCATATCGGCGCGTATCAGGTCACGCTGAAGGACAAGTCGAAGGTCACGTTCCTCGACACGCCGGGCCACGAAGCGTTCACCGAAATGCGCCAGCGCGGCGCCAACGTGACCGACATCGTCGTTTTGGTCGTGGCGGCGGACGATAGCATCAAGCCGCAGACGATCGAGGCGATCAACCACACCAAGGCGGCCGGCGTGCCGATGATCGTGGCGATCAACAAGATCGACAAGCACGGTGCCAATCCGCAGAAGGTTCGCGAGGAACTGCTGCAGTACGAGGTGATCGTCGAGGAGATGTCGGGCGACGTGCAGGACGTGGAAGTCTCCGCGCTGCAGAAGACCGGGCTCGACGAACTGATCGAGAAAATCCAGCTGCAGGCCGAACTGCTCGAACTGAAGGCCAATCCGGATCGCCCCGCCGAGGGCACCGTGATCGAGGCGAAGCTCGACAAGGGCCGTGGTCCGGTCGCGACGATCCTCGTCAATCGCGGAACGCTGAAGGTCGGCGACATCTTCGTCGTAGGTGCGGAAAGCGGCAAGGTCCGCGCGATGACCAACGACAAGGGCCAGCAGATCAAGGAAGCCGGCCCGTCGATGCCGATCGAGGTGCTGGGCCTGTCCGGCGTGCCGCGCGCGGGCGATCCGCTGTCGGTGGTCGAGAACGAAGCACGTGCCCGCGAAGTCGCGGAATATCGTCAGGGCGTCATCACCTCCAAGCGCACCGGCGGTGGCCCGGCGAGCCTGGAATCGATGTTCTCGGCGCTGAAGGAAAAGCAGGCGATCGAATATCCGCTGGTGGTCAAGGCCGACACGCAAGGGTCGGTCGAGGCGATCGTGAATGCGATCAACAAGATCTCGACCGATCTGATCAAGGCGCGCGTGTTGCATGCGGGCGTCGGCGGGATCACCGAGAGCGACGTGACGCTGGCGGGTGCCAGCGGCGCGCCGATCATCGGCTTCAATGTTCGCGCCAATGCCAAGGCGCGCGAGATCGCCGAACGTCAGAAGGTCGCGCTCAAATATTACGACGTGATCTACACGCTGACCGACGAGATTCGCGCCGGCATGGCGGGCGAGCTTGGGCCCGAGGCCTTCGAGACGGTCGTCGGCCGCGCCGAAATCCGCGAGGTCTTCTCGGCTGGCAAGCACGGCAAGGCGGCCGGCATTCTCGTCACCGAGGGCATCATCCGCAAGGCGCTCAAGGCACGCATCACCCGGGCGGATGTCATCATCTACCAGGGCGAGATCGCTTCGCTGCGTCGCTTCAAGGACGATGTCGCCGAAGTGCGCGCCGGTCTCGAATGCGGCGTGACGTTCACGCAGAACTTCGTGGACATCAAGGCAGGCGACTTCCTCGAAACGTTCGAAGTCGAACTGCGCGAACGGACGCTGTAGTCCTCAAGCCCTCTCCCGCTTTCGCGGGAGAGGGCTAAGGTTCCTATTATGAAGTCTGCCGAATCCCCAGAAGCCCGCTCCGTCCGCGTCCTGCGCGTGGGCGAACAGATGCGTCACACGCTGAGCGACATCCTCGCGCGCGGCGACGTGCATGACGAGACGTTGGCCAAGCACATGGTCACCGTCACCGAAGTGCGCATGTCCCCCGACCTTCGCCACGCGACGGTGTTCATCAAGCCGCTGCTCGGCAAGGACGAGGAAAAGGTGCTGAAAGCACTGCGCACCAACACCGCCTACCTCCAGCGCGAAGCTGCCGCCCGCGTGCAGATGAAGTATGCCGCGAAGCTCAAATTCCTGGCCGACGAAAGCTTCGACGAAGGCAGCCATATCGACAAGCTGCTGCGCGATCCCAAGGTGGCGCGGGATTTGAACATAGAGTGATCAATCGCGACGCTATCGATGCAGGGCAAGTGAGGCTTTGCAACGCTAGTGGTGCCGACCTGATCGTCTGGCTCGAACCTTGGGCCCAGGAATTCGTGCTTCCTGCGCGTGCGGAATTGGTGCTCTATTGCCGGTCAGATGCCAACGGTAATGCCATGCCCGAGATCGATACCGATGACGGAATCATCACAATATGGGGTCAGGGCGGTAGCCGCATTGCCGTTTTCATCGATGGACTTGATCAGGAAAGTTTCTCGGCAGGGTATTCAGCCCCGGATACAGGCCTTCTATCTCCCCGAAATTTCGTCACTCTGGCCTTTGGCAATCACCCCGAAGCACGACCGGGAGGAAAGCCGTTCCCGAAACCGCCGCGCGAGAAATGGTGGCAGCGCCTATTTCGATCACTCCGAACGTAATCCAGCCGCGCGTGGATCGTCCTTCCAAGCTGGCGGGGTCCAAGTATCAGTAGCCGCGTTGAGCTGGGCGACCAACGCGGCAATCGCCGCATCGGGATTTTTGCCAGCCGCAATCCAAGGAGGTCGCCTGCTCCAAAATACGGCACAGGTCACGTCGTCCGCACCCGGACCGTTCTCCATTAGCCATTGCACGCGGAACATGCCTTCGAGCGGTTCGTTGGCACATGCCACGGACCACCACTTTCCACCGCTATAAACTCCCTGATACCGATCTTCCACGACCATGATCGGATAGAGTTCAGTGGGAGTATCACTGGACATCGTCGCTCCTTCAGGCTTTTGAAGTTTGGCATGGCCAAGCTCTATTTCTACTACGCCTCGATGAACGCGGGCAAATCGACCAACTTGCTGCAGGCCGATTTCAACTATCGCGAACGCGGCATGCGGACGATCCTGCTCACTGCGGGCGTAGACGACCGGTTCGCGGCGGGGACGATCACGTCGCGCATCGGGCTGCATGAGAACGCCATCGCATTCGAGCGCGACACCGATCTGCTCGCGATCGTCCACCGCGAGGGTGAGGCGTTGCCAGCCTGTGTGCTGGTAGACGAGGCTCAGTTCCTGACCGCAAAGCAGGTCGATCAACTCGCGACGCTGGCCGACCTCCACGGCGTACCGGTGCTCGCTTACGGGCTGCGCACGGATTTCCAGGGGCAATTGTTCGAAGGATCGGCGCGGCTTCTGGCGATCGCGGATTCGCTGGTCGAGATCAAATCGGTCTGCGTGTGCGGGCGCAAGGCGACGATGAACCTGCGCGTCGATGCCAGCGGCGATCCGGTCGCCGAGGGGCGCCAGACGGAGATCGGCGGCAACGACCGCTACGTGGCTTTGTGCCGCCGGCACTTTTCCGAAGCATTCCACGCGTCGCAGGGCTGATCCGAATGCATGGCTGGATCATTCTCGACAAGCCGTTGGGGCTTGGATCGACGCAGGGCGTTTCGGCGGTGAAGCGCGCGTTGCGGCAAGGCGGATACGGCAAGTTCAAGGTCGGGCACGGCGGCACGCTCGATCCGCTGGCGACCGGGGTGCTGCCGATCGCGGTGGGCGAGGCGACCAAGCTGGCGGGGCGGATGCTCGACAGCGACAAGATCTATGACTTCACGATCCGCTTCGGGGTGCAGACGGATACGCTGGATATGGAAGGTGTCGAAGTTGGCGCCAGTGGGGTGCGGCCGAGCTTGTTGGAGATCGCGGCGGTGCTGCCGCATTTTACTGGGGCGATCCAACAGGTGCCGCCGGCCTATTCGGCGCTGAAGGTGGACGGGCAGCGCGCCTACGATCTGGCGCGCGCGGGCGAAGAGGTGGTGCTGGCGAGCCGATCGGTGACGATCCACGCGCTCACCGTCGCCCCGGCGGAGGTCGGGGAAACGGTGGAGGAGATCACCCTCACCGCCCACGTCTCCAAGGGCACCTATATCCGCAGCCTGGCGCGCGACATCGCGATCGCGCTCGGCACGGTGGGCCATGTCACGATGCTCCGTCGCACCAAGGCCGGGCCGTTCGACCTCGCGCACGCGATATCGCTGGACAAACTGACCGAACTCGCTATGGCCCGCGCGCTAGAAGACGTAACTTTGCCCTTGAGGGCGGCGCTGGACGACATCCCGGCCCTTCCTCTCACCCCCGACCAGGCAGGGGCGCTCCGACAGGGGCGTGTTTTGGTCGGGATCGCCGCAGACGATGGCCAATATTTCGCGTGTATCGGGAACACCCCGGTCGCGCTGGTAGCGGTTCAGGACCATGAGGTCCGCGTCGTCCGGGGCTTCAATCTGGATTGATGTCGAAGGAAGAATACGCATGACGATTACCGCAGAGCGCAAGGACGCGCTGGTCAAGGATCACGGCCGCGCCACCGGCGACACCGGTTCCACCGAAGTTCAGGTCGCGATCCTCACCGAGCGCATCCGCAACCTGACCGAGCATTTCAAGACGCACAAGAAGGACAACCATTCGCGCCGCGGGCTGCTGATGATGGTCAACAAGCGTCGCTCGCTGCTGGATTATCTCCGTCACAAGGACGGCCAGCGCTACACCGATCTGATCGCGAAGCTCGGGTTGCGCAAGTAACCCCAAAACCGAAAACGGCGCCTTCGGGCGCCGTTTTCTTATCCCCTTTCGCCACGCTCGCAATTCGGCGGCATGGCCAAGCAGGGCCACGAAGGGCCCGAAACCGCGCAGGCCGGCTTAGCCTGCAGATAGGCCCCAACCGCATCTGGCGGTTGGCGTTGAAGGAAACACAATGTTCGATACCAAAACCGTAAGCACCCAGTGGGGCGGCAAGACCCTCACGCTGGAAACCGGCCGCGTCGCACGCCAGGCCAATGGCGCCGTGCTCGCCACGCTGGGCGAAACCGTCGTCCTGTGCGCCGTCACCGCCGCACGCACCGTGAAGGAAGGGCAGGATTTCTTCCCGCTCACCGTCCATTATCAGGAAAAATATTCCGCAGCAGGCCGCATCCCCGGTGGCTTCTTCAAGCGTGAACGCGGCGCGACCGAAAAGGAAACGCTGACCAGCCGCCTGATCGATCGCCCGATCCGCCCGCTGTTCCCGGAAGGTTTCTACAACGAAATCAACGTGATCTGCCAAGTGCTGAGCTATGACGGCGAGAACGAGCCGGACATGCTGGCGATGGTCGCCGCATCGGCCGCGCTCACCATCTCGGGCGTGCCGTTCATGGGCCCGATCGGCGCGGCCCGCGTCGGCTACATCGACGGCGAGTACATCCTCAACCCGACGCTCGACCAGATCAAGGAAGGCGAACTCGACCTCGTCGTCGCCGCCACCGGCAACGCCGTGATGATGGTGGAATCCGAAGCCAAGGAGCTTTCGGAAGAGGTCATGCTCGGTGCCGTGCAGTTCGCCCACAAGGCGTGCCGCGAAGCCGCGAACCTGATCATCGATCTGGCCGAAGTCGCCGCCAAGGAGCCGTGGGAAATGGCCGAGCAGGCCGACCTGTCGGCCGCCAAGGACAAGCTGAAGAAGCTGATCGGCAAGGACATCGCCGCCGCTTACAAGGTGACCGATAAGTCCAAGCGTTCGGACCTGCTGAACGCCGCGCGCGCCAAGGGCAAGACCGCCTTCGCCGATGCCAGCCCGCAGGACCAGATGGCCGCCGGCAAGCTGATGAAGAAGCTGGAAGCGGAAATCGTTCGCGGTGCCATCCTGAAGGACGGCAAGCGCATCGACGGCCGCACCACCACGCAGATCCGTCCGATCGAGGCGATGGTGCACTTCCTGCCACGCACGCACGGCTCGGCTTTGTTCACGCGCGGCGAGACGCAGTCGATCTGCACCACCACGCTCGGCACGCGCGATGCGGAGCAGATGATCGACGGCCTGAACGGCCTCTCTTACGAAAACTTCATGCTGCACTACAACTTCCCGCCCTATTCGGTCGGTGAAGTCGGCCGCTTCGGTGCGCCGGGCCGTCGTGAAGTCGGCCATGGCAAGCTTGCCTGGCGCGCGCTGCACCCGGTGCTGCCGACGAAGGAAGAGTTCCCGTACACGATCCGCGTCCTCAGCGACATTACGGAGAGCAACGGCTCGTCCTCGATGGCCACCGTCTGCGGCGGTTCGCTGTCGATGATGGATGCCGGCGTGCCGCTGAAGCGCCCGGTTTCGGGCATCGCGATGGGCCTGATCCTGGAGGGCAAGGACTTCGCCGTCCTGTCCGACATCCTGGGCGACGAGGATCACCTCGGCGACATGGACTTCAAGGTCGCCGGCACGTCCGAGGGCATCACCACGATGCAGATGGACATCAAGATCGCCGGCATCACCGAAGAGATCATGGGCAAGGCACTGGCACAGGCCAAGGAAGGCCGCGCGCACATCCTGGGCGAAATGGCCAAGGCGCTGGATCACACCCGTGAGGAACTGTCCTCGCACGCTCCGCGCATCGAGACGATCACGATCGACAAGTCGAAGATCCGTGAAGTCATCGGCACCGGCGGCAAGGTGATCCGCGAGATCGTCGCGCAGACCGGCGCCAAGGTCGACATCGACGACGAGGGCGTGATCAAGGTCTCGTCCACCGATCACGCGCAGATCGAAGCCGCGATCAAGTGGATCAAGGGCCTCGTGGAAGAAGCGGAAGTCGGCAAGGTCTATGACGGCAAGGTCGTCAACCTGGTCGATTTCGGCGCGTTCGTGAACTTCATGGGCGGCAAGGACGGCCTCGTCCACGTTTCGGAAATCCGCAACGAGCGCACCGAGAAGGTTTCGGACGTGCTGTCGGAAGGCCAGGCCGTGAAGGTCAAGGTCCTCGAGATCGATCCGCGCGGCAAGGTTCGCCTGTCGATGCGCGTCGTCGATCAGGAAACCGGTGCCGAGCTGGAAGATACCCGCCCGGCGCGCGAACCGCGTGAAGGCGGCGATCGTCCGCGTGGTGATCGTCCGCGCCGTGATGGCGATGGCGGTCGTGGCCCCCGAGGCGAAGGTCGCGGTGATGGCGGCGGTCGTGGTGATCGTGGTCCGCGTCGCGATGGCGACGGTGGCCGTGGTCCCCGCCGTGATGGCGGTGGCGGCGGTGAGCGCGCTCCCCGCGCCGAGCGTTCGGACGATAACGGCCCCGCGCCGGAATTCGCCCCCGCGTTTCTGACCGGCGACCGCGACTAAGCCTTTCGCTTCGTCGAAGACAAGAAAGGGGCTCGGGCGACCGGGCCCTTTTTTTGTCCAGCGATGTCAATTTTTTACAAGTTCAACATTTGCCTGGGACGCCGCTCCCCATTTGTGAGATGAACCGATTCCGGCGTGCGGGAGGGGACACCTGCGCATCGGACGGAGGGGCTTATGACGGGCAGGACACCGGACAGCGGCGCGCAGAATCAGGATGAACCCACGCCCGAACGGCTGGTCAGAGAAGCCAGACGCTCGATCATCGCCCGCCGCGCCCTCACCGGTCGCCTGCCCCCCGCCTTCATTCCCGATCCCGCGCTCGATTTCCTGAAGGCCTTATATGTCGCGCATGCCGAGGGACGCGGCATGAGCCGGCGCGAATTGTGCGACCAGACCACCGTCGCGCCAAGCGTCGCCGCGCGCTGGATCGGCGCGCTGGTGGCCGAGGATCTGACATTCGAACAGGCGGGCGAAGTCCGCCTCAGCGCGCACGGCCTGAGCGTGGTGGAGGATGGTATAAAGGCGGTCATCGCTGCCACCAGCGGTCTGCCCTGATGCCCGACATCCGGGCAATCATTCGGCTATCAATAACGATCGGTTATGGATTTCGCACATAACGTAATGTATCCGGAAGATCATGTGTTTGGCTGACACGCCAAAACGAAAGTTGTTCATGAAGAATGCAGGCAGAATAGTGATTGATGCTTCCGGCACGATCCTGGAGGCCGATGAGACGTTTGCGGCGACGATGCGCGAAACCAAAAGCATGATCGGCGTCAATGCGCTGGAGATCACGGCTTTGGGTGATCGCGCGCGGTGCGCCGTCCTTGTTGCAAAGATCGTCGCCGATGGCAAACCGATCGTCACCGAGAAGCGCCTGGCCCGCGCCGATGGATCGAACGTCTGGGTGCGCAACCAATTGCGCTCGATCGGTACGCCGGACGAACCACGGATCGAAATCCATCTGAAACAGAGCCTGATGCCGGAGGATTGGGTGTCGCCGCACAAGCTGTTGCTGGTCGCTCGCCTCGTGTTCGACAGCCGGCGTCAGCGAGAGCAAACCTTCGGCACGGACCTGTTCACCGATCTCGCATGGGATCTACTGCTTGCCGCCTATATCTGCGAGGCGGAAGGGTCGCTTATCACTATCGCCAAGGCGCATGCCTGGGCCGGCATCTCGCTCGCCACCGGATCGCGCTGGATTCGCGCGCTCGCAGCCGAGGGGTTGCTGGAATATGAGGATGGCGGCAGCAGCGCGCTCGTCACCACCTCATTTCGCCTGACCGCCAGCGCGCACCACAAGTTTGAGGTGTACCTGTCGGATTTGTACGAAAAGGGTGCCAACGGGCACGAAATTGCGCTAGGTTGAAAGCGTATCGTTGAAATAGCGACATGTTATGCAACGGTATAGCGGAGTGGGTTGCGATGGACGATAACACAATCATGGAATGCGTGACGCATATCCGCGCGGCTGCAAAGCTGTGCGAGGATGCGGGCAAACTTGCATATTGGGCCAGCCTGCTCGGCGTCGCGGACCAATTGCTCGAAGCGGTCGATCTCTCGGTCCATAGCGACAGCGATCTGCGCAGCGGCGTCTAGGCAGAAACCGCCTTTCGGCGGGACGGCCATGCCCGCGCGGTTCCGCTTGTTCGTCGGATACCTCGCCGAACGGCTCGCGAATTAGCCTTCCGCCGCGAGCTTTTCGTGATGCCGGATCACCTCGTCGATGATGAAGCGCAGGAACTTCTCGCTGAATTCCGGGTCCAGGTTCGCGTCCTTCGCCAGCCCGCGCAGCCGCGCGATCTGCGCGTCCTCGCGCGTCGGATCGGCCGGCGGCAGGTCGGTCGCCGCCTTGTAGCGCCCCACCGCCTGAGTCACCTTGAAGCGTTCGGCGAGCAGGAAGACGAGCGCCGCGTCGATATTGTCGATGCTCTGGCGGTAGCCGCTCAACGTTTCGTCGGTCACAGGCGCTCCTGAAGCGTAGTTTCGCCGCCTTTTGCGGGCGTCGCGCCCCATGTGCAAGCCCGGTCGGGGCCGGTTGGGCCGAGTTGGGGTTGCCTTTGTGCGCCCGCCCCGCCACATCGGCGCCAAGATGAGCGCCACCATCCACCGCATCGATAAAAACGCCGCCCCCTCGCTCGACCCGATGGTCCGGCTGGTCGCGGGCGACATGAATCTGGTCAACGCCGTGATCCTGTCGCGGATGGAATCGCAGATCCCGCTGATCCCCGAACTGGCCGGTCACCTGATCGCCGGTGGCGGCAAGCGCATGCGCCCGATGCTGACGCTCGCGAGTGCGCGACTGCTCGGCTATACCGGCACGCGCCACCACAAGCTCGCCGCTTCGGTCGAATTCATCCACACCGCAACATTGCTGCACGACGATGTGGTCGATGGCAGCGATCTGCGTCGCGGCAAACGCACCGCCAACCTCATCTGGGGCAATCCGGCCAGCGTCTTGGTCGGCGATTTCCTGTTCAGCCGCAGCTTCGAACTGATGGTCGAGGATGGCAGCCTGAAGGTGCTGAAGATCCTCTCCAACGCCTCCGCCGTGATCGCGGAGGGCGAGGTCCATCAGCTCACCGCCGCGCGCCGTGTCGAGACCACCGAGGAGCGCTATCTCGACATTATCGGCGCGAAGACCGCCGCTCTGTTCGCCGCCGCCTGCCGCATCTCCGCCGTCGTCGCGGAGCGTCCGGAGGCGGAAGAGGCCGCGCTGGACGCGTACGGCCGCAACCTCGGCATCGCGTTCCAGTTGGTCGACGACGCGATCGATTACGTCTCCGATGCCGGCACGATGGGCAAGGATGCCGGCGACGATTTCCGCGAGGGCAAGGCCACCCTGCCCGTCATTCTCGCCTATGCACGCGGCAATTCCGAAGATCGCGTGTTCTGGAAAGCCGCGATGGAAGGCCACCGCGCCAGCGACGAGGATTTCGCCCACGCCGTGTCGCTGATCAAATCGACCCGCGCGATCGACGACACCCTCGCCCGCGCCCGCCACTATGGCCAGCGCGCGATCGACGCCTTGGGCGGCTTCGCCAATGGCCAGGCGAAGGATGCGATGGTCGAAGCGGTGGAATTCGCCACCGCGCGGGCCTATTGACGTTGCGGCGGCATAGCCGGCGCTATTGAGATCAGAGTTGCAGCCCGAAGCGCGGGGCGAGCCACGTCATCACCGCATACAGCACGATCGTCAGGCAGCATCCCGCCACCAGCGCGATCCAGAATCCTACGCCATGCCGCAGCAGGGCCGGGATGAGCAGGAACATCGGCAGCGAGGGCAGCACGTACCAGAATGTCGCCCCGGCATGGGCGGCCATATTCTCCACATCGGGCCGGTCGTTCCACAGCCAGATCATGCCTAGCACCGAAACCAACGGCAACGAGGCGATGAGCGCGCCGAAACCCGGATAACGCTTGGCCAGGGTCGATGCGATGGCGATCAGCGCGCCGGAGATGAGCGCCTTGGCGATCAGGTACAGCATCGGCTCAAACCCCGCTTTCGCACCCGACCGCGCAAGCCCCGCCTGTTTCCACCTGCAACGTCGCATGGCCGATGCCGAACCGATCGTGCAGCATCGCCCGCGCAGCGCTGAGGAACCCGTCGCCCGGCACGCCGCCCGGCATCACCAGGTGCGCGGTCAGCACCGGTTCGGTCGTGCTCATCGGCCAGATGTGCAGATCGTGCACCCGCGCGACGCCGTCCAGTTCGCACAGCGCCTCGTCCACCCGATCGAAATCGATCCCGCGCGGCACCGCATCCAGCGACATTTCGACCGATTCGCGCAGCAAGCCCCAGGTCTGCCAGAAGATCAGCGCCGCGATCACCAGGCTCACCGCCGGATCGACCCAGCCGAGCCCGGTGCGCCAGATCACCAGACCGGCGATCACCACCCCGGCCGACACCAAAGCATCGCTCAGCATATGCAGGAACGCACCGCGAATGTTGATGTCGCCCTTGCGACCTCGGGCGAACAGCCACGCCGTCACGCCGTTGACCAGGATGCCGACCGCCGCGACCACCGCCACCGTCGGCCCCATCACGCCGGCCGGTTCGCCGAAGCGCTGCACCGCTTCCAGCACGATCGCGCCCAGCGCGACCATCAGCAGTAGCGCGTTGAGCAATGCCGCCAGGATCGACGAGCCCCGCAGGCCGTAGGTGAAGCGCTTCGACGGCGGCCGCGCCGCCAGCGCCGCGCCGGCCCAAGCCACCGCTAGCCCGAGCACGTCGGACAGATTGTGCCCGGCATCGGCCAACAACGCGACCGAGTTCGCCGCGAAGCCGTAACCCGCCTCGATGATCACGAAGCCCAGATTGAGCGCGATGCCGATCGCAAAGGCACGACTGAAATTGGCCGGCGCGGAATGATCGTGGCCGTGATGGCCCTCACCGCCGCCATGTGCGCCATGCGAATGCCCGTGGCCATGCCCATGGCCGTGATGATGATCGTGTCCGGCCACGCAGAATCTCCGTTGTCCTGCGCTGCTTAGCATCGCGATATCGTGAGATACTAGGACGCGACCGGCTGAAAATGCGGCTGTCCGAGGACTGCCGGATCGTGCGACAGGAGCGGCGTGACGATGCTCCCGATCCATGCCGTCCTGCCGGACCTGCTCGCCGCGCTGCGCGCCGGCCCCAACGTCGTCCTCGTGGCCCCGCCCGGCGCGGGCAAGACGACGGCGGTCGCTCCCGCCTTGCTCGGCGAAGATTGGTGCACGGGCGAGATCCTGCTCCTCTCGCCCCGCCGCCTCGCCGCGCGCGCCGCCGCCGAACGCATGGCGGGCCAAGCCGGCGAGGTCCCCGGCCAGACCTATGGCTATGCCACGCGAATGGACAGCAAGCGCTCCGCGAGGACGCGCGTGACGGTCGTCACCGAGGGCATTTTCGTCAACCGTATCCAGTCCGATCCCGAACTTGCCGGCGTCTCGGCGGTGCTGTTCGACGAGGTGCACGAGCGCAGCCTCGACAGCGATTTCGGCTTGGCGCTGGCGCTCGATGTGCAGGGTGCATTGCGCCCGGACCTGCGGCTCGTCGCGATGTCCGCAACGCTCGACGGTGCGCGCTTCTCCGGCCTGATGGCCAGAGACGGCACGGACGCGCCGGTGATCGAAAGCGAAGGCCGCGCTTTCCCGCTCACCCTGCGCCATATCGGTCGCGCCGCCGAAGCGCGGATCGAAGATTCGGTCGCCGCCGCGTGTCGCATCGCCTTGCGCGAGGAGCAGGGCGGTATCCTCGCCTTCCTCCCCGGCGTGGCGGAGATCGAGCGCACGGCCGAACGGCTCGACGGATTGGGCGACGGCATCGTCCTCCATCGCCTGCACGGCAGCCTCGATCCGCAGGCGCAACGCGCCGCGATCCAGCCCGACCCGAGCGGCCGCCGCAAGATCGTCCTCGCCACCTCGATCGCGGAAACCAGCCTGACGCTCGACGGCATCCGTGTCGTGATCGATTCCGGCCTCGCCCGGCGCCCTCGCTACGATCGTGCGGCGGGGATGACCCGCCTCGTCACCGAACGCGCATCGCAAGCCTCCGTCACGCAACGCGCCGGGCGCGCCGCGCGACAGGGGCCGGGCGTCGCCTATCGTTTGTGGGAAGAAGCGGCGACTGTCGGCCTGCCGCGCTTCGATCCGCCGGAGATATTGGAGGCGGACCTGTCCGCGCTGACGCTGGACTGTGCGCTGTGGGGCGTTGCCGATCCGCGGTCCCTGAACTGGCTCGATCCCCCGCCTGGCGCGGCGGTCGCGGAAGCGCGCACCCGCCTCGCGGCGCTCGAAGCGATCGATGCCGATGGCCGCCCCACCCCGCACGGCCATGCCATCGCGCGCCTGCCCTTGCCACCCAGGCTCGGCCACATGCTGGTCCGCGCGGGGGAATTGGGTCTGACGCAGACGGCGGCGGAGGTTGCGGTGCTGCTGGGCGAGCGCGGACTTGGCGGCAACGATCCCGACCTCGAATCGCGCCTCCGCAGATGGCGCGGCGAACGCGGGCCTCGCGCCGAAGGCGGACGCAAACTGGCTAAACGCTGGGCGCAACTCGCTCCCCTCCCGCTTGCGGGATGGGCTGGGGGAAGGCCTGCGCGATCGGATCGCGATATTGCACCCCCTCCCCCGACCCCTCCCGCAGGCGGGAGGGGAGAAGAGGTGGCAGTCGCCATCGCCCTCGCCTTCCCCGACCGCATCGCCCGCCGCCGCGACGCATCCGGCGAGACCTGGGCCTCCGCCGGCGGTCGCGGGTTCAAGCTCGATCCCACGTCAGCGCTCGCCCGCAACGATTGGCTCGCCGTCGCCGAAACGCAGGGCATGGCGTCCGGCGCGCGCATCCTTTCCGCAGCGGCAATCGACCAAGCCACCGTCGAAGCGCTGTTCGGCGACCGGATCGAAACCCGCCGCACCGTCGCCTTCGATCCCGCGACCGGCGGCGTACAGGCGACGCGCGAACGCCGCCTCGGCGCGATCCGGCTGACCAGCGGCCCCGACACCGCCGCCGACCCGGCCGACATCGCGGCGGCCCTGTTGAACGGCGTCCGCACCCACGGCCTGTCGCAACTCCCGTGGAGCGATGCCGCGCTCGCCCTGCGCCACCGCGCCGCCTTCGCCGCGGCGCATGGCGGGGCCGATCTCGATCTCGGTGACGACAGCCTGCTCGCCCGCGCCGAAGATTGGCTCGTGCCCTTGCTCGACGGCAAGCGCCGCCTGTCCGCGATCGACCCGGGCGCGCTTACCGACGCGCTACGCACTATCATCGGCTGGGATGCCCTGCGCGCGGTCGACCGGCTCGCCCCGACGCATTTCGACAGCCCCGCCGGTTCCAGCCACCCGATCGACTATGACGCCGAGGGTGGCCCGCGCGTCGATCTCCGCCCGCAGCAACTCTTCGGCCTCGCCACGCACCCGATGATCGGCGGCGGGCGCGTGCCATTGGTGCTCAGCCTCACCTCCCCCGCCGGTCGCCCGATCCAGACGACGCGCGACCTGCCCGGTTTCTGGGCCGGCAGTTGGGCCGATGTCGCGCGTGAAATGCGCGGCCGCTATCCCCGCCATCCCTGGCCCGACGATCCTGCTGCGGCCATCGCCACCATGCGCACGAAAAATGCGGATGCGCGGGCGCGCCAACCACGATAAAGCGGCACCGATTCGAAGGACGAAACCCATGCCCACCGCCCGCATCTATCAGCGCCCGAAAAACGCCATGCAGTCCGGCCGCGCCCGCACCGATGCCTGGGTTCTCGATTTCGCACCGTCCGAGGCGAAGCAGCCCGATCCGCTAACCGGCTGGGCCGGCTCCGGCGACACGCGCGATCAATTGCGTCTGGGCTTCCCCACGCAGGAAGCCGCGATCGCCTATGCCGAGCGCGAAGGCCTCGCCTTCACCGTGATCGCAGCGCCGGAGCGCAAGCTGAAGCTGCAAGCCTATGCGGATAATTTCCGGTGAATGCCTATCCCGTTCGTGCTGAGTAGAGACCGAGTAGCCGAAGGCGTATCGAGGGCTCGTATCGAAGCACCGTTGGAGCGCGAGGCGCGGGTCCTTCGATACGCCCTCTCGATATGGCCTGCGGCCTACTCGATGGCTACTCAGGACGAACGGAGATTGGGGTTCATCCCAGCAAATACGGGCTCAACAACAGCAGCATCTTCACGTCGATCCCGACACCCGCCGCCCGCTTTGCCGCAACGAACGCCGGCAACTCGTGCAACGCCACCCGATGCACGACGATATCCTCGTCCGCCGTCCCGCCACCCGCGCTCACCTTGGTCAGGCCGGTCGCGCGCACCAAGGTGAACCCCTCGCTCACCATCCCCGGCGAGGAGAAATATTCACCCAGGGATTCGACACGATCCGCGCGATAGCCGGTTTCCTCCTCCAACTCGCGCGCGGCAGAGGTCAGGACGTCCTCACCCTCCTCTTCATCCCCGACCAACCCGGCCGGCAGTTCGAGGCAGCGCCGCCCGAGCGGCACGCGATACTGCTCGACCAGGATGACATGCCCATCCTCGATCGCCACGATCACCGCAGCCTGAATGCCTCGCGCACGGGACACGTATTCCCATTGGCCCCGCCGCTTGGCGGCAATGAACTTGCCCTGCCAGACGGTCTCCTCCGGCGCGTCGCTCAAAGCTCGATCAACCGATCGGGCAGTTCGTTGCGATCATCGTCGGCACGCGGAAAATGCTCGGCCAGCACGATGCCGACCTGCGCCACCGCCTCCGCCATGCCGTCACCGGGCCGCCCATCCTTCACCGCCGCGATCAGCGCCGCCATCGCCGCCCCCCAGGTCTCGGGCGCGACCTTGGCGTGGATGCCGGCATCGGCGATCAGTTCGGCACGATGTTCGTCCAGGCTGAGATAGATCAGCACGCCCGTTCCACCGACCGTGCGGCTCTCCGCGCTGGTGCGGAACAGGTCGAGCGCCCGCGCCCGCACCCGCCGCGCCTTGGTCGCGCCCGGCGTCATCGCGATACGGAAGCCAAGCGACGCGAGTGCATAACGCCCGACGAGGAACCCAACCGCCGACAGGATCAACGCGATGCCGAACAGCGCGCCGGAATGCGGCGCATCGCCCCACGGATCGTAGAACAGGCCGTGGATGCGCTCCGCGATGCCGGGCCAGACCGACAATGCGGCCAAGACCAGCAGCATCGTCAGCACGCCGGCGTGCGCCGCCACGTCGTTATAGCGATCCGATCGGCGCGCCACGACGGTGACGATCTCGCCCGCCGTATGCAGTTCGGCGGCGGTCACGGCCGCCGTCACCTTCGCGCGATCCTGTGTGGTCAAGCGCATCACCAACTCCCCGAGGCGCCACCGCCTCCGCCAGATCCGCCGCCGCCGCCAGTGAAGCCACCGCCACCCCAGCCGCCGCCGCCTGAATCGCCGTCGTCGCCACCGCCCCAACCGCCGCCGCCACGCAAGGCGCTGTTGCCGATCTCGTTGGCGATCGACCACAAGACGACCGGCAATATTCCGCTGCCGCCGCTTCTGCTCCCGCCATCGGCATCGCGATACCGCTGACCGGTGCCACTCCTCCGTCGGAAGAACGACAGGGCGATGAACCCGACGATCAATCCCCAGAAGACCAGCCCGAAGGGAACTCCGCTGCTTCTTTTACCGGCGCGCGGCTGGGCCTTGTTGAATTCGGCGACCGCAGCGTTGACGCGCGCCTGCGCTTCTTCGGGCGACGAGCGGAGTTGCTGGATCACCGCATCCGTCCCAGCCGTCATAGCGCCGGGAATGTCGCCAGCGCGCAGTTTCGGCAGCATGTCTGTGTTGATGATTACGCTGGACAGCGCGTCGGTGATGAAGGGTTCGAGGCCATAGCCGACCTCGATCCGTACCCCCCTCTGCCCCACCGGGGCATTGGGTGCGATGAACAGGATTGCGCCGTTATTGACGTCCTTGAGACCGACACCCCAAGCGCGCAGCAGCTTGTAGCCGTATTCTTCCTTGGGATAGCCCTGCATATCGCCGATCGTCGCGACGACCAGCTGCCGGTCGGTATCCTTCTGCAACGCCTGCAACTTTGCAGTCAGGTCAGCTTTCACGTTGGCCGGCAGGACGTTGGCATCATCCACGACCAGCCCGGTGAACTTCGGGAAGGTCTGGGCGAGGGCCGGGTTCGCACCGATCAGGATGAGCCCGATCAGCGCGAACAACAGACGTAGATGACGCATGACGCTGTCCTTCGAAGGCGAAAACGTCAGCTGTTGTTCCCGAAGGCGTTGGCCACCGACGGTGCGGCTTCCGCACCCGGCGTCGTCGCCTGGAACGGGGTCAACGGCTTGGCACCGTAGAAGACCTTCGCGCCGATCGCGTCGGGGAAGGTGCGGATGCGCGTGTTATACGCCTGCACCGCATTGTTGTAATCGGTACGCGCGATCGTCACGCGGTTTTCAGTCCCTTCCAGCTGGCTCATCAAGGTGGTGTAATTGCCCTGGCTCTTCAGCTCGGGATACGCCTCCTGCAAACGCTGCAGGGATAGCGTCACGCCGGCCTGGGCGCGCTGGTACGCGGCCATCTTGTCCGGGTTTGTCAGATCGTCGCCCGACACCTGCACCTGATTGGCCGAGGCGCGCGCCTGCGTCACTTCGACGAGGATCGCCTTCTCCTGCGCGCCCGCGGCCTTCACCGTGGCGACGAGGTTGGGGATCAGATCGGACCGGCGCTGATACTGGTTCTGCACGTCGGCCCACTTGGCCTTGGCATTCTCCTCGGCGGTGGGCACGCTGTTGATTCCGCAGGCGCCGAGCGCAAGTGCGGACGTCATTACGAAGACGGCACGAATTTTCATCTGGTCCCTCCTAGGCCTTGGCAAGCGCCCTGATAGGCGCGTAGCATCGCCAACGCTAAGGGAAATCGGAAGGGAGAGCGTCATGTTCAAGGAGTTCAAGGCCTTCATCATGCGCGGCAACGTGCTCGATCTGGCCATCGCCGTGATCATCGGTGCCGCATTCGGCAAGATCGTGACATCGCTGACCGACGATGTGATCATGCCGATCGTCGGCAAGATCTTCGGCGGCCTCGATTTTTCCAGTTACTTCGTGATTCTCGGCAAGGTGCCGGAGGCGCTGGTCGGATCGTCGGATTACGCCGCGCTGAAAAAGGCTGGCGTGCCGCTCCTCGGCTATGGCGCATTCATAACGGCCGCCGTTAATTTCGTCATCGTCGCCTTCATCATCTTCCTGATCATCCGCGCGGTGAACCGCTTGATGCCCAAGGCGGACGAAGCGCCCGCAGTCCCGGCGGCGGAACCCGCAGACATCGCCCTGCTGCGTGAAATCAGGGATGAGTTGAAGGCTCGGCCTCGGGTTTGAGAAGCCCTTCGCCCCACACCCGTCCGTCCTGAGCCTGTCGAGAGACTGCCTTCTTCTCCACCGTCGAAGAGAAAAGCAGTCCTTCGACAGGCTCAGGACAGGTGGTGTTAGGGTATTTCAGACCGAAAACTCAGGCCGCAACCAGTTCCTCGGCCGCCGCATCGGCCAAGCTCGTCCCGTCCAAAATCCGCGCCGTCTCGTCGCGCACGCGCATCATGGCGTGGCGGATCGCGCAGGTCGCCTCGTCCTTGCAATCGTTGCACGAACGATAGGCGGTGCGGCTGACGCACGGCACCAGCGCCAGCGGCCCCTCGATCACGCGAATGATCTCGCCGAGCGAAATCAGGTGCGTGGGGCGCGTCAGGCAATATCCGCCCATCTTGCCGCGATGGCTGTGCAGGAACCCCGCCTCGCGCAGATCGGCCAGGATCAGTTCGAGGAACTTGCGCGGCACGTTGGCGCTTTCCGCGATCCGGTTCATCGGGATCGGCGGGCCACCGGCGGGTGCTTCGGCGAGGAACAGCATGGCGCGAAGGGCGTAACGGGAACGCTGAGTAAGCATGATACTCTACCCCATGGACCGGATTTGTGGCGAGTAAAAGGCGGGCTTGGCAAAAGCCTCCGCAAATCCCATATAGGTCGTGTCGTAAGGGGCTTGCCCCGGAGACTATGGTGATAAATTGCAGCGTAAAATAGACGCAACGGACCCGGGGGCAGTACCCGGCGTCTCCACCATAACCTGTCTACACCTTAATCGGGGCGGGACAGGCTATGACGGGGACGAAGCAGGATCGACGTGTGTTCAAAGGCGCTGTTTTTGCCACGGCTGAGTAACCGTTTATAGGCTCAAAACCACAAGTGCTAACGACAACGATGCACTCGCGATTGCGGCGTAAACCGGACCTAACGGTCTAGTTTACTAACGACAAAAGCGCGGTTGGACCGCACCGGGCAACAGAAGCGGATTCCGGCGGTACGGGGAGCACCGAGCAACAGAAGCTCCCCACCTTCTTCCCCGAAACTTCCTCGAAATCGGATCGACCGAATCCCACCGGCCGATCACAGGTTTGTGCGATAATGTGGCGTGATCGGGTGGATCGTTGCGCGATCCGGCGACACTGCTATGCATCGGCAATACGGTCGCTTGCGAGGAACATCCTGCATGATATTTCGGACTCTGGCGCTTTCGGGCGTGGCCCTTTCGGCTGTGATCTCCTCGTCGGCATTTGCCGCGCCCACCGCCGCCAAGCCAGCGCCGGTCGCCAGCCTCGTCAAGCAGGTCGATATTCCCTATCAGCAATTCACCCTGCCCAATGGTCTGCGCGTGATCGTGCATACCGATCGCAAGGCTCCGATCGTCGCGGTGTCCGTGTGGTACGATGTCGGGTCGAAGCACGAGCCCAAGGGCAAGTCCGGCTTCGCGCATCTGTTCGAACATCTGATGTTCAATGGCAGCGAGAATGCGCCGAACGATTTCTTCGAGCCATTGAAGCAGGTCGGCGCGACCGATTTCAACGGCACGACCTATTTCGATCGCACCAATTATTTCGAGACGGTGCCGACCGCGGCGCTGGATCGTGCGCTGTTCCTCGAATCCGATCGCATGGGCTATCTCACCGGCGCAATCACGCAGAGCGTGCTAGATGAGCAACGCGGCGTCGTGCAGAACGAGAAGCGGGGCAACGACAACCAGCCTTACGGTCTGATCCGCTACAAGATGAACGAGGGAATTTTCCCGGCGGATCATCCCTACGGCCACACCACGATCGGATCGATGGCCGATCTCGACGGCGCGAGCCTTGGCGACGTGAAGGCCTGGTTCAAGGATCATTACGGGCCGAACAACGCCGTGCTGGTGCTGGCCGGCGACGTCGATCTCGCCACCGCCAAGCGGCTGGTCGAGAAGAATTTCGCCGCGATTCCGCGCGGGCCGCAATCGGTCCTGCCCACCGCGCCGGTCCCCGTGCTGGCGACCGCGAAGAACGAGACGATGAAGGACCGCGTCGCCGCGACATTGCTGGTTCGGTCCTGGCCGGTGCCGGGATTGAACGACAAGGATTCCGCTGCGCTCGACGTGGCGGCGGGCGCGCTTGGCGGCCTGTCGAGTTCGCGCCTGCAGAACGCGCTGGTGCGGCAGGAGAAACTCGCGGTCGAAGTCAGCGTCAGCAATCAGAGCTTTGCGCAGGTCGGCACGTTCGACATCTATGTCGTTGTCCGCCCCGGTGCCGATCCGGCAATCGTCGCGAAACGCACCGACGAGATCATCGCCGATTTCCTCAAGACCGGCCCGAGCGCGGACGAGGTGCAGCGCTACGTCACCGACACCGCCGTGGACCGGATCGAGGGTCTGGAATCGGTCGGCGGCTTCGGCGGCAAGGCCGTCGCCCTGGCCGAGGGCGCTCTCTATTCGAACGATCCCGGCTTCTACAAGAAACAGCTCGCCGATCTCGCCGCGCAGACGCCAGCCAGCGTGAAGGCGGCGGCGGACAAGTGGCTGTCGCGCCCGTCCTACAATCTGTCGGTCGTGCCCGGCGCACGCGATGCCTATGCCGAGGCGCAGGTGCCCAAGGAAGTGAAGATCGTGCAGGCCGAAACCGCCAAGCCCAAGGGCACGCGCGGTGCGCTGCCCGCGGTCGGCGAGGTCGCCGGCCTAACCTTCCCGCCAGTCACGCGCGACCGGCTGAAGAACGGCATCGAACTGGTCTATGCGCAGCGCAGCGCGGTGCCGATCACGCAGGCGGTGATCAGCTTCGACGCCGGTGTCGCCGCCGACGTGTCGGGCAAGCTCGGCACGCAGCAATTGACGCTGAACATGATGGACGAGGGCACCAAGCACCTCGATTCCAAGCAACTGGCCGAGGCGCGCGAACGGCTGGGCATGGATATCCGCACCAACGCCAGCCTGGATCGCACCACCGTGTCGATGACCACGCCGAGCGCCAATCTGGGCCCGGCGATGGACCTGTTCGCGGACGTCACCCGCAACCCGGCCTTCGCGCCTGCCGAGGTGGCGCGCGTCAAGCAGCAGCAACTCGCCGGGATCGCGCAGGAACTCACCAGCCCCGGCGGCCTGGCCGGGCGCGTGATGCCCAAGCTGATCTACGGGCCGTCCTCGCCCTATGCGAAGTCGTCGGGCGGCGGCGATCCTGCGGCGGTGGCCAATCTGACGCGTGACGATCTCGTTGCGTTCCAGCAGGCTTGGCTGCGCCCGGACAAGGCGAAAATCTTCGTCGTCAGCGATCTGCCGCTCGCCACCGTCAAGGCCGCGCTCGACCAGCGCTTCGCCGACTGGAAGGGCACCGGCGTCGCGGGTACCAAGACGTTCGGCCCGATCACCGGCACCGCCAGCCCCAAGATCATCCTGGTCGATCGCCCGGATTCGCCGCAGTCGCAAATCTCCGCCGGCCTCGTCACCGGGCTGAACGGCAGCGACGATCTGCTGCCCGTCCTGACCGCCAACGACGCGCTGGGCGGCAGCTTCCTCAGCCGCATCAACATGGATCTGCGCGAGGGCAAGCATTGGTCCTACGGCGTTAGCGGCGGCTTCCAGCGCAGCGAGAACGGTGCGCCCTATGTCATCAGCGCGCCGGTGCAAGCCGACAAGACCGGCGATTCGATCAAGGCGTTGCGCGACGACGTGGCCGAGTTCGTGACGACCAAGCCGATCACGCAATCCGAGTTCGATCGCGCGATCACCGGCGCGATCCGGTCGCTGTCGGGCAATTTCGAAACATCGGACGACGTGCTGCGCGCGATGCAGCAGAACGACCTCTTCAAGCGTCCCGACGATTATTACGCGACGATCACGCAAAAATATAAGGCGATGACCTTGCCCCAGCTTGACGCTGCGGCACGCGCGGCGATCGACCCCAAGAAGTTCGTCTGGGTGGTGGTCGGCGAGGCCAAGACCGTTCGGCCACAACTTGACAGCCTCGGCCTGCCCGTCGAATTGGTGTCGGCAGCGTCCGTTGCGGGTGCTGTAAAAGCTTCAGGAGAGAAATGATGGCCGCAGTGGATGGCGTTTGGGACACCGTTGTTAAGTCGCCGCTGGGCGACCAGAAGAGCACGCTGACCGTCAAGAGCGACGGCGACAGCTTCACCGGCAGCAATGCCGGCGCGATGGGCGCGGTGGATATCACCGACGGCAAGGTCGACGGCAACACGCTGACCTGGACGATGAAAATGACCGTGCCGATGCCGATGACGCTGGATTGCAGCGCCACGATCGACGGCGACACGATCACCGGCAGCGTCGGCGCAGGCGCGTTCGGCAGCTTCCCGATGTCGGGATCGCGCGCGGGCTGAACCGTCGCGACTTCGATGAGATCAAAAGGCCCGTCTCCGGGGAGGAGGCGGGCCTTTTTCGTACTGGCCAAAGGCGCGATCGATGCGCCGTTCGGCGGGAATTCCGCTGCCTTTCTTGCAGGCGAAGTTCACACAAAGTCACACAGTATCGGGGCCGTCGCGCGGGGACACGTTTTGCAAAGAGGCCGACGATTGGAAACAGCGCATAGAGTATGGCGAATGGAGCGCTTGTAGGACAGAGGGCGACTTCAATTTCTGGCGGTGGATTTAGAGCGCGATCTCTTCAATAGGACCGTTCGTGCTGAGCCTGTCGAAGCACGTGTTCACGATCTCCGGCTGCGCCTGGAACACGTCCTTCGACAGGCTCAGGACGAACGGAGAGTGGTTGCTTCACCCTGACGGCATGCTGCTCTAGGACACGCAACAGTCTAAGCATGGGACGCTTGATCCGCCCCGAACCACGGCTTACTTTCCCACCCAGTCCGCGACCTCGCCCGCCACCTGATTGGCGGCCTGGTTGATCCCGCGCGCGGCGTTCGCGGCGTCGATCGCGGTGACGGGCACGCGCGCCTCGAAGCGGCGTTTCTCGACCACTTCCCCGGTGGTGCGGATCAGGGCGGCGTCGAACGTCACCACGGCTTCGTTGGTCGATCCGTCCAGCCCGAAATTACGCAATTCGCCGGACAGGCGTGCGCCGGGATCGGAGAAGCTCTGCGCGGTGCTGAGCACGACCCGGCCGGTCTTCGCCGCCACGGTATCGGCGGTCATCCGCGCGAACAGGCGCGCAGGCAGTTCGACCCACTGAGCGTCCTTGACGTACGCCAGCGACGTGCCGGTCGACTGAACCGGCACCCGCGTCGTCGCCAGCGCCTGCGATACGGCGGGCACGGCGATGGTGATCGTCGCCGCATTGGCGGAACTGCGCGTCTCGCCGGCGGGCACGCTCTGCGCCGATTGCAGCGTCAGCAGCGAGGGCGGCGGCTTCGCACCGAAGCTGATGCAACCACCCAGCGACAATGCACCGGCGATCACGGGGAGCAGGACGGAAAGCTTCTTCATGGTCATGCGCCTCACTTTTTCGGCTTGTAGTCGGGCAGCTTGGGCGATCCGACCAATGCCCCTGCCCCGCCCTGATCGATCTTCTCGGCGACGGAAGTGAGCGCGGACGACATCACGCGCAGGTCGCGCACCAACTGTCCGACCTCGGGGATGGTCTGCTTGCTGAACGCTTGCAGGCCCGGACGCGCATCGCCGATCGCGCCGTTCAGCGTCTCCATGCTCTTCTGCGCGGATCCGATCGCCTTGTTGAGGTTGGCGACCGCCGGTTTCACATCATCCGCCAGCATCGAGTTGGTCGTGCCGGCCAGCGCACCGATCTGTTCCGCCGCCGTGCCGGCCTTCTGGATCGCGACGCGAGTTTCGGCCAGGGTGGCGGCGATCTCCGGCCCGCGATCGGCCAGCGCGCCGGTCAGGCGGTTGGTGTTGGCGAGGATGCCGGCGATCGAATTCTGGTTGCGATCGGACAGCATGTCGGTCAGCCGCTCGGTCAGCGTCGATAGGCGTTCCAGCAATTGCGGCGCGGAACTCAGCAATGCGCCGAAGCCGATCGACTTGGTCGGGATCACCGGCACGCCGTAGGGGCAGGCGGTTTCGGCATTCTGCGCCGGGCAGGCGATCGGCGGAGCACCCTTCTTGGCGCCGTCCAGCTGGATCGTGCTGGTGCCGGTGAAGCTGCCCTGCACGCCCGCCGTCGTACCTTCCAGCACCGGCGTCTCGTCCTTCACGGTGATGCGGACGCGAACGAATTGCGGATCGCGCTTCCACAATGCGATTTCCTTCACCTGCCCCAGCGGCACGCCGGAGAAGGACACGACCGAACCCTTGGCGAGGCCATCGACCGATTGCTTGAAGAAGATGTCATACTCCTTCTCGCTCGTCCCGTTCAGGCGCGCGATCCACACCGTGAAGAGCGCCAGCACGGCGAGCAGGATCAGCACGACGGCACCGACCAGCACATGGTTCGAACGCGTTTCCATCAGCCTTCAGTCCCTTTTGCACCGGCAGCCTTGTCCGGTGCCTCGTCGCGCAACTCCGCCGCCCGTTCCACCGACGCCGTCGCGGCGCGGCCACGCGGCCCGTTGAAATATTCCTGGATCCACGGATGATCCAACGCGAGAAGCTCCGGAATCGTGCCCACGCCGATCACCTTCTTGTCCGCCAGCACGGCGATACGATCACAAATGGCGTACAATGTGTCCAGATCGTGCGTGATCAGGAACACGGTGAGGCCGAGCGTCTTCTGCATCGACTTGGTCAGTTCGTCGAACGCCGCCGCGCCGATCGGGTCGAGCCCGGCGGTCGGTTCGTCGAGAAACAGCAATTCCGGGTCCATCGCGAGCGCACGGGCGAGGCCTGCACGCTTCTTCATGCCGCCCGACAGTTCGGCGGGGAATTTGGGGCCGGCATCGGCCGGCAGGCCCGACATCACGACCTTATAGGCGGCGATCTCGTCGATCAGCGCCGGATCCAGATCCGGGTAGAATTCGCGCAAGGGCACCTGCACGTTCTCGGCCACGGTCAGCGTAGAGAACAAGGCGCCACCCTGGAACAGCACGCCCCAGCGCTTGCGGACGTCGATCGCATCGGTGTCCTCGCGGTCGATCATCTCCTCGCCGAACACGGTGATGTCGCCCTCGATCGGCGTCTGCAGCCCGATGATCGAGCGCATCAGCACCGACTTGCCGGTGCCGGAACCGCCGACCACGCCGAAGATCTCGCCGCGCTTCACCTCGAGGTTAAGGCCGTCATGCACGATCTGGTCGCCGAAGCCGTTCTTCAGCCCCTTTACGACGATAACGTTTTCATCGCTGCGCGCCATCAGACCCAGCCCACCCAGGTGAAGAACATCGCGAAGAACGCGTCGAGCACGATGACCAGGAAGATCGCCTGCACCACTGCCGCCGTCGTGCGGATGCCGACCTGTTCGGAATCGGATTCGACCATCATACCCTGAAAGCAGCCGGCGATGGCGATGATCGCGCCGAACACCGGTGCCTTGACCAGGCAGATGAAGAGATCAGTGATCGGCACGACCTCCCGAATGCGCTGGATGAACGTCACAGGCGGAATGCCGAGCGACACCCAGCACAGCAATCCGCCGCCGATGATCGCGATCAGCGAGGAATAGAAAGCGAGCAGCGGCATCATCATGACGACGGCCAGGGTGCGGGGGACCACCAGCGCCTCCATCGGCGACACGCCGATCGTGCGCATCGCATCGATCTCCTCGGTCAGCTTCATCGTGCCGAGCTGTGCCGCGAAGGCCGATCCGGAACGCCCGGCAACCATGATCGCGGTCATCAACACACCGAGTTCGCGCAAGGTGAGACGCCCGACGAGGTTGATCGTGAACACTTCCGCGCCGAACTGGCGCAACTGCACCGCACCCTGTTGCGCGATGACGATACCGATCAGGAAACTCATCAACCCGATGATGCCGAGCGCGGAGACGCCGACGACCTCGAAGCGCTGTACCGTGGCGTTGAAGCGGAAGCGACTCGGGTGGCGGATCAGCGTGCCGAACGCCAGCACCGTCGCGCCCAGGAAACCGAGCAGACCGTACATCGTGTGAAACGCGGTCATCGTCGCATCACCGACTTCGCCCAGCACGCGCGAGAAGCCGCTGATGTGCGCCGGCCGCATTTCGACCGGTTGATCGGCGTTCTTCACCTGGGTAAGCAGATGCTGGCTGTCTTCGTTCAGACCTTCGATCTCGGCATCGTGTTCGGCGGCGAAGCGCTGCACGATCCACGCGCCGACCGTATCGATCCGGTCGACGCCGGACAGGTCCAGCTTCGTCACCTTTCCGTCATAGGCGCGGAGCTTCTCGGCCAGATCGCCGATCCGTGCCAGCGTCAGGAACCCGGAGAATCGCAGGGTATCCTGTTCCGGGCTGAAGGTGGCGGTTTGACTCATCGGCTTGTTCATTGCTGCAATCGCGCTGGATCGGCAAGCGGGTTGGCGCGTAAGGCACCAGAATGACACACAAGCTCGCCATCTACGATATGGACAAGACGATCACGGTGAAGGCCACCTGGGGCGGATTCGTGATCGGCGCGGCGCGGCGGCAGGCGCCGTGGCGGCTGGCGTTCCTGCCGCTGGTCGGGCTGGCGAGCGCGGCGTACGGCGCGAAGGCGATCGATCGCGCGCGGCTGAAACAGATCGCGCAGCGCCTGCTGCTCGGCCGCAAGATGAGCGCCGCAGCGACCGCCGCCGCCGCCGAACGCTTCGCCGGGCGCGTGCGATTGTACGACGGCGCGCGGGACCGCATCGCGGCCGATCGCGCGGCGGGCTATCGGCTGGTGATGGCGACCGCGTCGTACCGCTTCTACGTCACTGCGATCGCGGGGCGGCTGGGGTTCGACGCGGTGATCGCGACCTTGTCGAAGGATGGCGGCGACGGTGCGGTGCGCGCCGGCATCTTCGGTGAGAATTGCTACGGCCCGGCCAAATTGCGCATGATCGAGGATTGGATGGCAGAGCAGGGCATCGCGCGCGCGGATGCCGAGATCCGGTTCTACAGCGACCATGTTTCCGACGCGCCGACGCTTGCCTGGGCGGACGAGGCGTTTGCGGTGAATCCGCATCCGCCGTTGCGCGCGCTGGCCGCGATCAAGGGGTGGACGGTGATCGACTGGGAGGGCTGACCCGCTTGCCTGCACGAACGTCACAGAAGTACGTCCACCGTGTGGATCACCAGACCTACCAGTCCGCCGACCAATGTTCCGTTGACGCGGATGAATTGCAGATCCTTGCCCACTGCGTTCTCCAGCCGCGTGGTGATCGTATCGGCATCCCAGCTGCGCACCGTTTCCGACACCAGCCGCACGATGGCGTCGCCATAGTCCGCCGCCGTGCCGACCACGGCGCGGCGCACGTACCGGTTGAGGGTCGCACGCAATCGGGGATCGTTCTGCAGTGTCTCGCCCAATTGGCGCAACGCATCGCCGACCTTGCCCGCCAGCATCTTTTCCGGATTCTGCGCGATCCGCAGCATGGCGGTGCGCGCCTGTTCCCACAGGCCGTTGATCCAGTTCTGCATTGCCGGATTGTCGAGCATGCCCAGCTTCAGCGCATCGACGCGGGCGCGCATCTCGGGCGAATGCTGGAGATCGTGTGCTAACTGCGCCAGACCTTCCTCGGCCTTGTCACGCAGCGGATGGTCGTCATCCTCGGCCATGTCGCGGAGCAGACCGTTCAGACCATCGATGATCTTGTTCGACAGGGTTTCGTCCAGCCCGGTCCAGCGCATGATCGATCCGGCGCGATCATGCACCATGGCGCGGACCAGATGCTCGTTCGCCTCCAATATCTGTCCGGCCCAGCGCACGATTCCCGCCAGGATCGGCAGATGCCGCTTGTCGGCGATCGCCGCGCCCAGCGCCTGGCCAAGCAACGGCGCGAGATCGAGATCGCGCACCTGCTTGACCATCGCGCCGCGCACCATGCCGCCGAGCCGATCCTGATCGAGCGACTGCAATATCTCGACTGCGATGCGCGATGCGCCGCGCGTCAGCCGCTTGCTCGCCACGCCGGGATTGGCCAGCCACGCGCCGGCGATGCCCGCCATATCCATCCGCCGCATCCGTCGCGAGATCACCACGGGGGTGAGAAAATTGTCGCGCAGGAAGGTGGCGAGCGTATCGCCGATCCGATCCTTGTTGCGCGGGATGATCGCTGTGTGCGGGATCGGCAGGCCGAGCGGGTGGCGGAACAGGGCCGTGACCGCGAACCAGTCGGCGAGGCCGCCGACCATCGCCGCCTCGGCAAAGGCGCGGACGAAGCCGAATATGGGATGCCCGGTATCGAGCGCGCGGCTGACGAGGAACAGGATCGCCATCGCCACCAGCAGCCCGGTCGCGACGATCCGCATGCGCCTGAGGCCCGGTGGCGGGGCCTCCGACAGGCCCGAAGATCGGCGCGGCGCACGGGCGAACAGCTTCATGGGTGAAACAATCCCCGAAAGCCGGGAATGTTCAAGTGGTGACGTGCGTTTGCGCGATTATCGGATTGCGCACGACCCCATCGTCTTACCGTGCCCAACCACGTCCGTTCGTCCTGAGCCTGTCGAAGGGCGTGTTCTTGGCACGCCCTTCGACAAGCTCAGGACGAACGGCTGTAAAGAGGCGCGCGTCGATGTGCCCTCGCTTACTCAGCCGGCTGAGGTTCGTCGCCGCCCTTGCCGCCAAGGCGGGGCGGCGTGCCGGGCAGTTGCGCCTTCGGATCGTGGTCGATCACCGGCATGCCGTCGTCGCCGGGCTGATAGGTCAGCAGCGAGCGGCGCAGCTTCGGCCCGATCCATACTTCGATGCTGGCGGCGAGACTGAAGCTGGCCGGCACGATCAGCAGGGTCAGCAGCGTGGAGAGCGACAGGCCGCCGATCACCATGATGCCCATCGGCACGCGCGCGGAGCCATCGCCATTCAGCGCGAGCGCGGTCGGCAGCATGCCGGCGACCATGGCCACCGTCGTCATCACGATCGGCTGCGCGCGCTTGTGCCCGGCGTCGATGATCGCATCGAACAGAGGCACGCCCTTGCTGAGTTCTTCCAGCGCAAAATCGATCAGCAGGATCGAGTTCTTGGCGACGATGCCGAACAGCATGATGATGCCGATATAGACCGGCATCGACATCGGGATGCCGGTGATCAGCAGGCCGATCAGACCGCCCAAAGGCGCGAGCAGCAGCGAGCCCATGTTGACCAACGGCGGCAGCACGCGGCGGTAAAGCAGCACCAGCACCGCGAAGACCAGGAAGCAGCCCGCACCCAATGCAACGGCGAAGTTGACGATCATTTCCGCCTGCCACTTGTCCGATCCAACGACGAGTTCGCCGACCCCGATCGGCAGGTTCTTCATCGTCGGCAGATCGTGGATCAGCTTCTGCGCGGTACCGCTGACAAGGCCCGGGGCGAGATCCGTGCCGATCGTCAGCTGCCGCTTCTGCGCGACGCGCTGAATCTGCGTCGGGCCGGCGCCGAAGCCGATCGTCGCGACCAGGCTCAGCGGCACCGAAGCCCCGCTCTGCGTCGCGACCGGCAGGTTCTGGATCGTGGACATGCGCTGACGCGAATTTTGATCCAGCGCCACACGAATCGGCACCTGACGATCGCTTAAGGAAAACTTGGCGCTGTTCTGATCGATGTCACCCAGGGTCGCGATGCGGATCGCCGAGGACAATGCCTGAGTGGTCACGCCCATGCTCGCCGCGAGATCCATATGCGGGGTGATGACGATTTCCGGCCGCAACAGATCGCCCTCGATGCGCGGCGCTATCAGCCCCGGCACCTTGCCCATCTCGCCGACCAGCTTGAGCGCCGTCTGGGTCAATTGCTTGGGATCGTCGCCGCCTAGCACGATCGACAATTGCCGGGCGTTGTTGCCCCAGCCGCCCTGCGCGCGGAACGACACGCGCGCGTCCGGAATCGTCGCCAATTGCGGCGCCAATTGCCGTTCGAACTGGCTGCTGGTGAGCGATTTCGGCTTCTTGTACATCGCCGTCACGCGGCCATTGCCGACGAACGCGCGGGAATAGACGTGATCGACATCGGGCTGGCGACGGAACAGCTCCGCCACGCGGTTCACCACCAACTGCGTCTCCGCCAGCGTAGTACCCGGCACCATCGTGACGAGCGCTGTGGACGAATCGAGATCGCGATCCGGATTGAACGTCTTGGGCAGGCCGATCATCAGCGCGATCGTCATGGTGAAGGCCACCACGCCGGCGACCACCGCCGACCAGCGATGGCGCAGCGTCCAGCGCAGCGTGCTGATATAGACGTCCATCAGCCAGCCTTCGCCATGCTTGGCCTGGCCCTTGGCCTTCAGGAAATAGGCCGCGATCATCGGCGTGATCAGGCGCGCGACGGCGAGGCTGAGCAACACCGACACGACGACGGTCAGGCCGAAATTCTTGAAGAATTCACCCGAGACGCCCGGCATCAGGCCGACCGGCAGGAACACTGCGACGATCGACATGGTGGTGGCGAGCACGGCGAGGCCGATCTCGTCCGCCGCGTCGATCGACGCTTGATACGCGCTCTTGCCCATGCGCATGTGGCGGACGATGTTCTCGATCTCCACGATCGCGTCATCCACCAGCACGCCCGCGACGAGGCTGAGTGCCATCAGCGTCATGTTGTTGAGCGTGAAACCGAGCAGGTCCATAAACCAGAAGGTCGGGATCGCCGACAAGGGGATCGCCAGCGCGGAGATGATGGTCGAGCGCCAGTCGCGCAGGAACAGGAATACCACGACGACCGCGAGCAATGCGCCCTCGACCATCGCCTCCATCGCCGAATGGTATTGCGCCTCGGTATATTTGACGCTGTTGCTGATCATCTGGAAATGCACTTGCGGATTGCGCTTCTCCAGCGCCTCCAGCTTTTTCTGCGCTTCCTTGAATACCGTGACGTCCGACCCGCCCTTGGCACGCTGGAAGTCGAAACTCAGCACCTGCCGCCCGTCGAGCTGCGAGGCGGAGCGCTGTTCGGCATAGAGATCGCGCACCTGCCCCAGATCGTCGAGCCGTACGGTGCGTCCGCCGCCGACCGTGATCTGCGTCTGCCCCAGCGCAAAAGCGGTGCGGGCATTGCCGAGCACGCGAACCGATTCTTCGGACCCGCCGATCTCGGCACGCCCGCCGGCCGCGTTCATGTTGACCTGGCGCAATTGCTGATTGACCGCGCTGGCGGTGATGCCCTGCGCCTGCAGCTTGAGCGGATCGAGGATCACGCGGATTTCGCGATCGACGCCGCCGTTGCGATCGACCCCGGCCATGCCCTGAACCGAGAGCAATTCCTTGGCGACCGTATTGTCGATGTACCAGCTGAGCTGTTCGACCGTCATGTCGGTCGAGATCGCGGCATAGCTGGCGAGATCCTGGCCGGTGGTATTGGCGCGCATGACCTGCGGCTCGAGGATGCCGTCCGGCAGATCGCTGCGGATCTGTTGAATCGCCGAGCGCACATCTTCGACCGCGCGGTCGATCGGCGTGCCGAGCGCCAACTGGATGACGGTGGTGGTGTGGCCTTCCTGCACGGTCGAATCGATCTCGTCGATGCCCTGCAGACTGCGCACCGCCGCCTCGACCTTCTGCGTGATCTGGTTTTCCAGCTCGGTCGGCGCGGCGCCCGGCTGGCTGATCTCGACCACCACCACCGGAAAATCGATGTCCGGCTGGTTGTTGACGTCCATCCGCATGAAGCTGACCAGCCCCGCCACGGTGAGCATGACGAACAGCACGATCGAGGGGATCGGGTTCCGGATCGACCAGGCAGAGATGTTGCGGAAGCTCATCGGGTTTTAGCCTTGCGCGTTCTTGAGGATCGGCTTCACCTTCTGACCTGGATTGAGGAAGGCACCAGCCGACAGCACCACCCGTTCCGTACCGCTCAAACCGCTGGCGACCATGACGCCTTCGTCGGACACGCCGCCGAGCGTGACCGTACGGCGCACCACGCGATCCTGCGCATCGAGGACATAGACGTAATTGCCCGCCGCGTCGCTCTGAATCGCCGAATTGGGCAGTTGCGGCGCGCGTGCGCCGCCGCTGGTGATCTGCGCCGCGGCGAAACCGCCGGGCCGCAAACCGGGATCATAGGACAAGGCGATCCGGGCGATGCCCTGACGCGTGTTCGGATCGATCACCGGCGACACCTGCCACACCTGCCCCTTGAAGCTCTGCGACCCGCCGACCGGAGTCACGCTGGCGGCAACGCCGACCGGCAGACCGGCAAGATCCGCTTCGGACAAGGCCGCGCGCATCTCCATCTCGCCACCTTTGGCCATGCGGAACAACGTGCCCGATCCGGAACTGACGATCTGGCCCGGTTCCACGCTGCGCGTCAGGATCAGGCCCGCCGCCGGTGCGCGGATATCGAGCCGGCCGTTGCGGGCGCGCTGTTCGCCGAGCGACGCCTGCGCCACGTTGACGCGCGCCAGCGCCGCATCGCGCGTCGCCGCCTTGCGCTCGAGATCCGCCTTCGAGATGAAGCCGCGATCGACCAAGGATTCGGCGCGCTTCAATTCGGATTGCGCGATCGCCGCGTCGGAGCGCGCGACGTTGATCTGCGCGGCGAGACTCGCCGCCGTCTGCGACTGGACCGATCGATCGACCTGCGCCAGCACCTGACCGGACTGCACCCACTGGCCGGGTTCGACCAGTACGCGCGTCACCATGCCGCCTTCGCCCGCGACGCCGACCGGCATCTCGCGACGTGCCGCCAGCGAACCGGTCGCCGAAACGACGCGCGGCACGATCTTGCTGCCCGGCACCACGATCGACACGTTGGGCAATTCGTCCTTCTTGGCGGCGACAGCGGTCGGCTTGGCTTTGTGCCCGAAGCCGAAATAGGCCCCGCCGATCGCCAGCAACGCGGCAACGATCCCGATGATCCACCACCGGCGATTCGGGCGGACATCGCCCTCGATCGCCAAGCGCCCGTCATTGTCGAACGTCGCGGTTTCGTACTTCATCCCTGCCACTTCCCGATGCCCTCACCCGGCGTTCGCGCCGGTCTCTTATCGCTGTATTATCGAAATAACTCACCAGCCTCAAGGGCCTCTTTTCGCCCCGGACTTTCGATGACCCTGCCCGCCCCCGCGCGAAGGTAGCGCGCCAATGCCCTTTCCGGCTTTTTTTCGCAAGTTGAACAACCAGGACGACAATTTCGTTTCGACAAAGAAATGGTTGCAATCGCGGTCGAGGGGGCAGACCCTGCGCTTCTTACAATCGGACGCCGAACGGGGATTGCGGACATGGAGCACAGCATTCTGGGCTGGCTGGCGATCGGCCTTGTCGCGGGCATTCTCGGCAAGCTCATCATGCCCGGTCGCGATCCGGGCGGGATCGTCGTCACTATCGTCATCGGCATAGCGGGCGCATTGCTCGCCGGGTTCGTCGCGCAATCGATGGGCTGGGAGATCGGCGGCGGCTGGCGCAATTATGCCGCCGCGACCGCCGGCGCGGTGGTCCTGCTCGCGCTCTATCGCATGGTGCTGACGCGGCGGGGACGCTGAACGGAAGGGCACGATTTCGTTCAGCTTCGGTTGTCCGCCGCGTCGGCATGACCGATGGAGGAAGCCGACCGGTTTTCCCCACGACAGGAGTTCGAAATGAAGTTGCTCGCGACCGCACTGGTCCTCGTCGCCGTACCTCTGGCCGGTGCTTCCGCCCAAACCGCCACCACCGTAGAGCCGATGATCCCGGCGAGCGGCACGGTGCTCGACGTTTCGGCCACCGGTCGCACGACGCGCGTGCCGGACGTGGCGACGATCCGATCGGGCGTGGTGACGCAGAGCCCCACCGCTGCCGTCGCATTGTCCGACAATGCCACGCGCATGGCGCGCGTGCTCGCCGCGCTGAAGAAAGCCGGCGTCGCCCCGCGCGACATCGCCACAGCCAACGTCTCGCTGGCTCCGCAATATCGTTACGAGAACAATGTGCCGCCGGTGATCACCGGCTATCAGGCGAGCAACACCGTGTCGGTGCGCTTCCGCGACATCGCCAAATCGGGTGCGATCCTGGATGCGCTAGTGAAGGAAGGTGCGAACCAGATCGACGGGCCGAGCCTGTCGCTCGACAATCCCGACGCCGCACTGGACGAAGCCCGCACTGAAGCGGTGAAGACCGCTCGAACCCGCGCCGAACTCTATGCCAAGGCGGCCGGGATGAGCGTGTCGCGGATCATCTCAATCGGCGAGGGCGGCGAGAATGCCGGCAACCAGCCGCCGATGCCGCAATTCCGCATGCTGAAGATGGCGGATTCGGCCGCCGCGCCGACGCAGATCGCGTCGGGTGAAACCGACGTCACCGTGACGCTCAACGTCCGCTTCCTGCTCAAATGACGAAGAAAGGGCCGCCCGGTCGCCCGGACGGCCCTCCTCTCCAGACCCCTGTTATGGGTCCAACTCAGCGTACGCTGCCGCGGCGCACGAGATTGACGATCGCGAGCAGGATGATCGCGCCGATCAGCGAGTAGATGAACGTCCACAGCGTGATCGCCTGGTTAACGCCGGCGCCGAAGATGAACGACGCGATCACCGAACCGACGATGCCGACGACGATGTTCAGGATGATGCCCTGCTGCGCGTCGGTGCGCATGATCATGCTGGCGAGCCAGCCGACGACGCCACCGATGATGAGCCAGATGATGAGATTCATGATTGCCGTCCCTCTGCTGATGCCCGCTGATCGGGCTACGGGAGGGAAGACTCGCAGGACGGTAAATTTGTTCCGGTAGCGGTTTGTTTTGCCGCTGAATCAGAACGGCCCGTCCTCGCATCGAGAACCGGGCCGTCCGATAGCCTGTTGATATATCAGTATTTCTGCTGGCGGTCGTACAGCGAGCGATAATGCTGGATCCGCGTGACGCGCAGGCCCGGCATGCCGGAGCGATCGATCGCGCGCTGCCAGCCGGCGAATTCCTCGACCGTCAGGCTGTAGCGATCGCAGACCTCGTCCACCGACAGCAGCCCGCCATTCACCGCCGCGACCACTTCGGCCTTGCGCCGCACGACCCAGCGCGTCGTCTCCGGCGGCGGCAGGCTGTCCAGCGTCAGCGGCTCGCCGAGCGGGCCGATGACTTTTGCCGGACGGATTTTCTGGTTCTCGATCATTCTAACCTCGTATCGGGGCGGGGGGCCCCCTGAAACGTTTCTGCGTTCGTCATGTGGGTAACGGTAGCTATCATCCGGGTTTGAACGCCGGCTAAAGCGGCTCGGTAAACAACGGCTTCATCTTTGTTTCCAACGTATGAGTGCGGCGGCGACATCGGCGTTGAATGCGCCATGCACGGGGGCGAACAGAGCACGCACCCGTTCGAGGCCGAGCAACGCCGCCTGCGATCGTGCAGTCGGGCTGGCCGCCTGGCGCGCCGCGACCCCGACCATCATCACCGCCAGGTCCGCCGGCAGCACGGTAAGGGGAGCGTCGAACTCGAAACGGGAAAAACTAAGGTCCAAGCGCGCTCTTTCGATTCAACCGAACAGAGCCTCTTGATAACGCCGACCTCTGAAGGCGCGGTAAAGCGGACGAAAATTGTTTGGAAAGCATCTGTTTTGCAATGGGACACTTCGCGCCTTATGTGGGCCGGGATGACCGAAATCGGCGATTTTCAGCTCGGGGGCGACCTCAAGGGCAAACGCATCGTCGTGGCGATGTCCGGCGGAGTCGACTCGTCGGTGGTCGCCGCGCTGGCCGCGCGGACCGGTGCGGAGACGATCGGCATCACCTTGCAGCTCTACGATCACGGCGAAGCGGTGGGCCGGGCCGGATCGTGCTGCGCCGGCCGCGACATCCGTGATGCGCGCGCGGTGTGCGATCGGCTGGGCATCGCGCATTACGTCTACGATCACGAATCGAGCTTCCGCGCGCAGGTGATCGACGGATTCGCCGACGAATATCTCGCCGGGCGCACGCCGATCCCATGCGTCCGCTGCAACATGGGGCCGAAATTTACCGATCTGTTCGGGCTGGCGCGCGATCTCGGCGCGGATTGCCTGGCGACCGGCCATTATGTGCGCCGCGTGGAGGGCGCGAACGGTGCCGAACTGCATCGCGCGGTCGATCCGGCGCGCGACCAGAGTTATTTCCTGTTCGCCACCACGCAGGATCAGCTCGATTATCTGCGTTTTCCCTTGGGTGGCCTGCCCAAGGCGAAGGTGCGCGAACTGGCGGCCGAACTGGGGCTGGGCGTCGCGACCAAGCCCGACAGCCAGGACATCTGCTTCGTGCCCGACGGCAATTACGCCGATCTGGTGCGCAAGCTCAGGCCCGAGGCGGATGCCGGCGGCGAGATTGTCGACGAGAGCGGTCGTGCGCTCGGGACGCATCGCGGGATCGTCAATTATACGGTCGGGCAGCGGCGCGGGCTGGAGATCGGCGGCACGCCCGAGCCGCTCTATGTCGTGCGCCTCGAACCCGAGAGCCGCCGCGTCGTGGTCGGCCCGCGCACCGCGCTGGCGGTGGATGCGGCACGGCTGACCGAGATCAACTGGATCGGCGGCGACACGTCGGGTCCGCTGACGGTGAAGGTGCGATCGATGGCCAAGCCGGTGCCTGCAAGGCTGGAGGCGGGGCGCCTGTTGTTCGACGCGCCGGAATATGGCGTGTCGCCCGGCCAGGCGGCGGTATTCTATTCCGGCGAGCGCGTGATGGGCGGTGGCTGGATCGCGGAAACCGAACGCGCGCGCATCGCGGCTTAGGAGCGGCGCACTACATCGCCGTTCGTGCCGAACTGTGGAAGCACGTGCCTCGAACATGCCGCGCACCCGGGACACGTCTTCGACAGGCTCAGGACGAACGGTAGAGGGGGGCGCGGAAATTTAAAGCAAGGCGAGGTTTACAGGAAGAACGTGCCTTCGATCACGGTGACGCAGGTGCCGCCGAGTACCACGCGGTCGCCATCGAGCCGGCAGGTCAGATGCCCGCCCCGCGCGCTTGCCTGAAACGCCGTGAAGCTATCGCGACCGAGGCGTTTAGCCCAATAGGGCACCATCACCGCGTGGGCCGATCCGGTCACCGGATCCTCGTCGATGCCGCCGCCCGGCGCGAAGGCGCGACTGACGATATCGGTCGTCTTCCCCGGCGCGCTGACGATCGTCAGCCAGTCACCCGATTGCGCCAGCCTGCGAAAATCGGGGTCGACAGCGCGGACCTGCGCTTCGTTGTCCAGCACGATCAGACCATAGCGATGTTCGTGCCACAGCGTTTCGACTGCGGCGTCCAGCCCGAGCGCGGCGATGATCTCCGGAAGCGGCTGCGGGCTCGGTGCCCAGGCGGGCAGCGCGAGTTCGTAGCTATCACCAGCGCGCGCCACTTCCAGCATTCCCGCCTTGCGCGTCGAAAAGCGTACCTTGTCACGCTCGGGATCGCTCGACAGCACGAAATGCCCGCTCGCTAACGTGGCATGGCCGCACATCACGACCTCGTTGGTCGGCGTGAACCAGCGCAACTCGAAATCCGCCGCACCGCTTTGATCGGCGACGATGAAGGCGGTTTCGCTGAGATTGTTCTCCGCCGCGATCGCCTGCAGCGTCGCATCGTCGAGCCACGCGCCGAGCGGCATCACCGCCGCGGGATTGCCGGTGAAGGCCTTGTCGGCAAACGCGTCGATCTGGACGAACGGTATTCTCACAGGCGTTTTCCAAACCAATGCGGCGTCACATCCGCCTCGACCAGCGGATTGTCGGTATCGACATGCCCTTCCGGATCGAGATGGATCAGCACCTCGACCTTCGGATAGGCCCGGCGCAACGCATGCTCGACACCCTCGACGATGTCGTGCGCGGCGTAGACGGTCAGGTCGCGCCCGACCTCCATGTGGAATTGCGCGAAATCGTGGCTACCGGAGCGCCGCGTACGGAAATCGTGGATGCCCTTGATCCCCGGCTGGCGCGCCGCGACTTCGATGAAACGCGCGCGCTCCGCTTCGGGCCATTCCTTGTCCATCAACTGGTCGATCGCGTTGGACGAGGCCTGGAACGCGCCCCAGGCGAGCCACAGAGCGATGATGATGCCCATCACTGGATCGGCACCGCGAATGCCGATATATTGATCGAGCACCAAAGCGAGGATCACCGATCCGTTGAGCAACACGTCCGATTGATAATGGACGTTGTCGGCCATGATCGCGACTGATCCGGTCTGGCGGATGATGCGGCGCTGATAGGCGAGCAGGACGATCGTCGCGAGGATCGCGACCAAAGACACGCCGATGCCGAAATCCGCGCCCTGGGTCGGCGTGGTCTCGCCGAAGGCGAGGATCGCGCGCCATGCGATGCCGGCGGCGGACGCGGTGATCAACGCGACCTGGAACAGGGCCGCCAGCGCCTCCGCCTTGCCGTGCCCGAAGCGGTGATCGTGATCGGCCGGTTCGGACGCCAGCTTCACGCCGTATAGGGTGACGAGGCTGGCGAGCAGATCGAGCCCGGTATCGGCGAGCGATCCGAGCATCGCCACCGAACCCGTCGCCCAGGCGGCATAGCCCTTCAGCAACAGCAGGGAGCACGCCATCGCCACGCTGGCGAGCGCGGCACGCACGGCGAAGGGGATGACGCGGCGTTGTTCTTCGGTCATGGGTAGAGCAGCCCTTCGTCCCAGCCGGTACCGGCACGCGTGAACAGGCGGCGTTCGTGCAGGCGGTGCGCGCGATCCTGCCAGAATTCGATTCTCGACGGCGTCACGCGATAGCCGCCCCAATGCGGCGGGCGCGGCACATCCCCCCCTGTGAAGCGCGCCTCCATCTCGGCGAAGCGCGCCTCGAACGTCGCGCGATCGGCAAGCGGACGGGATTGGTCGGACGCCCAGGCTCCAAGTTGCGAATCGCGCCCGCGGCTGGCGAAATAGGCGTCGGATTCGGCGTCGGTTGCCGGAGTGATCGCACCCTCGATCCGCACCTGACGGCGCAGCGATTTCCAGTGGAACAGCAACGCCACGTTCGGATCGGCGGCGATGTCGCCGGCCTTGCGGCTTTCGCGGTTGGTGTAGAACACGAAGCCGTCGGCCCCGTGCCCCTTCAGCAGCACCATGCGCGACGATGGCCGCCCCGCCGCATCGACCGTCGCCAGCGCCATCGCGTTGGGGTCGTTCGGCTCGCTCTGCTTCGCTTCCGCGAACCAGGTGTCGAACAGGGCAAAGGGATCGTCGGCCATGCCCGCGCTGTAGCGAAGGTTGCGGCGAAGCGAAACCTGCCTGCGTATCTGCTTCCCCGGCGGAGGCCGGGGCCCAGTGGCGGAGGTCGAGGTAACGACGCGCAGCGCCCGCTCACTTCGGTATCCCGACTGGGCCCCGGCCTTCGCCGGGGAAGCGGCCTGCTTGCACGCTTTTCAAGCAAGTCGCGTGTTGCGCCCGCGAAAGGTTTGTGGTCGAGTCCGCGCCCAAGCGGGG
The DNA here is from genome assembly GCF_036663755.1 of Parasphingomonas caseinilytica. NCBI lineage: Bacteria > Pseudomonadati > Pseudomonadota > Alphaproteobacteria > Sphingomonadales > Sphingomonadaceae > Parasphingomonas > Parasphingomonas caseinilytica. The sequence goes on from NZ_JAXOJL010000003.1 coordinate 110,234, forward strand.
AACGGGACCATCGACATGGCGGATACGGGAGCAATCCAGGGCTGATGGCCACCATGCCCGCGCCTTCCCTGCTCGATTCGGGCGTGCATGCGCAGCGCTGGATCGCGGACTATTGCCAGCAGGCGTTGCAGGGCGACGTGCTGTGCGCCCATCCGGACGATCCGGCCTGGACCGCGACGTTCGAGGAACTGGCGGCGGTGGCGGGCGACGATCTGGGCCATGCCCGCGAACGGGCGCAGCGCCATGCCGAGGATATCGGCACCGGTTTCCGCATCATCGGCGAGAGCGACGAGCGGCCCTGGCCGGTATCGCCGGTGCCGCTGCTGATCGACAGCGAAACCTGGTCGCACATCGCCGCCGGCGTGAAACAGCGCGCCGAGCTGATGGAGACCCTGCTCGCCGATCTCTACGATTCCGCCAAGCATGTCGAAAGCGGCCTGATTCCGGCGGCTCTGGTCGGCGGCAGCCCCTATTTCCTGCGCCCGATGGTCGGGCTGACGCCGCCGGGCGGGCATCACCTGCATTTCATCGCGGTCGATCTCGGGCGCGGGCCGACCGGCGAATGGCGCGTGCTGGGCGATCACCTGCGCGCGCCGGCAGGGGCCGGTTACGCGCTGGAGAACCGGCTGGCCGTGTCGCGGACGTTGGGCGGGCTGCAATCGCGGCTGAACGTCGAGCGGCATGCGCCGTTCTTCGCCGCATTCCGCGAGGGGCTGGCCGCCGCGTGCCGCCGGGTCGAGCCGCGCATCGGCCTGCTGACGCCGGGACGCTATTCCGCCAGCTATGCCGAACAGGCGCATCTCGCGCGCTATCTCGGGCTGTTGCTGGTCGAGGGTGACGATCTCGCGGTGCTGGAGGATCGGCTGTACGTCCGAACGATCGGCGGGCTGAAGCGGATCGACGCGATCTGGCACCGTAGCGATCCGCGCATGCTCGATCCGCTGGCATTCGATTCGCATTCGCGCATCGGTGTGCCCGGCCTGATCGATGCGATGGCGGCGGGCGAGGTCGTCATCTCCAACGCGCCGGGCGCGGGCGTGCTGGAAAGTGCGGCGTTCGGGGCGTTCCTGCCGCGCCTCGCCGCACGGCTGACCGGGCGCGACCTGATCCTGCCCAATATCGCCACCTGGTGGTGCGGGCAGGATGCCGAGCGCGCGCGGGTGATCGAGGATTTCGACGCTTTGCTGATCGGCCCGGCGTTCGGCGTCGCGCCTTTGGGCCTGCCCGGCGGCCGCCCGGTACATGGCGCGGACCTTTCGCCCGAGGAGCGCGCGACGCTGCTGGCGGATATCGAACGCCGCCCGCAGGATTATGTCGCGCAGGAGGTCGTCCGCCTCTCGACCATGCCGGTCGTCGCCGAAAACGCTTTGGTCGCCCGCCCCTTCACGCTGCGCGTGTTCGCCGCGCGCGATGGGCAGGGCAATTGGGTGGTGCTGCCCGGCGGCTTCGCGCGGATCGGCGACGACAGCGATCCGCGCGCCAGCGTGATGGGCGAAGGCGCGTGGTCGGCCGATGTCGTCGTGCACGGTGCCGATGCGGTGGAACAGGTGTCGCTGCTGCCCGCGACCGATTCGGTGCATATCCGCCGCAACCCCGGCACGCTGCCGAGCCGGGTGGCGGACAATTTCTTCTGGCTGGGGCGCTATCTCGAACGCGGCGAGGCGTTGCTGAACGTGATCCGCGTGATGCTGGGCAATTCGATCGATGCGGATGCCGGCGCGGCCCTGGGCGCGGCGACGGTCGGCAAGCTGGTCGGCCTGGTCGTGAATGCAGGCGCCGCGCCACATCCGTCGAGCCTGCGCCGTGCCGACCTGACGCAGTTCGCGCGCACCGCGATGGAGGCGGACAGCGACTGGCAAAGCGTGCGCGAAATCAACCGTCATGCGCGCAGCATCGGGCAGGGATCGCGCGATCGCCTGTCGGCCGATGTCGTGCGGCTGCTCGACGCGCCGCACCCCACGCGCGGCGGCATGCTCGATCGGGCCGGATCGCTGCAACGCCGCTATGCCGCTCTGTCAGGCCTGTCGGCGGAGCATATGAGCCGCACGGCGTCGTGGCGTTTTCACGATCTCGGCCGGCGGATCGAACGCGCGCTGGCCGTGACGCGGGCGCTATGGGCGTTCGGGCTGGCGGGTGCGAATGCGGATGATCTGTCCACCCTGCTCGACCTGGCCGACAGCCAGATCAGCTATCGCCAGCGCTATCTGACCGGCATCGCCCGCGTTCCGGTGGTCGATCTGGTCGCGCTCGATCCGGGCAATCCGCGGTCGCTGGCGTTCCAGATCGATGCGATCTGCGGGCACATGAAGGCGCTGCCGGTGCTGGAGGATGACGGCATGGACGAGGCGCAGCAGGCGCAGGCGACCGGGCTGGTCGCGATCGTCTCCACCGCAACGGCGGCGGGGCTGAACGCGGAGATTCTGGGCGATATCGAACGCCGCCTGTTCGCTCTGTCGAACGCGGTGGCGCGGCGGTATTTCCTGCAGGGCGCGGAGCCGCTGCGGGCGGCGGGGATGACTTTGGCGTGACCTTTTTTCGGATAACGCGCTCCTTCTCCCCTCCCTGGAAGGGAGGGGCCGGGAGTGGGTCGCTCTCGTGGGAGCGTCATGCTTGCCTTCCACCGACCCACCCCCAGCCCCTCCCTTCCAGGGAGGGGAGTAACAAGAGTGACGGTATGCGTTTGGAGACGCACGCATGATCTACGACATCCGCCACGTCACGCGCTTCGATTACGGCAACAACGTCAACTTCGCGCGCTGTAACCTGCGGCTGAAGCCGATCCACTGGTCGGGCCAGAGCCTGGAAGACTATCGCCTGACCATCTCCCCCTCCGGCCGCACCGCGCCCGCCCGCGCCGAGGCTGGGCTCGCCAACGTCACCCGGCTGGTGATCGAGGAGCCGGTGCGGCATCTCGTGATCGAAAGCGTATCGCGCATCATCGTCGATCGGCTGATCCCGATCCCCTCCCCCACCGACCCGACTTTGGCCGAGATCGCCGCACAGGCGCGCGCGAGCCGCGATCCGTCGCCCGCCGGGCCGGCTTATTACCTGTTCCCCTCGCCGCTGATCCCGCTCGACCGTGATATCGCCGAATGGTGCGCAATCGATCTCGCGCCCGACCGGCCCTGTCTCGAGGCAGCGATCGCGCTCGCCCGGCGCATCCAGGACGAATTCGAATTCGATACCGAGGCGACGTTGGTCGATACCAAGCCGCACGACGCCTTCGTCAAGCGCGGCGGGGTATGCCAGGATTTCGCGCAGATCATGATCACCGGCCTGCGCGCCGCCGGCCTGCCCGCCGCCTATGCCTCGGGCTATATCCGCACCATCCCGCCGCCCGGCGAGGAACGGCTGGTGGGTGCCGACGCCACCCATGCCTGGGTGCTGTTGTGGTGCGGCGAGCAGCTCGGCTGGGTCGGCGTCGATCCGACCAACGGCATCTGGATGGCGGGCGATCACATCGTGATGGCTATCGGCCGCGATTATGCCGAGATCGCGCCGATCGACGGCATCGTGCTGGGATCGGGCGCGCAGAAGATGGACGTCAGCGTCGATGTCGCCCCGGTGCTGGAGGCGGTCGGCTGAGCGCCGCCGTTGCACTCGCCCCCGCAATCCCCCAAATAGCGCGCTAAAGTCCAAACCAGAGGAAACACGTGGCCGATCCCTACAAAACGCTCGGCGTAGAACGCACCGCCAGCGAGGGCGAGATCAAGAAGGCGTATCGCAAGCTGGCGAAGGAGCTTCACCCGGATCGCAACAAGGATAATCCCAAGGCGACCGAGCGCTTCAGCCAGGCGACCAATGCGTACGACCTGCTCAACGACAAGGACAAGCGCGCACGGTTCGACCGGGGCGAGATCGACGGCGATGGCAACCCCGCCGCGCCGTTCGGTTTCGGGGCCGGTGGTGGCGGCGGCGGACAGGGTGGCTTTCAGGGCGGCAATTTCGGTGGCGATGGCGTCGATGTCAGCGACCTGTTCGAAGGCCTGTTCGGCGGCGCGCAGCGTGGCGGTGGCGGTGGCGGTTTTTCCAGCGGATTCGGCGGGTTCGGGCGCAAGCAGCCGCAGCCCAAGGGCGCGAACATCGGCTATAAGCTCAACGTCTCCTTCACCGATGCCGCGACGCTCGCGCCGCAACGCGTGACACTGGCCGATGGCAAGACGATCGACCTGAAGCTGCCCGCCGGATTCGAGAACGGCATGCAGATGCGCCTGACCGGCAAGGGCCAGCCCGGCCCCGGCGGCAATGGCGACGGCATGGTGACGATCACCGTCCAGCCGCACCGTTTCTTCACTCGCGACGGCGACGACGTGCGGCTCGATTTGCCGGTCAGCCTATCCGAAGCGGTGCTGGGGGCCAGCGTGCGCGTGCCGACGGTCGAGGGTGCGGTGAATTTGACCGTTCCTGCCGGATCGACCTCGGGCAAGACGTTGCGCCTGCGCGGGCGCGGCTTCCATCGCAAGGACGGCACGCGCGGCGATCAACTGGTGACGTTGATGGTCGATCTGCCGGTCGGCGACGATGCGCTGGTCGAATTTGCCAAGGGCTGGGAAAACAAGGGGAACCCGCGCGGCAACCTGGGCGTCTGAGTCCTCAAAAGGACAATATATTGAACGACATCTCCCCAGCCTCGCCCGAACAACGCGCCGAACATGGCGAGGCGGGGACCGATCCGCAGGACGCCCCGCCCGCCGCGAAGCCGTTCGCTTATGCGTGGCGCACGTTCAAGCGCGTGGCGATCGGCGTCTACACCGACGGTTTCACCTATGCCGGCAACCTCGCCTATCTGACGCTGATGACGGTGTTTCCGTTCTTCATCGTGGCGGCGGCGGTGCTGTCGCTGTTCGGCCAGAACGACGAGACGCAGCGCGCGGTATCGTCATTCCTTCACGTCCTGCCGCCTGATGTCGCGGACCTTTTGCGCAAGCCGATCAGCGATGTGCTGAAGGCGCGGACCGGATCCTTGCTGTGGCTCGGCGGACTGGTCGGGCTTTGGACGGTCGGCAGCTTCGTCGAGACGATCCGCGACATCTTCCGCAAGGCCTATGGCACGCGCAGCACCTCGCCGATCTGGCGCGCTCGGCTTGGGCTCAGCCTTGCGATCATCGCATCGGTGATCCTCGCGCTCCTGTCCTTCCTGGTTCAGGGGCTTCTGCTGGCGGCGGAACAGTTCATCTACAAGCTGCTGCCGTTCGCGGAAAATGCCGCGGGATGGATCGGCCTGTCGCGGATCATCCCGGGACTCGTGATGTTCGGCGCGCTCTACATGCTGTTCTATTCGGTCACGCCGTCCAAATACCGGTACAGCAAATGCCCGAAATGGCCCGGCGCGCTGTTCACCGCCGGCTGGTGGATCAGCATAACGGCGCTGCTGCCGCTGGTCCTATCGCAACTCGGCGGTTACAACCTGACGTATGGCAGCCTCGCCGGGGTCGTGGTTATGCTGTTGTTCTTCTATCTCGTCGGGCTGGGGCTGGTTTTCGGCGCGCATTTGAACGCGGCACTGGCGGAACCCCCCGAAGCGAGCGTAAAGGGGCCTGCTTAGAACGCGGGTTTGGAGGCGGCGACGGCGTGAACGGATTGATGCAGGGCAAGCGCGGGCTGATCATGGGGCTCGCCAACGACAAGTCGCTCGCATGGGGGATTGCTCAGAAGCTGGCCGAACACGGCGCCGAACTGGCGTTCAGTTTCCAGGGCGAGGCACTCGAAAAGCGCGTTCGGCCGCTGGCGGCGCAACTGGGGCAGGATTTCCTGATCCCCTGCGACGTATCGGACATGGCGGATCTCGACGCGTGCTTCGCGACGCTGGCGGAGCGTTGGCCGACGATCGACTTCGTCGTCCACGCGATCGGCTTTTCGGACAAGAACGAGCTGCGCGGCGGCTATGTCGACACCAGCCTCGACAATTTTCTCATGACGATGAACATCAGCGTCTATTCGTTCGTCGCCGTCGCCCAACGTGCGCAAAAGATGATGCCGGATGGCGGATCGCTGCTGACGCTTAGCTATTACGGCGCGGAAAAGGTGATCCCGCATTACAACGTGATGGGCGTGGCCAAGGCGGCACTGGAGACCAGCGTGCAATATCTGGCGGTCGATCTCGGCCGCGAGAACATCCGGGTCAATGCGATCTCAGCTGGCCCAATCAAGACGCTGGCAGCAAGTGGCATCGGCGATTTCCGCCTGATCCTGAAGTGGAACGAGTTGAACTCGCCACTGAAGCGTAACGTGACGATCGAGGATGTCGGCGGTGCCGGCCTGTACCTGCTCAGCGATCTGGCGAGCGGCGTGACCGGCGAGACGCATCATGTCGATGCCGGATATAACGTGATCGGGATGAAGGCCGAGGACGCTCCGGATATCGCCTTGGTTTAAAGCCGCGCGGGGAATGACAGCCGTGCATAAAAGTCGCTAGAGGCTCTTATATGAGCTACAACACCTTCGGCCGCGTTTTCCGGTTCACCACCTGGGGTGAGAGCCATGGCCCCGCGCTGGGCGCGGTGGTCGATGGTTGTCCGCCCGGCCTCACGCTGTCCGAAACCGATATCCAACCGTTTCTCGATTTGCGCCGCCCGGGCACGTCGCGCTTCACCACGCAGCGGCAGGAGCCGGATCAGGTGCGGATCCTCTCCGGCGTGTTCGAGGGCCGCACCACCGGCACGCCGATCAGCCTGATGATCGAGAATGTCGACCAGCGATCGAAGGATTATTCCGAGGTCGCGGTCGCGTATCGTCCTGGTCATGCCGATTATGCGTATGACGCGAAATACGGTTTCCGCGATTATCGCGGCGGCGGGCGATCCTCCGCGCGCGAGACGGCGGCGCGGGTCGCGGCGGGGGCGGTCGCCCGGCTGGTGATCCCGCAGGTTCAGATTCGCGCCTGGGTCGAGGCGATCGGCGGGGACGGAGTCGATCCGGCCAATTTCGATGCCGACGAGATCGGCCGCAACCCGTTTTTCTGCCCCGACGCGGTGGCGGCCGCGTGCTGGGAGGGGATGATCGATGCGGCGCGCAAATCCGGATCGTCGCTGGGCGCGGTGATCGCATGCGAGGCGACCGGCGTGCCGGCCGGCTGGGGGGCGCCGCTTTATGCCAAGCTGGACAGCGAACTTGCCGCCGCGTGCATGAGCATCAACGCAGTGAAGGGCGTCGAGATCGGCGACGGGTTCGCCGCTGCCGCCTTGCGCGGCGAGGACAATGCCGACGCGATGCGGCCCGGCAAGGATGGGCCGGAATTCCTCGCCAACCATGCCGGTGGCATTGCCGGGGGTATATCCACCGGCCAGCCGGTGCTCGTGCGTGTCGCCTTTAAGCCAACCAGTTCGATCCTGACCCCCGTCCCGACCATCACCCGCGACGGTGCGGCGACCGAGATCATGACCAAGGGCCGCCACGATCCGTGCGTCGGCATTCGCGGCGCTCCGGTGGTCGAAGCAATGATGGCGTTGGTGCTGGCCGACCAAGCGTTGCTCCAGCGCGCCCAATGTGGATGAGGGTCGGCCAGCGGTTCGAATCCGGAGATGAAGGGAGCGACCTTTCAAGCATTCGCTCGTTTTAACTTATGACCCGAATGTCTCGGGAAAGGAGAAGAACGATGCGTAACTTGATCCTTGGTATGGCCGCCATTGGTTTGTCGACCGCAGCAATTGCTCAAAACGCTCCGGCAACGCCGCAGACCGCACCGGGCACCAATACAAGCCCGACTGTTCCTGCGCCTGCTACTCCGGCCGATACGCCCACGACGACCGATATGAGCACGGTTGATCCGAGCGCGCCGGCCACGACTACGGCACCGGCCACGACCGAAACGCCGAGTGCGGACCAGGCGACGACGACATCGGCCGATCCGGCAACGACGGCCGAGACTCCGAAGAATTCGAAGAAGAAGCCGAAATAAGCTTCGAACGAACCTAGTTTCGTAAGCCGGCCGCGAACCTCATGTTCGCGGCCGGTTTTTTTCAGTCAGCAAACGGATCGCGGACGAGGATCGTGTCCTCACGCTCCGGGCTGGTCGAGACGAGTGCCACCGGGCAGTTGATCAGTTCCTCGATACGGCGAATGTACTTGATCGCCTGACCCGGCAGATCGGCCCAACTACGCGCGCCGGCGGTGGATTCGCTCCAGCCCGGCATCGTTTCGTAGACCGGCACGACCTGTGCCTGATCGGCGGCGTGCGAGGGGAAGTAATCCAGCGTTTCGCCGTTCAGCGTGTAACCGGTGCAGATCTTCACCTCGTCGAACCCGTCCAGCACGTCGATCTTGGTCAGCGCGATGCCGGTGATGCCGCCGACCGCCGCCGATTGCCGTACCAGCACGGCGTCGAACCAGCCGCAGCGCCGCTTGCGCCCGGTGACGGTGCCGAATTCGTGGCCGCGCTCTCCCAGTTTCTGACCGGTTGCGTCCTCCAATTCGGTCGGGAAAGGGCCGGAGCCGACCCGCGTCGTATAGGCCTTGGCGATGCCCAGCACGAAGCCGACCGCGCTCGGCCCGAGGCCGGAGCCGCCCGCTGCCGTGCCGGAGATCGTGTTGGAGGAGGTGACGAAAGGATACGTCCCGTGATCGACATCGAGCAGCACGCCCTGCGCGCCTTCGAACAGGATACGCCGCCCGCGCGCGCGCAACGCGTTCAGGTCGCGCCATACCGGCTTGGCGAATTGCAGCACGAAGCCGGCGATCTCGCGCAGTTCCGACAGCAGCGCCTCGCGATCGATCGGCGGCTCGCCGAAGCCGGCGCGCAGCGCGTCGTGATGCGCGGTCAGGCGATCGAATTGCGGCCCGAGCGCGTCGAGATATGCGAGATCGCACACCCGGATCGCGCGCCGCCCGACCTTGTCCTCATAAGCCGGGCCGATGCCACGCCGCGTGGTGCCGATCTTGCCCGCGCCGCTGGCATCCTCGCGCAGCGAATCGAGATCGCGGTGGAATGGCAGGATCAGCGCGCAATTGTCCGCGATCATCAGCGTATCGGGGCTGATCGCCACGCCCTGCCCGGCGAGCTTCTCGATCTCGGCCTTCAGCGCCCAGGGATCAAGCACCACGCCGTTGCCGATGACCGACGGCGTGCCGCGCACGATGCCCGAGGGGAGCAGCGACAGTTTATAGACCTTCTCGCCGACGACCAAAGTGTGGCCGGCATTGTGCCCGCCCTGAAAGCGCACCACGACATCGGCGCGCTCGGCGAGCCAATCGACGATCTTGCCCTTGCCCTCATCGCCCCATTGGGCGCCGATCACTGCTACGTTTGCCATGAATACGAGTCTCCGCCTGCCGGGCAACTCCACGCGCCCTTCGACAGGGCTCGACGCGCGGAGGGTTCAGAAACTGCGCGAGCGCCCCTGCCGGGGCGCCGGCCGGGTGTCAACCCACCAAGGGCTTCGCTGCGCCGTCGGCCAAGATATGCGTACACAATTGCGCGTCTGGCGTATCGCCTGCTTCCAGTGCGGCGACGGTCACCCAGCCCTCGGCGCGCATGCGAGCTGCGAGCGCCGCATCGGTGCCAAGCGGCACGAACAGCCGCCGTCGCGCGATGCCGCCGATGCCGGCCGCGACTATGCCGTCGGCGAATAAAGAAAAGCCCATCGCCGCCTCTTCCGCGCCGTTTTCGTGCACGATCGTGTAGCTGCCGCCGCGCCCGATCTCGCCGCGCACGGCATCCGCGAAGATCGAGAAGCCGAGCCAGCTCTGATATTCGAAACCGTGCCGTTCGGTCGGATCGAGCGTGAGCGCAACGCGGCCTTTCAGGCTTTCCGCGATCTTCCACAATGCATCGAGCCGGCTGGTCAGCGCGCCGCCGGCATCGAAGGCGCAAAGCCGCTGGTGCGCCGCCTCGAACGGGCCGGCGGCCTCGATCAGCGGGAGATAGGCCGGGGCGATCGCCGCGACGCCGCCGGCATCCTTGGCATCGAGCCGGTCGCGCAGCAGATCGATCTTGTCCGCGGCCACCGGGAACGGACCGGCGGCGAGGATGTCGACCAGATCGGGCAAGGTGAAATCGATCGACACGCCGGTGACGTCCGCCGCCACCAGTGCCTCGGCCGCGACTTGCGTCACCTCGACCGCCGCCGCCACCGTATCCAGACCGATCAGTTCGCAGCCGATCTGGCGCAATTCGCGCTCGGGGCTGAGTTGCGACGCGCGCAGCTTCAGGATCGGGCCGGCATAGGACAGGCGGACGGGGCGCGGGTGATGACCCATGCGGGTCGCGGCGATGCGCCCGATCTGCGCCGTGATGTCGGGCCGCACGGCCAACGTCGCCTGGCTAACCGGATCGACGAAACGCACCGAATCCTGCGCGCGCGCCGATTTCAGCCGCCCGGCCAACCCGGCCTCGAATTCGGCCAGGGCGGGATCGGCGCGTTCATAGCCGTGCGCGTACGCCGCCCCCAGCACCGCTGCCTCCAGCCGCGCGGCGGCGTCGGCATAAGGCGGCAGGCGGTCGCGAAAACCTTCGGGCAGCAAAGCAGTCATGCGTGTCCCCTGCCCCAAGCGCGATTGCGGCGAAAGCCGCAATCGCGCTTGCATGGCCTCAGAAGCTGAGCCCCATCGCCGTGCGCACGCCGGCGAGGCCGCGCACCTTGGCGAGCAGTTCCGCCGTCACCGGTTCGTCGACAGACAGCAGCAACACAGCCTCGCCGCCGGCCGAGCGGCGGCCGAGGTGGAAGGTGCCAATGTTTACGCCCTGCTCGCCGAGCAGCGAGCCGAGGCGACCGATGAAGCCGGGTGCGTCCTCATTGACGACGTACAGCATGTGGCCGGCCAAATCCGCCTCGACCTTGATGCCGAACAGTTCGACCAGCCGCGGGGCCGAATCGCCGAACAGCGTGCCCGCCACGGAACGCTCGCCCGCATCGGTCTTCACCGAGACGCGCAGCAGCGTGTGGTAATCGCCCTCGCGCTCGGTGCGGACTTCCCGCACCTCGATGCCGCGTTCCTTGGCGAGCAAAGGCGCGTTGACCATGTTGACCGTGTCGGTCTGCGTGCGCAGAAAGCCGGCCAGCACGGCGGAGACCATCGGCTTCGGGTTGAGTTCGGCCGCGGCACCCTCGGTATGGACCGAGATGCGCGCGATCGACCCGGTGGTGAGCTGGCCGACCAGCGAGCCGAGCTTTTCCGCCAGCGCCATGTATGGCTTCAGGCGCGGAGCCTCCTCAGCGGACAACGACGGCACGTTGAGCGCGTTGGTCACGCCGCCCGACACGAGATAATCGGCCATCTGTTCGGCGACCTGAATCGCGACATTGACCTGAGCTTCGTTGGTCGAGGCACCCAGATGCGGGGTGGAGACGAAGTTGGGCGTGCCGAACAAGGGGTTTTCCTTGGCCGGTTCCTGCACGAACACGTCGAGTGCCGCGCCGCCGATATGGCCCGAATCGAGGCCCGCCTTCAGTGCCGCCTCATCGATCAGGCCACCGCGGGCGCAGTTGATGATGCGCACGCCCGGCTTGGTCTTGGCGAGATTTTCCGCCGACAGGATGTTGCGCGTCTGATCGGTCAGCGGCGTGTGCAGCGTGATGAAATCGGCACGCGCGAGCAGATCGTCCAGTTCGACCTTCTCGACGCCAAGTTCGAGCGCACGTTCGGGCGACAGGAACGGATCGAACGCGATGACCTTCATCTTCAGGCCGCGCGCGCGATCCGCGACGATGCCGCCGATATTGCCCGCGCCGATCAGGCCGAGCGTCTTGGCGGTCAGCTCGACGCCCATGAAGCGGTTCTTTTCCCACTTTCCGGCCTGCGTGCTGGCGTCCGCTTCCGGAAGCTGGCGGGCGAGCGCGAACATCAGGGCGATGGCGTGTTCGGCGGTGGTGATCGAATTGCCGAACGGGGTGTTCATCACGACCACGCCCTGCGCCGAGGCGGCGGGGATATCGACGTTGTCCACCCCGATTCCGGCGCGGCCGATGACCTTGAGGTTTGTCGCGGCGGCGAGGATCGCCTTGGTTACCTTGGTGGAGGAGCGGATCGCGAGGCCGTCATAGTCGCCGATGATCGCGATGAGTTCTTCGGGCGTCTTGCCGGTGATCTCGTCCACCTCGACACCGCGTTCGCGGAAGATCTGGGCGGCCTTGGGGTCCATGGCGTCGCTGATGAGTACTTTTGGCATGGTCTTCGCTCCGTCACCCCGGCGAAGGCCGGGGCCGCTTTGTTGGGATGTGCTGCGCTTCGTTACGCAGCGGTCCCGGCCTGCGCCGGGACGACGTTTTAGGAGGCGGCCTTCACGGTCGCATAGGCCCAGTCGAGCCACGGCCCGAGCGCGACCACATCGGCGGTGTCCACCGTCGCGCCGCACCAGATGCGCAAGCCGGCCGGCGCATCGCGGTAGCCGGCGATGTCGTACGCCGCATCGGCCTTTTCGAGCAAAGCGGCGAACGCCTTGATGAACGCCTCGTCCGCGCCCGCGACCGTCAGGCACACGCTGGTCTTCGAACGCGACGCCTCGTCCACCGCCAGATGGCCGAGCCAGTCGCGCTCGGCGACGATCTTGCCGAGCGCCGCCGCATTGGCGTCCGAACGCGCGATCAGCCCGTCCGCGCCGCCGACCGATTTCGCCCATTCCAGCGCGAGGATCGCATCCTCGACCGCCAGCATCGACGGGGTGTTGATCGTCTCGCCCTTGAACACGCCTTCGGTCAGCTTGCCCTTGGAGACCAGGCGGAACACCTTGGGCAACGGCCAGGCGGGGGTGTAGCTTTCGAGGCGTTCGACCGCGCGGGGGCCGAGGATCAGCACGCCGTGGCCGCCCTCGCCGCCCAGCACCTTCTGCCAGGAGAAGGTAGCGACATCGATCTTCGTCCAGTCGATGTCGTAAGCGAACACGCCCGACGTCGCGTCGGCGAAGCTCAGGCCCTCGCGATCGGCCGGGATCCAGTCGGCATTCGGCACGCGCACGCCCGACGTGGTGCCGTTCCAGGTGAACAGCACGTCGTTCGACCAATCGACCGCGCCCAGATCGGGCAGCTGGCCGTAATCGGCGCGGATGACGGTCGGGTCGATCTTGAGCTGCTTGACGGCATCCGTCACCCAGCCTTCGCCGAAGCTTTCCCAGGCGAGCGTGGTGACGGGCTTCGCGCCCAGCATCGTCCACATCGCCATTTCGAACGCGCCGGTATCGGAGCCGGGGACGATGCCGATGCGGTGCGTGTCCGGCAGGCGCAGCAGTTCGCGCATCAGATCGATCGCATATTGCAGGCGCACCTTGCCGAGCTTCGAGCGATGCGAGCGGCCGAGGACGGCGGTATCGAGTTTTTCGGGGCTCCAGCCGGGCGGCTTCGCGCACGGGCCGCTGGAAAAATAAGGACGCGCCGGTTTCGTCGCCGGAAGCGCAGATAACTCAGTCATGTAGTCTCTCCTCACAGAGAGCACGCGCGGCGTTGGGACCGCGTGGCCCGTCGCCGCCTCTAGAGATGTGGAACGGGGTGTCAATCGCCGATATCAATGCTACGCATGTACTCTTGCATAGCATGATAGCTTTCGTTAAGTGGGCCATATGGAAATCGAGGCCTGGCAATCGCAGTTGAGAAAGGGCGCAGCCGAACTGGTCGTGCTGTCGGCCCTGTCGGACGGCGAAGCGTATGGCCTGCAGATCCTGCGCCGGGCCAATGCCGGAGGCGATCTGGTCAGCGAGGGCACGCTGTATCCCTTGCTCGCGCGGCTGGAAAAAAGCGGTCGGATCTCGGCCCGCTGGTCGCCGCCCGAGCCCGGCGCGAACCCGCGCAAATATTATGCGCTGGCGCCGCAAGGCCGCGCTCTGGCCGAGGCGATGCGGCTGCGCTGGGCCGATTTCCGCAACATGGTTTCCGCCGCAGTGGAGCAAGAACATGCCGCATGACGAATCGCCGACCGAGATCGATCACTATGTCCGCAAGCTGCTCTGGGGGTTGCAGAGCCTGCCGCACGAGGACCGGCTGAGCATCGCCGCCGAAATCCATAGCCATCTGACCGATTGCGCCGCTGAAGGTCCCCAGAATCTGGACAAGGCGCGCGCGCGGCTGGGTGCGCCGCACCTCCTCGCCGCCCGTTATGTCGAGGAATATGCCCTGAGCGGCGCGCTGGCTCGCACTGCGCCCGGCCATCTGCTGCTGGCGGTGATCGATCGCGGATCGCGCAATGTCGGCGCGGCGCTGGCGGGGTTCGGCGCGGCGATGAGCTATCTGTTCGTCCTGGCCTTCGCGGTGATCGCCGTCGCCAAACCGATCATGCCACAGAATGTCGGATTGTGGAGAGAACAGGGCGGTGCCCTGACCGCCGGGCTTGTGGCGACTCGTCCGTCCGGGGCGGATGAGTTGCTCGGGCCATGGATCGTGCCATTGGCAATCGCTTCGGCGCTGGCCTGCTATCTGTTCGGCACGCAGGTGCTGCGCTCCGTCGCACGACGGCTGCTGGCAGCTATTCCGCGCTGACCCTGTTGGGCCTACGCAGAGCGGGTGAAGCGCTGCGTACTCCTGATCCTTCTATTCGTTTCCGCCTGCAGCGGCGGCAGCGATAACGATCGCCCTCCGCCCCGACCCGCCGGGTCGCGGCCGGTGACGCTGAACATTCCGACGTCCAGCGAGACGCGCGCCTGCTATGCCGATCTGTCGCGTATCGGAGTGCGATATTCGCCGCTGCCGGATCGCGATTTCGGCGGCGGGTGTCAGGTGATCGGGGCGGTGCAACTGATCGATGTCGGGCTGCCGGTGAGCGGCATCAAGGGCATGCGCTGTGGCCTTGCGCGCGCGTTCATCGGCTGGGCACGCAGCGGCGTGGCACCGGCCGCGCACCAGATTTTGGGTAGCGATGTGGTGAAGATCGAGACGATGGGCACCTATGCCTGCCGCAACACGGTAGGCACGGCCGCCGCTTATACCCGCCTGTCCGGCCATGCCACGGCCAATGCCGTGGATATCTCGGGCTTTGTGCTGGCTGACGGGCGGCGCATCACGATCCAGCAGGACTGGCGGACGACCGACCCCGCAGTGTTCGATTTCCTGCGCACGATTCGGGCCTCGGCGTGCAAGCGTTTCGGCACGGTCCTCAGCCCCGATTACAATGCGGCGCATTACAACCATCTGCATTTCGAGGACGATCGCGCGAATTTTTGCCGTTAGGATTTTCGTTGACGGGGTTATGGTGGGTTGGGCTTCAAACGCCGGGTATTTTGCTCTAGGCGCGGACGATGACCGACACAAATATCCCCTCGCGCGTTTTTCCGCGCGCTCGCCAGGATGCCGAGACCGCCAATGCCGGCGTGCACACTCCGCAGACCGAAAACCCCAGCTTCCGCCTTGCGTTTCAGGACATGGATTTCCTGCTGCGCGAGGATCTGCGCCCGGTGCGTTTCCAGCTAGAACTGCTGAAGCCCGAACTGATCCTGGAAGAGGCGAACATCGCCTCGACCTTCGTGTTCTACGGATCGGCGCGCATCCCGGAGCCGGACAAGGCGCAGGCGCTGCTGGCGTCCGTGAAGGCCAATCCGGATAGCGACGATCAGGCCGTGCGCATCGCCGAAAGCTTGGTCGCCAAGTCGAAATATTACAAGGTCGCGCGCGATCTCGCCCGCAAGGTCAGTCAGTGCCCGCTCGACGAAGCCGGCAAGCGCCAGTTCGTGGTGTGCTCGGGCGGCGGGCCGTCGATCATGGAAGCGGCGAATCGCGGCGCTGCGGACGAGGGCCAGGAGTCGATCGGCCTGAACATCGTCCTGCCGCACGAACAGGCACCCAACCCGTATGTGACGCCGCATCTGTCGATGCAGTTCCACTATTTCGCGCTGCGCAAGATGCACTTCCTGCTCCACGCGCGTGCGCTGGCGGCGTTTCCGGGCGGGTTTGGGACGTTCGACGAACTGTTCGAACTGCTGACATTGATCCAGACCGGCAAGATCAAGCCGATCCCGGTCCTGCTGTTCGGCAAGGAATTCTGGAACAAGGTTGTGAATTTTCAGGCGCTGGTCGACGAGGGCGTGGTTTCGCCGCGCGACATGAACCTGTTCACCTTCGTCGAAACTGCGGACGAAGCTTGGGCCGTGGTGCAGGACTTCTACCGCGAACCTTCGATCGGGGCGGCGGGGTAGGCAAAACCCCGTCCCGAACACACGTCATCCCAGCGAAGGCCGGGATCTCTTTGAGGCGGGCGGTACCCACGCCCCATAGATATCCCAGCCTTCGCTGGGATGACGAAAATGATATGGGCGGCTATCGCACCGCCCTGCTTATCACTTCTTCGCGTCTTCCTTCGCGCCGCGCACGGCGGCGGCCGGGTCGATC
Source organism: Parasphingomonas caseinilytica (assembly GCF_036663755.1). Taxonomy (NCBI): domain Bacteria; kingdom Pseudomonadati; phylum Pseudomonadota; class Alphaproteobacteria; order Sphingomonadales; family Sphingomonadaceae; genus Parasphingomonas; species Parasphingomonas caseinilytica. The sequence goes on from NZ_JAXOJL010000003.1 coordinate 126,475, forward strand.
GAAGGCGCGCCAGTCGCAGGGGCGGCCTTGTTGCCGAGGTCGTCGGTCGTCGGCGCAGCCTTGCCGCCCGGATCGGCGGGCGCGCCGGCCGGGGCTGCGGCACCGGCGGCAGGCGCGGCCGGGAGCGGCAGGTTGCTGCCCATCGAATTGATATAGGCCAGCACGTTGGCGCGGTCCTGGCCGTTGCCGATGCCGGCGAAGGTCATCTTGGTGCCGGGCGCGAATTTGCGTGGCGACGTGAGCCAGGCGCTCATGGTCTCGAAATCCCACTTGCCGCCCTTGGCCTTCAGCGCGTCCGAGAAGGCGAAGCCGCCCTTGCCCTCGGCCACGCCTTCACCCAGCGTGCCGTACAGATTCGGGCCGATGCCGTTGGCGCCGCCCTGGTTGACCGTGTGGCAGGCCGCGCACTTCTTAAACACTTCCGCGCCCTTGGCCGCATCGGCACTGGCGAGCAGAGTCGCGATCGGCACTTCCGCCGCGCCGCCTGCGTCGCCGCCTTCATCCGCGGCTTCGATCGGGAAGCCGAATTTTTCGGGCTTTTCGGCGTGGAACACCAAGCCGCCGACGATCGACAGCCCCAGCGCCGCGCCGCATGCCGCCAGCACCCAGCCCGCGATCGTGTTCGTCCGATTGTCCATTTCTGCCCCAGCCTGTTCGCAAAAGTCGGTTTCCTTTAGATTCGCGTTGCCCACACCGCAAGCGGCGCTTAAGCGCGGCGGCTTCATGGAGAATTTTGCCGCCCCCGCCCGCCCGATCGTGGCGCGGATGACCGCCGCCGCCGCCGCCGATCCATCGCGTGCCGTCGCGTTTCAGGGCGCGCCCGGCGCGAACAGCCATGTGGCGGCGGTGGAAGCCTTTCCGGACGGGCTGCCTTTGCCCTGTTTCGATTTCGCCGATGCGATCGACGCGGTGCGCGACGGGCGGGCGGATTGCGCGATCATCCCGATCGAAAATTCGCTGCACGGCCGCGTCGCCGACATGCATTTCCTGCTGCCCGAATCGGGGCTGGTGATCACCGGCGAACATTTTCTCGGCATCAAGCATGCTTTGATGGGACTCGGCACGCGCGACGAGGTGCGCGAGGCGATGAGCCACCCGCAGGCGCTGGGCCAGTGCCGCCACTGGCTGCGCGAGCACGATATACAGCCGATATCCTATCCCGACACGGCGGGCGCGGCGGCGGTGGTTGCGGAAAAGGGCGATCCGGCGATCGCCGCGCTCGCACCGCCCGGCGCGGCGGCGATATATGGCCTGAACCTGCTGGCCCAGGGACTGGCGGATGCCGAGCACAATACGACGCGCTTCGTGGTGCTGGCGCGCGCGGGCCATGCGACCTTTGGCGATGGACCGTATATGACCACATTGATGTTCGAGGTGAAGAACGTGCCGGCGGCGCTCTACAAGGCGATGGGCGGCTTCGCCACGAACGGCGTCAACATGACCAAGCTGGAAAGCTATCAGCGCGGCGGCACGTTCGCGGCGACCGAATTCTTCGCCGATGTCGAGGGCAAGCCCGGCGACCCCGGTCTGGACCGCGCGCTGGAGGAATTGCGCTTCCATTCGAAATGGGTGCGCCTGCTCGGCACCTACCGGCAGGCGCGCGCGCGGGGCTAATCCAGCCGTCGCGCACCCTCGGCCCGCACTGCGGCGATCGTCGGATAGCCGTTGACCGCCATCATCAGGTCCGCCTCGGCGAGGATGCATTTCAGCACATGCGCCGCGCCCGCCGCGCCATCCAGCGCGAGGCCGTAGCTATAGGGCCGCCCGACGCCGACCGCCATCGCGCCGAGCGCCAGCGCCTTGACGACGTCGCTGCCCGATCGGATTCCCGAATCGAACAGCACCGGCACGGCCCCTGCCCCGGCGACCACCTCCGGCAGAAGATCGATCGCGGCGATGCCGCCATTGGCCTGTCGCCCGCCATGATTGGAGCAGTAGATGCCATCCGCACCGGCATCCACCGCGCGGCGCGCATCGTCGCCGTGGCAGATGCCCTTCAGCACAATCGGCAGCTTGGTCAGCGATTTCAGCCAGGGCATGTCGTCCCAGGTCAGCACCTTGCCGAACAGGCGGCTCCACAGGCCGATTGCTTCCGGCAAATTCCCCGCCACCGGCTTGCCGAGCAGGCGCTGGAACACGGGATCGCAGAAGTAATTCTCCAGCACGTGGCCGCGCAATTGCGGGAAGTTGCCGGTGTTCAGGTCGCGCGGTCGCCAGCCGGTCACCCAGGTGTCGAGCGTGACTACGATCGCCTTGTAGCCCGCAGCCTCGGCCCGGCCGACCAGACTGGCGGCGAGGTCTGGATCGCGCGGGGTGTAGAGCTGGAACAGGCCGGGTGTTTCGCCACTCGCTTTCAGCACATCCTCAAGCGAATCGTTGGCGAGGGTCGAGGCGCATAAGGGCACGCCGGTCGCGACAGCGGCTTGCGCGGCGGCGATGTCGCCGTGCCCGTCCTGCGTGCAGATGCCGGTGACGCCGATCGGGCACATGAACAGGGGCGTGGGTAGTTTCATGCCGAACAGGTCGATCGACAGATCGCGTTCGCTGGCGTCGACCATCATGCGCGGGACCATGCCCCAATGGTCGAAGGCGCTGCGATTGGCCTGCTGCGTGCGTTCGTCGCCGCAGCCACCTTGCACGTAGTTCAGCACATAAGGCGGCATCGCAGCTTCGGCGCGGGCGACGAGCGTCGCGTAATCGACCGGCACCTTCGGCAGCACGCCACTCAGGCCCGCGCCGTAGATTTCGTTCTGATAAGCGCCGTAATTGGGCATGCGTCCGCTCCATGGTCTGTTTTGACGGCAGTGTGGCAGATTGGCGGGTGAGGTCTATCGTCATCCTGAACTTGTTTCAGGATCCAGGCGCGATCGTTTGCCAAAAAGACGGTGTTCGTGAGGCGGATGATCGCGCCTGGATCCTGAAACAAGTTCAGGATGACGGTTGTATTTGGTGCACATGCCCAATCCCACGCTACAAGGCACCAAGACCGGCCTGCGAGAGGGACCAAGATGAAGATAGCGACCGACACGCCCCTCACCCCTCCGCCGCACGTGCCGTTCTACAAGATCCTCTACGTCCAGGTGATCGTGGCGATCGTCGCGGGTGCGCTGCTCGGCCATTTCGTGCCGGTCACGGGCGAGGCGATGAAGCCGCTGGGCGATTTCTTCATCAAACTGGTCAAGATGATCATCGCGCCGGTGATCTTCCTCAGCGTGGTCAGCGGCATTGCCGGAATGCGCGAGTTGAAGACGGTGGGGCGCGTCGCGGCCAAGGCGTTCGGCTACTTCCTGTTCTTTTCCACGATCGCGCTGATCGTCGGGCTCATCGTCGCCAATGTCGTGCGGCCGGGCGCGGGGATGAACATCGATCCGGCGACGCTCGATGCCGGCGCGGTCGCGACCTACAGCCATGCCGCTGCCGAGACGAGTACGATCGGGTTCGTGATGGCGATCGTGCCGACCACCATGGTCTCGGCGCTGACCGACGGATCGATCCTGCAGACGTTGTTCGTCGCGATCCTGTTCGGCATCGCGATCAGCCTGGTCGGTGAGCCTGCCGCGCCGGTGCTGGACCTGATCGAGCGGCTGTCGCTCGTCGTGTTCCGGCTGGTCGGGCTATTGATGCGCGCCGCACCGGTCGGCGCGTTCGGGGCGATCGCGTTCACGGTCGGCAAATATGGCGCTGGCAGCCTCGTCAATCTGGGCGGGCTGGTGGCGACCTTCTACCTGACCTCAATCTTCTTCGTGCTGGTGGTGCTGGGCGCGGTCGCGCGGCTGCACGGATTCTCGATCCTGAAGCTGATCGTCTATCTGAAGGCCGAATTGCTACTGGTGCTCGGCACGTCGTCGTCGGAAGCGGCGCTTCCCAATCTGATCGCCAAGCTGGAGCGGGCCGGGTGCGACAAATCGGTCGTCGGGCTGGTCGTGCCGACGGGCTATTCGTTCAATCTGGACGGCACCAACATATACATGACCCTGGCCGCTTTGTTCATCGCGCAGGCGTGCAACGTGCCCTTGTCGCTGGGTGACGAACTGGCGCTGCTCGGCGTGGCGATGCTGTCGTCGAAGGGCGCGGCGGGGGTGACGGGTGCGGGGTTCATCACGCTCGCCGCCACGCTGTCGATCGTGCCGAGCGTGCCGGTGGCGGGCATGGCGCTGATCCTGGGCGTCGACCGCTTCATGAGCGAATGCCGCAGCCTGACCAACTTCATCGGCAACGCCGTCGCCACGGTCGTCGTGGCGCGGTGGGAGAATGCGCTGGACCGGGATGCGCTGGCGGCGGCGCTTGGGGGCAAGCCGGCGGCTTGATCCAATGTAGATTCCCCTCCCTGGCAGGGAGGGGTTAGGGGTGGGTCGCTCACGAGGGAGCGTTGGCCTCTCCCCATACAAACCCACCCCCCGCCCCTCCCTGCTAGGGAGGGGAGCAGTGTAATGGACCGTTCGCCGATAACGAGCGTTCACGCGATCGAACCCTCCTCATCGCTCCCCGCAAAGGATTCTTCATGCCCGATGGCCAGCCCGTTCTCGACCATCACGACATCATCCTCCGCCCCGATCCCGCCCGCACCGTCGTCCGCCCCTTCTCGCTGGAATATCCCGAAGCGTTTCGCGTCGCGGGCAGCACGCGCACCCAGGCGATCGTCGATCGCATCCTGACGCTGAGCGAGGCGGAGCTGGAGAGTGAACTCGAATTGCTCACCCATTCGCTCGACGAACGGCATCGCGACGTCGATGACATGCTGCGCCGTCGTTACGCGGAGATCGCCAAGCAACTCTCCGGACCGGTCGATGCGTGCGATGCGCATCAGCGGCTGATCGGTGCGTATTTCAGCGAGGAATTCTCGTTCGAGGCGGCGGCTTTGTTTAATCCGAGCGCGGTGGAGATGGACGATCAATCGGACGCGAAGGATGGCGGGTTGCGCTTCGTCATGTCGTTGCGCGGGATCGGCGAGGGGCATGTCTCCTCGGTCACGTTCCGCACAGGCAATTGGGTGCCGGGCGGCGAGATCACGGTCGATCCCGCCAGCGCAACCGCGGTGCCGCCGGTCTTGGAAGGCGAGGCGGCGGACAACACGCACACGACCGTGCAACTGCATTGCGGCGGCAGCCGGGAGATATCGGAGACGGTGCTGTTCCCGGTTCTGCCCAGCCAGCGCCAGGGGATCGAGGATCTGCGGCTGGTGCGCTTCACCGACGACGACGGCACGGTGACGTATCACGGCACGTACACCGCGTTCAGCGGAGCGGCGGCGCGGCCGGAACTGCTGACCGGCATCGACTTCCGCAATTTCGAGATGCGCGCGCTGTCCGGCGATGCGGCGGGGGCAAAGGGCATGGCGCTGTTCCCGCGCCGGATCGACGGGCAATATGTCATGCTCGGGCGGCAGGACAGCGAGAGCATCTGGCTGCACCGTTCCAACGATATCCTGGTGTGGAATGGCGGCGTGAAGGTGGTTTCGCCCAAATATCCGTGGGAATTCGTCCAGATGGGCAATTGCGGATCGCCGATCGAGATCGACGAGGGCTGGCTGGTATTCACCCACGGCGTCGGCACCGTGCGCAATTATTGCATGGGCGCGTGCCTGCTCGACAAGGCCGATCCCTCGAAATTGCTCGCGCGCACGCCGCTGCCGATCCTGACGCCCAGCCCGAACGAGCGCGACGGCTATGTGCCCAACGTCGTCTATAGCTGCGGCGCGTTGATCAAGGGCCGCGAGGTGATGATCCCGTACGGCGTGGCGGACAATTTCGCGGCGTTCGCCACGACGACGGTGGAGCGGTTGCTGGCGGTGATGGAATAAACCGTCTGCCCTAAGCGTATCGAACGGTAAGCGCTTATCCTTCGATACGCTCAGGGCGAACGGTGGTTCAGGTAGGCCGCCGCAACAAAAGCGCGCTGCGCAGACACTGGCAGACGATCTGGTCACGCTGGTTGATTAACCGATGTTCGAACGTGACGATGCCTGCATTCGGCCGCGACTTGCTGTCCTTCAACCCGGCCACCTCGGTCTCGGCGCGCATCGTGTCGCCGATGAACACCGGGTTCGGGTGGACCAGCTTGTCGTAGCCCAGATTGGCGACCAGCGTGCCGAGTGTCGTATCGCCGACCGACAGGCCGACCATCAGCGCAAAGGTGAAGGTGCCGTTGACGAGGATTTGCCCGAACTCGCTGGCCTTCGCCGCCTCGACATCGAGGTGCAGTGGCTGCGGATTGTGCGTCATCGTCGAGAACAGAAGGTTGTCCGTCTCGGTGACGGTGCGGCGGATTTCGTGGGTCAGACGATCGCCGACCTGCCATTCGTCATAATAGCGGCCAGCCATATTCTAGGTCCGTTCGTTTCGAGCAAAGTCGAGAAACCAATGGTGCGCGCAGGCTTCTCGACTAAGCTCGAAGCGAACGGAAGGAGTCATTCCGCTTTCCCAATCTTCACCAGCACCGCCCCTTCCGACACCTGGCCGCCGACCACCGCATCCAGCGCGTCGACCGTCCCGTCGAACGGCGCGACCAGACTGTGCTCCATCTTCATCGCCTCCAGGGTGACAAGCTTCTGGCCCTTGGTGACGGCATCCCCAGCGGCGACCTCCACCGCGATGATCCGCCCGGGCATGGGCGACAGGATCGCGCCGTCGGCGGCGGCGCCTGCGGACATTCCCTCAGCACGAGCACGCTTGAACAGATAGCTTTCACCCATATCCGCTACCAGCACACGATCGTCCTTGATGATCGTGGAAAGCATCGCAGCCTTTTCGATTGGGCGTTCGACGACGAAGGTTTCGCCATCGCGCGTTAGAGCAATCCGCATTCTAGGCGGGGCGGCCAACCGAAATCCGGCCAGTGATCGCCATACCGATCCGACATAGGGGGCGGGCGATTCGCGGCTTTCGTACCCCCACAATTGTACCGATTCCGCATCCCCCATTTCATCGTGCAGCACCGCCATCGCCGCGCTTTCGATAACCTCGGTTGACGGTTCGCGTGAGCCGACAAGGTCGGCTTCGTGCTTCGCGATAAAACCCGTGTCGATATCGCCAGCTAGAAAATCCGCGGCGGATAGCGCCCGGGCAAGAAAAGCGGCGTTGGTCTTGACCGGCGCGACAATCGAATTGCGACATGCATTGGCCAAATTATACGCGGCGGCCTCACGAGACCGGCGATGGCTGACCAATTTGGCGATCATCGGATCGTAAAATGGCGAAATCTCACTCCCGCGGGCGACACCGGTTTCTATGCGGATGAGATGACTTTCGCCGATATCGAAGAAGTCTAGCTGGCCAGTCGATGGCAAGAAGCCGGTGGTCGGATCTTCGGCATACAGCCGCGCCTCCATCGCCCAGCCGTTGATCGCCAACTCGTCCTGCCGCTTCGGCAATGGCTCGCCGCTCGCGACGCGCAACTGCCATTCGACCAGATCCTGCCCGGTGATCTCCTCGGTCACCGGATGTTCGACCTGGAGGCGCGTGTTCATTTCCATGAACCAGATGCGGTCGGCGCGCAGGCCTTCGCTGGCGTCGGCGATGAATTCGATCGTGCCGGCACCGACATAATCGACCGCCCTCGCCGCCTTGACGGCCGCGTCGCAGATCGACGCGCGGGTCGCTTCGTCCATGCCCGGAGCGGGGGCTTCCTCGATCACCTTCTGGTGTCGGCGCTGGAGGCTGCAATCGCGTTCGAACAGGTGGACGACGTTGCCGTGTTTGTCGCCAAACACCTGCACCTCGATATGACGGGGCGAGAGGATGTATTTCTCGATCAGTACCTGCGTGTTGCCGAACGACGAGGCGGCCTCGCGCTGGCACGACACGAGCGCGTCGGCGAATTCGGCAGGGTCGTCCACGCGGCGCATGCCCTTGCCGCCGCCGCCAGCGACCGCCTTGATCAGGACGGGAAAGCCGACCTTGTCCGCTTCCGCCACGAGCCGTTCGGGCGACTGGTCCTCGCCGAGATAGCCGGGCGTGACGGGCACCCCGGCGGCGATCATGCGCTGCTTGGCGGCATCCTTCAGGCCCATCGCGCGGATGCTGTCCGGGTTGGGGCCGACCCAGATCAGGCCGGCATCGATTACCGCTTGCGCGAAATCGGCGTTTTCGGACAGGAAGCCGTAACCGGGGTGGATCGCCTCCGCCCCCGTCGCCTGCGCGGCGGCGATGATCTTGTCGCCGACGAGGTAGCTCTCGCGCGCCGGGCTGGGGCCGATATGCACCGCCGCGTGGGCCTGGCGCACGTGCAGCGCCTTGGCGTCGGCATCGGAATAGACCGCGACGGTGCGGATGCCCATCGCCCGCGCGGTGCGGATGATACGGCAGGCGATCTCGCCGCGATTGGCGATGAGGAGGGACTGGATCATCGTCACATCCGGAACACGCCGAACGCTGGGCGTTCGGGGATGGGGGCGTTCAGGGTGGCGGCGAAAGCCAGTCCCAAAACTTCGCGGGTCTGGGCGGGGTCGATGATGCCGTCGTCCCACAAGCGGGCGGTGGCGTACCAGGGGTTGCCTTCGTCCTCGTATTTCTGGCGGACGGGGGCTTTGAAGGATTCGGCCTGCTCGTTGCTCCAGCTTTCAGCGTCGCGGTGGACGGTGGCGAGAACGGACGCGGCCTGTTCACCGCCCATTACGCTGATACGAGAGTTGGGCCAGCTGAACAGGAAGCGGGGGGAGTAAGCGCGGCCGCACATGCCGTAGTTTCCGGCGCCGAAAGAGCCGCCGATCAGGACGGTGATCTTGGGCACCGTGGCGGTAGCGACGGCGGTCACCAGCTTCGCGCCGTGCTTGGCGATCCCTTCCGCTTCGTAGCGGCCGCCGACCATGAAGCCGGAGATGTTTTGCAGGAACAGCAGGGGAATGCGCCGCTGGCAGGCGAGTTCGATGAAATGCGCGCCTTTCTGGGCGGACTCGCTGAACAGCACGCCGTTATTGGCGAGGATCGCGACCGGGATGCCCCAGACGTGCGCGAAGCCGCAGACCAGCGACGTGCCGTAGAGCGCCTTGAACTCGTGGAATTCGCTGCCGTCGACCAGGCGCGCGATGATCTCGTGCACGTCGTACGGCGCGCGGACGTCGCTCGGCACCACGCCGTACAGCTCCTCGGCGTCGAACCTGGGCGGGCGTGGCTCCTTCAGATTCACGTCGCCGCCGCGTTGGGGTTGCAGCGTCGAGACGATGTCGCGGACGATGGTCAGCGCGTGTTCGTCATTCTCGGCGACGTGATCGACCACGCCGGACTTGCGCCCGTGCGTGTCCGCACCGCCCAGTTCCTCGGCGCTGATGACCTCGCCGGTCGCGGCCTTCACCAACGGCGGGCCGGCGAGGAAGATCGTCCCCTGCCCGCGCACGATGATCGTCTCGTCCGACATCGCCGGCACGTACGCGCCGCCAGCGGTGCAGCTGCCCATCACGCAGGCGATCTGCGGGATGCCCTTCGCGCTCATCTGCGCCTGATTGTAGAAGATGCGGCCGAAATGATCGCGGTCGGGGAACACTTCGGCCTGATGCGGCAGGTTCGCGCCGCCGCTGTCGACCAGATAGATGCACGGCAGCATGTTGGCCTCGGCGATCTCCTGCGCGCGGAGGTGCTTCTTGACGGTCAGCGGATAATAGGTGCCGCCTTTGACGGTCGCGTCGTTGCACAGGATCATGCACTGGCGGCCGGAGACCCGACCGATGCCGGCGATCACGCCCGCGCCGGGGACTTCATCGTCGTACAGGCCGTTGGCGGCGAGCTGGCCGATTTCGAGGAACGGGCTGCCGGGATCGAGCAGGCGTTCGACGCGGTCGCGCGGGAGCAGCTTGCCGCGCGCTGTGTGGCGTTCGCGGGATTTTTCGTTGCCGCCGAGGGACGTGCGGGCGACGTCGGCGCGCAGCGTTTCGGCGAGTGCGCGGTTATGCGCGGCGTTGGCGCGGAACTGCTCGCTGTCGGGGGAGAGGGCGGTGGTGAGAGTGGGGGCGGTCATGATTGTCGATCGAGTTTGGACGCCAAAACCGTGGGCAACGGTTCGGCACGCTGACCGCGCCGATCTCGCCACTTGAACTTGCTTTGATATTCCCGCCGCTGTTTGGCTACTTCGTACAGCACGATGCCTGAGGATGTGCCCAAATTCAGGCTCTCGATCATCCCGAACATAGGAATGCTGACGCACATCTCGCTGCGCGAAACCGCCAGTTCGCTTATGCCAACCGCTTCGCTGCCGAACCATACCGCAAGCTTCGTGTAGGCTGTAAAATCGCCTTCGTGCAGATAAATGCTCTTCTTTCCTTTCACATGCGGCGACGTGACCACGGACACGAAATTCTTTGACTCAAGGTAATCGAAGCAAGCATCGGTGCTATCAAAACGCCTGACGAAACTCCACTTCACCGCTGACACAGACGTCTTGCTCAACGACTTGCTCTCGCGCATTTCCTGCCAGTCATTGGGGAGCGATCCGCGGGAATCGACCACATAGACCTTCTCGACGCCGAGTGCGTTCACGTTGCGGATGACCGTGCCGATATTGCGAACCTCGGTCGGATTTTCGATCACTGCGATCAAGTTCTTGCACCGGAATGCCTTGATCTCGTCGGCCCGTCGACGCGCCGAACTCTTCTCGCCAAGCGACGATGACTCTTCGCTCTTTTCCTCTTCGCTCACTGCGCCACCCTCTCGCTCGCCCCGATCAATTCGCGGCCGATCAGCATGCGGCGGATCTCGTTCGTGCCGGCGCCGATATCGAGCAGCTTGGCGTCGCGGAGGAAGCGTTCGACCGGCCAATCCTTGGTATAGCCCGCACCACCCAGCGCCTGGACCGCTTCGTTCGCCACCTTCACCGCATTCTCGCTCGCCAGCAGGATCGCGCCGGCGGCGTCGAAGCGCGTCGTCTTGCCCGCGTCGCACGATTTGGCCACGGCATAGACATAGGCCCGCGCGGAATTGAGCGCGACGTACATGTCGGCGATCTTGGCCTGCATCAGCTGGAAACTGCCGATCGGCTGCCCGAACTGCTTGCGCTCGCGCACATACGGTACGACCACGTCGAGGCACGCCTGCATGATGCCGAGCTGGATGCCCGCCAGCACGGTACGCTCGTAATCCAGGCCGCTCATCAGCACGCCGACGCCGCCGTTCATCGGCCCCATGACGTTTTCGTCGGGCACCTCGCAATCGTCGAAGACCAACTCGGCGGTGGGCGATCCGCGCATGCCCATCTTGTCGATCTTCTGGCCGATCGAGAAACCGGGCATATCCTTTTCGATCAGGAAGGTGGTGATGCCGCGGCTCCCCTCCCCCGTCTTGGCGTAGACCACCAAAGTATCGGCATAGGCCGCGTTGGTGATCCAGAATTTGGTGCCGTTGAGAACGTAACCGCTATCGGTCTTGCGCGCCTGAAGCTTCATCGAGACGACGTCGGAGCCGGCCCCCGCCTCGGACATTGCCAGGCTGCCGACATGTTCGCCCGAGATCAGCTTGGGCAGGTATTTCGCCTTCTGCTCCGGGTTCGCCCAGCGCGCGATCTGGTTGACGCACAGGTTCGAATGCGCGCCGTAGCTGAGGCCGATCGAGGCCGAGGCGCGCGACACTTCCTCGCAGGCGATGACGTGTTCGAGATAGCCGAGGCCGAGGCCGCCATATTCCTCCTCGACGGTGATGCCGTGCAGGCCGAGTTCGCCCATCGCCGTCCACAGTTCGTCACGCGGGAACCAGTCCTCGGCGTCGATTGTCTTGGCGAGCGGCATGATCTTGTCGGTGGCGAAGCGCTGCGTCGTCTCGCGGATCATGTCCGCGGTCTCTCCCAGCGCGAAATCGAAATCGGGCGTCATGCTCTCTCCATCCTCTTGGGCGGGGTCTAGGCTTTGCGTCCGATAGCCGCAACGGGCGTGAACGCGTTCGCGTGTTCGGGGCATTGAATCGTTGCGATAAAACTGTGATTGCTGGGCCGATGACGGGCGGGGCCAGAGCGATGCGATTGCTGATTGTCGAAGACGATGCGCGCGCCGCCAAGCAGCTGGTGGCCGATGTCGAGGAACTGGGCCACCAAACCGCGCTGGCCGGCGATGGACGCGCCGCGCTGGCGCTGGCGACCGAAGGCAAGTTCGACGCGGTGCTGCTCGACGTGATGCTGCCGTTCGTGGACGGCGTGGACGTGACGCGGTTGTTGCGCGAGCGACGCATCGGCGTGCCGATCATCATGCTGACGGCGCTCGGCGATCTCGACCAGCGGCTTGCCGGGCTGGAGGCCGGCGCGGACGATTATCTGGTCAAGCCAGCCGCCCCGGCGGAGATCGATGCACGGCTGAAGGCGATCCTGCGCCGCACCGCGCATGCCGGCGATTCGGGCGTGATGCGCGCGGGCGCCATCGAGGTGAACGAGGTGAAGTTCCGCGCCACGCGCGGCGGACGGCTGCTCAGCCTGCAGAAACTGGAATTCCTGTTGCTGTGCGAACTGGTGCGCAATGCCGACAGCGTGGTGACGCGGCAGATGCTGTACCAGAATGTGTGGCATTACGATTTCGAGCCGACCACCAACATCGTCGAATCCTATATCCGCCGGCTGCGCGGGCAATTGAACGCGGCCGACGAAACCGATCCGATCGTGACGCTGCGCGGTGTCGGCTACATGCTGAAAAGCAACCCGTAATGCGGCCCCGATCGTGATACGACCACGCTCGCTGCGGGCGATCCTGACGCTGTACGTCGCGATCATCCTCTGTGCGCTGGTGGTGGTGCGCATCACCAGTTACGTCGTCACGCACAAGGCGCTGGGCGTCGAGGTCGATCGCCGCCTGGCGACCGAGGCGGCGGCGGTGGCCGGGAACAGGCCCGATATCGCGGCGATGGCCGGGCGGATCGCGACGGCGCAAGAGGATCACGACACGGCAGACCTGTATTACGCGCTGTTCGATCCCGCCGGGCGGCACATTGCCGGCAAGCTCGACCTGCGCCGGATGCCGCCGCCGGGCTATTCGCATTTCGGCGCGGAGGCACAGGTTCCGGGCGTGGCGCACGGGCGCGCACTGGTTCGGCGGATCGAGGGCGGCGGGACGCTGGTGCTCGTCTCCGACAACGATGTGATCGACGGCTTCGACACGCTGCTGTTCCGGGTACAACTCGCCAGTCTGGGCACGACCGCGCTGATCGTGATCGGCGGCGCGATCGGTATCTGGCTGGCGATCAAGGCGCGGATGCGGGCGATGCAGGCGACGGTCGATGCGGTGATCGCCGGCGACATCCGCCAGCGCGTTCCGGTGGACGGCAGCCGCAGCGAATTCGACCGGCAGGCGGCCGCGTTCAACCGCATGCTCGACCGGATCGAGGCGCTGATGGGCAATGTGAAGCATGCCGCCAAGGACGTGGCGCACGAATTGAAGAGCCCGCTTGCCCGGCTGCGCGCGCGCACCGCCACGCTGGAACGGCAATCGCGCGGCGCGCCGGTGGCGGCCGCCGAGATCGAGGGTCTGCTGGCCCAGACCGACGATGTGCTGGAGGTGTTCGCCAGCATGATGCGGCTGTGGGAAGTGGAGGGCGGGCATCGCCGCGAGCGCTTCGCCGATCTGGATATCGGTGCGCTGGCGATCGAGGTCGGCGAAGGCTTGCAGGCGGTGGCCGAGGATGCGGGGCGCGCGCTTGCCCTGCCCGCCGCGACGGCGATGCCGATGCCGATGCCGTTATGGGGCGATGCCGCGTTGCTGCGTCAGATGCTGGTCAATCTGATCGAGAACGCGATCGGCCATACGCCGCCCGGCACGCACATCGCGATCGGGACGGAGATGCGCGGCGATACGGTCGCGGTGATCGTTGCCGACGACGGGCCGGGCATTCCGGCGGGCGAGCATGCGGCGATGGTGCGCCGCTTCGGCCGGGGCGAGTCGTCGGGCGTGCTGCCGGGCCAGGGTCTGGGGCTGACTTTGGTCGATGCGATCGCGCGGCTGCATGACGGGCGGTTGATACTGGAGGATGCCACGCCGGGCCTGCGCGCGGTGGTGGAACTGCCGCTGGCGGGCTGACCGCTGGATTCTGGTGATATGAGCTCGAACTATCGTCCGTCATTCCCGCGAAGGCGGGAATCCATAATCACAGCACGTCATGAGACCCACTCAGTGCAGCCAGTATGGATTCCCGCCTTCGCGGGAATGACGATGTAGGGAAACCGCGATTCAAACCAAAGTCATCAAGCTCTAAATCACAAACAAAACCCGGACGGTGAAGATCACCGCCCGGGCCTGTCTTACTTACCGTGGGAAGAGGTTCAGAACTTCGCCGACACTTCCAGGCCCCAGGTGCGGGGCGGATTGAAGTTGGCGTAATCGCCGAGGATCCCGCCGTAATTGGTCGAGACCAAAGTCGACCCGTTATAGTTGAGCACCGGCGAGGAATTCGCGGCCGACCGGCGATAGATATACGTCTTGTCGAGCAGGTTGCGCGCCCAGACCGATACGGTGACCTTGTTGTGATCGTTCACCGCGATATCGGCCAGCGCGAGGCGGCCGTTCATCACGAAGCTGGCGTCGGTCTTGGTCGGCTCGAGCTGGAAGCTGTACTGGCTGCTCGCATAATTGCCGTCGAGGTGGAAGCGCACCTTGGTGCTCTCGGCGCCCAGCGGGATCTCGTAATCGAGCGAACCCGAGGCGGCGTTGTTCGGCGTGTAGACGATGTACAATTGCTGCGGCAGGCCACCGGTGATCGAGTTCACCGCCGACGGGGCCTTCCAGTAGGTGTAGGCATAGGATGCCGTCAGCGTCAGGCCGGTGACCGGCTTCACCGTCAGGTCGGCCTCGATCCCGCGGATCTTGCTGTTGCCGGCATTCTGGGTCTGCTCGATGTGCGCGCCGTTGGTTGGGCTGCCGCCGGTCGTATCGAACAGATCGAAGTCGAACTGGGTGTTGCTGCGATCCATGATGTAGCCGGCCAGGTTCAGGCGCGCCCGGTGATCCAGGAAGTCCATCTTCGCGCCGACTTCGTACGACTTGACCGATTCGGGGCCGAACGCGTTGAAGCTCTGCGAGCGATCGTTGGCACCGCCGGCGCGGAAGCCGGTGGCGTATTTGGCGTAGAGGTGGACGTCCGGCGTCGCGTCGAACGCGATGTTGAACATCGGATCGAAGCGGCTGACGCTGTTCGCGAAGGTGAACCCCTGAACCGCGTTGTTGACCACGTAGAGGCGACCACGGCGCTTGTCCTTGGTCCAGCGGCCACCCGCCGTAATGTGGACGCTGTCCAGGGCATCCGGCGTCCAGGTCAGATTGCCGAACAGCGAATAATTGTGATCGTACGCTTCGCTGGCGCGGGTGATGAACTGGCAGCTGTTGGTGAATTGCGGGACGGTTGCGGCGAGCGTGTTCGTGCATGACGGCGCGAATTGCTGATAGCCGGAGTTCGCGCCCGTCACCGTGCCCGTCACGATCGGGCTGCGGATGGTGTAGGCCGTGCCGTCGATGTTCCACTGGTTGGTGAGCGGGGTGGCGGCATATTCGGTCGCATGTTCGGTGTAATAATAGGCACCGGCCACGTAATCGAACTGCGAGAAGCTGCCGACCGCCTGGAATTCCTGGCTGAACTGGTTCTGGCGCAGGAACGACAGGCTGTAGCGGCTGAACGTGCCGTTCGCGCCGGTGGTGTTCGGCGAGAAGGAGCTGCGCTCCGGACCGCCCGAATTGTCCCACTGATCCGTGCTGACGCCGCGCCACGCGGTGATCGAGCGCAGTTCGATTCCGGGTGCGAGCTTGTACTTCAGATTGGCCGAGAAGCCGTGCGTGATATCGACGCTGGGTTGCTGCGGCACGCCGACATCGGCGACGCTCTGACGCTCGGGATGCACGCCGACCAAGGGTGCCTTGGGCGCGATGCAGATCTGCGGCGCGGGGTTGGTCGCCAGGATGGTGCCGCCGCACGCGGTCGGTGCCACCGCGGTGCCGGTGCCCGGCACGTAGAGCTGCGTGCCGACGACGCCGGTCTGCGGATTGGTGTAGGTGCCAACGCGGTAGCCGTTGGGGTTGTAGTTGATCAACTGGCTGTATTGCGGCGTGTTTTCGTCTTTTGCGTAATCATAGGCGAAATCGGCGGTGAAGCCGTCGACCGGCTGCCAGCGGGCGGCGATCCGGCCGCCCTTGCGATCGTAATAGTTCCAGCCGGTGGCCCCCGACAGCGGGTTTTTCACGGTCGGATCCTGATGCTGGTACACGCCGTCCAGCTTCAGCGAGATGTCGTAGAAGGATGGCAGATCGAGATGCACGTCGGCGTTGCGCGCGCCGTAATTGCCCACGCCGCCGGTGACGCGACCGCCGAACACGCCGCTCGGTGCCTTGGACACGAGCGAGAGCGCGCCGCCTTCGGTATTGCGGCCGAACAGGGTGCCCTGTGGGCCCTTCAGCACTTCGATGCGCTCGATATCGAACAAGGCGGCGTTCAGGCCCTGCGTTTTGCCCAGCGCGACGCCGTCGATATAGACGCCGACCCCGCCGTCGCGGGCGGTCTGGTTCTGATCGTAGGGTACGATGCCGCGGATACCGATCGTCAGCGCCGACTGGCGCGCCTCGAACGTGGCGATGCGCAGCGACGGGATCGAGCCGTCGGCGAGGTTGAACAGGCTGAGCACGTGGCGATCCTCGATCGCCTGGGTGCTGAGCACGCTGATCGAGATCGGCGTCTTCTGCAGATTGGTCTCGCGGCGAGTCGCGGTGACGACGACCTCGGTCAGCTGATCGTCACTGGCCGGCGCGGGATCGGCGGCAGGAACGGGATCGGCAACCGGCGTTGCCGCCGCGGCCACCGGCGTTTCGGCGGCGAAGGCCGGTGCTGCGGTCGCGGCGATCAGCGCGGTGCCGAGCAGCAGGCGCAACCGGAGGTTGGAGTGAGAACGCATGTGTAGCCCCTTTGGTTTTTCGAAACTCGTTAACGGGGCCGCTACAGCTCATATGGGTCAGGATTGTTACGACGGATGTAACACAAATAGTATTGATCGACTATTTTCGTGTCATAAAACGATTTATGAAAATATAGATGTAGCAATGTCTCGCATCGATAATCCTAAAATGGGAATATGGACGTCATTATATTACGTGAAATTCATCATGTTCTTCAAATAACTTGAGACGTTCGAAATCACAAATCAATATACTCGGATATCGCACTTGTGATTTTCGGACGTGAAGGGCGCTCGATCATGGTCGCAACCTTGCTAGGAACCGGCGCCAAGTGATACGATGTGACCGTCCACGACCCGCCAAGAGGTCGATTCTTTTAGGAGAATGCCGGTGCAATGCGAACAACATCTCGCCCTGAAAGCCATCCTGATCGGCCTGCGCCGCAGCGGAACGATCGATCGCCACGCGGTCAAATCGATCGTTTCGACATTGCAGGAAACTGCGGCCAAGGCCCGCCCCAATTGCCCCGAAAGCGCGGACGGCCTGCTGCAACTGGCCGATGCGCTGGCCGAGGGTCCGGCGAAGACCTGCATGGTCGAAGTGGCCGCCTGATCCTCGCGCCGAACATCATATAAAGATTTCTTTATATGATGTCTTGACCCCGCCCCCCGATGCTGGGATGCTTAGCGGGTCGAGGTTCTCCGTGCATGCGGATGCACGGAGCTAAGACGGGAAGCCGGTGCGCTCCCCCCTTCTTTCGGGAAGCGGAGCAATGCCGGCGCTGCCCCCGCAACTGTAAGCGGCGAGCGGCGGCCATCGAGTGTCACTGACGGTGCGAGCCGTCGGGAAGGCCAGGCCGACGTGACGACCCGCGAGCCAGGAGACCTGCCTCCGACGCGATAACGTCCACCGGCGGGGTGTCCGGGCTGGTCGCTTGCATGCCGCGGCCGGGCCTTGTCCGTTCGCGCGTCCTGCTCGTGTCCTGTCTTTTGCCCCGCTTTTCATCGGGGTATGAAGAATGACCGTCACTGTTGCCACCTTGGGCTTCCCGCGCATCGGCCCGCGCCGCGAACTGAAATTCGCGCTCGAACATTACTGGTCCGGCAAGTCGGGTGAGGCCGACCTGCTCGAATCCGCCGCCGCCTTGCGCACCGCCGCCTGGGCGCGCCAACGTTCGCTCGGCGCGGACTGGCTGCCCTCCAATGATTTCTCGCTCTACGATCATGTGCTCGACACCAGCGTGATGCTCGGCGCGATCCCGGAGCGGTACGATGCGGCGCATGGCGAGGCCGATCTGGCGACCTATTTCGCGATGGCGCGCGGCACGACCGGCGCGGACGACGGCTGCGGCCACGCCCATGCCAGCCAGACGGCGTGCGAGATGACCAAATGGTTCGACACCAATTATCATTACATGGTGCCCGAGCTGCACGCCGGACAGAAACTGGCGCTCAACACGCCGAAGATCGTCGACGAATATCGCGAGGCCAAGGCGCAGGGGTTCGAGACGCGCCCGGTGCTGCTCGGCCCGGTTACGTGGCTGAGCCTGGCGAAGGGCCGCGACGTCGATCCGTTCGATTTCCTGGACGAGGTGCTGGGGCTGTACACGGTCATCCTCGGGCAATTGGCCAATGCCGGTGCCGCCTGGGTGCAGATCGACGAGCCGGTGCTGGTGCTCGATCTGGACGAGAAGCAGCGCAAGGCGTTGACGCGTGCCTATGCCCGGCTGTCGCGCAGCGGCCCGAAGCTGATGCTGACGACCTATTTCGGCGGGCTGGAAGACAATCTGTCCTTCGCCGCATCGCTGCCGGTCGCCGGCCTACACGTCGATCTGGTTCGCGCGCCGCAGCAACTGGATGCGGTGCTGGCGAGCGCGCCCAAATCGCTGCTGCTGTCGCTGGGCGTGATCGACGGGCGCAACATCTGGCGGGCCGATCTGGCGGCATTGCTGGATCGGATCGCGCCGATCGCCGCGACGCGCGACCTGATCCTCGCGCCGTCCTGTTCGCTGCTACACGTGCCGGTCGATCTCGCGCTGGAGCGCAAGCTGGATGCCGAGGTGACGCAGTGGCTGGCCTTCGCGGTGCAGAAGATCGAGGAACTCTCGATCCTCAAACGCGCCTTGAACGATGGCCGCGCGAGCGTCGCAAGCGCGCTGTCCGCCTCGACCAATGCCGCCGCCGCGCGCAAGGTTTCGCCACGCATCCACGATCCGAAGGTCGCGGCACGTGTCGCCGATGCCACCCCGGATCAGCGCGAGCGGCGTTCGGGCCACCCGGCACGCATCGCGGCACAGGCGGCGGTGCTGAACCTGCCCGCCTTCCCGACCACCACGATCGGATCGTTCCCGCAAACCGCCGAGGTGCGCCACGCCCGCGCGGAGCATGTTCGCGGCAATCTGGGCGATGCCGATTACCAGACCTTCCTGCGCGAGGAGACCGCGCGTGCGGTGCGTTGGCAGGAGGAGATCGGCCTGGACATGCTCGTCCACGGCGAATTCGAGCGCAACGACATGGTGCAGTATTTCGGCGAGCAACTCGCCGGCTTCGCTTTCACCGTGAGCGGTTGGGTGCAGAGCTACGGGTCGCGCTGCGTGCGGCCGCCGATCCTGTTCGGCGACGTCTCGCGGCCCGAACCGATGACGGTCGCATGGTGGCGTTATGCGCAGGGCCTGACGGACAAGCCGATGAAGGGCATGCTGACCGGGCCGGTGACGATCCTCAACTGGTCGTTCGTGCGCGACGATCAGCCGCGCGAGGCATCCTGTCGCCAGATCGCCTTCGCGATCCGCGACGAGGTGAGCGATCTCGAAACGGCGGGCTGCAAGGCGATCCAGATCGACGAAGCCGCGCTGCGTGAAGGCCTGCCGCTTCGCAAGCGCGACTGGCAGCATTATCTCGACTGGGCGGTCGACTGCTTCCGCTTGTCGGCGGCGGGCGTGGCCGACGCGACGCAGATCCACACCCATATGTGCTATTCTGAGTTCAACGACATCCTGCCGGCGATCGGCGCGATGGACACCGATGTGATCTCGATCGAGACGGCGCGATCGCAGATGGAGCTGCTCGACGGCTTTGCGCGCTATCGCTACCCGAGCGCGATCGGGCCGGGGGTGTACGACATCCACGCGCCGCGCGTGCCGGGCGAACAGGAGATGGTCGCGCTGATGCGGCTGGCGCAGCTCCACCTCCATCCCGACCAATTGTGGGTCAATCCCGATTGCGGGCTGAAGACGCGCAAGTGGGAAGAGGTGAAGCCGGCGATCGCGGCGATGGTCGCGGCGGCGCGGACGCTGCGCGCCGACCTGCTGGTCGCGGCGTAAGGCGATGGAGACGGTGACGCGTTCGACGGGCGTCGTCCGGTTGATCGACATGATCTTTCCGGGGGACACCAATCATCACGGCACGTTGTTCGGTGGCGTGGCGCTGGCGCATATGGACAAGGTGGCGTTCCTCGCCGCCTCGCGCCATGGCCGCGCGCCGTTCGTCACCGCCTCCTCGCAGCGCATCGATTTCACCGCGCCGGCGCTGAAAGGGGAACTGATCGAGGCGACCGGGCGGATCGTGCGCGTGGGCGCGCGATCCTGCGATGTCGAGGTCGAGCTGGTAGCGGAGGCGTTGCTCAGCGGCGAGCGGCGGCTGTGCACGCGCGGTCTCTTCACTTTGGTCACGCAACGGGGGGATGGCGGCCCCCTGCCCCCGATCATGCCGGATTTGCCGGTGGCGGACGACGACGCACTGCACATGATGGACATGGTGTTCCCGCCGCAGACCAACCATTACGGCACCCTGTTCGGCGGCGATGCGCTGCGCATGCTGGGCAAAGCGGCCTTCATCGCCGCGACGCGCCACGCCCGCGCGGTGATGGTGATGGCGGCGTCCGACCGGATCGATTTCCGCGTCCCGATCCGGGAGGGGGAGATGATCGAACTGATCGCCCGCGTCAGCATGAGCGGGCGCAGTTCGGTGCGGGTGGCGGTGCAATTGTGGTCGGAAGATCTGCTGACCGCGGAGCGCCGCCACGCCGCATCGGCCGAATTCGTCATGGTCGCGGTCGATTACGATGGCCGGTCGCGCGCTATCTCCAAGAAATAATTGCAGAATATTCCTGCGGGTTGCGCCGAAATGAACCCTGACGCGTTGGGCGAGGGAAATCCTGCGCGAAGGAACTGCCAATGACCAGCCCAGTCCCCTACTCCCCGTCCGTCGAGCAGCCGAAGCCCGACGAGGGTGAAACCATCCAGGGCTTGAAAGGCGCGTTCAAGACGATCCTCGATACGACGTCCAAGGATTACGGGCATGCCGTGCGCAGCGTGCATGCCAAGGGCCATGGCATCGTCACCGGCACGTTCACCGTGCTGGACGATCTGCCGCCCGAGCTGGCGCAGGGCCTGTTTGCGCAGGGTGGCGAATATGAAGCGGTGCTGCGCATCTCGACCGCGCCGGGCGATATTCTGGACGACGCGGTCAGCTCGGGTCGGGGCTTTTCGCTCAAAGTGTTCGGCGTGCCGGGCGACCGTCTGCCAGGATCGGATGATGGCGAGCAGGATTTCCTGATGGTCAACGGTCCCGTCTTCGGCGCGCCGGATCCGGCGACGTTCCTCAAGAATTTGAAGCTGCTGGCCGCGACGACCGACAAGGCGGAGGGCGCAAAGAAGGTGCTGTCGGCTACGTTGCGCGTGGTCGAGAGCGCGATCGAGGCGCTGGGCGGCAAGTCGTCGCTGATCACGCAATTGGGCGGCGCGGCCGAGGTTCATCCGCTGGGCGAGACCTATTTCTCTCAGACCGCCTATCGGTACGGCGACTATATTGCGAAATTCTCGCTCCGTCCGGTGTCGGCCGGCCTGACCGAGGTGAGCGGCGATATCGTCAACGTGCATGGCCGTCCCGACGCGCTGCGCGAGGATGTGCGCGAGCGGATGATCGAGAATGGCGGCACATGGCAATTCTGCGTGCAATTGTGCACCGATCTCGAAAAGATGCCGGTCGAAGACCCGACGGTGGAGTGGGACGAGAAACTCAGCCCGTTCATCCCGGTCGCGACCTTGAGCGTGGCACCGCAACTTTCATGGGAAAACGGCGCGAGCCAGGCACGCGAGGACGTGCTGGCATTCAGCCCTTGGCATGGCCTCGCCGCGCACCAGCCGCTCGGCGGCGTAAACCGTGCGCGACGTGATACGTATGAATATTCGGCCGGGTACCGCGCCGATTTCAATGGTTGCCCGATGCACCAGGTGAAGCAGTTGGAGGATCTCGACGCGCGCTGATGCGGCGGGCGGGTTACAGGTCCGGCAGCACCTGCCGGGCCACCCCCCAGCCGGCAAGCGACGCGTCCGATGCGCGTTCCAGCAATGCCTGCTCGTCGCCGACATGCCATTGCGCGGGCGTTTCGATGTTGGCCAGTTCGCCCCACGTGACCGGCACCGCGACCGGTGCCCCGGCGCGGGCGCGGACGGTGTAGGGCATCACCGCCGTGGCACCGCGCTGGTTGCGCAGCCAGTCGATGAAGATCTTGCCCTTGCGCTTGGCCTTCGACATCGTCGCGGTGAAGCGCTCCGGCTCGGCCTGTGCCAGCGCACGGCTGAAACGATCGGCGAAATCCTTCACCGCGGGCCATTCCGCTTCCGGCGTCAGCGGCACAACCACGTGCACGCCCTTGCCGCCCGACAGCAGCGCGAAGCTGACCAGCCCGATTTCCGCCAGATGCGTTTTCAGATCGACCGCCGCCGTCTTCACCTCGGCGAAACCAAGGCCCTCATCGGGGTCGAGATCGAACACCAGCCGATCGGGCTTCTCGACGTCGCCGATCGACGCGCCCCAGCCGTGGAACTCGATCGTCCCCATCTGCACGCACGCGACCAGCCCGTCGGCATCTTCGAGGTAAAGATACGGCTCGGTCGATCCGTCCTTCTCGCGGATATCGACCTGATGGACATGGTCGCCAAACGATCCGGCGTCGTGCTTCTGGAAGAAGCAATGCTTGCCGCGCCCCTGCGGGCAGCGCACCAGACTGATCGGGCGATTGCCGGCGAACGGCAGGATGACCGGAGCCATCGTTTCGTAAAAGGCTGCGAGATCGCCCTTGGTGACGGTGGAATCGTCGAACAGGCGGCGTTCGGGATGGGTGATCGTGATGCCGGATTTGGATGGTTGGGGCGCGGCCTTGGATTTCTCCGCCACGACATCCGCCGCCGCCTTGTCCTCACGCAGGCCGAGAAAGCTGGAATGGCGCAGCACACCGTCAGGCGTCACCTCGGCGAAGGCGATTTCCGCGACGAGTTCGGGTTTCACCCACCGCGCACCGCGTATCGCCGCCTTGGGTGCCTCGACCGTGGGTGTCTTGCGTGAGAGGCGTTCGAGTTTCTCACCGATATCGGCCATCACGTCCCGGGTGAAACCGGTGCCGACCTTACCGGCATAGCGAATCCCGCCGTCCTCGTTCACGCCGAGCAGCAGCGAACGGAAGCCGCGCGTCTTGTCACTGGGCAACCAGCCGACGATGACAAATTCCTGGCGGTGCAGGCATTTGATCTTCAGCCAGTTCTGCGTGCGCTTGCCGGTGTAGACCGCATCGGCGCGCTTCGAGACGACGCCTTCATAGCCCTCGCGACACATCGCCTCGAACAGTTTTTCGCCCGCGCCGACGATATGTTCGGCGAATTGCAGCCGCGCATCCGCCCCGTCGAGGATCGCGCGCAGGCGATCCTTACGTTGCACATTGGGCAGTTTCTCGAGCCGTTCACCGTCCAGTTCGAGCAGGTCGAACGCGAACAGCGACATCTCCTTGTTATTCGAAATCGCATCCTTGAGCGTGGAAAAATCGGGCCGCCCATCCTTGAACGCGACGATCTCGCCGTCGATCAGCGCCGATCCGACCGGCAGCGCGGCGGCGGCTTCGGCGATACCGGGGAATTTGGCGCTCCAGTTGAGCCCGCTGCGGGTGAACACCTTGGCTTTTCCGCCGGCCACGGCGATCATCGCGCGGTATCCGTCATATTTCACTTCGTGAATCCAGCCCGATCCGGTTGGCACGCTGTCGACCAAAGTGCAGAGTTGTGGCTCCTGAAACGCCGGCATTTTTGCGTCGTCCCGGCGCAGGCCGGGACCGCTGGATTTGGCGCGATCGGGTTGCCCCGAACCCTGCGGTCCCGGCCTGCGCCGGGGCAACGGTTTTGGTGCGCGGAGTTTCTTCCACGACGCCAGATCCTTCGCCGCCTTGCCCGCGGCGATCTGCTGCATCGTCCGTCCGGTCCTGACGCTGGCCAGCGCGCCCTCGACCAGATCGTCGGAGCCGGCGGCGAATTCGTCGTCCACCTTGCGGAGCAGCCAGTTGGTATTCCGCTCCTTGCCGCGCGGTTTCAGCCGGATGAGCATCCATTCGCCCTTCATCCGCATGCCATCCAGCACGAAATGCAGGTGGCCCTTCTCCAGATCCGCAGCCGACTTGCCCGGCACCGGTGCCCACGTGCCGTCGTCCCATAGCATCACCGTGCCGCCGCCATATTCGCCGGCCGGGATCGTCCCTTCGAAATCGGAATAGCTCAAGGGATGATCCTCGGTCTGCACCGCGAGGCGCTTGTCGGCAGGATCGAGGCTGGGGCCACGCGTCACCGCCCAGCTTTTCATCACGCCGTCCACCTCCAGCCGCAGATCCCAATGGAGGCGGGTGGCGTCGTGCTTCTGCACCATGAAGCGGTTGCCATGGCCGGGCTCCAGCGTACCGCGCGGCTCGGCGGTTTTCGCGAAATCGCGCTTGGAATTGTATTTTTCGAGCGGGTCGGTGGTCATCTAAGGTCGTCCGCCACGATCGTCATCCCAGCGCAGGCTGGGATCTCGGGCGACTCCTTCGGGACAGGAGCCGCATGAGACCCCAGCCTTCGCTGGGATGACGATGTTGTAAGGATGTCATGCACGCTTCTTCGCCGGGGCTTTCTTGGCCGGAGCCTTGGCGGCGGGCGTCTTAGCCGCCGCAGCCTTGGTCGCCGGCTTCTCGATCGACTTCTTCAACGCGGCCATTAGATCGACCACGTTCGAGCCAGACCGAGCGGTCCCGTCATCCTTGTCCTCGATAATCTTGCGGTTGGATTTCGACTTCTGCTTGCGCGCGATCAGATCCCGCAGCGCATCGATATAGCGATCGTGGAACTTGGCCGGATCGAACTCGGCGGTCTTTTTGTCGATCAGCGTCGTCGCCAGATCGAGCAGGTCGGCATCCGGCTTGTCGTCGGGAATGTCGCGGAAATAGCCCTGCGCCTTGTTGACCTCGTCGGCGTAGCGCAGCGTTTCCAGCACCATGCCGCGCCCGCACGGCTTCAGGCTGACGACATATTCGCGCCCGCGCATCGCGAGTTGGCCGAGCCCGACCTTCTTCGCCCGGCGCAGCGCCTCGCGCAGCACGATGAACGCTTCCTCGGCCAGATCGTCGGCGGGGACGACGAAATAGGGCCGCTCGTAATAGAGAACGTCGATCTCGTCCGCGTCTACGAACTGGGTGAGTTCCAGCGTCTTCTTGGATTCCAGCTTCACCGCATCGATCTCGTCCTGATCGAGCAGGACGTAATCGCCCTTGTCGACCTCATAGCCCTTGACGATCTCGTCGGTGTCGATCGCGCCGAGGCCGGGCACGACCTTCTCGTATTTCACACGCTTGCCCGACGGTTCGTGGATCTGGTGGAATGCGATCTGCGCACCGGATTTGGTCGCGGAAAAGATTTCGACCGGGATCGAGACGAGGGCCAGTCTGATCTGCCCCTGCCAATAGGCGCGCGCAGCCATGATGTTCGTCTCCCCTTCATTTCGGAGCCGATTCAACCCGGCGAGGGGGGCGTTCGTTCCGCGCCTCCTCGATCGAGCATCATCACGCGTTCCATCCGCAGGTGCATTGCTCTATCCTCGGCTGGGTTCGGGGAGAGAATATCGGAATGATCGACAGCTTTTGGACGACGATCGGCGGCGTGCTGTCGCCGCATGGGCCAGCCGCGGCGGCGGCCGCGAAAAGCTATGCGCCGGGCGATTTCTCGATCCACTTCTTCCTGCAACTCGCCGTCATCCTGATCGCGTGCCGCATCGTCGGCTGGCTCGGGCAGAAATTGCTCGCCCAGCCGCAGGTGGTGGGGGAGATGATCGCCGGCGTCGTCCTCGGGCCGTCCCTGCTCGGCCTGATCTGGCCCGATCTGCAGGGCGCGATCTTCCCGAAGGAGACGCGCAACGTGCTGTATGCCGGCTCGCAACTGGGCGTCGGGCTGTATATGTTCCTGGTCGGCACGACACTGCGGCTCGATCACTTCCGCGCGAAGGCGAAGAGCGCGGCGGGCGTGTCGTTCGCCGGAATCGCCGCGCCGTTCGCCATCGCCGTGCTGATCACGCCGTTCCTGCTCGACGTGCCCGGCCTGTTCGCGCCGGGCATCTCGACCATGAACGCCACGTTGTTCATGGGCGCCTGCATCGCGCTCACCGCCTTCCCGATGCTGGCGCGGATCATCAACGAACGCGGCCTCGCCAATTCGTCGCTCGGCACATTGTCGCTGACGGCAGGGGCGTTCGACGATGCCTGTTCGTGGTGCGTGCTGGCGATCGTGCTGGCGACGTTCGGCGGCGGCGCTGGCGTGGCGATCCTGGCCATCGGCGGCGGCTTGCTGTGGGCGGTCTTGGTGGTGATCTTCGCCCCGCGCCTGTTCGCGCCGCTCGCCGCGCGGGTAGAGCGCGAGGGCGAGATGAGCCATGCGGTACTGGCGATCACCCTCGCCGCCTTCTGCACCTCGGCCTTCCTGATGGACGCGGTCGGCATCCACGCGATCTTCGGCGGGTTCATCCTGGGCGCGATGATGCCGCGCGGCGCGTTCGCCACCGAACTCAAGCGCAAGGTGGAGCCGGTCGCGGTCGTGCTGCTGCTGCCGATGTTCTTCACCTATTCGGGGCTGAACACGCGGATGGACATGGTCAATTCGCCGACGCTGCTGCTGATCGCGCTCGGCATCCTGATCGCCTCGATCATCGCTAAGGGCGGCGCCTGCTATCTCGCCGCGCGGCTGGCGGGCGAGGACAACCGCACCGCTCTGGGCATCGGTGCGCTGATGAATTCGCGCGGGCTGATGGAGCTGATCATCATCAATATCGGCCTGCAAAAGGGCATTATCGGGCCGACTTTGTTCTCGATGCTGGTGCTGATGGCGATCGTCACGACGATGATGGCGGGGCCATTGTTCGAGGCGGTCTATGGCAAAAAGGCGCGTGAAAGCGGCGAACTGGACGCGATCGGCGCGCCGGCACCGGCGGAGTAGATCCCGCTTTATCCGCCCGCATACCCCCCAATGATCGGCAGCACTTCGCCGGTGATGTAGCTGGACGTCTGGGGCGAGGCGAGAAACACATAGGCCGGCGCGATCTCCTCGGGCTGGGCCGGGCGCTTCATCGGCGTATCGGCACCGAATGTCGCGACATCGGGTGCCTGCTTGTCCGTGGGGTTGAGCGGCGTCCAGACCGGCCCCGGCGCGACCGCGTTTACGCGGATGCCCTTCGGAATCAGATGTGTGGCCAGACTGCGGGTGAAAGCGTGGATGCCGCCCTTGGTCATCGAATAATCCAGCAAATCCTTATTGCCGAGCAGGCCCGTCACCGATCCCGTGTTCACGATCGCCGAACCCGGCTTCATCTGCGCGACCGCCGCCTGCGCCATGAAGAAATATCCGTAGAGGTTGGTCTTCAGCGTCTGGTCGAAATGTTCTGCGGTCAGACCTCGAAGCTGGAATGCACTTGGAACGCGGCATTGTTAACCAGCACGTCGAGCCGACCGAACGCCTTCACCGCCCGCGCGACCGCGCTCTTGCAGAATGCCTGATCGCGGACGTCGCCGGCGATCAACAAGCACTTGCGGCCTTCCTTCTTCACCGCTTCGGCCGTCGCCTCGGCATCCTCCTGTTCGTCGATGAGATAGACGATCGCCACATCGGCACCCTCACGCGCGAACAGCACGGCGACCGATCGTCCTATCCCGGAATCTCCGCCGGTGATGATCGCCGCCATGCCATCGAGCTTGCCCGATCCCCTATAGAATGGCGCGTCGTACATCGGGGCGGGATCGAGCTTCGCCTCGATACCCGGTTTCGGCTGATGCTGTTGCGGCAGGGGCGGTTCGGGATAGGTGCGCGCGCCGGCCTGCATCGCACCACCGCCGGGCGACTTTTTCTTCTTGTCGGCCTTGGCGACCTCCGCCTGGATCGCGCGCTGCTCCTTGCCCGGGGCCGCGGCATTCTTGTCCGATTTCGCCATGATGAATTCCTGAAATGATCGTGGCCCAAACTCCCGCGGAGCGACGATCGTTCCTGCACGATTGGCGTCGTGTGCGCCCACGCGCTAAGGCCGCCGGCGATGTTACGCCTGACCGAACTGACCCTGCCGCTCCACCATCCCGACGAGGCGCTGCCCGCCGCGATCTGCAAGCGGCTGCGCATCACCCCGCGCGAACTGGTGCGCTACGTCGTCGCCCGGCGCGGGCACGATGCGCGCGACAAGGCCGACATCCAGCTCGTCTATTCGGTCGATGTGAACGTGAAGGACGAGCCGGCGGTGCTGGCGCGCTTCCGCAAGGATCGGAACGTCCAGCAGACGCCCAACACCAGCTATCGCTTCGCCACACGCGCGCCGGCCGGCGAATTCGCGCGGCCGGTGGTGATCGGCGCGGGACCGTGCGGGCTGTTCGCCGGGCTGATCCTGGCGCAGCTCGGCTATCGCCCGATCATTCTCGATCGCGGCAAGGTGGTGCGCGAACGGACCAAGGACACCTGGGCGCTGTGGCGCAAATCGGTGCTGGACCCGGAATCCAACGTGCAGTTCGGCGAAGGCGGCGCGGGCACCTTTTCCGACGGCAAGCTCTACAGCCGGATCAAGGATGCCCGGCACCTCGACCGCAAGGTGCTGACCGAATTCGTCAAAGCGGGTGCTCCGCCCGAAATCCTGACCGAGGCGCATCCCCATATCGGCACGTTCCGCCTCGTCACGATGGTCGAGAACATGCGCGCGACGATCGAGGCGCTGGGCGGCGAATATCGCTGGCAGAGCCGTGTCGATGGGCTTGATATCGCCACCGATGCGAGCGGCGAGCGCCGGATGCGCGGGCTGCATCTGCACGATGGCGGTTACATAGCGGCGGATCATGTCGTGCTGGCGATCGGCCATAGCGCGCGAGACACCTTTGCGATGCTCCATGCCGCCGGGGTGCATGTCGAGGCCAAGCCCTTCTCGATCGGCGTGCGGATCGAACATCCGCAAAGTTGGATCGACCGGTCGCGCTTCGGCAGCGACGCCGGCAACGCGATCCTCGGCGCGGCGGAATATCACATCTCGCATCACTGCTCGAACGGGCGCACCGTCTACAGCTTCTGCATGTGCCCGGGCGGCACGGTGGTCGCCGCGACCTCGGAGGAAGGGCGAGTCGCGACCAACGGCATGAGCCAATATTCGCGCAACGAACGCAACGCCAATTCGGGCTTCGTCGTGGCGATCGATCCGGCGCGCGACTTTCCCGGCGATCCGCTGGCCGGCATCGCGCTGCAACGCCATTGGGAAGAGCGCGCGTTCGTGGCCGGTGGATCGAACTACAAGGCGCCGGCGCAGCGGCTGGGGGATTTCCTGGCCGGCAAGCCGTCGCAGTCGCTGGGGTCGGTCGCCCCCTCCTATCGCCCCGGCGTGACGCCGACCGATCTGGCCGAATGCCTGCCCGATTTCGCGGTGACGGCGATGCGCGAGGCGATCCCCGTGTTCGGGCGGCAGATCCCGGGCTACGATCATCCCGACGTGGTCATGACCGGGGTGGAAACGCGCACCTCCTCCCCCGTCCGCTTCACGCGTGGTGAGGATTTCCAGAGCCTCAACACGATCGGCCTGTTCCCGGCGGGCGAAGGCGCAGGCTATGCCGGTGGCATCCTTTCGGCGGCGGTGGACGGCATCAAGGTCGCCGAGGCGGTGGCGACGAGCATCGCCGCCGCGTGACGCTGATCCTGTTCAACAAGCCGTTCGACGTGCTGTGCCAGTTCACCGATGTGAACTCGCCCTCCCCGCGCCGGACGCTGTCGGAATTCATCGATCTGCCGGGCGTCTATCCCGCCGGTCGACTGGATCGGGACAGCGAGGGGTTGCTGCTGCTGACCGATGACGGCCGCCTGCAGGCACGCATCGCCGATCCTAAGTTCAAATTGCCCAAGACCTATCTCGTGCAGGTCGAGGGGGAGCCGCGGAACAGCGATCTCGACCAGCTCAGGCGCGGCGTGCTGCTGAAGGACGGCATGACCCGTCCGGCCGAGGCCGAAAGCATCGCCCCGCCGGACCTGTGGCCGCGCGATCCCCCGGTGCGCTTTCGCAAGACCGTGCCTGACAGCTGGATCAGCCTGACGATCCGCGAAGGCCGCAACCGCCAGGTGCGCCGGATGACCGCGGCGATCGGCTTTCCCACGCTGCGGCTGGTGCGCCAAAGCATCGGCGACTGGACGGTCGATGGACTCGCGCCCGGCGCATGGCGCGAGGCTCCCGCCGGCCGGTAGAGGACGGCTGCTCGACACCGGTCACGCTTTTGGATACGCGCCGGATAATCGGAGGGGCTGATGTTCGGACCATTGTCGCTGATCGCTCTGGCCTCGGCCGCCATCGCCGATCCGCGCGCCGCGTCACCGCCGTTGATGCGCCATGAAATTACGCTCGGGCGCTGCCGGATCACGGCGTTGTCGGACGCCGCCGATCGCGCCGATCCGGCCGCCGGTCGCCCCGCCGCGACGCGCAATGCCTTCCTGTTGCTGGTCGACGGCCACCGCATCATGATCGGCCCGATCGCCACCGGTGACCGGCTTCGCGCCGCGCTGTCGGGCCTGGGCTATCGCCCCACCGACGTGGATACCGTGATTGTCACGTCGCTCGACGATGCGCAGGGCGGCGGCCTGCTCGACGGCGATCGGCCCGCTTTCCCTGCCGCCACCGTCTTCGTTGATCGCTGGGCGGTCGACCATATCGGTGGTCGGATATCGACCAGCCCAATCATCGCAAAGGCGCTGGACGCGTATCGCGCGCGAAGCCGCCTGCGCACGCCCGATTTCGATCTGGACGTCGTGCCCGGCGTGCGCATGGCCGTCACGTCCGAAGGACCTCGCACCGGATCGGTCCGCGTCCGCTGCGGCGAGACAATGCTGGTGTTCTGGAACGGCGACCTGCGCCTGCAGGATCGCGCGACACGAGGCGGCCCCGCCGTCATATCGCCCGATCGCCAGCGTTTTCTGGACGAAGCGGTCGCCAAGGATCACCTTATCGCGACCTCGATCGGCCCGTTCCCCGGTTTCGGCCATGTCTATCGCCTGGCCGACGGCTTCCACTGGGGCGCGATCGAAGCCCGTGGTCCCAGAACCAAACCCCGCCGCCGGGGCGAGGTCTATATCGAGCCGGGAAATGATACCCCGGTCGAAAGCAAGGCGCCCGTTCCGCCGAAATGATCGGGATTGATCTGACGGCGCGCCGTCGAGTCGAGATTTTCCTGCCCTCCAAAAGCATTCGGGGAGCGACCCTGCGGTCACTCCCCGAAGCTTGAGATCGAAGCTGAAGCTTAGAACTTCAGGCGTGCGCCCATCGTGAACGATCGGCCGATCGGATCATAGATCGTCGGGAAGGTGTTGCCGCTGTTATACGCGGTGCCACCGACGCCCGAACCCACCAGAGGCGGCTTCTTGTCGAACAGATTGTCGACCGTCAGCGTCAGTTCCAGTTCCTTTGCCGGCTTCATGCGGAAGGCCAGGTCGAAATAATTGTACGCCTTGATCTTCTCGAACGCGTCCAGGATGTTCGCCGGATCGACACCGCCCGGCTGCGCGACATTGCCCGGTAGGCGCGCCGCGAGGAACGGCTCCAGCTTGACCGACGAGATGTGCGTCCACAGCAGCGAGATGTCGAAGACCTCCTGGCTGTAGGTCACACGCCCGTTCCACTTCCATTCCGGCCGCGGGTTGGTGCAGCCACCGGCGCTGTAATAGCCGGTGCAATCGCGATTGATCGCATTCGGCGTCGCCTGGAAATGGTAATAGTTGAGCCAGGTACCGTTAAGGCCGAGGTTGATCGAGCCGGAATTGCCCAGGCCGATATCGCTCAACGGGATCCGCTGCGTCACGCCCATTTCGACACCCGCCGTTTCGATGACGCCGAGGTTCGAATAGGTCAGGATGACGCCCGGCGTTTCCCCTGCGCCGTTGAGGCTGCCGGTCAGCGGGTTGCGCCCGATGAGCTGGCAGAAGGCGTTGTAGGCGAAGGTGGGGTTGAGCGACGCCGAATAGCAGCCGTTCAGGATATCGGCCTGCGCCGGCTGGGTGATCGCATCACGGACGCGGATGTTGAAGTAATCGACGGTCAGCGCAAACCCCTTGATCTGCGGCGGCGCGATGACGGTACCCAGCGTGTAGGTGCGTGCACGTTCCACCTGAAGCGTACGGTTACCCGAGCTGGTATTGTTGATCTGGCCCGAGGTCGGCTGAGGAATCGACCCGATCGTATTGGCCGGAGCACCGGTCAGACGGCACAGATTGGCAAGGCCGGTGGCCAGCGTCGTGCCCGAGCATGGATCGCTGGTCAGATTGCCCAGACCCTGCACCGGGGACTGGAACAGTTCCTGGATGTTGGGCGAGCGCACCGCGACCTGATAGGTGCCGCGGAACTTGAAGCCCTGCGCCAGTTCCCAAGTACCGCCGGCCTTCCACGTCGTGCTGCCGCCGGTGGTGGAATAATCCGAATACCGGAAGCCGGCTTCGGCGCTGAGGCGGTAGAAGAACGGCTTGTTCTCGACCAGCGGGATGGCGATTTCGCCGAACGCTTCCTTGACCGTGTATTTGCCGAAGTCCGGCGGCGTGCGCGCGCCGGTGCCGAGCACTTCGCCCTGGATTTGCGATGGGCCATCGGGCTGGCTGGCAGCCGTGGTCTTGCGATATTCACCGCCGATCGAGAAGGCGACGGTCGACTCCGCGAATGGCGACTTGACGCCGAACAGATCGCCCGAGACGCTGCCGGTTACGACGCCCAATGTCACCTTGCGATTGATGATCGCATCCAGATCGATGAAGGCGAGCTGATCGGCGGTGATGCTGCCGTTCGGCCCAAACAGGTTGAGCGGCACGCAATTGTTGGTCGTGTCGGCGCAACGAAGTTGACCACCCGTGGTGCGATACGCGCGCAAAGCCTGCTGGACCTTGCTGAACGAACCCCAGTTCTCGCGCACCTGATTTTGCGTCGTCTCGCCATATTGGCCCGACAGATCGTATTTCAGGCCGGCGAACAACGTACCCCGCACACCCAGCTGCATTTGGAACATCTGCGAGGTGATCGGATTGCCGCGCGGACCATATTCGGTGAAGCGGCGCTGCGCGATCACCGGAACTTCGAGATAGCCCGCCGTACCCGGACCGCCCTGAACCGTCGCCGCCGCGGTGCATGCCGCCGCACTGATGCTGCGCGCGGTGCATAGTTGGTTGCGGATGCCATCGGTCAGATACGGGTTGTTGAGCGCCAGCTGATAGGTGTTGCCGAACGTGCCCGATGGCGCGAGCTGCAAGCGGACCTCGTTGCGGGTGAACATCGCGGTCGAATACAGTTCGATCCCGTCGGTTACATTGTAGCGCGCAGCGGCGTAGGCGTTGTAGCGCGTCAACGGCGTCTGGAAATAGGTGCCGTTGTTGGTGTTGTACGTATCCGCAGCCGTGGCCGCCTGAAGCAGGCCGGTGGTGGGATTGACGACGGCACCGAAGCTGCTGGCCGGCAGGCCAAGTGCTGCGTTGGTGGGCGAAGCGAAGATCGTCACCTGCGCGTTGGTCGCACCCGAGAACAGGCCCGTCGCCGAGCTGATCGGGAAGGCGCTGATGTCACGCGCCGTGTGCAGCAGCGGCTTCGACTTGGTATATCCCAGCCCGAGGACAATGTTGCCGCGGTCTTCGGCGAAGTTACCGCCGATCAACAGATCCGCACGAACCCGCGCGGCATCGCCGCGCTCGGAAATGCGGTAGTTGCCGCTGAGATCTACGCCGGAGAAATTGCGCTTGGTCACGAAGTTGACGACGCCCGCGACCGCATCGGCACCGTAAACGGTGGAGGCACCGCCGGTTAGCACTTCGACGCGATCGAGGAGCGCGACGGGAATGTTGTTGGTATCGACCAGTCCATCGAGGCCGAATGGCGTCACGCGCCGGCCATCGAGCAGGACGAGCGTACGCTGTTCGCCGATACCGCGCAGGTTGAGCGTGGCCGAACCGTCGGAACCGTTATTGACGCCCGGGCCGATCGAAGGCCGAAGTGCTGGCAGGTCGCGCAGCAGTTCCTCGGCGGTACCAGCCTGGCGATAGGAAATTTCGGCCGCGCCAACCACGGTCACCGGGCTTGCCGTGGCAAGGTCCGGACGGGTGATGCGCGAACCCGTCACCACGACTTCATCGCCCTGGGCTTCGGTTGACGTTTCCACTGGCGTGGCGACCTGAGCCAAGGCCGGATGTGCCGAAATCACGGCACCGGCAAGAAGTGTCGCCGAGAGAAGGCGCGTGCGTACGCGTAGGTCCATTCTGATAGTCCCCCAATGTGATCGCACCCGAACATGTCGAGCGGCAGCCCCCGAGCTGCGTTAATCAGACGACGTGGTATGAACCATTCCGCAGTTGCGAAAGATAATATGACGCTAACGTCACAAAATGTGACAAAAATGCCACGAAACAGCAATGAAGATGGTTACCGCGCGGGCTCTCAGCCCCGCCCCAACCGATCGACCAGCGCCGAAAGATGGCCCGGCACCGGCGCGCCCTCGCGCAGCTTTTCCATGCGGCGGGTGTCGATATAGTCCCGCCACGCGATGATGCGGTCGCCTGCGAATTCGATCACCGCCGCATAGGGCATAGCGACTGCGGTGCCGGTGGTGCGGGTGTACGCGTCGATCCCCTCGACGAACAGGCGATCGCCGGCCTCGGCATGATGGCCGATGCTCCAGCGCGTCTCGGCCATGTCGGCGCGCAACTGCTCCAGGAAACCGCGCACCGCCGCCTTGCCCTCCAGCGGCGCGAGCGCGCCGGCGGCGACATGCCACACCACCGCATCGTCCATGCCCGCCAGCGCCGCATCGATGTCGCCCGCATTCCACGCCGCGATCACGGCGGCGAAACGGTCGTATAGCGTCACGCGAGCAGGCCGATCACCGTCTCGCGCAAGTCGCGGCGCGACACCTTGTTCATCGCGTTGCGCGGCAACGCATCGATCATGACCATCAGTTCGGGCAGCTTGAACACCGCCAGCCCCTGATCCTTCAGCCAGCCGGAAATCTCGCCCAGATCGGGCGTCTGCCCGTCTGCGGGTACAGCGGCGACGCACATCCGCTCACCCAGCCGTTCGTCTGGCACGCCGACCACCGCCGCCTCGCGCAGCGCCGGATGGCCGGCGAGCAGATCGTCGATCTCGGCCGGCGAGATGTTCACGCCGCCGCGCACGATGATGTCCTTGCAGCGCCCGACGAAGCGATAGAAACGCTCCTCCGCGATCTCGAACAGGTCACCGGTGCGGTAGAAGCCCTGCGCATCGAAAGCGTTCGCGCTGATCTCCGGGCTTTCGAAATAGCCGCCGAACGTCGCCGCGCCCTGAAAGCGCAATTCGCCGGGGCGGCCCGGTTCGGAAATGTCCTCTTCCGTCTCGATATCGACCAGACGGGTCTGGATCATCGCCGAACTCTCGCTGCCCGGCCAGTCGATGCCGGCGACGCCCATGCGCGGGAAATAACGCGCGCGATCGTGATGATCGGGCACCTGCCGCGCGTCGCTGAACAGGGATGCGCCCTCGTTCGAGCCGTAGATGTTGCACACTTCGATGCCGTGATCGTGCGCGAAACCCTCGATCATCCAAGGGCTGAGCGGCGCGGAGCCGGAGCCGATCGCGCGCAGCGACGACAGGTCCACGCTGTCGAGCAGGCCCGGCGTCTTGAGCAACGCATTGAGGATGGCGGGCGCGGCGATGGTATAGTTGACGCGTTCGGCGGCGATCTGCGCCAGGAACACTTTCAGGTCGAACGGGTGGTGCAGCACCAACGTGCCGCGATGCATCAGCCACGGCGTGACGAGGCCGAACGACCCGATATTGACCAGTGGAAACGGGTTGAGCAGCACCTCGCCCTCGCGGATATCGGCGGCTTCGGCGACCATCTTCGCGTTGACGATCCAGTGGTTCTGGTCGCGCGGCACGCCCTTGGGCCGCGCCTCGGTGCCGGAGGTCCAGAAGATCGTGAACACTTCGCCCGGCTGCATCGGCTGAGCGTCATGATAGGCGGCGGCCTGCGCCGGATCGGCGACAGCGATGACGGCATCGAAATCCGTGCTGCCGTGCGGGGCGTGGCCGCCCAGCACCAGCACCCGGCAATCGCGCCCGCCGGTCAGCTTCAGCGCCATCGCGGCATGATCGTGCCCGGCGAACTGCGCGCGCGTGACGATCGCGGCCGGGCGAACCTTGTCGATGACATAGCCCAGTTCGTGTGCACGGTACGGCATGACGACGGGCGAGATGATCAGGCCGATGCGCGAACAGGCCAGCGCCAGGATCACCGTGTCGGTGACGTTCGGCAACTGATAGGTCAGCACATCGTCCCTCTTCAGGCCGACATCCAGCAGCGCCGCCGCGACCCGATCGACTTCGGTACCGAGTTCGCCCCAGGTAAAGCGACGCGGCGGCGTGCCGTCGAGATCGGCGCGGTTCATGGGATCGACCAGGGCGAGACGATGGGGCAGCTGGTCGCGGTTGCGTTGGAGCCAATCGTCGAGCGTGAGATCGCCCCACCAGCCGCGCGCGGTGAAATCGTCGATGCGGGATTGCGGGGTCAATTGCATATCATTTCTCCACGGCCCAGCGGTTCACAGCCGCTTCGGCGGCCAGGGCACGAAGCCCGAGGTCGTCGCGATGTAATCGGCATATTGCGGCTTCGTCTTGCGCATGCGGAATTCGAGCGTCGGCGCGCCGGACCATTTCATCAGCGTCCAGGTGAGCAGGATCGGCCCCGGCAAGGCGAACCAGCCAATGCCGGTTTCCGCACCGATCGCGAACAGGCCCCACCACACGCAGGCGTCGCCGAAATAATTCGGGTGCCGCGTGTAGTGCCACAGGCCGGTGTTCAGCACCTTGCCGGCATTGGCGGGATCTTTACGGAACCGGGTGAGCTGGAAATCGCCGATGCTTTCGAACGCGATGCCGAACAGCGCCAGCGCCGCCCCGGCATAAGCGAGGCCGCCGAGCGCGACCGGCTCGGCCGGGATCTGGCCCAGCATCACCGGCAAAGCGACGATGAACTGAAGCGGTGCCTGCGTGACGAACACCAGCCAGAAGCTGGCCCGGGCATAGCCCCAGCCGCGCTTCTCCTGCGCCTTTTCCATCATGCGGACATAGCGGCGATCCGGCCCGTGATCGCGCCAGCGCCAGAACAGATAGCCGCCCAGCCGGAGCGCCCACAACCCGCACAGGCCGAGCAGCAGCACGCGACGATCGGTCGCCACGTCCATCTGCACGAACGTCGCCAGCGCGAGCAACGCCATGCCCAGCGCCCACCATGCGTCGACCATCGTCACGTCGCGGATCGACGAACAGATCGCCCAGAGCGTGGTGAAGGCGATCACCACCGTCACCGCATCGATCGCCAATATCTTCAGGATTTCCATCGTCAGCCCCCTCTTCGCCGGATCAACGCCCGGTCGAGATCGTGTCCATGTCGAGCATCCGCGCCAGCGCACGTTCCTGCGCCTTCGGGTCGCGCGACTTCGCGGCGCGCACCTCCACCGCCATGCGATCGGTATCCACTTCGTCCAGCCCGCGCTTGATCGCCGAGAGTCCGATCTTCGCGATATCTTCGGGCTTCTCCTTCGCGCCGCCGACATGCGCGGCCATGCGCGTATCGACCGATCCGACGATCAGTGCCGAGACGCTGGTGCCCTGCCTCGCCAGTTCGGCGCGGATCGAGGTGGTCGCGGCGCGCGCGGCGAATTTGGACGGGCTGTAGCCGCCCATTGCCGGCACCGCGACGACCCCGCCCGAGGACAGGACGTTGACGATCGCGCCGCCACCATTGGCCTTCAGCACACTCGCGAAGGCGCGACACATGCCGAGCAGGCCGAAATAATTGACCTCCATCTCCTCGCGCGCGGCCGCCATCGTATCGGCCCCGATCAGCCTCTGGTTCACGAACGCGCCGGCATTATTGACGAGGATCGAGACGTCGGTACAGGCGGCCGCCGCCGCCGCGATCTGATCCGGCTGCGCCACATCGAGTGCCAAGGCGACGATCCTGCCGCCGCCTTCCTCGACCAGATGCTGCGCATTGGCGACGTCGCGCGTGCCGACATAGACCTTGGCCGCGCCCGCACCGATCAGCGCGCGGACGAACGCTTCGCCGATGCCGCGATTGCCGCCGGTGACCAGCCCGACCGCACCGGTGATGTCCATCGCCATCAGTCCGCCGCCATCTGATAGAGCACGTCGTGCGGGTGCTTCGCGCCGCGCGTCAGTTCGGTGCCCTCGGGGAACATCATGCCGCGGCCCCAGCTCTCGGTCAGCGGCATTTCGTGGTTCCACTCCCACGCGAGGCGGCGCAGCGCGATCTTCCACTTGCCATCACGGCGTTCGAACCGATCCACCGCGCGCGCCAAAGTCAGCGTGTCGAACTTGTCGCCGCCCTTCTCCTTCATCCGCGCGAAGGCGAGGATGTAATGCTCGGCACGGGCGATATCGCCGTCCACCTCGATCACGATATTGGTGGCGAGGTGGTTCATGATCCCGCCCTTGGGCAGCATCTTGGCCATCAATGCGACATAGTCGGAGGCGGGGCCGTGATAGACGCCGCCATGATCCTCGATCGCATCGGGATGATAGGCATCGGCGATCAGCGGGATATCGGCGCGATCGGCGCCGCGCAGGTACAGGTTGATGACGTCGGTGATCTCCTGCTTGTCGAGCAGGGTCTGGATGCGGGGGTCCGTATGGGGATCGGTCATGGAAATTCCTACAGCAGGATGATGTCGGGATCGGGGATGTCGGCATAGAGCCGGTCGATGTCGCCCTGGCGCCGGTCGATCACCGCGCGGCGATTGATCGTGCCCTTGTCGGACATTTCGTGCGCGTTGGGATCGGGCGGCACATCGAGCAGCAACGCCCGGCGGATGCGCGACGAACTGCCATGTTGCGCAGCGTTGAACGTCTTTAGTGCCGCCGTGATGCGGTCGCGATCGCCATCCGGCGTCGGCCACAGCATCAGCGTCAGATATTCGCGATTCTCGTCGCACAGCACCAGATCGCGCACCATCGGCGTCAGCGCTTTCAGCAGGCCATCGCGCAGCGACCCGCCATAGACCCACGCCCCGCTCGACAGCTTGAATTCCTCCGCCGCGCGCCCGGCAAAGGCCAGCCCCTTCTCGGGATCGGCGGAATCGTTGAATACCGCCATATCGCCAGTGCGGTAGAAGCCCTCCTCGTCGAACGCCTCCGCATTCTTGGCCGGTTCGTCGAGATAGCCGCGCGTCACGTTCGGCCCCGCCGCGCGCACCTCGTAGCGGTCGCCCGAGGGCACCAGTTTCACCACCGCGCCGGGGGCCGGCAGGCCGATGCCGACGCGATCGGTTTCGAAATGGATCGCCATGAAGGCCGACACCGTCTCGGTCGAGCCATAGCCCGAGGTCAACATGATGCGGTGCCCGGTCTCGGCGATCGCCGCCGCCTGCAACCGGTCGTATACCGGCTGGCTCAGCCCCGCCCCGCCGTACAGCATCAGCCGAAGCTGCGAGAAGAAGGTGCGGCGCAGTTCGGGATCGTTCTCCAGCGCCTCGACCAGCATGCCGTAGCCCAGCGGCACGTTGTTGAAATAGCGCACCGGGATCTCGCGCAAATTGCGCAGCGATTCCGCGAACAGGCCGGGCATCGGCTTACCGTCGTCGATATACAGCGTGCCGCCCTCGGTCAGCGTCGTGCGCAGCACGAACGCGCCGGCGGCGTGGTGCCAGGGCAGCCAATCAAGCATTACGTCGTGCCAGCCCGCCGCCTCGCCGATCATCTGGCGGCATTGCGCGCTGTTTGCGGCGAGATTGTCGAACGTGATCGCGACCATCTTGGGCAGTCCGGTCGATCCGGAGGTGAGCATGTAAGCGGCGAGATCGTCCGCCCGGATCGCTTCCACCGCGATCGTCACCGCCTCGGTCGCCGTCGTGGCGAGCAGCGTGTCGATCGCCACCGACGGCTTGGCCACCAGCGCAGGATCGCCGGTGATGACGATCGCATCGCCCAGATCGAGTGCGGCCAGCGCCGGCGCCAGCTTCGCCGAATTCTCCGCGAACACCACGCCCGGCTTCACCTTCGCCACGACATGCGCCAGCCGCCCGTAATCGCCGCCGAGCGCGCCATAGGCGGTGCTGACCGGAAA
This sequence comes from Parasphingomonas caseinilytica, assembly GCF_036663755.1. Classification (NCBI taxonomy): domain Bacteria; kingdom Pseudomonadati; phylum Pseudomonadota; class Alphaproteobacteria; order Sphingomonadales; family Sphingomonadaceae; genus Parasphingomonas; species Parasphingomonas caseinilytica. The sequence continues at coordinate 166,736 of NZ_JAXOJL010000003.1, forward strand.
GACCGGCAGGCCCGCCGCCCAGGCCGCGAAGGTGGCGATGGCGAAGGCCGGAGTATTATCCGCGATCAGCAGCATCGGCCGGCCATCCGGCGCATGATCGATCAGCCATTGCGCCGCCGCATCGATCCGCGCCTTCAGCTCGGCATAGCTGAGCGTCGCCCAGCCCTCACGCCCGGCCTCGCGCCACGCCAGCGCCGGCTTGTCGGGCTGGCGCGCGGCGGAGCGGGCGAGGTCGGCGGGGATGTTCGCGTCGTACTCCGCGATGGCGACGCGCGACCGGAGCAGGATCGTGCCGTCGTCGCGCCGCTCGACCGCAAGATCGACCGGCATCAGCTTCGCCTCGCGGAAGTCCGGCAGCGCATCGTCGAATGTCGGGGCGGTAGCCATGATCAGACCGCCGGCCGCGCGAGCATGACGTCCACCGTCTCGCGCACGCCCTTGCCGGCGACCTGTTCCTCCTGCAGCCGGCCCTCGAAATATTCGCGCCAGTGGCGGATCACGCCGCCTTCGTAATCGAGGATGCCGCAATAGGGGATGGCGACGCGCGTACCGTCCATCGTGTCGAATTCGTCGACGCCCTCCATCCACACCGTGTCGCCGACCGCCGCGACATCGAACAGCCGCCAGCGATTGTTCTTCAGCCGCCCCTTCATCGCCTCCAGCGTCTTGCGCATCTGCGCCTTGCCCTGGATCGGCGGCTTCAGCCCGCCGGAATTGTTCCAGGTGATATCCTCGTGCAGGCACGACAGAACGCCCTCGACATCGGCCTCGTGCCAGCTGCTGATGACCTTGCGAAGCGTGGCGATGTTGTCGGGCATTGGTCTCTCCTTGGAATGTGCCGGGAAGGTCACGACCAATGCCGCGCCCCCGATCATGATCGTGCGTCGGGTAATCATCGGCCGGTCATTGGGCCTGGACGACGAGGCTCACGGTCGTCGTGGTCGAGCCGCCGATGTTGAGCGTCTGTACGGTCTTCGCGCCCTCGACCTGATAGTCGCCCGCCGCCCCCGTCACCTGCTTGAACGCATCGAGCGCCATGCGCACCCCGGTCGCGCCGACCGGATGGCCACAGCCGATCAGCCCGCCCGAGGGGTTGACGGGAATGCGCCCGCCGGCCTCGATGCTGCCATCCTCGATCGCCTTCCACGCCTCGCCCGGCGCGGCGATGCCGAGATGCTCGATCGCCATATATTCGGTCGCGGTGAAGCAGTCGTGCAGCTCGATCATGTCGACCTGATCGAGCGAAACGCCGGCCCGCGCGCGCGCCTCGTCGGCGGCGCGCTTCACTTGCGGAAAGACGTACGCGTCGTTCGCGCTCGCCTGCACCTTGCGGCTGTACGAGATCGGCGCGGAGCGATGGCCCCAGCCGGTGATGCGCGGCAGGCTGTCGAGCGGGATGCCGCGCTTCCCGGCATATTCGGCGGCGCGCTTCGGCGAGGCGAGGAAGATCACGCTCGCCCCGTCGGTCACCTGCCCGCAATCCATCTTGCGCATGCGCCCCTCGACCACCGGGTTGGCGACATCGTCTTCGGTGAAGCTTTCCGGGGTGAACTGCCACTCGCGCGACTGGGCATTGGGGTTGCGCTTGCCGTTGGCGAAATTGATCTCGGCGATGCGACGCAGGTGGCGCGCATCGATGCCGTAACGGCGGTCATATTCCTCCGTCAGGTCGGAGAAAGCGCGCGGCCAGACGAATTGCGCGTCGCCGAATTCGTGGCCGGTCCAGGCCGCCGCGCCGAGATGCTGCGCCGCAATCTTGCCCGGCACGTTGCGCATCTGCTCCATGCCCAGCACGCAGGCCAGATCGTATCGCCCGGCGTCCAGTTCGGCGGTGGCGGCGAGGATCGCGACCGAACCCGAGGCGCAGGCCGCTTCGTGGCGCGCGGTCGGCAGGCCGTCGAAATCGGGATGGACCAAGCCGAAGAATCCGCCGAGCAACCCCTGCCCCGCAAACAATTCGCCGACGAAATTGCCGACATGCCCGGTCTCGATCTCCTTCGGATCGAGCTTCGTCGCCTCCAGCCCGGCCTCGATCGTCTCGGAAAAGGCATCGGCCATGTCCATGCCGCGCCGCGCCCAATTGTCGGAAAAGTCGCTCTGCCAGCCGCCGAGAATATAAGTCATGTCCGCTCCGATTCGCCGACCATCCAGTCAGTCTCTTTAAACAAGCTTATGCCGGTTCGGCCGCCGTGGCAAGCGCATCCACCGCGCGACCGAACGGCCGGATCGCGCTCAGCACCAGCAGCCCGGCGATCGGCCCGAGCATGCCCGCCGCCAGCGCGATCGCGGGGCCGAGCGCGCCCGGATCGTGGAACAGATGTTCGGTGATCAGCGCGACGCTGACCGGGCCGACCGTCAGCCCGACGATGCCGAGCACGAAATAATAGAGCGCCGCCGTCCGCCCGCGCAGATTGCCGGGGGCCGCTTCGCACAGGGCCGAGACGGCGAGCCCGCCGGACGCGGTGAAGAAGATCATCGCGGGCGCGAGGATGAACACCGCCGTCCAGCCGTCGCGCGCCAGACAGGCGGCGATGAGGAGCGGCGTGACGATCAGGATCGACCAGCCGGTGATCTTCAGGCTCGCCGCCTTTACCCCGCGCACCGCGAGATGCGACGACAGCCAGCCGGCAAAGGCCAGTCCGAACCCGCCGAACACCGTCACCACCAGACCGTAGCGCAGGCCCACCTGTCCCGGAGTCCAGCCGAAGGTGCGGATGAAAAAAGCCGGCATCCAGGACAGGACGCCGTAGATCAGCACGCAATACAGCGCCATGCCGCCGAGATGCCGCAGATGGAATGCGCGGTGGCGGTTGAGATGCGGGATCAGACCGCTGCCGCTTTCCTCGCGCACCAGCACCTCGCGCCGGACGGGTTCGGTGACGAAAGCGAGCAGGACGACGACGACCAGACCGGCCAGCCCGACCAGAATGAACGTCGCCTGCCACGGTGCGACCTCGCCTACGATCGGCAGCGCGAAACGCGGTTGCGCGGAGATGAGCTGGATCACCGTTCCCCCGACCATCAGCGCCAGCCCAGCGCCGACCGACGAGGCCATCGAATAGACGCTGATCGGGAAGGCGCGACGCTCGGCCGGGAAGCTGTCGCCGATCATCGAGATCGCCGCCGGGGAGAGGCTCGCCTCGCCCGCCCCCACGCCCATCCGGGCGAGGAACAGCTGCCAGAAATTCCCCGCCAGCCCGCACGCCGCGGTCGCCAGGCACCAGGTCGTCACGCCGATCGCCACCACCCGCCGCCGCGACGTGCGATCGACCAGCCAGCCGAGCGGCATGCCCATCACGGTGTAGAACAGGCCGAACGCCAGTCCCTGAAGCAACGCGATCTGCGTATCGCCCAACCCCAGATCGGCCTTGATCGGATCGATCAACAGGCTGAGGATCGTGCGATCGACGAACGACACGGTGTAGCCCAGGGTCAGCACCGCCACCGCGAACCAACTGCGCGCGGGGTTCGGCCAGGCATCAGTGGGGGCGGGGGCGGCGCTGGCCATGTCAGCGGGTCTCGTGATCGAAGTCCGTCGCGACCCCCATCTCGCCGAGCAATTGCCCGCGATCGTAATATTCGCGCCACACCTTGATCAGGCCGTCGCCGTCGAATTCGAACACGCCCGTCACCGGCACCGCGCCCGTCTTGCCGTTATAGACGAAGCGATCGACCCGCTCCATGTACAGGATGCCGTTGATCACGCCCATGTTGCTGACGTCGAGGACGATCTCGGTGGCCAGTTCGCCCAGGCCGGAAATGCGCTTGTGGATTGCGTCGCGGCCCTCGATCGGATCGACCATCATCGAATGCAGCACGCCGTCCTCGGCGAACAAGGCGGCCGCTTCGTCCCAGTCCATCGCCTTCCATGCCGCGATCATCCGAGTCGCGATGTCGATTTTATGCCCGTCGGTATTTTTGTCGGTGCGTGCGTCCAGTGCCGTGTCGGTCATGCTGCTCTCCTATGACAGTCGTTTTATGCAAGTGAGGTTGGCGCAGCGCGGCGGGCCTGTCAATCGAGTTAGTCTTGACAAGCAAGTCACTTTGACGAAAACAGCATCAGCTTGCTTAAAAAGACTGAGTGAGCACGACACGGCCAACAAGGCCGGACAGAATTTTGGGAGGGACTGAAATGGCCACGATCACCTGTGCGCGTGTACTGCGTTTAGCCTTGGCATCGGCGAGCATCGCCGCCTTGGGCACGGCCTTGCCGGCGTTGGCCCAGTCGACCGCCGGCCCCGCGACGCCGGTCGATGCGCCCGCTCAGGTCGAGGAGGGGCCGCAGCTCGAAGAGATCATCGTCACCGCGCGCAAGCGTTCGGAAAGCCTGCAGAACGTGCCGATCGCGGTCACCGCCTTCAGCGGCACGGCGCTGCGCGATAGCCAGATCACCGATCTGTCGGCACTCGCCGGGCGCACGCCGAGCTTCACCTTCCAGGCGCAGGGGTCGCTGGAGCAGGAAGCGTTCATCCGCGGCGTCGGCACGGTGCGCCTGACCAGCGCCAGCGCCGATCCGTCGATCGGCCTGTTCATCAACGAAGTGTATATCGGCCGTCGCGGCTCGGCGACGCCGCCGATCTTCGACGTCGAACGCGTCGAGGTGCTGCGCGGGCCGCAAGGCACGATCTTCGGCAAGAACGTCGTCGGCGGTGCGGTGAGCATTATCACCGCCACCCCGAAATTCGATTTCGGTGCCAGCGGCTATGTCTCGGTCGGCAGTTACGGCACGGTCCAGTCCGAAGCGAACGTGACCGGTGCGCTGTCGGATTCGACCGCGGCGCGCCTGTCGTTCCAGCAGAACCGGCATGACGGCTTCAGCCGCAACATCGTCAACGGCCAGGAACTCGACGATGCCGAAGGCTATGCCGGCCGCGCCTCCGTCCTAGTCAATGCCAGCGACCGGCTGACGCTGAACTTCATCGCCGATGCCAGCCATGACGAGGGCGGCGGCCAGGCGCGCCACGCGGTCGACGATCCGACCCGCGCCGGCATCGGCCCGATTACGACGGGGCAGATCTCCAAGGATCCGCGCGTCACCGAAACGCCGTACCTCCAGTATAACCGCCGCAACACCTATGGCTTCACCGCGCGCGCCGATTACGATCTCGGCAAGGCCAAGCTGACCTATCTCGCCGCGCTCCGCCTCGGCAATTCGGGCCAGCGCTTCAGCCAGGCCGGGGCCGGCGCTCCGCCGTCCTTCACCGATTCGGTGCTGACCCAATCCGAAAAGTATAGCGGCATCACGCAGGAACTGCGCCTCGCCTCCGATAAGAGCGGCCCGTTCAGCTGGCTGGTCGGTCTGTACTATCTGCGCGAGGATACGCGGCGCAGTTCGGACAATCTCGCGCGTTCGGCACTACCCGGCGGGCCCGGCGGCACGCGGGACAGTCTCGACGGCGAAAACGTCTTCGCCAATAGCGGCATCACCTCCAACTATGCCGCGTTCGGCGAACTGGAATATGAGATCCTGCCCGGCTTCACCGCATCGGCCGGTGCGCGCTACACGATCGATCACAAGGAGATGAACGCCAACGCGCGCATCATCAGCTTCGGCCCGGCCGGCGACATCCTCTCCCCCGCCCCGCTCAAGACGCCGTACAATGTGAACGTGAAGAAGACCTGGAAGGAAGCGACGCCGCGCTTCGCGCTCGAATGGAAGGCCACGCCCTCGATCCTGCTCTATGCCTCGGCAGCGAAGGGCTTCAAGGGCGGCGGCTGGCAGGCGGCGACGCCCGATGCGGCCACCGCATCGCGGCCGTTCAACCCGGAAACCGCGTGGAATTACGAACTCGGTTTCAAGAGCGACCTGTTCGACCGCCGCGTGCGCCTGAACCTCGCTGCGTTCCGGCTCGATTTCAGCAACCTTCAGGTCGAACAGCTCGACGACGTCCTGCTGACGACCGTCGTCACCAATGCCGCTAGCGCCAAGATCCAGGGCATCGAGGGCGAATTGTCCGTCGCCGTCACCGAAGGCCTGTCGATCTCGGGATCGGGTTCGGTGCTCGACGCCAAGTACAAGAACTACACCGATCCCCGGCGCAACATCGTCTATACCGGCAACAAACTGGCGCGCACCGCCGACTATCAATATTCGATCGCGGCGGACTACAAATTGCCGGTGGGCGAGCGCTACGCGATCAAGGCACATGCCGATTACACCTATCAGGACAAATTCTTCTACGGCCCGGACAACACCAATTTCGAACCCGGCTATGGCCTGCTCGATGCGCGGATCGGTTTCGGCCGCGCGGACGAACGCTGGGCGGTGACCTTGTGGGCCAAGAACCTGACCAACAAGCTGTACCGTACCAGCGTGATCCCGTTCCTGGGCGACGAAGCCTCGCTGTACGGCGCGCCGCGCACCTACGGTGTGCGCTTGTCGGGCAAATTCTGACAGGGCATCAACCACTTGACCGGCGGCGGCATGCCGAAATGCCGCCGCTTGTCACTTGCGTTACAAGACTTACGTTGCTAGGCGATCGACAGGATATGAGGACGCGCCAATGAAGCTCGAACGACACCCCCCGGTCGTCACCAGTCTGGAACCGAGCAACCACCCGTATCTCAACGGCGCGTGGACGCCGCTGCACGAGGAGGTCGATGCCGAGGATCTCGACGTGATCGAGGGCGTGATCCCGTCCGATATCGACGGCGTCTATCTGCGCAATACCGAGAATCAGGTGCATCAACCGCTCGGCCGCCACCACCCCTTCGATGGCGATGCGATGATCCACCAGATCTCGTTCAATCAGGGCAAGGCATCCTATCGCAACCGCTTCGTCCGCACGCGCTGTTTCCAGGCGGAGCAGGAAGCGGGCAAGTCGCTCTGGGGCGGCCTCGCCGATCCGGTCGGCACGTCGGTACGCCCGGGCTATGGCGCGCATGGCAGCCTGAAGGACAATGCCAGCACCGACGTGGTCGTCCATGCCGGCAAATTGCTCTCGACCTTCTATCAGTGTGGCGAGGCCTATGCGATGGATCCCGAGACGCTGGAGGATCTCGGCGTCGCGCCCTGGGCACCGATCGATGGCGTCTCGGCGCATTGCAAGGTCGATGAGGCGACCGGCGAATTGCTGTTCTTCAATTATTCGAAGCACGCGCCGTACATGCATTACGGCGTGGTCGGCGCGGACGGGAAGCTGAAGAGCTATATCCCGATTCCCCTGCCCGGCCCGCGCCTGCCGCACGACATGGCGTTCAGCGAGAAATATTCGATCTTCAACGATTTCCCGGTCTTTTGGGACCCTAAACTGCTCGAACGCGACGTGCATGCGGTACGCTTCTTCCGCGACATGAAGTCGCGCTTCGCGATCGTGCCGCGCCACGGCGGGCCCAACGATATCAAGTGGTTCGAGGCCGATCCTTGCTACGTCCTGCACTTCCTGAACGCCTACGAAGATGGCCACGAACTTGTCCTCGACGGCTACTACCAGGAAGACCCCACCCCGCGTCCGCTCGCCGGTTCGGTCGAGGGGCACGAGCATATGATGGCGTTGCTCGACATGCACAGCTTCCGCAGCCGGCTGCACCGCTGGCGCTTCGATCTCGTGACCGGCGAGACGCGCGAGGAGCGCCTGTCGGACGAGACGGTCGAATTCGGCATGATGAACGCGCGCTTCGCCGGGAAGCCGTATCGCTATGCCTATTCGGTCACGTCGAAGCCGGGCTGGTTCCTGTTCAACGGCCTGATCAAGCACGACCTCCAAACCGGCACCGACGAAAGCGTGATCCTGCCCGAGGGCGTCTATGCCAGCGAGGCACCGTTCGCGCCGCGCATCGGCGCGGTGGATGAGGATGACGGCTATATCGTCAGCTTCCTGATCGACGAGAATCGCGGGCGATCGGAATGCGTGCTGATCGACGCGAAGAATTTCGCCGCCGGGCCGGTGTGCCGCATCGCCTTGCCACACAAATTGAGCAGCGGGACGCATGCGGTGTGGGCCGACCGGGCGTTCATCGAGACCGGCCGCAGCGCAGCCTGAGGCGTGGTGTTCCCGAAACCGATCCGCGTCGTCCAATGGGCGACGGGCGCGATGGGCCGCACGTCGCTGCGCCGCATCATCGACCATCCCGATCTCGAACTGGTCGGGGTGTATGTCTATTCGCCCAAAAAGGCCGGGCGCGACGCGGGCGAGATCGCCAAGCGCCCGGCGAACGGCGTGATCTGCACCAGCGATATCGACCAGATCCTGGCGCTCGACGCGGATGTCGTGATCCACACGCCGCGCATCACCCTGCCCTATGACGCGATGAACGCGGATGTCGCGCGCCTGCTGGCCAGCGGCAAGAACGTCGTCTCCACGGCGGGCTTCCATTATCCGGACGCCCATGGCGCGACCTACACCGCGCCGTTGCTGGCGGCGTGCGCGAAGGGCGGTACGACGCTCACCGGCCTCGGCGTCAATCCCGGCTTTGTGGTCGAACGGCTGACGCTGGCCGCGACCGGATTGTGCCACGAGATCGAGCGGATCACGATCAGCGAGACGGTCGATGCGTCGGCCATGGCCTCGACGGAGTTCGTCTTCGGCCTGATGGGCTTCGGTGCCGATCCCGCGACCGACATCACGCGCGGGCCACTTGCCGAACTGTATACGTCGCTGTTTTCCGAGGTGCTGCACCTTGCCGCGCAAGGGCTGGACGATGCGGTGGCGCGCATCGCGCCGGCGCATGAGATCACGCTAGCCCCGCGCGACATCGTCCTGCCAGCCGGTACGATCCCCACCGGCACCGTCGCCGCGACGCGCTGGCGCTGGACCGCGACGCTCGCCAGCGGGATAGACCTGACATTGTCGATCCTGTGGACCGCCGATCCTGCGCTGCACCCCGAACAGGGGCTGGGCCACTGGACCATCCGGATCGAAGGGCGGCCGAACGTGCGCCTGACGCTGGCGATCGACGAGGGCGATCCCGCCGCGCCGCCTGCCCGCGCGCTGACCGATGCAACGATCGCCGTTGCCATCGCGGGCATTCCGGCGGTGATCGCCGCCGCGCCCGGCTTCTTCGCCTTTCCGGCCCCCACCCCGTTCCGCGCCCGACTGGAGCCAGCGACATGACCGTCTATATCCGCGATGCCGTGCGCACGCCGCGGGGCAAGGCCCGGCCCGATGGCGGGCTGGCGCAACAGACTCCGCAGGGCCTGATCGCCACTCTGGTCGCGGCGCTCAATGCCCGCGCGCCGGGCGCCAAAGATACCGACGCATTGATGCTCGGCTGTGTCGGGCAGATCGGCGCGCAGGGCGGCAACATCGCGATGGTCGCCAAGCTCGCCGCCGGCCTGCCCGACCGGGCCACCGCCCAGACGATCAACGCCTATTGCGCCTCCGGCCTCGTCGCGATCGGTCAGGCGGCGGCGCTGATCGAAAGCGGGGCGATCGACACCGCGCTTGCCGGCGGGGTCGAGATGATGTCGGCGGTCGGCTTCATGGCGGACGGGGCCAGCTTCTACACCGATCGCGACCTGCCCCGCGCCGCGCAATATCTGCCCGTGGCGATCGCCGCCGACCGTCTGTCCACCCGCGAAGCCGTGTCGCGCGAGGCGATGGATGCCGCCACCGCCGCCTCGCAGGCCCGCGCCGCCGCAGCGGAAGGCGATGCAACGCTCACCGCGTCGCGCATCGCGATCGGCGATTTGGCGACCGACGAATGCGTCCGCGCGCTCACGCCCGAGAAACTCGCCGCTTTGCTTCCGGCTTTCGCGGAGCTGGGCAGTGGATATGGTGATGTCCTCGGCGATGAGGCGGTTACCTATACCCACACCGTCGCCCATGCCCCGCCGGTCTGCGATGGTGCCGGGCTCGCCGCGCTCAGCGGGGATGCCGCCAGCGCTCGTGCGAAGATCATCGGCTATGCCGAGATCGGTGGCGATCCGGCCGCCTCGCTCAACGCCGGGTTCGCCGCGATGGAGAAGGTGCTCACCCGTGCCGGGCTGACGCTGGCCGATATGGACCGCGTCGAATTCATGGAGGCGTTCGCGGTCGCCATCGCCAAGTTCCTGCGCGATTACGATGTCGATCCGGCGAAGGTGAATGTGTCGGGCGGGCATCTCGCCAAGGGGCACCCGATGGGCGCGACCGGTGCGATCCTGCTGTCCACCCTGCTCGACACGCTCGACGCCTGCGCGGGACGTTACGGGCTGGTCGTCGTCACCGGAGCATCGGGCGTCGGCGCGGCGATGATCGTCGAGCGCATCGCATGAACCGGCTCGGCCTGAACCTGCGGCTGCCGGTGATCGCCGCGCCGATGTTCCTCGTCTCCGGCCCGGCGCTCGTCATCGCTGCATGCCGCGCCGGCATCGTCGGATCCTTCCCGACGACCAATTGCCGCACCGCCGCCGAGGTCGATGCGTGGATGGGCGAGATCACCGCAGCGATCGATGGCGCGCCATGGGCCGCGAACCTGATCACGCATTCCACCAATGCGCGTCTCGCCGACGATCTCGCGCTCGTCGCCAAACATAAACCACCTGTGGTGATCACCGCGCTGGGCAGCCCCGCGCCGGTGGTCGAGATCGTGCACGATTATGGCGGCACGGTGCTGGCCGACGTGATCGACCCGAAACTCGCGCGCAAGGCGCTGGCGGCGGGCGCGGACGGCCTGGCCTGCGTGGCGACCGGGGCCGGCGGGCATACCGGCAAATACTCACCCCTCGCCTTCGTCTCGGCGGTGCGCGCGTTCTTCGACGGGCCGTTGGCACTGGGCGGCGGCATCGCCGACGGTGCGGGCGTCGCGGCGGCGATCGCGGCCGGCGCGGACCTGATCTATATGGGCACGCGCTTCGTCGGCGCGACCGAGAGCCTCGCCGTCCCGGCCTATAAGGCGATGGTGGCCGCGGCGGGGATCGACGATATCGTGGTCAGCGGTGCCGTCACCGGCACGCCCGCCTCGTGGTTGCGCGCCAGTTTCGATGCCGCCGGCTATACCGTGGACGGCGGCGCGCCGGAACGGAATTACGATTCCGCCGCGGACGGCCGCGCGCGCTGGCGGGACATCTGGTCTGCTGGCCAAGGCGTGCACGCATCTACGAACGAACAATCGACCGCGGAAATCGTCGACGATCTGGAACGCGGTTTCATCGCCGCGCAGGTGCGTCTCGCCGGCTGGTCCGGCCGTACAGGGCATTCATAACGCTTCCTCTCCGCGCTGCTTGGGGTACGGTAAGTTTATGTTGCCAAGCCGAGGTGCAGGTTGAAGTCCGAAGAAAGCCCAACCGTCGAAACCGATTCCGACGCCGAGGCCGGGCATCGACTCAAATCCAATTCGGCGCGGCGCGCGCTGGATATCCTCGGTGATCGCTGGACGCTGATGATCCTGCACCTCGCGTTCAAGCGCGTGCGCCGGTTCGACGATTTCCGCGCGCGCATCGGCATCGCGCGCAGCCTGCTCACCGATCGCCTGCGCCGCATGGAAGTCGCCGGGATCATCCGCCGCGAACGCTATCAGGAACGCCCGCCGCGCGACGAATATCGCCTGACCGAGATGGGGCTGGACCTGTTCGGCGCGTCGCTGATGATCATCCGTTGGGAAAAGCGCTGGTTCCCCGACGACCGGGTCGATGTCCACAGCCTGCGCCACAGTTGCGGCAAGGTGTTCCTGCCCGAACTGCGCTGCGCGACCTGCGGCGAGGAAGTGACGGCGCGCGACGTGATCGCGGAGGACGGCCCGGGCGCGGGCTTCGAGCCGCCGCAACGCGCCCGCGCGCAACGCCGATCGATCATCGCGCGTGGCGAACTCGACCTGCATCAACGCATGCTGGAGCGGGCGATCGACGTTCTCGGCGACCGCTGGACCGCGCAGACGATCGCCTCAGCCTTCACCGGCATCCGGCGCTTCGGCGCGTTCGAGGCCGATCTCGGCGTCGCCCCCAACATCCTCACCGACCGACTGGTCCGCCTCGTCGACCTCGGCGTCCTCGACCGCAAACGCTATCAGGAAAAACCCGAGCGCTTCGAATATCGCCTGACGCCCGAAGGGCTGGACCTGTTCCCGCTGATCATCGAACTGATCCGCTGGGGCGATCGCTGGCTGGCGGGCAAGGCCGGCCCGCCCCAGGTGATCCGCCACCGCACCTGCGGCGCGGAACTGGTACCGGCGATCACCTGCGATCAATGCGGAGAAGCGGTCAGGCCGCAATCGACGACGATCGGTTAGGCGCCCCGGCGCGATCGCCTCATTTCACGCCGTATTGACAAACGCCGGGCGAAACGGCTTTCCCGACAGGATGGGGATGCGATCTCCCCACGAGGCGGCAGCCGAAGCATCGCGTCCACCTTCATCCGGGACGCATCATGTTCATCCTGACGTCGCTTGCCCTTGCCGCCCAGCCGATACCCGCGCCGGTCGCACCTGCTCCGCCACCGATCGCGGAGCATCCGGCATCGCCCCCACGCACACCGCGCCGCCTGAAGCTCAGCGGAACGATCCGGGCGCGCTACGAAACCGTCGCCGGCCAGGTGCGCCCCGGCTTCAACGATTCCGACCAGCTGGTGAATTTCCGCACGACATTGCTCGCCGAATATGATGCGAAGCCGCTGCGTATCGTGGCCGAATTGTATGACAGCCGGGCTTACGGGGCAAACCGCCGGACCCCGGTCTCCACCAACGAAGTCAACACGCTGGAACTCGTCCAAGCCTATGTCGCGGCGGACCTCGGTGCGGTGGCCAAGGGCGGGAACGCTTCGGTTCAGGCCGGGCGCTTCCTGCTGAACCTGGGATCGCGACGGCTGGTCGCGGCCGACGATTATCGCAATACCACCAACAGCTATACCGGGCTGCGCGGCGATCTCAGCTTGCGCGGTGGCTGGAAGGCGACCCTGATATACACGCTGCCCCAGGTCCGCCGGCCCGACGATCTGTCCGCCGTCCTGAACAACAAGGTGAGCCCGGATCGGGAGAGTTTCGATCTGGTCCTGTGGGGCGGCGTCGCCAGCAAAACGAAGGCGATCGGCCCGCTGACGGGTGAGATGTCGTATTTCCATCTCGGCGAACGCGATGCCCCTGCCCGCCCAACGCGCAACCGATCGCTCGATACCGTGAGCATGCACGCCATCGCCGACCCTGCGATCGGCCGGATCGACGGCGAGATCGAAGCCATCGGCCAGCGCGGCCATATCGCCGCCACGCTGGCACCGGGCGCGCCGACGCTCGACGTCGCAGCGTGGTTCCTGCACGCCGATCTCGGTTATACGTTCCCCGGTGCCTGGCGACCGCGCGTGTCGATCGAGTATGACCGGGCCAGCGGCGACGGCACCGGTGCGAAATATACGAGGTTCGATCCGCTGTTCGGCATGCGCCGCGCCGATCTTGCACCGGCCGGGCTGTATAATGCCGTCGGCCGCACCAATCTTTCCAGCCCCGGCATCCGGGTGGAAGTCGTGCCGGACAGGATGATCGACGCCTTTTTCAGCTATCGCCCGATCTGGCTGGCCGATCGCACCGACAGCTTCTCGACCACCGGCGTGCGCGATGCGACCGGCCGATCGGGCAGTTTCGCGGGGCATCAGATCGATGCCCGGATCCGCTATCTCGCGCTTTCGTGGCTGCGGCTCGAAGCGGACGGCGTGGTGCTGGCCAAGGGCGGATTCCTCCGCAATGCGCCGAACGCGACGCCGAGCCGGATCGAACGCTATCTGTCGCTGAACGCAACAGCGACCTTCTAGAGCATGACGACGTCAGGCTGAAATATGCCCCTCTCCGTTCGTGCTGAGCTTGTCGAAGCACGTGTTCCAAGCACAGCCGGAGATTGTGGGGAGTGTGCTTCGACAAGCTCAGCACGAACGGTTCTGTTTGAAGTCATCGCACTCTAACCTCCATGCCGGCATATTGACATCGGCCGCCGCAGGACGATGATAAAGTCATGGGGGCTCGTGATCTCCCCACGAGGCGACACGCCGAAGCATCGCGTCCCGAACATCGTCGAAGGACGCTTTATGCCTGCTCCCAACGCAATAGGTCCGGATAAACTCGCCCGTTTGATCGGCGGGCCGGCAACGCCCATCCTGATCGACGTGCGCGAGGACCGGGGGACGAGCCGGATTCCCGGCGCGCGGCCCCATGCCCCCGGCGCGATCGCCGAATGGTCGGGGTCGTTGGTCGGGCGGAGCGTCGTCGTGATCGATACGGATGGATCCACCGCACAGGGCATCGCGGCATGGCTGCGCGCGGAAGGCGTCTCGGCCGAAGCGCTGGCGGGCGGCCATGCGGCTTGGGCGGCGGCGAACCTGCCATTGCTCGATACCACCCATCTGCCGCCGCCCGGCGCGGATGGCCGGACGACATGGGTGACGCGGGCCAGGCCCAAGGTCGATCGCATCGCCTGCCCGTGGCTGATCCGACGCTTCGTCGATCCCGAAGCCCGCTTCCTGTTCGTGCCCCCCGCCGACGTGCTGGCCGTCGCACAAAAGCTTGGCGGCGATCCGTTCGATGTGGACGCGCCGGGCGTGTTCTGGAGCCATCGGGACGAGAAATGCACCTTCGACGTGATGATCGAGGCGTTCGGCCTGAGCGGCATCGAGCCGCTCGCCCATCTGGCGACGATCGTGCGCGGCGCGGACACCGACCGACTGGATATCGTGCCCGAAGCGGCGGGGCTGCTCGCCATCTCGCTCGGCCTGTCACGGCTGCATGCAGACGATCTCGCCCAGCTCGATGCCGGCATGCTCGTCTACGACGCGCTGTACCGCTGGTGCCGCGATGCACGCGGCGAAACGCACGACTGGGTGTCGCACATTTCGCGCGCAAAGGCTTCGGCATGACCGCGCCAGCCATCGGGGCGTCGCGCCCCGGCCCGGTGACTCTGCGAGAGGCGTTCTGGGTCTGGCTGCGCATCGCCGCCTTGTCGTTCGGCGGCCCCGCCGGGCAGATCGCGGTGATGCACCGCATCCTGGTCGACGAGAAACGCTGGATCGGCGAGCATCGGTTTCTGCACGCGCTCAACTATTGCATGCTGCTGCCCGGCCCCGAAGCGCAGCAACTGGCGACCTATGTCGGCTGGCTGATGCATAAGACGCGCGGCGGCATTGTAGCAGGCGCGCTGTTCGTGCTTCCCGGCGCGGTCTCGATCATGGCGCTGAGCTGGATCTACGCGCTGTACGGCCGCGTCGGCATCGTCTCGGCCCTGTTCTTCGGGTTGAAATGCGCGGTGCTCGCCGTGGTGCTGCAGGCGGTGGTGCGGATCGGCGGTCGCGCGCTCAAGAACATGGTGGTGCGCGGAATGGCGGCGGCGGCATTCGTGCTGATCTTCTTCCTTGGCATTCCCTTCCCGGTCATCGTGCTGGGTGCCGGTCTGATTGGCTTCTTCGGCGGCCGCGCAGGCATGGCAGCCTTTCGTTTGGGCGGAGGACATGGCGCAAGCGGCGGCACGGTCGTGGCCGATGCCGACACGTTGCTCGGCGAGGAACTGCCCGCCCACGCCAACCCGACAGTGCGCCAGACGGTGCGCGATGCCGTGATCTGGCTGGCGCTGTGGCTGGCACCGGTCGCCGCGTTGTTAGCGATCCTCGGCCCCGACGATGTGTTCACGCAGATCGCGATCTTCTTTTCGAAGATGGCGATGGTGACATTCGGCGGTGCCTATGCCGTGCTCGCCTATGTCGCGCAGCAGGCGGTGGAGAATTATGGCTGGCTGCAACCACGCGAGATGCTCGACGGGCTGGGCATGGCCGAGACCACGCCGGGGCCGCTGATCATGGTGCTGCAATTCGTCGGCTTCATGGGTGCCTATCGTGATCCCGGCACGCTTTCGCCGTTGATGGCGGGAACGCTCGGCGGCTTGCTCGCGACCTGGGTGACGTTCGTGCCCTGCTTCCTGTGGATCTTCCTGGGGGCGCCCTTCATCGAGCGGATGCGCGGCAATGCGGCGCTGTCGGGCGCGTTGTCGGCGATCACGGCGGCGGTCGTCGGCGTTGTGCTGAACCTGGCGGTGTGGTTCGCGATCCATACGATCTTTCGGCAGGTGACGCCCTTCGCGGTGGGGCTGGTGCGTTTCGATATGCCGCTGGTCACCAGCGTCGATCCCTGGGCGCTGGCGATCTCCGCTGCCGCGATCGTCGCGATGTTCCGCCTGAAGATCGGTATCTTCGCCACGTTGGGCGGTGCGTCGGCGGCCGGAATCCTGCTGCACATCTCGGGAGCGCTGGCCTGACGCCCGAAGCGCACTTCCGGAAATTCAATGGAGCCACGGTCGATTGGATTGGCGGCGGCGCGCGCTACGGCGCAGGCTGGTGTTATGGCGTATAGCAATCCAGCTCTGGCGTTCATCGGTTTTGGAGAGGCCGGTGCGGCATTCGCGAACGGCATCGGGATTGCCGCCATCGCCTATGATCGCGCGGACAAGGCCGAGGCGTGTCTCCGCCATGGCATCACCGTCGCGGCCAGCAATGCCGCCGCCGTGCGGGGCGCCGCACTGATCCTGTCGGTCGTCACCGCCGATCAGGCGCTGGCCGCCGCGCGCGAAACGGCGGGCGAAATCATGCCGGATGCGCTGTACTGCGACCTCAACAGCGTCGCACCCGACACCAAGCGGGCCGCGCAGGTTGCGATCGAGACCGCCGGCGGACGCTATGTCGACGTGGCGGTGATGGCACCGGTGCATCCGGCCGGCCGCGACGTGCCTCTGCTGGTGTCGGGGCCGCATGCCGAAGCGGGTGCGGCGGCGCTTGTCGCGGCTGGGTTCGGCAAGGTCCGGGTGGTGCCGGGCGATGTCGGCCGCGCCTCGTCGATCAAGATGATCCGATCGGTGATGGTCAAGGGGCTGGAATCGCTGACCGCCGAATGCGTGATCGCCGCCGATCGCGCGGGCGTGCTGGACGAGGTGCTCGCCTCGCTCGACGCCAGTCCGCCCCCGCCGGATTGGCACGACCGCGCCGATTACAATCTCGAACGGATGATGGCGCACGGTCTGCGTCGTGCGGCGGAGATGGAGGAAGTGGTCAAGACGCTCGACGCGCTGGGCACCGGAAGCGCGATGACGCGCGGCACGGTGGTGCGGCAACGGGCGATCGGGGCGCTGGCTATCGCCACGCCCGCCACGCTGGAGGACAAACTCGCCGCGCTCGCCCGAGGCGAAGCGCCGGCCAAACAACGGGATTTCGCATGACCACCGACACCTTCATCCGCAATGCCTGGTATGTCGCCGGCTGGGATTCGGAGATCGATTCCGCACCGCTCGCGCGCACGATCTGCGGTGTGCCGATGATGTTCTATCGCACGCTCGACCGGTCGGTGGTGGCGATGCGCGATGCCTGCCCGCATCGCATGCTGCCGCTGTCGATGGGCATCCGCGAGGGCGATTCGATCCGCTGCCGCTATCACGGCCTGAAACTGTCGCGCGACGGCGTGGCCGAGGAGATGCCGCTGAAGAGCGACGCGGCCAACCCGCGCATCTGCGTGGAGACGTATGTCGTGGCCGAGCGGCACCGCTTCGTCTGGGTGTGGGTCGGCGAGAAGGCGTTGGCCGATCCGGCGCTGATCCCGGACCTTTGGCCCTGTTCGGCGGACGGCTGGACGTTCGATGGCGGTTACAATCATGTCGGCTGCGATTACCGGCTGATGATCGACAATCTGATGGACCTGACGCACGAGACGCATGTCCATTCCGGGTCGATCGGCCAGCCCGAACTGATGCATGCGCCGATCGATACGCGAGTCGATGGCGAGCGGGTTTTCGTCACGCGGTGGATGCCGGGCGTCGATGCGCCGCCATTCTGGCGGGGAGCGCTGAAGCAGGACGGGCCGGTCGATCGCTGGCAGATCTGCGAGTTCATCGCGCCGTCTTCGGTGATCATCGATGTCGGCGTGGCACCGGTTGCGGGCGGCGCGACGGTCGAGGCGCATGACAGCGCGACGTGCGGCGGCGTGCGCGGGTTCGTGATCGATTCGATGACCCCGGAGAGCGCAACGAGCATGCACTATTTCTGGGGCATGGCGCGCAGCTTCGACGTGGACGATGGCGGTTTCACCGCACGGTTCAAGCGCGCGCAGGGCGGTGTGTTCGCCGAGGATGTCGAAGTGCTGGAAGCGCAGCAGGAGGCGATCCTCGCCAATCCCGATCTCAAGCTGACGGCGTACAATATCGATCAGGGCGGCGTGCGCGCCCGGCAGATCATCGCGCGCAAAATCGCCGCGCAGAAGGCAGTTGCCGAGGCGTAAGCACCGATCGTGATCCGGACGTCTCGACGGGTGCCACCGTGCCTCGCGAAAACATTTGCACGCCCCGAAGAACAAGCTATATATTATAGCAATTAGGAGGGAGTGTCATGGCAACCGCGATTTCTTCGGACGCGCCGCGCGCATCCGCGACGTTCGATCGTCTGAACCCGATGACCGGGGCGGTCGCGTCCACCGCTCCGGCGGCGACCGTGGCCGATGCGGAGGCGGCCTGCGATGCCGCCGCCGCCGCTTTCCCGGCCTGGTCGGTGCTTGGCCCCAATGCCCGCCGCGCGATCCTGACCAAGGCGGCCGCGGCGCTCGAAGCGCGCGCGCCGCAATTCATCGAGGCGATGATGGCGGAGATCGGCGCGACGCAGGGCTGGGCCGGCTTCAACCTGATGCTCGCCGCCGGGATCGTGCGCGAAGCGGCGGCGATGACGACGCAGATCCAGGGCGAGGTGATCCCGTCCGACAAGCCGGGCTGCATCGCGATGGCGCTGCGCGAGCCGGTCGGCGTGATGGTCGGTATCGCGCCGTGGAACGCGCCGATCATTCTGGGCGTCCGCGCGATCGCGATGCCGCTCGCCTGCGGCAATACGGTGGTGCTCAAGGCGAGCGAGCAATGTCCGCGCACGCATGCGCTTATCGTCGATGCGTTCGTCGAAGCAGGCATGGGCGACGGCATCGTCAACCTCATCACCAACGCGCCCGAGGATGCCGGCGAGATCGTCGGCGCGCTGATCGATCATCCGGCGGTGAAGCGCATCAACTTCACCGGCTCCACGCATGTCGGGAAGATCATCGCCAAACGTGCGGCGGAGCATCTGAAACCGGTATTGCTCGAACTCGGCGGCAAGGCACCGCTGATCGTCTTGGACGACGCCGATCTGGACGAAGCGGTAAAGGCGGCGGCGTTCGGCGCGTTCATGAACCAGGGCCAGATCTGCATGTCGACCGAGCGGATCATCGTAGTCGACAGCGTGGCCGATGCCTTTGCCGAGAAGTTCGCCGCGAAGGTCGCGACGATGCCGGTCGGGGATCCGCGCGAGGGCAAAACGCCGCTCGGCGCGGTGGTCGATGCCAAGACGGTCGCGCATGTCCAATCGCTGGTCGCGGATGCGCTGGCGCATGGCGCGGTGCAGTTGAACGGCGGCGCGTCGGACGGCGTGCTGATGCCCGCGCATGTGATCGACAAGGTCACGCCCGAGATGACGCTGTTCCGCGACGAAAGCTTCGGCCCAGTGGTCGGCATCGCCCGCGCCCGGGACGAAGCGCATGCCATCGCGCTCGCCAACGATACCGAATACGGCCTGTCCGCCGCAATCTTCACCCGCGACACCGCGCGCGGCCTGCGCGTCGCCAAGGCGATCAAATCCGGCATCTGCCACGTCAACGGCCCGACCGTGCATGACGAGGCGCAGATGCCGTTCGGCGGCGTGAAATCCTCCGGCTACGGGCGCTTCGGCGGCAAGGCCGGGATCGACAGCTTCACCGAACTGCGCTGGATCACGATCGAGACGCTGCCCGGCCATTATCCGATCTGATCATCATTCCCTTATTTCGAGACGAGGACATCCCATGACCGAATTGAGCAGCAACGGCACCGTCGCCTATGACGTGATCGATCGCATCGCCTGGGTGCGCTTCAACCGCCCCGACAAGCGCAACTGCATGTCGCCCACGCTGAACCGCGACATGATGGAGGTGCTCGACGCGCTTGAATTCCGCGCCGATGTTGGCGTGTTGGTACTCTCGGGCGAGGGCAGTGCCTGGTCCGCCGGCATGGACCTGAAGGAATATTTCCGCGAGACCGAGGCCAAGGGTCTCGGCGCGTCGCGGCAGGCACAGCGCGAGAGCTATGGCTGGTGGCGCCGCCTGCGCTGGTATCAGAAGCCGACGATCGCGATGGTCAACGGCTGGTGCTTCGGTGGCGGATACGGCCCACTATTCGCCTGCGATCTCGCCTTCGCGGCGGAGGACGCTCAGTTCGGCCTGTCGGAAATCAACTGGGGCATCCTGCCCGGTGGCGGCGCGACCAAGGTGGCGACCGAATTGCTGCCGTTCCGCAAGGCGATGTATCACGCGATGATGGGCGAGAATGTCGACGGCAAGACCGCCGCCGAATGGGGTCTCGTCAACGAGGCGCTGCCGCTCGACCAGCTCAAGACGCGCGTCACCGAAGTTGCCAACGTGCTGCTCAAGAAGAACCCGGTGGCGCTGAAGGCGACCAAGGATGCGGTGCGGCGGGTTGGTGTGCTGAGCTATGACGACGCCGAGGACTATTTGATCCGCGCGCAGGAGGCGGCCAATTCCTACGACAATGAAGGTCGCAAGGAAGGCATCAAGCAGTTCATCGACGACAAGACCTTCAAGCCCGGCCTCGGCGCCTACGACACGTCGAAGCAGAAGGCCTGAGGCCCACCCCCCCTGCTCCCGCCGTCACCCCGGACGTGTTCCGGGGTCCACCGCGCCCCGACCTCGATCGTTCGAATTTGCGGCCCGGTGGATGCCGGAACAAGTCCGGCATGACGGTTAGGGGCATGAGCGCGGGCTCGCCTAATCGGAGACCGATGTGACGAATATTGAACCTGAAACCCGTTCGCTGGACCGCCTGCTCCGCCCCCGCTCGGTCGCGATCCTCGGCGCATCGGACAAGCCCGGGGCGCTCGGCAATCAGGTGCTGGCGAACCTCGAACGGCACGGTTTCACCGGCGACATCTTCCTGATCAACCCGAAGCGCGACGAGATCGCCGGCCGTGCGTGCCTGCGCTCCGTCGCCGACCTGCCCGAGGGTGTGGACGCGGCGGTGCTGGCGATTCCGGGGGGCGCGGTGCTGAATTCGGTACGGGCACTGGCCGCGCGCGGCGTGGGCGCGGCGGTGATCTTCTCGGCCGGCTTTGCCGAGGGCGGCGAAGAGGGGATGGCGGCGCAACGCGACGTCGCGCGCATCGCCGACGAGACCGGCATGATCATCGAAGGCCCGAACTGCCTGGGCATGACGAATTACGTCCACGGCATCCCGCTGACCTTCGTCGAGACGCCGCCGATCCTGCTCGATGGACGGCCGGGGGTCGGCATCGTGTCGCAATCGGGCGCGATGGCGGTCGTGCTCGGCACCACGTTGATGGCCAAGCACCTCGGCATCTCGATTTCGGTCTCGACCGGGAACGAGGCGGCGAGCGGGGTCGAGGATTATGTCGAATATCTGCTCGACGATCCCGATACTCGGGCGATCGCGATGATCGTCGAACAATTCCGCAAGCCCGCGCGCTTCCTCGCGCTCGCGGCCCGCGCCCGCGCCATCGGCAAGCCGATCGTCCTGCTCCACCCCGGCCGCAGCAGCGCCGCGCGCGAATCCGCCGCCACGCATACCGGCGCGATGGCGGGCGATTATCAGGTGATGCGCACCAAGGTGGAGCGGGCCGGCGTGATCCTGGTCGATAGCCTGGAGGAATTGGGCGACGTGATCGACATCGCGATCCGCTGTGGCCCGGTCCCCACCGGCGGCACGGCGGTGCTGACCGAATCCGGTGCGTTCAAGGCGCTGACGCTCGATCTGTGCGAGACGCTAAACCTCCCTTTGCCCGCGCCCTCGGCCGAAACCGAGGCAGCGTTGCGTGCGACGATGCCGGATTTCATTCCGGTCAGCAATCCGATGGACCTGACCGCGCAGGCTCTGGTCGATCCGGATCTGTATCGGCGCACGATGCAGCCGCTGCTGGCCGATCCGGCGTTCGGCAGCATCGTCCTCGGCATCATCCAGACCGACGAGGCGACGGCCCGGCTGAAGTTCGAACCGATCATCGCCGCGGTCGAGGCGTTGAAGCCGGAAAAGCCCGTGATCTTCGCCGGACTGGATGACGGCGCACCGGTACCGGCCGCCTATCTCGCCGGGCTTCGTGCGCTGGGCGTACCGTATTTCCCCTCGCCCGACCGCGCCTTCCGCGCGCTCGCCCGGATCGCCGCCACCAATGCGCGCGATTACACCGCCGCCGAAGATGCGCCAGCCGCCGCGACGCTGCCGCATGGCGGTGTGATCGCCGAATATCGCGCCAAGGCGCTGCTCGCCCCGCTCGGCATCCCTTTCCCCAAGGGTGATTTCGCCGCGACGCCGGACGAAGCGAAGGCGATCGCCGCGCGGATCGGCTATCCGGTGGTGATCAAGGCGCAGGCGCAGGCGCTGTCGCACAAGAGCGATGCCGGCGGCGTGATCCTGAACCTCGCCGACGATGCGGCGCTGGCCGACGGCTGGGCACGGCTTTACGCCAATGTCCGTGCCCATGCGCCCGACGTCGCGCTCGACGGCGTCCTGGTCGAGGCGATGGGCGCGCGTGGCGTCGAACTGATCGTCGGCGCGCGCAACGATCCCGATTGGGGCCCGGTGATCCTGGCCGGCTTCGGCGGGGTACAGGCGGAAATCCTGCAGGACGTGCGCCTGCTCCCGCCCGACCTGACGCGCGACGCGATCATCGCCGAATTGCGCGCGCTGAAGAGCGGCGCGTTGCTCGATGGCTGGCGCGGCTCGCCTGCGCTGGATGTGGGCGCGGTCGCCGACATCGTCACCGCGATCGGCCGCCTGCTGCGCGGCTCGCCCGCGATCCGCGAGATCGATCTCAATCCGGTGGTCGTCTACCCACAGGGCCAGGGTGCAGTCGCGCTCGACGCGTTGATCCTGGCCGGCGACGCGTAACGCGCATCGCCGGCGTTTTGGAGCGCGATGATTTCAAACGAACCCGTTCGTCCTGAGTAGCGACTGAGCTTGTCGAAGGCGCGTATCGAAGGACCGGCGTACGCCGCCCAACGGTACTTCGATACGAGCCCTCGATACGCCTTCGGCTACTCAGTCTCTACTCAGCACGAACGGGCCAAGATAACCTCATCCTGCTTTAACCGCGTTCCTTCGCCTCGATCCGCAGCAGCAACGCGATCAGCCGCGCGCGATCGGCAACGCCCAGACCCAGCAACATCTCCTCCTCATGCACGCGGATGCGCGCGAGGCATTCGTCCAGCATGGCCTGCCCTTCCGAGCTGAGGCACAAAGCGAAGGCGCGACGATCGTCCTTCGACGCGCGGCGTTCGATCAGCGCCCGATCGACCAGTTCGTTGATCAGAGCGACCATATTGGCGCGCTGGATGCCCAGCGCACGGCCCACCGCGCCTTGGTTGATGTTCGGGTTGGCCGCGACCACCGAAAGAATGCCGAACAGCACCTGCCGCATGCCCGTTCCGTCCAGCGCGCGGGCGAAATCGGCGGCGAACACGCTGGATGCGCGACGCAGATGATAACCGGCGAACTCGCTCAGCGCGCCCAGCTCGACGCTGTCGTCGGGCGGATCCTGCGGCATTGTCGCCATGGTCATCGTCTCCTCGCGCGACCCTGGCCTATGTCGCTTCGCCCCTGTTGCCCAAAGCCAGCAGCGCAAGCAAGGCTATCACCGATCCCGATGCCATCAGGATCGCCACCGTCTGCAGGCCGTACCCGGCGGCGAACAGGAACCCGGCCAATGCCGGGGCCAAGGCCGATCCCCCGCGCCCGACGCCGATCGCGAAACCGGTCGCGGTCGCGCGCACGTCGGTCGGGAAGGACCACGCGAGCAACGCATACAGTCCGACGATCCCGCCATTGGTGAAGAAGCCGGTGATCGCCGCGATCCACGCCAGTTCGCCATAACTGCCCTGCCCGCGCCCGAACCATGCCACCATGATCGCCGACACCGCCATCGTCGCGATCGTCAGCGTGCGCACCTTGATCTTCGCGGTCAGCAGCCCGAGCAGCAACGATCCGACCAGCCCGCCGCAATTGGCGAACACCAGGATGCTACCGGCGGAGCTGGGCGCGAAGCCCATATCGACGACGATTTTGGGGATCCATTTCAGCAGGAAATAGAAGGTCATCAGCTGCGCGGTGTAGGCCAATGTGATCAACAGCGTGATGCGCACCAAGGCCGGCGAGAACAAAGCGGCGAGCGGCATCGCGGCGCCGGCGGCCTTTTCCGGCGGCAGCGCATCGACGGTGCGATGCCCCATCCGCGCCAGCGTGCGATTGACGGCGGCCAGCGTGCCGGGGCGACGACGCTGCAATTCGAACGCGATCGATTCCGGCGCGCGCCACAGCACGATCGGAATGAAGCACAAGGTGGCGATCCCGCCGAACTGAAACACCACCGGCCAGTCGAAATGCCGGAGCAAAGCGGACGAGATCGACCCGCCGACGATCGCGCCGAGCGGATAGCCCGCCGCCATGATCACCACCGCCAGATTGCGTCGCGCGATGTTCGAGGCCTCGGAGACCGCCGCGTTGGTCGTGGCGAGCATGCCGCCGATGCCGAGGCCGGTGAGGACGCGCCACACAGACAGGGTCACCACGTCATGCGCGGTGGAGGCCGCGAACATGCCCGCCGCCATCACGACGAGGCAGCCGAGGATCGTGCGCCGCCGCCCGAACCGATCCGCCACGCCGCCGAGCACGATCGATCCGACCGCCATGCCGATCAATTCCATCGACAGGACCAGGCCCAAAGCCGCGCGATCGATGCCCCAATCCTTGACGATGCCGGGCGAGGCGAAGCTGATCGACAGCACATCGAACCCGTCGAGCGCGTTCAGCCCGACCATGATCGCGACGACGACCCACTGGAAGCGCGACATCGGCTCCCGATCGATGATCTCGCGTGGATCGTCTGCCATGGAATCCCCTCGTCTATCGTTGCGCGGAGTATCGCGCCAAACGCTATGAGATGCAACAATCCTGACGCTGGCGGTGACGGCGAATGCGCACATCGTGCGAGCCATGCCGTTGCAGGCCCGCTATCACCCGGGGCCATGGCGAAGAAGAACCGTTTCCTGACCGCGACGATGGCCGACGGCTATGTGAAGACGATCGGCCCGACCTCGGCGCCGTTCACCCATTACTGGCGGATCGTGGCGCATCTGGGCGGCGGCAAGACCGAGGTGTTCTGGGGGCACGCCAAGTCGCTCAAGGAGGCGTCAGGCAAGAAGGAGGCCACCAGAGAGGCGGCGCGGCAGCGCGGATGGGAGCGGTTCGATTTCGAGGTGGTCGAACTCACCGAGACGTTCGGCTGACGGATCGTCGGCGACCGGTCACCGGGCCGCGCGGAGCGTGATCCGGGTCATTTCCGATGGCCGCCCGAGGCGAAGCGCGAAGCCCGGCCATAGCGCCGTGCCGTTGCTGACATAGAGCGTCATGCCATCGACCTCGTAACGCCCCGACACGAACCCGCCATTGCCGTTCGCGACCAGCCGGTCCAGCCCGACGATCATGCCGCCATGCGTATGGCCCGATAGCTGGAGCGCGACGCCGCGCGCGGCCGCCCGCCGGGCGTTGCGCGGCTGGTGATCGAGCAGGAGGACGGGCACGTCGTTCGGCGCATCGGCGAGGGCCGCCGCCAGGTCCGGGCCGGCCTGCCCGTGGGCCGGCGCGGACAGGTCCGTGACCCCGGCCAGGACGAGCCGGGCGGCCCCGCGCTTCAGGATCGCATGCGCGTTCGGCAGCATGCGGATGCCCATGCCGGAAAGGTGCTGCATCCAGGCGGCGTAATCGAAGAAATATTCGTGATTGCCCGGTATCGCATAGACCCCGTCCGGCGCATGCAGATCGCGCAGTGGCGCGACGTCCTCGCGGCGCATCGCCACCGAGCCGTCGATGAAATCCCCCGTTACGACGATCAGGTCGACGCCGGATGCATTGGCGCGATCGACCATCGCCCTCGCCCATGTCGCTGGAAACAGCCGGCTGATGTGCAGATCGGTCAGTTGGAGCAACCGGTAGCCGTCGAATTCCGGCGGCAGATCGCGGATCGCGACCTGAATGTCCTTCACCGGCGGTACGCGCAATGCGTTCGCGACGGCGATCGCCGCCAGCAGCGCCGCGCCGGCTGCGATCGCATATCGCACCGCGTCTGGCACTCCGACCGCGCCCTGCCGCACCAGCATCGTCGCCAGCGTCCCGAGATCGAGCAGGATCTGCAGAACGGCCAGCAATACGATGACGCCGAACGCCCAGTTGAACAGGATGACGACGAAGCGCGGGAATTCGGGCGCGAACACCGATCCCGACGAGAGCCGGCTCCAGAAATGATATTGCGACACGAAGAGCAGCAGCACCGCGATCGCGCCCTTGCTCCACAATGGCAGCGACAGCGGCAACAGCCAGCGCACGATGACGAGCAGGCTTGGCACGGCAAAGATGAGGTGAAAGATCGTCAGTCTCCGTGTGGTGGCGGCATGGAGCAGCCTCCGCGAGGCAAAAGGTGCGCCGTCGGCCCGGTCAAGCTTTCTTGCCGAACAGGCGCGAGACCGGCGGCACGACGACCGCGAACATTCCGCCGATCACCAGCCCGACCAAGGCGGAGGCGACCGCGAAGCCGAGCCACGCGCCGAAACCGGGGGCGAACGGCATCAGCCCGGCGATCGCGCCGCCCACCGCCTCGGCCGCGTGCGGGATGGTTTCGAGATGGAATTCCTCCAGCCCGTGGATCAGGATGCCGCCGCCGACCCACAGCATCGCGACCGTGCCGATCTTGGCCAGCAACGCCAGCACCACCGGCATGCCCTTGACCAGACCGCGCCCGATCGCGGGCAGGACGCCGCCCGGCCGCCGGGCGAGATGCAGCCCGATATCGTCCATCTTCACGATCAGCCCGACCACGCCGTAAACGCCGCCGGTGATCAGCAAGGATACTGCGATCAGCGCCGCCGCCTGCGTGCCGATCGACCGATCAGCCACTTCGGACAGAGCGATGGCCATGATCTCCGCCGACAGGATCAGGTCGGTACGGATCGCCCCGCCGACCTTGCGATTCTCGATCTCCTCGGCCATTTCGTTCGTCTCGGCCTCGGCGGCGGCGGCATGGCCGTGGCCGAGCAGCGCACCGATGATCTTCTCTGCGCCCTCATAAGCGAGATACAGGCCGCCGAGCATCAGGATCGGCGTGATTGCCCAGGGCAGGAATGCGCTGAGCAGAAGTGCCGCAGGCAGCAGGAACAGCAGCTTGTTGCGCAGCGACCCCTTGGCGATCCGCCAGATGATCGGCAGTTCGCGCGCCGGGGTCAGGCCGGAAACGTATTTCGGCGTGACCGCAGCGTCGTCCACCACGACCCCGAACGCCTTGGACGATGCCTTCATCGATGCGGCGGCGATATCGTCGACGGACGCCGCCGCCAGCCGCGCGATCGCGGCGACATCGTCGAGCAGGGCTACGAGGCCGGTGGGCATGAAGTCTGTTTCCTGAAGGAGGGGTGTCGGCACCCGTTGAAAGCTTTCCTTGCGGGATGCAATTGCCGGTCGGTCGAATGCAGTGGCGTAACGACTTTTGTCGCCTTCCGTTCAATGCCCGGCGGCAAAGATTTACGCACGAAACCGACATGGCTTGGCGCGGGCAGCGGTGATAGTCGATGGCGGTGCGAGTTCATTGCCCCTTAAGCGCCTCGACGCCGCAATGGTGACCCGCGCACAGCAGGCCGCGCTGAATCTGGTGGAGGCGCGTGGCCTGCGCGCGGCGGGCCGATCCTATCGCGAGATCGGCCGGCATCTGGGGCTCAGTTCCGGGCAGCTCGGCCATATCCGCCGCGCGCTGAAGCGGGAGAAGGCCGGACGGACGCGCCTGCTCAACACCATGCCGGGCGCGGCCGAGCGGGACCTGCCGATCGGCCGGTCGGTGCTGCCTGCGGGCTTGCGGCGATTACTGACAATGGCGGGCTATCGCACGCTCGGCGATCTCGCGGACCGGCTGGCCGATCCCGATCTTCCCGGTCTCCAGACGCTGCCCGGCATCGGCCCGCACCGCGCGCGCATGATCGATGCGCTGCTCGATCATTACGGATTGCGCGAGGGATCGGGTGATCTGCAAGCCGAGATCGAACGGCTGTTCCCCGAATTGTCGGCACCCGTCCCCGATCCCATGACGTAAAATGCGCGCGAGGCAGAACGAAAGTCCGCGACGTGCGTTGCATCCTTGTGCAGTCAATCTCACCCGTTCGCGGTAAAGTTTCCGCGCATCATATGATCGCATCGATCATGGCCGTGGCGCTGTCCGGTTGCGGTAGCCCGGCGCAGAACAATTCCGCGACGGCTGCGGGCGACGACGAAACCGCCAAGGGCCAGCGCATCGCCACCGAATATCTGAAGGACCATGGCGGCGCGCTCGATGCCTGTTTCCTGCCGCCGCCCGCGATCCGCGGGCCTGGCGCGATCCAGACGGTTGCCGACGATGCCCGTCCCAAGCTGGCGGCGATCAACCGGCTTGTGATCGCGATCGACGCATCGGGATCGATGGCGGCGAGGTCGGGCGGCGAGACCAAGATGGAGGCGGCGAAGCGCGCGGCAATCACGTTCCTTGCCAGCGTACCGGCCAACACCGAGATCGGGCTGGTTGCCTTCGGTCATCGCGGAACCAACCTGCCCGGCGGCAAGGCGGCCAGCTGTCGCGGCGTGGAAAGCCTGTATCCGCTTGGCGCGGCCAATCCGGCGCAGGTCGAAACGGCGTTGCGCCAGGTGCGCGCGACCGGCTGGACCCCGCTTGCCGCCGCAATCACGCTGGCCGGCAAATCCTTCACACCGAGCGCCACGCCGGGCGCGCAGGTGGTCTATGTCGTGTCCGACGGGCTGGAAACGTGCGGCGGCGATCCCGTCGCGGCCGCGCGGGCGCTCAATCAGGGGGCGGTCAAGGCGATCGTGAATATCATCGGCTTCGATCTCACGGCGGCCGACCGGGCACAATTGTCCGCCGTCGCCTCGGCCGGTGGCGGCACGTTCGTCGAGGCGAAATCGGGCGACGATGTCGGACGCGCGATGGACGAGGTGCGGCGCAAGGCGCGCAACGTATCGGCGATGACCACCGAATATTTCGATGCCGGTGCGCGCAGCACCGACAACAATTTCGCGGTCGGCAAATACACGACCGACCTCAATTTCTGCGTCGCCCGCACGACCTCGGCGGAGATGACCGGCCTGCGCGGCGCGACCGATGCGGCCAAGGCATCGATCCCCGAAAGCATCGCCGCGATGGCGGTCCTGCAACACCGCCACGAAACCTATCGCGAACGATCCTCGAAACTGTCCGCCGATCTGTCGGCCAAGGCGAAAGCGGCGAACGATGCCATCGCCGCCCAGCAAGGCAGCAGCGAAAAGCGGTTGGGGGTCAAACCCTAGGTTTGCCCCATCCACCGCGACGCGTCGCGATGGATGGGAGCGGTCATCGCGAATATCCGGTCAGAAACCGACGCTGATCGTGCCGAATACCTGGCGCGGCGCCAGCGGGAACTGGTTGAACGTGCCCGATGCCGCGCCGATCGACAGCGTGGACGCGCCCTTCTTGTCGGTGATGTTGCTGACGTTGAGGCTGAGCGACACCGTCTTCACGACGGCCCCCGGCGACAGTGGGATCTGCGCACCGATCCGGCCCGCCAGCGTGAAATAGCCCGGCACCGACAGATCGTTGGTGAAAGTCGCGAACCGCTTGCCGAGATAATCGCCGACCAGTTGCACGTCGAACATGCCGTAATTCGCCGACACCACCGTCTTGTTCAGCCAGGCGGGCGATCCCGGCACCTTCTTGCCCGCGGTCGGCACCACCGTCTGCGCGATGCCGACGAGGTAATTCTGCTGGAAGCGCGAATTATTGTACGACAGCGCATTGTAGATCGAGAAATGCGGCCCGAAGCGCAACGTGCCGGCGATATCCACGCCGTCGGTCTTAACGCTGCCGACATTGTTCACGATCGCCGCGCCGCTGATGATCGAGGTGATCACCACGGTCGGGCTGACGGCGAGCAGGCGGTTGCTGAAATCGACGTGATAATAGCTGATCTGCCCCTCGAAGCCGCTGATCGGCCCGAGATCGAGCGACGCCCGCGTGCGCAGGCCGCCCTCGTAAGTCCAACTCGTCTCCGGCTTCACATTGCGCTTGAAATCCTCGAACACCTGCTGGCTGCCGAGCGCGAAGGGGGACAAGCCGGTCGCGGCGCTGGTCTGGAACTGGCGGATGTTCTGCTGCGCGTTGACGAACACCTGCGTGCTGGCGCTCACATCCCACAGCGCACCGATCTGCGGCAGGAACACCTTGTCGGTGTTGATCCGCCCGACCGGCAGCGCGGTGGAATTGCTGAACGATCCCGGGATCGGCTGAACCGGCACGGCCTGCGTCGCTTTCTGGAACGTGCTCTTGAAGCCGGCCAGCACGGTGACGCTGGGCAGCACGCGCCAGCTGTCCTGGATGTGGGTCTGGATCTCGTCGACGCGGATCTCGCTGCCATATTGCGTGATCAGCGGCGTCAGCGTGTCGCGCGGGCGCTGATAGGGCGTCGAGGGATTGTTGACGTCGAGCGCGTACCAGCGCCGGAACGCGGACGAGCTTTGATGTTCGTACCAGCCGCCGAGTTCGATCTTGTGGTTGCCGAGTTCGGCGGTGAGCGTGGAGAGGATGCCGCCGCGATCGATGCGATATTCGGTCGTGCGCGTCGCGAAGCCCGATCCGCCGAAGATGCCGGTCAGCCGCGCCAGATTGGCCGCGCTGGTCGGGTTGCTGTCCGCCGGGTTGGGGAAATAGAAGGAAAATAGCCCCGGCAGGCCGGCCACGTCGATCGGCCCCGCCACCACGCCGACACCGTCATTGTGATGATAATAAGCCTGGTTAGACCAGGTGATCCGGTCGCTGACCTTCCAGTCGTATTTGATATAGCCGAGATAGTCGGTGCGCTGCGCATCGCTATAGTAATTGCGATAGTTCGATCCCGCCGCGCGGTATGCGCCGGACGACAGATAGGTGCGCGCCGCGGCGAAATCGGGGTACAGGAACGGGCGGGTGTACGGTGCCGTCGCGCGGTTCGCCGGGGTGATGACGGTCGCATCCTCATTCGGTTCGGTCTTGTCCGAATAGGCGCCGTAGATCGTCAGCGTGCCGGTCGAATCGTCATGCACGAACTTGCCGTTGGCCTGATACCCGCCCTGCTTGCCGTTGAAATCCCAGGCGCGGCCATCCTGCCGTACGCCCGACAGGTACAACGAATTGCCGTTGCCGAACGTGCCGGTATCGACGCGGACGAAGGTGCGGAAGCTGGAATAGCTGCCCACCGTCTGCGCGATCGTCGCGCCGCGTTCCGCCTTGGGGTCGCTGGAGAAGGTGTCGATCGTGCCGCCCAGATTGCTGGTTGATGCCGTGCCAAGATCGCCTGCACCGCTGGCCAACGTCACGCGGCCGACATTCTCCGAGATGATCGCGCGCTGCGGCGAGAGGCCGTTGTAATTGCCGTAGGTCTGATCCCCAAGCGGCACGCCGTCGAGCGTATAGCCCAGTTGCTGTGCGTTGAAGCCGTGCACGAACAGCGAGATATTCTGTTCGTTATTGCCCCACGGATCGGCGGTGAGGAAAGTGACGCCGGGCAGCGTCTGCAACGCCTTTAGCGGGCTGACGCCGGGCAGGATCTTCTGGATCTCGATCGCGGAAATCTGGCTGACCGAACGCGTCGTGCGCCCGGTGACGACGATCTCGCCGGCCTGCGCGTCCTCGCCCGTCGGCTCTTCCGGCGTCGCGGCATCGGTTGCGGCGGGGGTCGCCGCGACCGGTGCCGGCGCATCCTTCGCAAACGCCGCGCCCGCCGGGAGGAGTGAGGCAGCCGCTACGCCGCCGAGCAGCCGCACGATCGAATTCCGCATGATGATGTCCCCATTCGGGCCCGTTGGTCGGGCCGTCCGTTGGGGCGCGGTTAGGCGTCATTTGCGACGCATTTCGTAAGGTTCGGTTGCACTTCCGTGAATCGTGCCGAAAACACCGGCGCGCGACCGTCACCGATCCGTGACGGCCGCGATATTGTCGTCGCCATTGCGATCGATGTAGAAATTATAGGGATCCACGCCGGCAAAGGCGGGCTTGCGTTTCGTGACGATCCTGACGGTCTGTTCGCCGGACACGATCGGGCGGCGTTCCTTCAGGATCACGTCCCTGGCGGCGAAGCTGCCCAGGCCGGGGCGCTGGTCGAACACGCCCACGTCGATCGTGTCGGCCAAAGGTGCCGCCTTTTCCACGCCCGTGCCATTGGCGTAATATTTGGCGGCATCGATCGTCACGATCGTCTCATACGTGCCGTCTGGCAATTTGCGCGTCTCGGCCGATTTCGCCTTCAGGTCGTACACGGTGATGCGATCGACCAGGTCGAGCACCAACTGCCGCTCCGCCGGGTTCCGCGCCAGCGACAGCAATCCATCCACCAGATCGAGCGAGCGCGGGTACGGCTTGCCCTTGAAGCGATAGCGATCGAGCAGCCCGCGCAGCATCGCGTTGACCCGCGCTTCGCCCAGCCGGTCCTGGAGCAGGTACATGACCAGCGAGCCCTTGCGGTAATGGATGTAGCCCTGATTCTCGACCCGATCGAGCGGCACTTCTTCCACCGCCTCGCTCCCGCGCGAGCGCAGATAGGAATCGAGTTCGTATTTCAGGAAACGGCGGATCTTGTCGTCGCCATATTGGTGTTTCATCACCATCAGCGCGGAATATTGCGCCATCGTCTCGATCAGCATCGTGCCGCCCTGCATTTCGGCGCTGACCAGTTGATGCCCCCAATATTGATGGCCGAGTTCGTGCGCGGTGACGTAGCTGACATAGTCGATCTTCGTCGGATCGCGCGTGTCGGCCATGAAGCCGATGCGTTCCGAATAGGGGATCGTGCCGGCGAACGCCTGTGCGTAGCTGGCATAGCCGGGGAATTCAAGAATGCGGGCATAGTCGAACTGGTACGGCCCGAAATTGGCCCTGTAATACGCAAGCGAGCGCTGCATCGCATCAAGCATGCGATCCACATTGAATGCGTGCTTCGCGTCATAGAACACGGTCAGGTTTGTGTTGTCGACGATGCGGCTCTTCTGCGCATAATTGGCGGATTGCACCGAGAAGAAGGCGAGGATCGGCGCGGTCGAAACGAACCGGGCCGTGCGGCGCCCGCCCGATACCGCGTCCGAGACCTTGCGACCCGGCGCGACCGGCACTTGCCCGGCGACCGTCGAAACGGTGATGTCGGATCGCACCCAGGGCGCATTGCCCAGCATGTTGTGCGCCTGCGCCGATCGGTCTTCCAGCTTGGCCATGCGCAATTCGGGCGGCAGGCCGTATTTGCGACGCTTGGCGCGATCCTGCAGCAGCCCATCGCGGCTCATGCCGAGTTGTGGCACGAACTCGGCATTCTGCAGGAAACTGCCATTGCCGACGACGCGCGTGTCGTCGTTATTGGCAACGATTCCCCGTTGCCAGCGCGTCGAGGCGAAGCGCAACGTACCACGCGCGCCCGGCGCCAGCGGCGTCGCGAAGCGATAAATGCGGTATTGCAGGTCGGTATCGTCGGACACCAGCCGCGCGCCGGGAATGGTCACCGCGCCCAATCGCGTATGATCGTCGAGCAGCCGGACATGCAGATCCCTGAGCGGCGCACCGGTATCGTTGACGAAATCGTATGTTCCACTCGCCGCCATCCGCCGTTGAACGGGATAGAGCGCGACGTTGAGCCGCATGTCGGTCACGGTCGGCTGCTTCAGCGCGGCGTATCGGAGATATTTCTTCTCGTATTGGGCCATCCGCGCCTCGCCCTCGGGCGCGGTACGGTAGCGATTGAGCACGTTCATGTCGTGATAGAGATACGCCCCGCTCGCCGCCGTCACGACCAGCGCCCCGCCGAGCACCGCGCCCGGTACGCCGAGCAGGCGACGCGGCACCTGCGCCAGCCGCAGCTTCAGCCGAGTCTCGGTGCCGCGCCGCCATAGCAGATGCGCGAACACGCACAGCGCCAGCGCGACCGATCCCCAATAGAGCCGCAGCCACCAGCCGCGCGGGCCGCCGATCTGGTCACCGTTCATGTCGGACAGCTGGCCGGTGCCGGTGCTGCCATACTGATACAGCGGATGTTCGAAGCCCATCGTGACGAGCGTGATCGTCGCGACGAGATAGACTACCATGATCGCCCAGCCGACATATTTGTTCGGGCTGAGCGCCTGGACGAACACCGCGAGAATCGCGAGGATCAGCGCATCCACCGTCATCGGCAGCACCCACCAGGCGAAATACTGGCCGAGTTCGAGATCGGTCTGCCCGCGAACCAACTGCACGACGCAGGCGGTGACCACCGACATCACGAGCGTCGCGAACAATACGCCGGTGACGGCCAGCACCTTGGGCACCAGATAGGCCCAATTGGGCAGCGAGGTCGCATCGACGATCTCGTGCATGCCGCGCTCCCGATCGCGCCAGACGAGTTCGCCCGAATAATAGATCGCGATGATCAGCGGGATGATGCCGAAGCTGCCCTGCAACGTGCCGATCGCCGCGAACGTCAATTGTCGGATTGACGTGCCGAACATCTCGTTGGCGAACAGCAGGCCGCCCAGCGTGTTGAACAGGCCGACGATCAGCAACACGATGAAGGCGGGCCCGCGGAACACCAACGCCATCTCAAACCGGCAGCGGGCGATCAGCCGCGTCCAGCCGGCCTGGGACGAGCGCGCGGGCGGCAGCCGATCGACCATCAGCGGCGCGGTCGCCGCCAGTTTCGCGGTGGCGCGTTGCTGCCGCCGGAGTTTGCGTTTCGAAACGCCCCGTTCGGTGAACGAGAAGCGGGCATAGGCGACGACCATCGCCACCAGCCCGACGCCGATCGCGATTACCCGGTTCCACAGGATCACGCCGGCGAATGCGGGCATCCCGGCATTCGCCTCGCTTGCCGTCCAATAGCGCGTCGTGCTGGTGAACGCGCCAATGCCGAACAGTTCGAAATAGCTGCCGGTCGGGCGCCATTCGGGCTTCGCGCGCAACGTGGCGGACAGCGCGATGTACAGCATCAGGAAAACGACGACGCCGAGATAGGAATACATCATCGACCGCGTCATCGTCGCGACCGCGAAGAAGATCGCCGAGGTCAGGAAGATGCTGGGCAGGCCGAGCAGGAAATAGGCATAGGCATAATCGCGCAACCGGTTCGGCCCGAGCGTCTCGGCATCGACCCACGGCATCAGCGACCCGAGCCAGATCGCCAGCGGCACCGCCGCGAACGCCAGCGACGCAGCCACGAACGCGCCGAGGAAGCGCGCCATCAGGTAATCGAACTTGCCGACCTGCGTCGATCGCACCATCGGCCCGAAGCCGCTCTCGTCGTCGCGCACGATCACGTTGGCGACGAACGCGGTCGTCACGAACATGAAGAACAGCGACATGATCATGTGCACCTGCGCGATCGCGACCGGTGCATTCTTGTGGATATTGGCGCCGCTGCCGATCTTGATCTGGTCGATCGTGATCGATCCGAAGGTCAGCAGGAAGAACAGGATCGAGACGGTCCAGAAGACCGGATTGCGCAATTGATAGCGCAACTCGAAGCGGGCGATCTGGCCGAACATGCGCGCTCAGGCCGCGATTGCGGAGGACGAGGTCACCCGGCGCGATCGGGCCAGCGTGGAGAAATACACGTCCTCCAGCCCGCCATGCGCCGCGGCGAAGCCGTCACCGGGATCGTCGTTCGACAGGATGTGGATGATCGTCCGGCCGGCGAACAGGCGCGTCGAGATCACTTCGTAGCGCAACCGCGCCTCGTCCAGTTCGTCGCGGCCGATCGTCTTGGCCCACACATTGCCGCGCGTTCGCTCGATCAACTCCAGCGGTGCGCCCTCCAGTTGGATCCGCCCTGCCGCCAGCACCGCCATGCGCGGGCACAGATCGGCCACATCCTCCACGATATGCGTCGAGAGAATGACGACGACATTCTCGCCGATCTCGGCCAGCAGATTGAGGAACCGGTTGCGTTCTTCCGGGTCCAGCCCTGCGGTCGGTTCGTCGACGATGATCAGTTCCGGATTGCCGATCAGCGCCTGCGCGATGCCGAAACGCTGCCGCATCCCGCCCGAAAAACCCGCAATCGCCTTCTTGCGCACGGCCCACAAATTGGTCTGGTTGAGCAGGGTCTCGACCGTCTCCTTGCGCTCGCGCGCCGAGGCGATGCCCTTCAGCACCGCCATGTGATCCAGCATGTCATAGGCCGAGACACGCGGATAGACGCCGAAATCCTGCGGCAGATAACCCAATGTCTCGCGCAGTGCCTCGGGATCGGCGATCACGTCGATCGCGCCGAAGCGGATCGTGCCCGCGGTCGGCGTCTGCAGCGTGGCGACGGTGCGCATCAGCGTCGATTTACCCGCGCCGTTGGGGCCAAGCAGGCCGAACATACCCTTCGGCACGCTCAGGCTGACATCGTCGAGCGCCTTCGTCCCGTTTGCGTAGATGTGCGTGACGCCGTTCAGCTCGAGCATTGAAATCCCCCGCGATAGGGGAGGAAGCTAGCCGCGTGTATTAGTGTTGTAAAGCACGCCTTTGGTATATCCATCCGCGCACGTACCGCTCGCAAATCGCGGAAATAGCTCAGCTTATCGCGCGAAAAGA
Source organism: Parasphingomonas caseinilytica (assembly GCF_036663755.1). Lineage (NCBI taxonomy): Bacteria > Pseudomonadati > Pseudomonadota > Alphaproteobacteria > Sphingomonadales > Sphingomonadaceae > Parasphingomonas > Parasphingomonas caseinilytica. The sequence continues at coordinate 203,308 of NZ_JAXOJL010000003.1, forward strand.
TTTGCGCCCTTCAATTCCCACTAAAACAGTAGATTATCTCCGCCTGGCAGGAGAGTGCGTATGCGAGCGAGGCGACGGCAGGGACGGGCATTGGAAATCCCGACACTCATCGTCACCGCCGTCATTTATGCCGGCTGGATCGCCGCGACCTATTGGCACGCCAGCATTCCCGATCCGCTGCTGCTGGCGATCGGCGCATGGCTGATCGCCTGGCACGGATCGCTTCAGCACGAGACGATCCACGGCCATCCCTCCCGCTGGCGGGCGCTGAACACCGCGCTCGGCTTCCCGCCGCTCGCGCTCTGGCTGCCATATGCGATCTATCGGCGCAGCCATATCGAACACCATCGGAGCCCGGCGATCACCGATCCCATGCTCGACCCCGAATCACGCTATGCCGCGCGTGGCGCAGGCTTCGGCACCTTGGCGACACGCGCGCAATCCACGCTGGTCGGCCGCATGCTGCTCGGGCCGCCGATCGCGATCGGCGCGCTGCTCGCGGAGGATGCCCAGCGCGCCGCCCGGGATCCGCGCGGCTTCGCGCGCGATTGGCTGCCGCATCTTGCGGCGGTGGCGCTGATCTGTGCGTGGCTGTCCTGGACGCAATTCGGGCTGGGCCGCTACCTTCTGCTGTTCGTCTATCCCGGCATGGCGCTGACCCTGCTGCGCTCGTTCGCCGAACATCGCGCCGATCTGGACGCGCCCGGCCGCGCCGCGACGGTCGAGCGCGGCGGCCTGCTCGGCCTGCTCTATCTCAACAACAATCTCCACGCCGCGCATCACGATCGGCCCGGCCTCGCCTGGTATCGCCTGCCGGCCTATCACCGCCAGCATCACCCGCGCCTGATCGGCCCGGAGGCGCGCGCCTATCGCGGGTACGGCCAGATCCTTTGCCGGTTCGCACTGCGCCGGCACCACGTTCTCGTCCATCCGGCGCACGAAATCCCCGGAGCATGAGCAGGGCCGTCGCCTCGCTCGGCATGTACGACCATCCCGAACAAAAGGCGGCGAACGACCGCCTGTGGGCCGGAATCGCGCGCCGCCTGGACGCGCACGGCATCGCCGCACCGGCCACGCTCGATCGCTCGCGTTCGGTGGAAGCGATCTGGCGCGATCCGAACCTGCTGTTCGGCCAGGTCTGTGGCTACCCCCTGGTCAGCGACCCGGACCTGTCGTTGCGCATCATCGGCGTGCCCATCTACAACGTCCCCGATTGTGCCGCCGGGCAGCATGTCAGCTATATCGTCACCCGCCACGAGGATCCGGGCACCGCGCTGTCCGACTATCGTGGCCGCCGCGCCGCGATCAATGCGCGCCATTCCAACACCGGGCATAACCTGTTCCGCGCGGCCATCGCCCCGCTCGCCCATGACGGGCGGTTCTTCGATAGCGTGGTCGAGACGGGATCGCACCGCGTCAGCGTGGATGCCGTTGCGCGCGGTGCGGCCGATGTGGCGGCGATCGATGCCGTCACCTACGCCGCGCTGCGACGCTTCGAACCCGAAGCCGTCGCAGGCCTGCGCATCCTCGACGTCACCGCCCCCTCGCCCACTTTGCCCTTCGTCACCGCACGATCGACCAGTATCGAAACCGTTGCCGCCCTGCGCATCGCGCTGGCCGACATCATCGCCGACCCCGCCTTGGCCGAGGCGCGCGATGTGGTGTTCCTCACCGACATCGTCCCGGGCGGGGTGGATCGCTACGCACCCGTTCGCGACCATGAGACCGCCGCGATCGCCGCCGGCTATCCTACGTTACGATGAGATGGCCGAGAGATGCACCGCGCGACGGCCCCGAGCCTCCCCCGGCAACCCCTTGACCAAGCAAATATTTCGCAAGCCATCGGATAAAATTTCTTCGCATCACCACACACCAAAAAGGCCGAAAGGCCGCTCCTTCGTAAAAAGCGCACGACTGCGACAGGCAGCATCGCTTCAGCGATCGAGATTTTCGAAATCGCAAAAGGGACTAATATCGTGACCAACCTTCGCCCACTCCTCGCCCTCGCCGCCTCGACGCTGGCGCTGACCCATGCCGCCGCAGCCAGCGCGCAGACCGCGCCCGTCGAAACCGCCGCTCCGGACGCTGCCGCGCCTGCGGACGAGAGCGAGATTGTCGTCACCGGCACGCGCACCGTGGGCCGGTCGCGGCTCGAAAGCACATCGCCGGTGGATGTGCTGAGCGCGGCCAGCTTGCAGCGGCAGGGCACGACAGAACTAGGCGCAGCGCTGGCCGCGATCGTCCCGTCGATCGATTTCCCCCGCTCCTCGGCAGTGGACGGCACGGATTCGATCCGGCCCGCCACGCTGCGCGGCCTTTCGCCGGATCAGACCCTCGTGCTGATCAACGGTGTGCGCGCGCACACCTCGGCTTTGCTCAACACCAACGGCTCGGTCGGGCGCGGGTCGGCGGCGGTCGATCTCAACACCATCCCCTCGGTCGCGCTCGACCGGATCGAGGTGCTGCGCGACGGTGCCGCCGCGCAATACGGGTCGGATGCGATCGCCGGCGTGGTCAATCTGCGCCTGCGCGAAGCCCGCAGCGGCGGCGGCGCGACGGTCAGCTATGGCCAGTACATCACCGATGTCGAGACCGCGCGCGGACGGCGCAAGGAACATGACGGCGAAACCGTCACCGCCTCGGCATGGCAGGGCATCGCCCTGGGATCGGACGGCTTCCTCACCATCTCGGGCGAATATCTCAACCGCAACCCGACCAGCCGTGGCGATTTTGACCCGCGCAAGACGCCGATCCGGGTACGCTCGCGCTTCGGCGATCCGGACGTCGAACAATATAGCGGCTACATCAACGCCGGTAAGCCGCTCGGCGACAGCGGCTGGACGCTGTACGGCTTCGGCGGCTACCAGCATCGCGACAGCGTGAGCGCCGCCACGCCGCGCATCGTCGGCGGTATCGGCAGCAACGCCAATGCCAGTGCCGATGCGCTCGCCAGCCTGTATCCGGACGGCTTCACCCCGCTGATCGCCGTCAAGTCGATCGATCTTACCGCCACCGGGGGCGTGCGCGGCGAATTGTCGGGCTGGAACGTCGATCTCAACGTCTCGTACGGCCGCAACAAGCTGACTTTCGAAACACGCAATTCGGGCAACGCCACCTACGGCGCGAACTCGCAGCGCAATTTCTACGACGGCACGCTGACCTACGATCAGCTCGTCGGCGGGATCGACGTATCGAAGGAACTGCCGCTCGGCGACGGCACGATCAACGTCGCGTTCGGTGAGGAATATCGCCGCGAGGGCTTCAAGATCGGCGCCGGCGAGCCTGCCTCGTACAACCGTGCTCCGGGTGCCAGTGCGACGCTCGGGTCTGGTGCGCAGGGCTTTCCCGGGTATCAGCCTTCGAACGTGGTCAACGTGCACCGCGACAACGTGTCAGGCTATCTCGATCTCGAAGCAAAGCCGAACGACAAACTGACCCTCGGCATCGCTGGCCGCGCCGAAAGCTATTCCGATTTCGGCGAGACCGCGACGGGCAAGGTCAGCGCCCGATACGAATTCGCACCGTGGTTCGCGCTGCGCGCCACCGCCTCGACCGGCTTCCGCGCGCCGTCGCTGCAACAGCAATATTTCACCTCGACCGCGTCTGTGCTGACCAACGGCACGATCGTCGAGACCGGCCTGTTCCCCTCGGTCAGCCCGGTCGGCATGGCCTTGGGCGGCAAGCCGCTCAAGGCGGAAAAGGCACGCAACCTGTCGGTCGGCACGGTGCTGCGCTCGGGCGGATTCGATCTGTCGATCGATGCTTATCAGATCAAGATCCGCGACCAGATCGCCTTGTCCGAAAATCTCAGCGGCACCGTCGTGGCAGCTTTGCTCGCGGCGAACCCCGCCACCAACAGCGTGACCGCCGGACGCTACTTCCTCAACGGCATCCGATCGACCACCAAGGGCATCGATATCGTCGCGCACTACCGTACCCGAACGGACAATCTCGGCACGTTCGATTTGACCGCGGCGGGCAATTTCAACGACATCAAGGTGACGCGCGCTCCGGCCGCAGCGACGATCACCTCGTCAGCCGGCACCGCCACGCTGCCGATCTTCAGCCGCCAGCGCATCATTTCGTTCGAACAGGGCACGCCGCGCACCAAGCTGGTCGGCACGGTCGATTGGTCGCTCAAGGATCTCGGCGTCACCGCGCGCGCGTCCTATTATGGCGACGTGACGCAGCCGAGCAGCAACGGCTTCGCCGAGGACGATATCCACACCGGCAAGCACACGATCTTCGATCTCGAAGCGCGCTATCAGGTGGTCAAGAACCTAAACGTGGCGCTTGGCGCGAACAATCTGTTCGATACCTACCCAGATTATGTGAAGCTCGCCTCCTCGCGCGGCACGGTGCTCAACAGCACCGGCCTTGTCGGCTTCCCGTATTATTCGCCATTCGGGTTCAACGGCCGCTATCTCTACGCGCGAGTCGGAGTAACCTGGTAATTCGAGACGGGACTTCGGGGAGCGGCAGCGCTCCCCGGACCGCACTCACTTGGTGCTGCGGGCGATCAACTCGGCCGCTTCCGTCTTTGCCTGATCGATCTTCGCTTCGCCGGTGACGAGATCGTCCGCGATCAGCATCAGTTCGTGACCGGTCACGGAACCGTTATTGGCCTCCTCCTGCAACTTGATGCCGGATCCCGACGCGATCGCCCGGTCCCAGTCGCCCCGCACGGCGGCCCAATAGTCCTTGGTCTTCGCCCAATAGGCATCGGCTTCGGCAATCGCGAAGTCGCTCGCCGGGGCATAGGTGTTGACGACATATTCGTGAACGAAGGTGGCGGGCTTGCCGTCCTTCGTGCCGATCTTGGCATTGTCCTGTTCATGCACCCAGCCCGCCGGCGTCAGGACGTGACGGTTGGTGCCGAGATAATGATCGTAAGGGGGGATGCGCGTGGCATCGCGCCGGGCGAGCGGGCGGCGAGTCTCGTCGCTGGTCCAGCGGGTCGCACCGTCGTCGTAGCGCCAGCGCCCGATGCCGCCGTAACGCGGCGAATCGTCGGTCTGCCATACGGTCTGCGACCACGCGCCCTTGCGCTCCGCCTCGGGCACCGCGCGCAGGCTCCAGCGCCCGGTATCGGCATAGGCCAGCACGGTTTTCGGCTGCCACGTCCAGTCCTGCCGCCAATGTTTGATCACCATCGTCTTGCCATTGCCGTCGGTGACGACCAGCAGATGCTGCAGCACGATCAGGTCCGGCGTATCGACGATCGCGCGCACGACTTCGTGCCCGCCGCTCAGCTTCGCCGGAAAGGGCGTGTAGCCTGCGACGAGCGGCGTCGTCTCGCGCATGTCGAACGTCACCTTGAAGGTGCCGGCCATCGCCAGGATCGCCGCACGATCGCGCGCCTTGTCGCCATAACTGGCGGTGGTTTGCGCCGAAGCGGTGATCGGCAAGGCCGGAACAATGGCGGCCAGCATAAGCGTGGCGAGCAGGGTGGATCGGATCATGGTCTGGCTCACAGGCTAAAGGAGAGGGACACGCCGGCATTTCGGCCGGGCTGGGAATAGGCATCTTGCACGACCGACGTCGCGGACAGGCCACGCACGTCGCTCCACCAGAAATACTTCTTGTCGGTGATGTTGAACACGCCCGCGCGCACGGTCGCACGATCCAGCACCTTGAGCGAGACCGTCGCGTCGAAGATCCAGAACCCCGGCGGGGTGAAGCAGAAGGTCGCCGGCACCGCCGCTGTGGTCGGCGTCGCGGCGCGGGCCGCGACGTTGCAGCTGTTGTTGGTGTCGGACAATTTCTTGCCCGACGCATGCGTCGCGGCGAATTCCGCCCGGAACGGGCCATTGTCGGGCTGGTAGAAGATGCCGGCGACCAGCTTGAACGGATCCACGCTGTCGAGCGGCAGCGTGCCGGCGACGCCGGTCGTTTGCAGCGTCCCCTTGGCATAGGAGGCCGCCGCGCGCGCGCCGATGCCGATCGGCAACCGCACCTCAGCGCGCCCTTCCAGTCCCTCGATCTTCACCTGGCCACGGTTGATATATTGATAGACCGCCGGGTTGGCCGCGGTGAATGCCCCGCTGACCTGCACCTGATCGATGAAGTTGCGGAAACGGCTGCTGAACGCGGTGCCGCTCAGCGACCAGCCCTGCCCGTTCAGCCGCACGCCGCCCTCGATGCTCTTGCTCGTTTCCGGCTTGAGGTCCGGGTTCGGAATCGAGCGATAATTCGATACGAGATTGGCGAAGCCGTTGTTGATCTGGTTCGGCTCGGGCGGCTTGAAGCCCTGGCTATAGTTCGCGAACAGCCGGACGTTCTCGGTCAGCTTCGCGACCGCGCCGAGCCGCGGGGTGAACCGCGACGCGCTCTGCCCGCGCGGGACGAACGTCGTGAACAGCGGATCGTTCTGCGGACTGAGCTTGTAGTGATCGTAGCGGATCGACGGGAACAGCGTGAGCAACCCGTTCGCGATGCCGATCTCGTCTTGCGCGAACACGCCGACCAGGGTGTAATCCGTCGTCGGGAAGGCACGCGTCGGATAGGTCTCCCCGGCGGGCGGCACGGTGCCGTCTCGCACACCCGTTTGCCGGGTGTGCGAGTAGTCGGCGCCATAGGCGAACAGGTGGGTCAGCGGGCCCGTAGTGAGGCGGCTTTCGAGTTGCAGCATGCCGCCATAGACTTCGTTGTCGAAGCGATTGATGCGGATGCGATCGGCGGCGGTGTTGCGATCCTCCCAGCCGGTCTGGTCGGTCTTGCTCTTCTGGTAATATGCGGCGGCACGGATACCGCTGATCGCGCCGTCGCCGGTGTAGCGATAATCGATCGTGCCGCGGTCGCGCGAGGTCGTGTCGTATGCGGTCAGCCCGAGGACCGAGGTCGATGCCAGCGGCGGCTTGGTGATCGCACTCAGCACGTTGGAATCGACCGTCGAGGCGAACCGTTCATAGGTCAGTCGCACCCGGCTGCTGTCGGTCGGCGTCCAGACCAATCGGGCGAGCAACGCATTCGATGCGATGTCCTGCGGGATGGCGGTGGTGCGATCGGTATTCGCGCTGTCGTTGGTGCCCTTCGTCTCGATGCCGTGACCATCGCGGCGGGTGAAGGCGACCATCGCCTGGATATCGCCCGCCTTGCCCGCGACGACGATCCCCTTGGTCCAGCTATCATCGGCGCTGTCATAGCCGACGCGCAAGCCGCCGCCGACCAGTTTGCCGTCCTTCAGGAAATCCTGTGGATCCTTGGTGATGAAGCTGACCGCACCCGCCACGCCGTCGCTACCATACAATGCCGATGCCGGGCCGCGCAGGATCTCGACCGATTTCAGCAGATCGAGATCGACATAGTCGCCACGCCCGACCGACTGCGCCCCGAACGCGAAGGCATCGGGCACGCGCACGCCGTCCACGGTGATCAGCACGCGATTGCCCTCCAGCCCGCGAATGTTGAACCCGCTATCGCGATCACGCCCGGTCGAGGCACCGGCGGCGGTAAAGCGCGCCGGCGCGCGGCGCACGCTGACGCCCGGTTCGTAGCGCACCAGATCCTTGATATCGGAAATCAGGCGATCGTCGATCGTACGTGTGTCGATCACCGACACCGTGGCCGGCACATCCTCGACCAGCTTGTCGGTGCGCGTGGCGGTGACGGTGATGACGCCGCTCTGGTCGTCGCCGTCCGTCGGCAACGCGATGTCCGCTTTTGCGTCCGTTTCCACCACTGCCGGATCGGCGAGCGATGCGCACGCTGGCGATACAGCAGCGAAAACGAACGCGACGGGCGAGATGCCCAACAACAGACCGGCAAGTTTCATAACGATTCCCTCATTGATGACGTCTTGCTAGTGCGAGTCATTCTCGTTAGCAAGTACCCATCGATATGGGAGCGAAACGATGATCATCACCGGGATGAGGTTTGGATTTGCGGCGCGACACACGATGCCGGCACTGCGCAGGATCGGCGCGATCGCCGTGACGAGCGCGCTGGCGCTGTTGCTGTCGCCCGCCTTTGCCCATATGCCCTACGTGCTGCCCAGCGCGTTCGAGGCTGCGCGCGACCGGATCACGATCGAGGCCTCGTTCGGCGAGGATGCCTTCCGTCCGGAAATCGCGATGAAGGATGCGCCGTTCGAAGTGACCGGGCCTGACGGCAGGACCGTGCCGCTCGCCGCACCCATGCTGACCGGCGATTTGACGATCGTCGAGGCACCCCTGCCCGCCGAGGGCCTGTATCGCGTGTCGTCCGGTCAGCGGCTCGGACGGATCGGCAAGATGTATCGGACGGGAAATGGCTGGACGATCGTCGGCGAAGGCGCCGCGCCACCCGCCGGCGTGGTCGTGGTCGATGTGCGGAGCGCGACGATCGCCGACGCGTATGTCCTGCGGGGCAAGCCCGGCGCTTCCGGCGCGCTGACGGTGCGCGGCAAGGCGCTGGAAATCCACCCGCTTGGCGATCCGGCAAGCTATTCGCCCGGCGCACCGGCGACATTCGACATCCTCTACGACGGCAAGCCGCTGGCCAGTGAAGAAATTACTTTGTTCCGCGAAGCCGGCGTCTACGACGGGCGCAAGCAGGCCGGAACCGCGACCACCGGCAAGAGCGGCAGGATCACGCTCACCCCGCCGGATGCCGGCCGCTACCTGATCCTGGCCCGCCACCGCACCGCCACGCCCACCGGCCCGGACGCCTATACCAGTTTCACCGCGACGCTCGCCTTCGAGGCGCTGTGATCACCCACCATCCGGCCTAGGCCCGCATCACATCCGCACCTTCGCCTTGATCCCGAAGGTGCGCGGGTTGCCGGCATAGCCCGTCACGATCCCCGTCGCCCGGGTCAGGCCGAGCAAATTGGAATAATAGGCCTTGTCGAACAGATTCTCGACCCACAGCTAAAGGTCGAGCCGGTCGCCCATCAGCAACGTGCCGAAGCGCGAGCTGGTGGATTTCACCCCGCGGACATGTTCAGCCCGGGCTTACCCGGCTCCAACGCGAAGCGTGCGATATCGGCGATGCCAGAATCCTCGCGCCGTGAATCGTTCAGCCCGCGAAACACCATCTCGCCGCCGGCCGGAGTCAGATCGAGGCGTCCGTAACCGCGCTTGGCATCCTCCGCGAAGCCCAGGCCGTTGCGCGCGGCCAGCGCCTTGTAGCTGGGGTCGCGCAGCACGGACGTGATCGATCCGCCGACGAATTCCGTGCCGATCGCCGCACCATCCGGCCGCGCCGGATCGCGGATGTCGGCGGCGGCGAAGGCGTGGATATCGCCGCCCAGCGCGATCGGGTTGCCGGTGCCGACTTCGGCCCAGCGGCGGAAGATCCGGTCGCGCGCGGCGGGAAAGCCCGACCACGTATCCGCGCCAAATTGATCGCCGCGTTCGGGATGCCCTGAATCGATCCGCACCTGCTGATGCATCAGCGTCTGTTGCGCGAGCACGTTCCACTGCGCGCGTGTCGCGGCCAGCGCCGTCATCAGCCAGCGGTCCTGCCGCTCCCCCAACATACTGCGGTGCGGATCGCCGAGCGTCACACAGGCCTCGATCAGGCTGCGATATCTCAAATGGCGCTCGGCCAGTTCCGGCGGCTGGCACGCGGGCAGCCCGCGATACTGACGATCGTCGAGGATCTGGAACTGTGCCAGCTGCCCCCAGTCGAGCGTGCGATACAGATGCATGCCGCCGTCGCGATTGGGCCGGGTCGCGGCGCGCAACGGCTGATGTTCGTAATAGGCCTGATAGGCGGCGGCGCGCCGGGCGAGGAACACCGCGGGATCGGAATTATTCTGGTCGCGCGCACCGCCGTAATCGTTGGCGACCTCGTGATCGTCCCACGTGAGCACCCAAGGCGCGGCGCGGTGCGCGGCCTGCAACAACGGATCGAGCTTGTAGGCGGCATAGCGCGCGCGATACCCAGCCAGATCGACCGCCTCGCTCAGGTCGAGCCGGCGCACCGCCTCGTCGCCATCCTTCACTTTGTCCTCATAGATATAGTCGCCGAGGAACAGCACCAGATCGGGATCGTCGGCGACGATATGGGCGTAGGCGCCGTAGCGGCCGACTTCGTATTTCTGGCATGATCCGAAGCAGACCCGCAGCCGATCGACCTTGGCACCTACAGCCGGCGCGGTGATCGTCCGGCCGACGGGGCTGGCCTCGCCACCCGCGATAAAGCGGTAGAAATAGCGCCGGGCCGGGCGCAGACCGGCAACATCGACATGCACCGAATGCCCCCAGCGCGCTTCCGCTCGCACAACGCCCGATCGCACGATCCGCGCAAACCCCTCGTCCTCCGCCACTTCCCAGCGCACCGGGACGGTGACAGGCGGCATTCCGCCGTCCGCGTCCAGAGGCAGCGGCGCGAGGCGCGTCCACAAAACGAAGCCGTCGGGACTGGGATCACCCGAGGCGATGCCGAGCGTGAACAGACCCGGTGGCAGACGCAGCGCGCCCCGCGCGCCGACCGATAGCAACGCGGCCGATCCGGCACTCGCGAGGATAAGGGTGCGGCGGGTGAGTGCCGGGGCGGCGGCGTTGGGTTCGGAAAGATTCATGGGCAGACTCATAGCGACTGCCCGGTCTTCGTGGCCAATTGTTGTCCGGTGATGACGGTCGCCCCGGACTGGCTATTTCGGTTCCATCGACCCCAGGCTCTCGTCCGATCCGATCGCCTGATACACAGCGACGCGATTGGCGACGTCCTCCAGTTGCACCGCGATCGCGGCCTGGCGCGCGGAATATAATGTGCGCTGCGCAACCAAAGCGGTGAGGAAGCTGTCGGTGCCGGCGCGGTAGCGGGCATCGGCGATCGTGTAGCTGCGGTTGGCGGCATCGACCAAGCGAGTCTGCGCGGTGCGCTGGCGCGTGATCGTGCCTTGCCGGGCAAGGCCGTCGGCAACATCGCGGAACGCGGTCTGGATCGCCTTCTCGTACAGCGCCTGATAATAATCGGCCTGCGCCTTGGCGTAATCTAGATTGCCGCGATTGGCCCCGCCCAGGATCGGCAAGGTCACACTTGGGGCCGCCGACCAGCTCGCCACGCCGCCGGTGAACAGCGAGGTTAGCGCGCTGCTCGCCACGCCGATCGCCGAGGTCAGCGAGATCTGCGGAAAGAACGCCGCCTTGGCCGCGCCGATGCTGGCATAGGCGCTTTTCACGCGGTGTTCGGCCTCGACGACATCGGGCCGCTCTGCCAGCACATCCGACGACAGCCCGGCCGGCACGCTGCCGACCGCTTTGTCGACGCCGTCCAACGCACCCGGCAACAGCGCGTTCGCCACCGTCGCGCCGACCAGCAGGTTCAGCGCGTTGCGATCCTGCGCAACCTGCGTGGTGTAGCGTTCGACATCGGATTGCGCCTGGGCCAGCACGGTCTCGGCATCGGCCATATCGCTGCCGGTGACGAGCCCGACATCGTGCAGCGATCGGGTGAGCTTCACCGTGCGTTCGCCGCTGCCGACCATCTCGGTCGCGACCTTCAGCAATTCGCCATCGGCGGCCAGCGTCGCATAAGCGGAGGCGGTGTCGGCGACGAGGATCAACCGGGTCGATCGCGCTCCGGATTCGGTCGCGAGATATTGTTCGAACGCGGCGCGCGACAGGTTCTTCTGGCGGCCGAACAGGTCGAGTTCGAACGCGCTGACGCCCACGTCCGCATTGAACGTGCTGTACGAGGCTCCGGCCGGATTGGCGACATTGCCGGTGCCGCCCGATCCGCTGATCGTGCGGGAGATCGTCGCGCCGCCATTGGCCGCCAGCGTCGGGAATTGCGCCGAGCGCTGCACGCGATATTGCGCGCGGGCCGAGGCGATATTGGCCACCGCCGCGCGCAGATCGCGATTGTTGGCCAGCGCCTGCGCGATCACCTGCTGCAAGTTCGCATCGCCAAAGACCGTTCGCCATGGCAGCCCGGCCTGGCCCGCGGCGGCCGGAGCATAGGCCGCACCGGTCGGCCATTGCTCCGGCGCGACGTCGGCGGTGGTGCGGACGTATTTCGGTGCCATGTCGCATGCGGCGAGGCTGGACGCCGCCAGTAGCAGCGCGAGATTGCGGATGCGGATCATGCCTCTGCCTCCTTCGGCGTGCGGTGGAACAGGCGGGCAACCACGACGAAGAACATCGGCACGTAGAAGATCGCCAGTACCGTCGCGGTGATCATCCCGCCGACCACCGCCGTGCCGATCGCGATGCGACTATTGGCACCCGCCCCGCTCGCGATCGCCAACGGCAGCACGCCGGCGACGAAGGCGAGGCTGGTCATCAGGATCGGGCGCAAACGCACCCGTGCCGCCTCCAGCGCCGCCTCGATCATATCCTTGCCCTCACGCCGCGCCGCTTCGGCGAACTCGACGATCAGGATCGCGTTCTTGGCGGCAAGGCCGATCGTGGTGAGCAGGCCGACCTGGAAATAGATGTTGTTCTCCAGACCCCGCAGCGTCACCGCCAGCACCGCACCGATCACGCCCAGCGGCATCACCAGCAGCACCGCGAACGGCACCGACCAGCTCTCGTACAAGGCGGCAAGGCACAGGAACACGACCAGCACCGAAAGGCCGTAGAGCATCGGTGCCTGCCCGCTCGTCTGGTTCTCCTGATAGGAGAGACCGGCCCAGGCATAGCCGGTGCCCGGCGCCACCTGCTGCTGCAATTCCACGATCCGCTTCATCGCATCGCCCGAACTGGCGCCCGCGCCGGGGGCGCCTTGGATTTCGTAGGAGGAGCGTCCGCTGAAGCGGGACAGACTGGTCGGCCCTTTTTCCCAGTGCGTCGTCGCAAAGGCGGAAAAAGGCACCATATTTCCGTTGGTTGAGGAGCGCACGAACCAATTGTCGAGATCGCCGGGCAGCATGCGATATTGCGCATCCGCCTGAACGAAAACCTTCTTGACGCGCCCGCGATCGACGAAATCGTTGACATAAGTGCTGCCCCACGCGGAACTGAGCGTGCCGGTAACGTCCGCCTCGGTCAGCCCGAGCACGGCGAGCTTCGCATCGTCGATATCGATGCGCAGCTGCGGCGTATCCGGCAACGTGGAGGCGCGGACCTGCGCGAGCAGCGGATCGCCGTTCGCCGCCGCGATCAATTTGTCGCGCAACCCGAGGAATTTCGTCCGGTCCATGCCGCTCGTGTTGAGCAGTTCGAAGGTGAAGCCGCTCGATTGGCCGAGGCCGGAGATCGCCGGCGGCGTCAGCGCGAAGACTTGCGCGTCGCGAATACCGGCAAAAGCTTGGGTTGCGCGCATGCTGATCGCCGGTGCGGCATTCGCGCTGCCCTTGCGATCGTCGAACGGCGCGAGGCTGGCGAAGGCGAAACCGGCATTCTGCCCGGAGCCGGAGAAGCTGAACCCGGTGATCGCGAAGATATTGCCGATATTGGCCTTCTCGTCGGTCAGGAAGAACTTCTCGACCCGGTCGCGCACCACGGCTGTGCGTTCGTCGGTGGCACCGGCCGGCAGCGTGAATTGCACCATGGCAATGCCCTGATCCTCATCCGGCAGGAAGCTGGTCGGCAGGCGCACGAACAGCAATGCGAGCAGGATGACGATGCCAGCGAAGATGCCGAGATGCAGGAAACGATGCCCGATCACGCTCTTCGTCGCCCCGACATAGCGCGTGGTCGAACGATCGAACCAGCGGTTGAAGCGCCCGAACAGGCCCTTGCGCTTCAACGGATCATGGTCGCCACCCTTCAGCAACGTGGCGCACAAAGCGGGCGACAGGATCAACGCGACCAGCACCGACAGCAACATCGCCGCGACGATCGTGACCGAGAACTGGCGATAGATCACGCCGGTCGATCCGCCGAAGAACGCCATTGGCAGGAACACCGCCGACAACACCAGGGCGATGCCGACCAGCGCCGATCCAATCTCGTCCATCGACTTGATCGTCGCATCGCGCGGCGACAGTTGTTCCTCGGTCATCAGGCGTTCGACGTTCTCGACCACGACGATCGCGTCGTCGACCAGCAGGCCGATCGCCAGCACCATCGCGAACAGGGTCAGCGTGTTGATGGAATAGCCGAACAAGGCGAGCACGCCGAACGTGCCGAGCAGCACCACCGGCACGGCGATCGCCGGGATCAACGTCGCGCGCCAGCTTTGCAGGAACAGGAACATCACGACCACGACCAGCACGACGGCGATGATCAGCGTCTCGACCACCTCGTGCACCGACAGCTTGATGAATTCGGTCGTGTCGTAGGGGAACGCCAGCGTGTAGCCGGCGGGCATCTTGGCGGCGAGTTCCGCGACGCGTGCCTTGACCGCCGTCGCGGTCTTCAGCGCATCGGCGCCGGGCGCGAGTTGGATCGCCATGCCGGAGCCGGGATGCCCGTCGAGCTGGGCGGCGGATGTGTAATCCTCCTGCCCCAGTTCGACCCGCGCCACGTCCGACAGCTTGACGACCGAGCCGTCGGTCTTGGTCTTGACGATGATCTCGCGGAACTGCTCGGGCGTCTGCAGCCGCGACTTGGCGGTGACGACGGCGTTGAGCATCTGGCCCTTGATCGACGGCGTCTGACCGATCTGACCGGCGGCGACCTCGGTATTCTGCGCCGTGATCGCCCCGGAGATGTCGGAGGGCATCAATTGCACCGCGGCCATCTTCACCGGATCGAGCCAGATGCGCATGGCATATTGCGATCCGAACACCTGGCTCGATCCGACGCCCGCGACCCGGGCCAGATCGTCCTGGAAATTGCTGACGAGATAATCGGCGATGTCGCTGTCGGTCGCCTTGTTCGTCTTGTCGTACAGGGCGACGATCAGCAGGAAATCCGAATTGGATTTGGTGACCGACAGGCCCTGCACCTGCACCGCGCTCGGCAGGCGGGATACGGCGCGCTGCACCTTGTTCTGCACCTGCACCTGTGCGGTATCGGGATCGGTGCCCTTGGCGAAGGTGACGGTGATCTGCGCGGTGCCGGCCGAGGTCGAGCTGGACGAGAAATACAGCAGCCCGTCGATCCCGGTCAGCTGTTGCTCCAGGATCTGCGTCACGCTGGTTTCCAGCGTTTCCGCCGATGCGCCGGGATAGGTCGCGCTGACGCTGACCGAGGGCGGCGCGACATCGGGATATTGCGCGATGGCCAGCGACAGGATCGATCCGATGCCGGCCAGCATCACCGCAATGGCGATGACCCAGGCGAAGATCGGGCGATCGACGAAGAACTTGCTGATGCTCATGTCAGTTGGCCGTCTTCACGGCGACGGGCTTCACAATGGTGCCGGGCATCGCCTTGTCCGTGCCCTCGACGATCAGGCGATCCCCGGCCTTCAGGCCCGCCGTGACCAGCCATTTATCGCCGACCGCCTTGGCGGTGGTGACACTCCGCTGCACGACCTTGTTGTCGGCACCGACCACCAGCGCCGTCGCGCCGCCCTTCGGATCGCGCGTGATGCCCTGTTGCGGGGCCAGGATGCCGTTCGGAATCACGCCCTGCGGCGTTTCGACGCGCACGAACATGCCGGGCAGCAGAATGCCCTCGCGATTGGGGAAGCGCGCGCGCAGCGTCACCGTGCCGGCGGTCTGATCGACCGTGACTTCGGAGAATTCGATCCGCCCGACGCCGGGATACAGCGTGCCATCCTCCAGCTTCAGCCGCACGCTGGCATTGGCGGGCAGGATGTCGCCCTGCGCGAGTTGCCGGCGCAGCGCGAGCAGTTGCTGGCTCGATTGCGTGATATCCACGAAGATCGGATCGAGCTGCTGGATCGTCGCCAGCGCGGTCGTCTGGCTGGCGGTGACGAGCGCGCCCTTGGTGACCACCGATCGTCCGATCCGGCCGGAGATCGGCGCATACACCCGGGTGAAGCCGACATTGATCTTCGCGGTCTGCAGGCTGGCGCGGTACTGATGCACATTGGCCAGCGCCTGACGCGCGGCGGCATTGGCGTCGTCGATATCCTGGCGGCTGACCGCGTCGATCTCGGTCAGCTTGCCGTAGCGTGCGGCCTTGGCCTGCGCGGTGACATAGGCGGCCTGCGCGTTCTCGAGCTGTGCGGCGGTCTGGTCGCGCGAGGCGCGATAGAGGCGCGCGTCGATCTGATAGAGCGGCTGCCCGGCGCGAACCAGCGCGCCTTCCTCGAACAGGCGCGCCTGCACGATGCCATCGACCTGCGGGCGAACGTCCGCCGTTTCGGTCGAGGCGGTGCGGCCGGTGAGTTCGCTCGACACGGCAACCGGCCCGGATGTCAGCGTGACATAGCCGACTTCGGCCGGCGGGCGAGCCGGCGGCGTCTTGGCACCACCGCAGGCACCCAGTGCAAAGGCCAGAGCGAGCGGCGCGGCGCGCACGATGATCGCGGTGCGCATCACGAACGCGTACGGGGCCATACCGGCAGCGCCAGCAGGAAGAAGCAATGAACGCCGAACATGAGTCGAACTCCGCGAAATCCGGGTAAACCAGGCAGCGCAGATGGCGGTCATCGCGCGGATGCGACAGAGCGGGTTGGTGTCTCTTGGTGGCGACACGTGGCGGCGCGTAGGGTTCCGTCGCATCGTGTATCGGGGTGTATCGGGCGACAGACAGCGCCTGCGCTGTTGCGTATATCCATGGGATGGAAGACCTGAACATACCCCATACGGACCGGCTGATCGTCGCCGACGACGATGCCGACATCCGCGACCTGATGATCGCGCAACTGGCGCGCGAGGGGTATGACGTGCACGCGGCGGGCAGCATTGCCGAGGTCCGCGCCGGGCTGGCCGAGGATCATGCCGACCTGATCGTGCTCGACCTCAACCTGCCCGACGGCGACGGGCTGACCCTGTGCCGCGAATTGCGCGCGGAGGGACATGACGGTGCGATCATCATGGTCACGGCGCGCGACGGTGCGATCGATCGCGTGCTGGGGCTCGAACTCGGCGCCGACGATTACCTGACCAAGCCGTTCGAGCCGCGCGAACTGCTCGCCCGCATCCGCAATCTGCTGCGCCGTACCCGCCACGAGGAAACGCTGCGTCCGCGCGGCGCCCGCTTCGCAAAGTTCGGCGCATGGCAGCTCGATCTGCTCAAGCGCCGGCTGATCACCACCGACGGCCGTCTGGTGATGCTGTCTTCGGCCGAATTCCGTTTGCTCTCACGCTTCATCGATGCGCCGAACGAAGTGCTGTCGCGCGAGGCGCTATTGCCCGAACGTCATGCCACGGTGGCGTTCGATCGCTCGATCGATCTGCAGATCAGCCGCCTGCGCCAGAAGCTCGCCGCCGCGCCCGATGGCGACACGCTGATCCTGACGGTGCGCAACGAAGGTTATGTGCTGGCCAGCGACGTGACTTTCCTGTGATCCGTCGCATGGCCAAAGGTGCGGAAGCGTTTGCCGGATCGCTCGCCGGACGCCTGGCGCTGCTGTTGACGATCGGCATCGCGGTTTCGGCAATCGCCGCTTTGTACGTCTCCGAACAGGTGCGACATCACGATTTCAGGCGCTTCCGCGACGAACGGCTGGTCGTCAGCGTGGTCGATATCGTCGGCCGCATGACGCGAGCGCCGGTGGAGACCAGCGCCCTGCTCGATCGCAACCAGATCATCGGCGCGCACCGTGCCAATCCGGCCCGCACCGTACCGACCGCCAGCAACGCCTCGCTCGATGCCGCCCTGCAGGAACGACTCGGCGTTCGCGCCCGTGCACGCGGATTGCAGGTGCCGTGGCAATATTGCTTTGCGCGCATCCCCGACGAATGGACCCACCGCGCGGCCGGCTTCTTCGTCCCGCAACTGCCGGATTGCTGGGTGGTCAGTTATAACGACACCAGGGGCCAGCGGATTTCGCTGGCGTTCGATCTGCCGCCGTCGTCGTTGCCGTCGAGCGTGACGCAGAACCCGATGTTCCTGATGCTGATAGTCGCCGCGAGCGCCGCGCTGTCGATCCTCGTCGCGCGGCTGGTGACCGCGCCGCTGCGCCGGCTGACCAGCGCGTCGCGCGCCTTCGCCCGCACGCTGGACGCCGAAGCGATTGCCGAACGTGGTCCATCCGAGGTGCGCGAGACCATGATCGCCTTCAACACGATGCAGAACCGCGTGCGCGAAGGCGTGCGCGAACGCACCCGTATCCTCGCCTCGATCAGCCACGATCTGCAAACCCCGCTGACGCGCCTCCGCCTGCGCCTCGAACAGGTGCAGGATGTGGCGCTCCGGGATCGCCTGATCGCCGATCTCGGCGCGACGCTGGCGCTGGTGCGTGATGGCCTGGATCTCGCGCGCAGCAGCGAGAGTCGCGAGGAATGGTCGGTGATCGATCTCGATTCCCTGTTGTCGGCGTTGGCCGAGGATGCCGCCGAATTCGGGGCCAAGGTGCATTTCGTCGGCGGCTGCGGCGCGCAGGCGCGGGTGAAACCCGATGCGCTGTCACGCTGCGTGACCAACCTGATCGACAATGCGGTGCGCTATGGTGGCGGCGCGGACGTGTCCTGCACGCGGCGCGCCGACGCGATCGAGATCGCGATCCGCGATTACGGCCCCGGCATCGCCGAAGATCTGCTGCCCAAGATTTTCGAGCCCTTCGTCCGCGGAAGTGGCGACAGCATGGACAACGGCACCGGCATCGGCCTCACCATCGCGCGCGCGCAGGCGGAGACGTTCGGTGCGCAGGTAAGCCTGTCGAACCATCCCGGCGGCGGCCTGGTCGCGGTCGTGCGGATCGCCCGCTGACGACAGCTCCGCGCGCCTCGCGG
The DNA here is from genome assembly GCF_036663755.1 of Parasphingomonas caseinilytica. Taxonomy (NCBI): domain Bacteria; kingdom Pseudomonadati; phylum Pseudomonadota; class Alphaproteobacteria; order Sphingomonadales; family Sphingomonadaceae; genus Parasphingomonas; species Parasphingomonas caseinilytica. The sequence goes on from NZ_JAXOJL010000003.1 coordinate 221,936, forward strand.
ATGCCTCCATCGATCGTATTTACATTCGATTACGATCTCGAAACAATCCTGTAACCAAATTATCACGCTGTTAGAAATTTACAAAAATTGCGACGGGCCGAGCTTTACGCATGCTCCCGCCGCTCGCATTGCGGCGCCGGACATTCGGCGCGGCTCCTATTGGGGGGAGCAGGAGCGTCGGCGCTGACGGTCGTGCCCGTCCGCCTTTCAGGTGGATGGGATCGTCAAGCCCAAGGAACGTCACAATGACAGATAATCGTCGCAATCGTCGCCAGAGCCTCCTGCGCGGAGTCGCCCTGCCCATCCTGATCGTCGCCGGAACCGGCATCGCATTGCCCGCCATGGCGCAGGATGCGCCGCCCGCCGCCACGCCCCAGACCGCTACGCCCCAAACCGCCACGCCACAGACGACGGACACCGCACCGGATGCCGCCGCCGACGAAGGCAATATCGTCGTCACCGGCAGCCTCTTCCGTCGCCGCATCGATGCCGAGACGCCGTCGCCGCTGACCGTGCTGACCTCGGAGAATCTCGCGCGCGCCGGCATCACCACCGTGACGGATGCGGTGCGATCGATTTCGGCCGACAGCTCGGGCTCGATCCCGACCGCTTTCGCCAACGGCTTCGGTGCGGGCTCCTCGGCCGTGTCGCTGCGCGGCCTGACGGTGAACTCGACGCTGACGCTCGTCGATGGCGTGCGCACCGCCGCCTATCCGCTCGCGGATGACGGCCAGCGTTCGTTCGTCGATCTCAACACCATTCCCAATGCGACGATCGACCGGGTCGAAGTGCTGAAGGACGGTGCCTCGTCCAGCTATGGTGCGGACGCGATCGCCGGCGTGGTGAACATCATCACCAAGAAGGAAATCACCGGCATCCAGGGCACGGTCGAAGCCGGCGTCACGCAGCGCGGCGATGGCGGCACGCAGCGCGCGACGCTGACGGCGGGCCACGGCAAGCTGAAGGAAGACGGCTACAACGTCTATATCAGCGGCGAATATCAGCACGACAACCCGATCTGGGCGCGCGATCGCGGCTATCCCTTCAACACCAACGATCTGTCGGGGATCGGCGGCGACAACAACAATGCCGGTTCGGTCGTGCCGGGCACGACGACCAGCGCGATCGTAGCGCCGAGCCAGCAGACCATCGCCGGCAATCCGCTGTCCGGTTCCGGCCTGACCAGCGGCCCGTGGCAGATCCTGAACCCGAACGGCTGTTCCGCCGGGCAATTGCGGACGACCGGATCGCAGGGCGTCGGGTGCGAACAGAATCTGGTGTCCGATTATGCCCAGATCCAGCCGGAGCAGACCCGCTTCGGCGGTACGATCCACGCCACGGCGGATATCGGTGCCAGCTCGCAGGCCTATGCGTCGGTATCGTATTTCCAGAATACGGTGATCTCGTCCGGCAACCCCAACAACATCCGCTCGGCCAATCCGGTCAACACGCTCAGCATCGTGCTGCCGGCATTGCTGACCAACGGACAGCTCAACCCGAACAACCCGTTCGCGGCGAGCGGCCAGGCCGCGGCGATCCGCTACCTGTTCGGCGACATCGCGACGCGCTCCGAATACAAGAACCGGGTGCTGCGCGGCCAGGCCGGCATTTCCGGCAAGTTCGGTGACGGCTGGACCTATTCGGTCGATGCGACCGCCGCCAAATCGTGGCTCGATATCGATCAGGACGGCTACATCAACCTGCCGGCGCTGATCACCGCGATCAACACGGGCAGCTACAATTTCGTCAACCCCAGCCTCAATTCGGCGGCGACCCGGGCGGCCCTGTCGCCGCGTGTCTCGACGCGGGCGACCAGCGATCTGGACATGGTGCAGGGCGTGGTGACGAAGAACCTGTTCAGCCTGCCGGGCGGCGACCTGCAACTCGGCGTCGGCGGATCGTTCCGCTACGAGGCGGTCAACGATCCCAACCAGAACGCCAATGCGCAGACGATCGGGCTGAACCAGTTCACCGCGATCGGCCATCGCTACGTCACGTCGGGCTATTTCGAGGTGAACGCGCCGGTGCTGACCTCGCTCGAGATCAACGCATCGGGCCGGTACGATCATTATTCGGACGGGTTCAGCAACTTCTCGCCCAAGATCGGTGCGAAGTTCCAGCCTATCCGCGAGATCGCATTGCGCGGCACCTTCTCGAAGGGCTTCCGCGCACCGAGCTTTGCCGAACTCGGCGGTTCGGTGGTGGGCTTCACCAGCGGCCGCCCGCCCTGCTCGCTGCAGGTGCAGCATGGCGCGACGGGCAATGCCGACGGCACCTGCTCGGGCGGCAGCTCGTACAACCAGACCTATGGCTTCGGTTTCCAGACGATCGGCGATTCCAACCTGAAGCCGGAGAAGTCGACCAGCTTCACCGGCGGCTTCATCGCCCAGCCGACCCGCTGGCTCAGCTTCACGGCGGATTATTACAACATCCGCAAGACCAACGTGATCTCGGCGGCCCCGCTATCGGGTGATGCCCTGTCGGCTTATTATGCCGGTACGGCGCTTCCGGCGGGCTATTCGGTGACGCTCGACGCGGTCGATCCGGCCTTCCCGAATGCGCCGCGCCGCGTGCTGTTCGTCAACGGGCCGTTCGCCAATGCGGCGGCACTGCGCACGCAGGGCATCGACTTCTCGGCACAGGTCCAGTTCAAGCCGACCGACGACCTGAAGCTGACCAGCCGCGCCGAGGCGACGTACATCCTGAGCTACAAGTTCAAGCCCAGCGCCAACAGCGCGTATCAGGACTTCGTCGGTACGCAGGCACCTTACGTCACCTCGTCGGGCGCGGGCACGCCGCAGTGGCGCGGCAATTGGCAGAATACGGTGCAATACGGGCCGTATTCGCTGACCAGCACGGCCTATTACACCAAGGGCTTCAAAGCGGTGGCCGAGGACCAGTTCGGCGGTACGGACTGCGCGAGCAGCAGCACATATCAGGGCAGCGATCCGAACTTCAACTGCAAGGTCAATTCGTTCATCGACGTCGATCTGGTCGGCAGCGTGGACGTGAACGATCGCTTCCAGTTCTACTTCAACGTGATCAACCTGCTCGATGCCAAGGCACCGCTGAATGCGGGCAATTATGCCGCTGCGAACTATAACCCGACCTATCATCAGATCGGCGCGGTCGGCCGCACCTTCAAGGTCGGCGCCAACTTCAAGTTCTGAAGTTGCTTCGGGCGATCGGCCGTGTCGGTCGCCCATTTTTTCTTAGGCTATTCCGCCAAACGACTATCGCATGCCCTTCTGCAGGCGCATCATGGCACAAGTTGCGGCCATGATCGTTCCGCCACCAAGTGAACTGCCAGGAGGGTCTCCATGTCGATAACCGTCAACGGATCGCAGTTCGCGGTGCCCGCCGATCCGCGCGTGTCGCTGCTGGATTTCCTGCGCGAGGATTTGCGGTTCTCGGGCACGAAGAAGGGCTGCAACCAGGGCGCGTGCGGCGCGTGCACGGTGCTGGTGGACGGCCAGCGGATCCTATCCTGCCTCGCACTGGCGGTGCAATATGACGGGCGCGAGGTCACCACGATCGAGGGGCTTTCCGACGAACACGGCCTGCACCCGCTGCAACAGGCGTTCATCGAACATGACGGCTTCCAGTGCGGCTATTGCACGCCGGGCCAGATCTGTTCGGCGATCGGCATGGCCGCCGAGGCGAAGCGCGGGCTGCCCAGCAATGTCAGTGCCGATCTCTCCGCCGACATCATCCTGACGCGCGAGGAATTGCAGGAACGGATGAGCGGCAATTTGTGCCGCTGCGGCGCGCATAACGGCATCATCGATGCGATCCGCGACACGGTCGCGGCGGAGATGGCGGCATGACCCCGTTCGATTATGCCCGCGCTGGCGATACGGCCGAGGCCGTGCGGCTCGGCGCAAATGCCGATGCCGCGACCGCCTATCTCGGCGGCGGCACCAATCTGGTCGATCTGATGCGCGAAAACGTGGCGCGGCCGCAGCGATTGGTCGACGTGACCGGATTTTCCGATGCGATTACGGAAACCGACACCGGCGGCCTGCTGATCGGGGCGGCGGTGCGCAACACCGCGCTGGCCGAACATCGCGTTGTGCGCACGCACTATCCGATGCTGGCCCGCGCGATCCTGGCCGGCGCATCGGCGCAGATCAGGAACATGGCGACGGTCGGCGGCAACCTGTTGCAACGCACGCGCTGCACCTATTTCTACGATACCGACGGTTCGCGCTGCAACAAGCGCACCCCCGGCCAGGGTTGCGATGCGGCGAACGGGTTCAACCGCATCCACGCGATCCTCGGCGCCTCTTCTGCCTGTGTCGCGACGCACCCTTCCGACATGTGCGTCGCGCTCGCCGCTTCCGATGCGATCGTCCATCTCGAGGGCAAAGGCGGTGCGCGAACCCTGCCCTTCGTCGATCTCCACCGCCTGCCGGGCGATCATCCCGAATTCGACACCGTGTTGGAGCCGGGCGAACTGATCACCGCAATCGAACTGCCGCCCCTGCCCTTCGCCGCCAATTCCACCTATCGCAAGGTCCGCGACCGGGCGAGCTACGCTTTCGCGCTGATCTCGGTCGCGGCGGCGCTGGAGATCGAGGACGGCCGGATCAAGGACGTGCGGATCGCGCTCGGCGGCGTGGCGCACAAGCCGTGGCGGGCGCTGAAGGCCGAGGCGGCGTTGCGCGGCGGTCCCGCAACCGAACAGGCGTTCCGCGATGCCGCGATCGCCGAATTGGCCGATGCCCGGCCGCTGCGCGACAACGCCTTCAAGATCGAACTCGCCAAGCGCACCCTCGTCGCCGTCCTTGGCGAACTTTCCGGAGTCGCCGCATGAGCATTCTCGATACCGCCAAGGAAACGGCGCAGAGCCTGATGCAGGGCGCGATGGCAAAGCTGGTGCCGCTCGCGCCCGACAGCTGGATCCCCGGCGGCGTGCCCGACCCGTTGATCGCGCGCAAGCACGGGTTGATCGGCACATCGGTATCGCGGCTCGACGGGCCGTTGAAGGTGAAGGGTGCCGCGCGCTTCTCCGCCGAATTCGTGTTCGAGGACATGACCTATGCCGCCTTGGCCTTCGCGACGATCCCGCGCGGGCGCATCGCATCGCTCGATACCGCTGCCGCCGAGGCCGCGCCGGGCGTGGTCACCGTGATGACTCACAAGAACGCGCCGCGCATGAACAAGCCGGCGGTGTTCGGATCGTCGCCTACCGCCGCCGGCCCGGCCGACCTGCCGATCCTGCAGGACGATCGCATCCACTGGAACGGCCAGCCGATCGCGCTGGTGCTCGCGGAGACGCAGGAACAGGCCGATCATGCCGCATCTTTGATCGTCGCGACCTATGCCGTCGAACCCTCGACCACCTCGTTCGCCGACGCGAAGGCGGCGGGTGCGACGCCGGGCATGTTCATGGGGCAGCCTTTGCTCAACGAGATCGGCGATGCCGAGGCGGAACTGGCAAAGGCCCCGCGCCGGGTGGATCACATCTACACCACCCCGCGCCACAACCACAACGCGATCGAACCGCATGCGACGACGATCGCCTGGGTCGGCGGCGAACTGATCATCCACGATGCGAGCCAGTTGGTCACCGCCGAGGCGATCACGATCGCCGACGTGTTCGATCTGAAGCCCGAACAGGTGCGCGTCACCTCGCCCTATGTCGGCGGCGGCTTCGGCGGCAAATGCCTGTGGGATCACCAGATCATGGGCGCCGCCGCAGCCAAGCTGGCCGGACGACCGGTGCGCATCACCTTGTCGCGCGAGGGTGTGTATCGCACCGTCGGCGGACGCACGCTGACCGAGCAGCGCGTCGCGATCGGTGCCGGGCCGGACGGTCATTTCACGTCGCTGATCCAGACCGGCACGATCGCGATGACGCCGCACAACAATATGCCCGAACCGTTCATCGCCGGCACGCGCTCGGCCTACGCTTCGGATAGTGTGAAACTGTCGGTCGAAACGGTGACGATGAACATGCTCGCCAACACATTCATGCGCGCGCCGGGTGAATCCGTCGGCACGTTCGCGCTGGAATCGGCGATCGACGAACTGGCGATCGACTTGGGAATCGACCCGATCGAATTGCGGATCAAGAACGAGCCGGACAAGGATCCGATCTCCGGCCTGCCCTTCTCCTCGCGCCATATCGTCGAGGCGTGGCGCGCAGGGGCCGAGGCTTTCGGCTGGAGCGCGCGCAACGCTGTGCCGGGCACGCAGCGTGAAGGCGAATGGCTGGTCGGCATGGGCTGCGCGACCGGCACCTATCCCTATTATCGCATGCCGGGAGCAGCGGCGCGGATCACGCTCACGCGCGACGCCCACGCGACGATCGAGGTCGCCGCGCAGGAAATGGGCATGGGTACCTCCACCACCACCGCGATGGTCGCGGCCGAACGGCTCGGCCTGCCGCTCGATCAGGTGTCGGTCAGCTACGGCGATTCGATCATCCCCGGCGCGATCCTCGCCGGTGGATCGCAGCAGACCGCGGCGATCGGCGCGGCGGTGATCGCGGCACACCGCGCGCTGGTCACCGAATTGCTGAAGCTCGCCGGCAACGATTCCCCGCTCGCCGGCCTGTCGCCGGACGAGGTGGGCAGCGAAGATGGCGGCCTGGCCAAGCTCGACGAACCGGGCCGGCGCGAGAGCTATGCCTCGATCCTCGGCCGGGCGCAGCGCGACAGCATCGTCGTGACCAAGGAGGCATCGCCGCCGCTCGAACTGATGCACTGGTCGATGCATTCGCACAGCGCGATCTTCTGCGAGGTGCGCGTGAATGCCGTCACCGGCGAAACGCGGGTGAGCCGCGTGCTGGGATCGTTCGATTGCGGCCGCATCCTCAATCCCAAGACGGCGCGCAGCCAGTTCCGCGGCGGGATCATCATGGGGCTGGGCATGGCGCTGATGGAAGAGACGCAGTTCGACGAGCGCAACGGCCGGATCATGAACCCAAGTCTCGCCGAATATCACGTGCCAGTGCATCTGGACGTGCCGGAGATCGACGTGATTTGGACCGACATCGCCGATCCGCACACGCCGATGGGCGCGCACGGCGTGGGCGAGATCGGTATCACCGGGGTCGCCGCGGCCGTCGCCAACGCGGTCTATAACGCGACCGGAAAGCGCGTGCGCGACCTGCCGATCACGCTGGACAAGCTGTTGTAACGGGCAATCGCGGTGCCGCGATTGTTTCGGCAGCGATAATACCCATATATACATCATCGCGCCAACGCTTCGGGCATGGCTGCGACTGAGAGACGTGATGCTCCCGCTCATACCGAGGAAGCTGCATGTCTCGCGCACTGAACCTGAGTGTACCCCAAGCCGATGTCGCCGCGATGTGCGCGCGCCACGGCGTGACGATCAGCGCGATCGAGGCGCTGCGCAGCGGCGGTACCCGCGTCGTGCTGATGAACCTGGATGACACGGCGGTGATCGCCAAGGCGTTCAAGTCGAAACTGATCACCGGCACCGTGGCGCGCGTGCCTCTGGTCGGCCGCATGGGGCGTTGACCGCTCCCTTCCCGACGCCCTCTCCATTTCCAAATCGATAAAGGAAAAGCCCGATGGCTGGATTTTCAGCAGCCGCCGCTCCTGCGGCGATCGACGCCCCTTCGCTCTACGACAAGCCGGCCAAGAACCGCTTCGCCAAGCGCCACAACCAGCCCAAGCTGTCGGCCGAACAGGCCGCCCGTCAGGGGCGTGCGGTGTCCGCCGCCTTGCGCTCCTTCTCCGGGGCCGGGGCCGGGGCCGCGATGGATTTCCTCAACGCCGATCATGACGGGCTCGGGCGGCCACTGGATCTGGCGATCGAGAGCGCAGCGGGGCTGATCGCGGTCGAGGAAGCGTTGGCGCGCCGGGCATCGGCGCAATCCTAGACTTCGACGCAATCACTTGCGTCGCGACGCTACGAAGAACGGGGCCATATGCATTCAGTAGAAGTCGTCGATACGGCGGAAATTCCCGGCGGCGGTCAACTCCGCCTGTTACGCTCGGGGCCGGAATATTCCATCCGGTTCGGCGAAGACGAACTGATGGGCAGCGAGGCACCGCAATCCGAACAGGCTCTGGCCACGCTCGCGCATCTGCACATGGGCACGCGACGGGACCGGGTGCTGATCGGCGGGCTGGGCATGGGCTTCACGCTGGGCGCGGCCCTCGCGGCGTTTCCGGACAGCACGAAGATCGTGGTGGCGGAACTGGTGCCGCAGGTCGTCACCTGGGCGAACGGGCCGCTCGCGCATCTGTTCGGCAATTATCTCACCAATCCGCGCGTGACGCTGGAAATCCGCGACGTGCACGACGTGATCGCGGAGGCGTCCGAAGGGTATGACGGCATCCTGCTCGATGTCGATAACGGCCCGGACGGCTTCATCCATGTCGCCAACGATCGGCTGTATTGCAATTGGGGCCTGCGATCGGCGCATGCCGCGCTCCGTCCGGGCGGGGTGCTGGCGATCTGGTCGGCCTATGACGACGATGCATTCGTCGGGCGGCTCGAGAATTCCGGCTTCGTCGTGGAACAGGCCAGCATTCCCGCCGTCTGCGGCCGCGATCGTACGCCGTACACGATCTGGCTGGCGTCCAAGCCGGAGTGATTCGATTGCCGCTCCGGTGGGGTCAAAGAAAAAGCCGCCGACCTTTCGGCCGGCGGCTCTTCCCCCCGTTTAACTGAAGAGGTTCAGGCGAACGAAACGGTCGTCGACACCTTGCGACGGCGCATCGCGCCACCGACCAGGCCGAAGCCCATCAGCATCATCGCCCAAGTTGCCGGCTCAGGCACTGCACCTGCGTTGGCGAAGCGAGTGTAGATCTGGCCGGTGCTGGTCAGGTAGGTCGAACCACGCGAGTCCAGAGCCAGGTTGTATCCGATCGCATCGAATGCCGCCAGGTCGAGCGCGGTAATATACCCCGTCTGACCGAAGCAGAACGTCGGGTCCATGATGCCGTTGCCGATGGCGCAGCCTGGGGTGTCCTTCCAGTGCGATGCCTGGTTGCCGTCACCGTTATAGTCGCCGGTCGAGAACGTGTTGCCGTACAATGCGGTCAGGCCGCCATCGATCGAGAAGTATTTGGTACCACCGATCGAAAGGTCCAGCACGGGCTGCGTGCCCGGCACCAGATTCGTCGGATCGATGCTGTAGCGGAACATGTCCAGCGCCGAGAAGACCGACGTCTGGTCGAAATTATACTGGTTGCCGGTTGTGGTGTTGCCGTTCGGACCAGCAAAATAGTCCAGATAATCGACGCCCGAGACGAAGCCCAGCGCGTGGCCGATTTCATGGATTGCCACGCCGATGAAATCGAACGTGTTCGCCGTGATGCCGTCGGTCGGATTGAAATCGAAGTTGAAGTTGGTGCTAAACTGCACCTGGCCGTCGAGCTGCTGCGTATTGGCCGCATCGTATACGGCGGTCCCGCCGATCGCCTTCACATTCGCCGTATTGAGATACAGCGTCTTGTTGTTGATGGAGTTGGCACCGGTCGTGGCGTTGTCGTAGCGCAGCGTGGCGGAATTGACGCCGAGGCCGCCGGCGTTCGAGCCATTGGTGATGAACGCGGCCGCGCCGTTGGTCAGCGTCGGCAGCACGATGCCGGTGTCGGTCGCCGAGTTGCTCTTGGTCGCGTTGACGCCAGCTTCCCAGTTCGCGACGCTGTAATCCATGCCCGAGCTGCCAGTGGAACCGATGATGCCCGTGCCGAGCGCCGCAGTACCAACGCCCAGCTTGATCGTGATGTTGTTCGTCAGCGTCGCGCCCCAATAGGCAGCTGCGATCTGGAAGCCCATGCGGAACTGCGCCTGCTGGGCTGCCGTGCCGGCGAAACCCTGATCGACCAGAACGATCGTCGCGGCGTTGGCGCCGCCGGTTGCGAGGGCGACCATTGCCGCGCCACCGCACAGAAGAGCTTTGAACTTCATATCGAATCCCCTTTTATTGCCCAACGACCCGCGGCCGCCGATTATGCATCCCGCGGATAGCTTTGCATGCTCTGTGCCAAGCCCGGGAATCCGCGAGGAAAACCAATAAGGGCGGGCAATTTTAACGCATTTGTAAGAAATTATTACAGACGTCGAAGCATGTTGACAGACGCTGTCGGCGACCTCCGCTGACGGTAACTGAACAGGCGATCGCGCGATGCCCGGCGCGCCCCCCGGAAAACGAAAAAGCCGCCGACCTTTCGGTCGACGGCCTTTCCCGATCGGCTTCGAAAAACGATCAGGCGAACGAGGTCTTCGTGCTGCGGCGGCGATAGCGGATCGACGCGCCCATCATCCCGAAACCGACGAGCATCATTGCCCAGGTAGCCGTCTCCGGAACCGCCGAAACAGCGCGCTGCCCGAGGACCAGATTGTTGACGGTTGCCCAGTAGGACGAGCCCGACACCGTTGCCTGAACCGTCAGCGACGAGAGAGCGCCCGTCGATACGAAGCCGAGGAACGTGGTCTGGGTCGGGCTGATCAAGGTCTGCGTCACCGTGCCGCTGGCGTCGGTTGCCGTGACGGTGATGCCCAGCGGGGCGGCCACGAACGTCCCGGCAGCGTTGCTGCCGAAGAAGAAGCCACCGGCTGCGCTCACGCCGCCCGTGAAGGCGTTGAAAGTGATGACCGCCGCGTTCGTGTCGTTCGACAGCCACGGATCCGCCGTGCTGCCGGCACCGTACAGAACGGTCGCCGAATCGCTGACCGTATAGCCATAAGCGCCCGCGGTGCGGGTCAGCGAGGCAGGCAGCGCTGCGCCCGGTGTGATGCCGGTGTTGAACGTGTCGGTGCCCAGCGCAGAGGTAGCGGCATTGAATGCCGCCAGCGTGGTGTAGACGGTGACCGTAGCATTCGCTGCGGTGGTGGTGGCGACGAGCGCGGCACCGGCAAGAAGCAGTTTGGCAAGACGCATGGATTTTCCCCTGTTATAAAGTGTCAGCGAATGTCCGTTGTCGAACTATTCACACATCACGAAGCACGTACCGTGCCAATCGATAGAATCCGCCGTTTATGAGATCCACGTCGGCCGAGTGTAAGCACGAGCGACGGGCAAGCCGGACACTATTCTCGTCGGTTGCTCTCGACACCATTGCGCCTGGCATCGACTTAACACCGGTTTAGTTCGGCATTATTTTCAATGCTCTTCCGTAACATTCACGACTTCGGCAAATGGCTCTTCGCCAGCTTTCGCGCGAGGGTGCGGCGATGCATGCCGAGCCGTCGCGCCGCTTCCGAGACGTTGAAATCCGCCTCGGCCAGCGCCTGGTGGATATGCTCCCATTCCAGCGTCTTGATCGAGGTCGGGCGCACCGCGAGATCGGCGGCGGCGTCCCCGTCCACCCGGCCGAAGGCGCGCTCGATATCGTCGCTGTCGGAGGGTTTGGTGAGATAGTTGGTCGCGCCGAGCTTGATCGCCTCGACCGCGGTGGAGATGCTGGCGAAGCCGGTGAGCACGACGATGCGCATCGCCGGATCGCGCGCATGCAGTGCCTGCACGCAGGTCAGCCCGGATGCCCCGCCGAGCCGCAGATCGACCACCGCGAAGCCGGGCACGAATTCCTCCAGCAGCGCGGACAGGCCAGCGGCGTCGTTCAGCGCGCGCACCTCGTACCCGCGCCGTTCGAACGAGCGGGTCAGCGTGCGGGCGAAGCCGGCATCGTCCTCGACGATCAGCAATCGGCGCAGGCCCGTCACGCCCCATCCTCCAGCGCGAGCGCGGCGAGCGGCACCGACAGCGTCACCTCCGCGCCGCGCCCATCCGCGTTGCGCACCACCACCGATCCGCCGAGCTTGCGCATCACGTTGACAGCCAGGAACAGGCCCAGCCCGGCGCCGCGCCGGTCCTTGCTCGATCGATACGGCTTGCCGACGCCCGCCAGCATTTCCGCCGGAAAGCCGCGCCCGTCGTCGCGCACCGTCAGCATCAGATCGCCGCCGGTGCGCTCGGCGATCAGGTCCACGCGGGTCGCGCCGGCCTCGGCGGCATTGTCGAGCACGTTGGTCAGGATTTGCGCGAGCGTGCGATCGGCAGCGATGACGCGGTCGCCGCCGAGCCGATCGATGAAGGTCAGCAGGTCCGGCCGCTGCGCCCGCCACTGCGCGACCACGCCGAGCAGGAACGCGCGCAGCGTCGTGCGTTCCAGATCCTCGCTGCGCGCCTCGCCCGAGGCGTAGAGGATGCCGCCGACGATCTCCTTGCACCGCGCCACCGCCGCCTGCATGTCGCCGATCTCCTCCGCGACACCGGCATCGGCGGCGAAGGCGGGCTGACGGCGCCAATCGCCCAGGATCACCGACAGCGACGACAAGGGTGTGCCGAGTTCATGCGCCGCGCCCGACGCGAGCAGCCCCATGCGCACGATATGATCCTCCTCCGCCGCGCGCTGGCGCATCTCGGCCAGGCTCGCGTCGCGCGTGCGCAGGTTGCGGCCGATGCGCGTGACGAAGAACACCAGCAGGACGGCGGCGAGGACGAAGTTGATCCAGCTCGCCAGCAGATGCACCGGCGACAGCGTGCTCGCCAATTCCGGCGGCAGGATCAGGTCGCGGTGATACAAAGCGAGCAATCCGAAAGCCGCGCTGTGCAGCGCGACCAGCGACCAGCTCGACCATGGCCGCAGCAACACTGCGCCGATCACCACCTGCAACAGGCCGATCGGGGCGAACGGATTGGTCGCGCCGCCGCTCATGTAGAGTTGCGCGGTCAGCGCCGCGAAATCGATCAGCATCGCGACGAACAATTCCCAATTCGCCACCTCCCGCCCGCGCACGAGCGCGACGAGGGTCGCCACATTGAGCGCGGCCAGCCCGCCGGCCACCGCGATCATCGGCCCGACCGGCAGGCTGACATGCATCAGGAAATGGACGACCATGATCGTGCCGACCTGCCCCAGCACCGCGATCCAGCGCAGATGCGTGAGCAGCAGCATGTTGCGCGTGCCCACCGCATCGGCGCTGCGCAGCGCCTGATCCCGCCAGTTGAAGATGCGCGCCTCGGCCATGCGCCCGACGTTAGGGCCGCCCGCGCCCGAACGCTATCCACAGGCTCGCCGCCGCGAGCATCGCGGCCATGACGAACCAGGTGAGCGCATATTGCAGATGGTTGTTGGCGAACGCGATCACCGTCAGCCCGCCGCGTGGTGATCCGGGTTCGGACGCCGCGTCGGCGTCGATGAAATAGGGGGCGGTGCTATTCAGGCCGCGCTTGGCCGAGATCGCCGCGACATCGCGCGAATACCAGCGGTCGGCGACCGGATCGTTGTGACGCAGGAAACCGCCGCCGGGTTCGCTGACGCGCAGCAGGCCGGTGATCGTCACCTCGCCCGATAGCCGTTGCCGCCTGATCTTGCCTTCGGGCGGCACGAAGCCGCGATTGACCAGTACGGTGAAGCCACGATCCGTCACCAATGGGGTCAGCACCCAATAGCCGGCACCTAGTGCGGTCGCCGCCTGCACCAGCGTCTCGCGACCTTCCGCGAACACACCGCGCACCTTCACCCGGGTATAGGCATCGTCGCGCCCGATCCGCTGCCATTCCGCCGGCCTCGGCGCGCTGATCGGCGCGGCGGCCAATCGGCGCTCCACCTGCGCGATCAGCGCCAGCTTCCAAGTACGCCGCTCGAGCTGCCACACGCCCAGCGCGATCAGCCCGGCGATCGCCAGCAGCGCAAGCGCTCCGGCGATCCAGCGCGTCACATCGCGCTCGTTTCGGTCGTCATCATGCCGGGCATCATGTTGAGGTTCATGTGGTGCATCACCCATAAAGACCCGACCAAGGCGATCGCGACCAGCACGATCGTGAAGATCAGCGCCATCATGTTCCAGCCGCCTTCCGACCGCGTATTCATGTGCAGGAAGTAGATCATGTGCACGATGACCTGCACCAGGGCGAAGGCCATGATGATCAGCGCCGTCACCTGCTTGTCGGCGATCGCGCCGCTCATCACCAGCCAGAACGGGATCGCGGTCAGCACCACCGACAGCGCGAAGCCGATCAGATAGGATTTGCGCGTGCCGTGGCCCGGCGCGTCATGATCGTGATCGTGATCGTGATCGTGATCGTGATCATGAGTATTGGCTGCGCTCATCTGAGGACTCCGAGCAGATAGACGAAGGTGAAGACGCCGATCCAGATGACGTCGAGGAAATGCCAGAACAGCGACAGGCACATCAGCCGGCGCTTGTTCGCCACCGTCAGCCCGAAACGCCCGACCTGCGCCATCAGCGTCACCAGCCAGACGATGCCGAGCGAAACGTGCAGCCCGTGCGTGCCGACCAGCAGGAAGAAGGACGACAGGAACGCACTACGCTGCGGCGTCGCGCCTTCATGGATCAACGCGGAGAATTCGTAGAGTTCGATGCCGATGAAGCACAGGCCGAAGAGTCCGGTGATCGCCAGCCACGCGAGCGTGTTGGTCTTGCGCTTTTCCTCCATCGCCAGCATCGCGAAGCCATAGGTGATCGACGACAGCAGCAGCATCGTCGTGTTCACCGCCACCAAGGGCAGTTCGAAAATCTCCCCCGGGGTCGGCCCGCCGGCATAGCTGCCGCCATACACGCCATAACAGGCGAACAGCATCGCGAAGATGAGGCAATCGCTCATCAGGTACATCCAGAAGCCGAGCATCGTGCTGCCGCCGGCCTCGTGATCGTGTTCGTCGGCGAGGTAGAAAACCTCACGGTCGTGGGCCGCGTGTGTCTGTGCCTGGGCTTGTGCCATGATCAGCCCTCCAGTGCCGCGAGGCTGCGGGTGCGCGCATCCTCGGACGTCACGATATCGTCGCGCGAAATGTGGAACTCGCGGTCGTAGTTGAAGCTGTGGTGGATCGCGACGCCGACGATGCCGATCAGGCCCAGCACGGCGAGCCACCAGACGTACCAGATCAACGCCACGCCACACACCGCGCTCAACACCGCCAGGAACAGGCCCGTCGGCGTGTTGCGCGGCATCAGGATCGCGCGGAAGCCGCTGGTCGGGCGTGCATGGTTGCGGCTCTTCATGTCGTACCACGCGTCGAGATCGTGGATCACCGGCGTGAAGGCGAAGTTGTACGCCGGCGGCGGCGAGCTGGTCGCCCATTCCAGCGTGCGCCCGCCCCACGGATCGCCGGTCGTGTCGCGCAGTCGATCGGTATTGCGATCGCGGATGCTGACATAGAACATGATCAGCTGCGACAGGATGCCGAGTGCGACCAGGAACGCGCCGAACGCCGCGATGATGAACCAGATCTGCAGGCTGGGATCGTCGAAGTGGCGCAGCCGGCGCGTCACGCCCATCAGCCCGAGGACGTAGAGCGGGGTGAAGGCGAACCAATAGCCCGAGACCCAGAACCAGAACGCGCACTTGCCCCAGAATTCATCGAGCTTGAAGCCGAACGCCTTCGGGAACCAGTAGGTGATGCCGGCGAACATGCCGAACACCACGCCGCCGATGATCACGTTGTGGAAATGCGCCACCAGGAACAGCGAATTGTGCAGCACGAAATCGGCCGGCGGCACGGCGAGCAGCACGCCGGTCATCCCGCCCACCGTGAAGGTCAGCATGAAGGCGATCGTCCACATCATCGGCAGTTCGAAGCGCACGCGGCCGTGATACATCGTGAACAGCCAGTTGAAGATCTTCGCACCCGTCGGGATCGAGATGATCATCGTCGTGATGCCGAAGAAGCTGTTGACGCTGGCCCCCGACCCCATCGTGAAGAAATGGTGCAGCCAGACGAGGTACGACAGGATCGTGATGACCAGCGTCGCATAGACCATCGAGGTATAGCCGAAGAGCCGTTTGTCGCTGAACGTCGAGGTGACTTCGCTGAACACGCCGAACGCCGGCAGGATCAGGATGTAGACCTCCGGATGGCCCCAGATCCAGATCATGTTCACATACATCATGGGGTTGCCGCCCATGGTGTTAGTGAAGAAGTGCGTGCCGAGATAGCGGTCGGCCCCGAGCAAGGCGAGCACCGCGGTCAGCACCGGGAAGGCGGCGACGATCAGGATGTTCGTGCACAGCGCCGTCCAGGTGAACACCGGCATCTTCATCATCGTCATGCCCGGCGCGCGCATCTTGACGATCGTCGCGACCAGGTTGATCCCGGACAACAAGGTGCCGACACCGGCGATCTGCAACGACCAGATATAGTAATCGACCCCCACGCTGGGCGACGCATCGATCCCCGATAGCGGGGCCATGGCGAGCCAGCCGGTGGTGGCGAATTCGCCGACGAACAGGCTCATCATCACGATCGCCGCTCCACACGCGGTCATCCAGAAACTGAAATTGTTGAGGAACGGGAAGGACACGTCGCGCGCGCCGATCTGCAGCGGCACGACGAAGTTCATCAGGCCGGTGACGAACGGCATCGCGACGAAGAAGATCATGATCACGCCGTGCGCGGTGAACACCTGGTCGTAATGGTGCGCGGGCAGATATCCGTCGTTCGCGCCGAACGCCATCGCCTGTTGCAGCCGCATCATGATCGCGTCGGAGAAACCGCGCAGCAGCATGATCAGGCCGAGGATCATGTACATCACGCCGATCCGCTTGTGATCCACGCTGGTGAACCACTCGGTCCACAGATAGCCCCACACCTTGTAATAGGTCAGCACCGCGACCAGCGCCGCACCGCCCGCCGCGACCGCCAGGAACGTCATGACGACGATCGGCTCGTGCAGCGGCAGCGCATCGAGCGTGAAGCGCCCGAACAGGATCTTGAGAAGCTCAGGGGACATGATCGGCCTTAGCGATGATCTGGGTGAGTGGCGGGATCGACGGGTGTGGAGGCGGCAGGCGGGCGGGCCGACTTGCCCAGCTCCTTCGGATCGCGGAGCAATGCGCCTTCCGTTTCGTTCGGCTGGGCATTGTCGTTGGCCGGTGCGGGCATGGCATGGCCCATCGTGCCGCCCATCTTGCCCTGCATGTCGTGCGCCATCGTCTCGGCCATGCATTGCGTGCCGGGCACGACGCACATCTGGACGATGCGATCGAACAGCTTCGGCTCGACCGAGGACCAGCGCAGAGCCGCGACGTTTTCGCTCGGCCGTTCGATCGCGCGGTAGGCTTTTGCATCGATCAGCCCGCCGCCGGTCCTGGTGCGCGCCACCCAGCTATCGAAGCCCGCGTCGCTGGTCCCGGTGACGGCGAACTTCATGCCCGAGAATCCGGCACCGCTATAATTGGCGGAGAAGCCCTCGAACCGTCCAGCCTTGTTCAGCACCGCGTGCAGCTTCGTCTCCATGCCCGGCATGGCGTAGATCTGACCGGCGAGCGCAGGGATGTAGAAGGAGTTCATCACGTTGCTGGCAGTGATGCTGAAGCGCACCTCGCGGTTCAGCGGCAGCACCAGCTGGTTGATCGTCGCGACGCCCTGTTCGGGATAGATGAACAGCCATTTCCAATCGAGCGCGACGACCTGAACCTCCAGCGGCTTGGCATTCGCCGCCACCGCCTGGCCCGGCGCGATCCGGCCCAGCCGGCGATAGGGATCGAGCGTGTGCGTGCTGATCCAGGTGATCGCGCCCAAGGCAATGACGATCAGCAACGGCGCGGCCCAGATGACCAGTTCCAGCCCCGTGGAATGATCCCAGTCCGGCTTGTGCTCGACCGCCTTGTTCGATGCGCGATAGCGCCAGGCGAACAAGACGGTCAGCGCCATCACGGGGATGATGATCAGCAGCATCAACCCGGTCGAGACGAGCAGGATGTGCGCCTGTTGCCGCGCGACATCGCCGGCGGGATCGAGCACCTGCATGCCGCATCCGCCGAGCGCGAGGAGCGCCAGTGGCGCGATGGTGCCCGCAAGACTGCGGCGAAGGCGGTTCGAGAACATCGTCGCCGCCTACGCCTGCACCCCGTGCATCGCGATTGGACAATTTGTCCTATGCCCATCCGCGTCGATCCCGCGCTACAAGGCAGGATCGAATTCAAGGACGGAACCCGCCGGATGGCCACCAACGCATCCTCGACCCAGATCGAGCAAGATGCCCGCGCGATCAACTCGCACGGCGATCATCAGGTGCATCCCGGCGAGATCGCGATCGGCGTGATCATCGGGCGCACGTCGGAATTCTTCGACTTCTTCGTCTATGCCATCGCCTCGGTCCTGGTCTTCCCGCAGATCGTGTTCCCTTATCTTGACCGTTTGACCGGTACGCTCTGGTCGTTCGCGATCTTCGCGCTGGCGTTCATCGCCCGGCCGATCGGGTCGCTGATCTTCATGGCGGTCGATCGCAATTACGGGCGTGGGATCAAGCTGACGATCGCGTTGTTCCTGCTCGGCACCTCCACCGTCGCGGTCGCGTTCCTGCCCGGTTACGCTCAGGTCGGCGCACTGTCGGCGGCGATCCTGTGCGTGCTGCGCATCGGCCAGGGCATCGCGCTCGGCGGCGCCTGGGACGGGCTCGCCTCGCTGCTCGCGCTCAACGCGCCGGAAAAGCATCGCGGCTGGTATGCGATGATCCCGCAACTCGGCGCGCCGCTCGGCCTGATCGTGGCGAGCGGGCTGTTCGCCTATTTCCTCGCCAATCTGTCGTCGGCGGATTTCCTCGACTGGGGCTGGCGCTATCCGTTCTTCGTCGCCTTCGCGCTCAACGTGGTGGCATTATTCGCGCGCCTGCGCATGGTCGTCGCGCCGGAATACGACACCCTGTTCCGCAACCGGGAATTGCAGCCCTCGCGCGTCACCGCGACGATCCGGTCGGACGGGTGGAAGATCGTCGTCGGCGCCTTCGCCCCGCTCGCCAGCTTCGCGCTATTCCACATGGTCACGGTGTTCCCGTTATCGTGGGTGGTGCTGTTCACCGCCGAGACCGCGCCGCGCTTCCTGATGGTCGAGATCGTCGGCGCGACCGTCGGGCTGATCGCGATCGTCAGTTCGGGCCTGTTGGCGGATCGCTACGGCCGCCGCTCGGTGCTCGGCGTCTCGGCGGCGGCGATCGCGGTGTATAGCGGCTTCGCCCCGCAATTGCTCGACACGGGCGAGGTCGGCGCGGCAGCGTTCATGATCATCGGCTTCGCGCTGCTCGGCCTGTCGTTCGGGCAATCCTCGGGCGCGGTGGCGTCCAGTTTCTCGACCGAATCGCGCTATACCGGATCGGCTTTGGTCTCGGATCTGGCATGGCTGTTCGGCGCGGGCTTCGCACCTTTGGTGGCGCTGCTGCTGGCGACGCGGCTTGGGCTGCTGGCGGCCGGGCTGTACCTGCTGTCGGGCGCGATCGGGACGCTGGTGGCGCTGGGTGTGAACAAGAACCTCGCCGGTCGCTAGTCCCGATACCGCAACGCCTCCACCAACAGCGAAAACGCCGCCGAAGGCTGACGCCGGCTCGGATAATACAAATGATAGCCCGGAAACGACGGGCACCATTCCTCCAGCACGCGCACCAGCCGGCCGTCGCGCAGATGCTCGCTCACCGCGCTTTCCATCACGAAGCCCAGCCCCAGCCCGCTCGCCGCCGCGCGTACGATCATCGTCGAATTGTTGCAGGCGAACTGCCCCTCGACGCGCACGCGCAGTTCGCGATCGCCCTGCTCCAATTCCCAGGCGTACAGCCCGCCCGAACTCAGCATGCGCAGATTGATGCAATTGTGCGCCGCCAGATCCTGCGGCGTCAGCGGCGCGGGATGCCGCGCGAAATAGTCCGGCGACCCCACCACCGCCATCGTCATGTCCGGGCCGATCCGCGCCGCGACCATGTCCCGCGCCAGCGCCTCGCCCAGCCGCACCCCGGCATCGAAGCGATCGGTCACGATATCGGTCAGGCTGGAATCGATGCTCAGTTCTACCTGCACGTCAGGATAGGCCGGCAGGAAGCGTTCGAGCGCCGGCCACAGGATCGTCGTCGCGGCATGTTCCGACGTGGTGATGCGGATCGTGCCCGTCGGCCGATCGCGCAGATCGCCGAGCGACATCAGCTCCGCCCCGATACTGTCGAATGCCGGGCCGAGCGTGGCGAGCAATCGCTCGCCCGCGATCGTCGGCGCGACGCTGCGGGTGGTGCGCGTCAGCAGCCGCACGCCGAGCCGGGTCTCCAGCCGTCGCACCGTATGGCTGAGCGCGGATTGCGACGTGCCCAGCCGCGCCGCCGCCCGCGTGAAGCTGCGCGCCTCCGCCACGGCCATGAAGGCATTCAGGTCGACCAGGTCTTCACGCTGCATCGGCCGACCCTAGAGGGCGTTCCCACCTTCGTCACCCCGGACCTGTTCGGGTGCTGTGCTCCGTATTCGTCATTCCCGGGAAGGCGGGAATCCATACTGGCACACTTATCCCTCCTTAAAGCGACCGGAGAGATTATGGATCCCCGCCTGCGCGAGGACGACGATAGAGCGGCTTCCCCATGAACATGATAATCATTCGCAACAATATTGAAATCGCCGCGCGATCCCGCTAGGCGGCGGACGTGACTCGCCACGAACCCATCACGGTGCCGCCGCCGCGCAAACCGAAACGCAAATGGCGCGGCTGGTGGCTAAAGCAGTTACACACCTGGCACTGGATGAGCGCCGCCGTCTCGCTGATCGGGATGCTGCTGTTCGCAATCACCGGCATCACGCTCAATCATGCCGCATCGATCAACGCCACGCCGGTCGTGGCCGACAAGGCCGGCACGCTGCCGCCCGAACTCCTGATCCAGTTGAAGACGCCCGCCGCCAGCGATGCCCCCCTGCCCGCGCCGGTTGCCGCTGCCGTGAAGCAGGCGGTGGGCCTCGATCCCGCCGGCAAGCCCGGCGAATGGTCCGATGCCGAAGTCTATGTCGCCCTGCCCCGCCCCGGCGGCGACGGCTGGGTCAGCATCGATCGCACCAGCGGCCGGATTACGTCAGAAAAGACCGATCGCGGCTGGATCGCCTATCTCAACGATCTGCATAAGGGCCGCAATTCCGGCGCGGCGTGGAGCTGGTTCATCGACATCTTCGCGGGCGCGTGCGTGCTGTTCACGCTGACCGGGCTGTTGTTGCTGCAACTCCATGCGCGACACCGCCCGACGACCTGGCCGATCGTCGCCGCCGGGCTGGTCGTGCCGGTGCTGCTCATCATCCTCTTCATCCACTAAAAAGGGACAAGCCGTCATGCGTGCATCTAAACTGGTTTTGTTGGGCGGCGTGCTGGCGTCGCCGGCGATGGCGGGCACCATCACCGTCACGATTCCCGCGCAGAAGGTCGCCGAATATCACCGGCCCTATGTGGCGATCTGGCTCGAACCTGTCGGCGGCGGCGCTGCGCGCACGATCGCGCTCTGGTACGAGAACAAGAAGACCGGCAAGGATGCGGGCACGAAATATCTCGCCGATCTGCGCGCATGGTGGCGCAAGGGCGGCCGATCGATGACGGTGCCGGCCGACGGCGTCAGCGGCGCGACCCGCGCGCCCGGCCAATATAACGTGGCGCTGCCCGCCAACATCAAGCCTGGCCAGTACGTGCTGAACGTCGAGGCCGCGCGCGAAACCGGCGGGCGCGAACTCATCACCCTGCCGCTCACCGTCCCCAACCCCGCCGCGCGCGGCTCCGGCAAGGCCGAGCTCGGCGCCGTCACCGTTTCCGCCCGCTAAGAGGACCGATCCCCATGAAGCGCATCACCACTCGCCTGCTCGCCGCCGTCGCCTTGGTCTCGGTGCCCGCGATGCTTTCCGCCCACCGCATGTGGCTGCTGCCCTCGGGCACCGTCTTCTCCGGCCCCGACGCCTGGGTGACGATCGACGCCGCTGTGTCGAACGACCTGTTCTTCGCCGATCATCAGCCGCTGCGGCTCGATGGCGTGAAGGTGTGGCAGCCCGACGGCAGCGAGGGCAAGCTGCAGAACCCGTCGACCGGGCGCTACCGTTCGGTGTTCGATATCGAACTCGACAAGCCCGGCACGTGGAAGGTCGGCACGGGCATGTCGAACGTGATGGGCAGCTTCAAGGTGGACGGCGTCGAGAAGCGCGTCGGTGGCCGTGGCGGCCCGCCGCGCCCGGGCATGCCGGCACCGTTGAGCGTCGCCGACATTCCCGCCAACGCCACCGACGTGAAGATCGCCGAGGTATCGATGCGCAACGAGGTGTTCCTCACCACGGGCGAACCGACGACGACCGTGTTCGCGACGACCGGCAAGGGCCTGGAATTCGCCCCCGTCACGCACCCCGACGAACTGGTCGCGGGCGAGACGGCGAAGTTCAAGTTCCTGATCGACGGCAAGCCCGCCGCCGGCCTGAAGGTGACGGTGATCCCCGGCGGCAAGCGCTATCGCAATGCCGAAGGCGCGGTGGAATTGACGACGGGCGCGGACGGCGTGCTCAGCGTGAAATGGCCGACCGCCGGCATGTACTGGCTCAACGCCACCGCGACCGACGCCAAGACCACCACCCCGCGCGCGACCGAGCGGCGGATGAGCTACATCACGACGCTGGAAGTGCTGACGCCGTGAGGCCTCAACAATTGCCGTCATGCTGAACTTGTTTCAGCATCCAGGCGCGGTCAGTTGACCCAATGAAGGTGTCCGTTTGGCGAAAGACCGCGCCTGGATCCTGAAACAAGTTCAGGATGACGTTAGATATGGAGCGGCGCAGAATCATTCGCGAGATAATCATGCCGAATGATCCTGAGCCAAGAGTCGCCCTGCCCGCGTCGATCTCCCCGGCGGCGTTCGTCGGGCTCGATTCCGCCGCAGCGATCACCGATCTCGGCGGCGAGACGATGGGGACGGGCTGGACCGTGCGCGCCGTCCTGCCACCGGGGCTGACAACGGCGGAGGTTCACGCCGCGATCGTTGCGCGGCTGGACGGCATCGTCGCAGAGATGAGCCATTGGTCGCCGACCTCGCTCCTCTACCAGTTCAATCGATCGCCCGGTGGACACTGGACAATGCTGCCGCCTGATTTCGCGCACGTCATGTCCGTGGGGCTCGCGATCGCGGAAGCCACTGGCGGCGCATTCGATCCCGCGATCGGCCGACTGGTCGATCTGCACGGCTTCGGTCCCGTGCCGGCCGATCGTGCGCCGATCGCGGCGGAGATTGATGCGGCACTCGGGATATCGGCCTGGCACCGGCTGACCTTCACGCCTGCCGATCGCCGCCTGCGTCAGCCCGGCAGCCTGTCGCTCGATCTGTCCGGCATCGCCAAGGGTCATGCGGTGGATGCCGTCGCCGACCTGCTTGGCGCAACGGGCATCGCCCACGCACTGGTCGAGATCGGCGGCGAATTGGTTGGGCGCGGCGTGCGGCCGGATGGTCAGCCGTGGTGGGTCGATCTCGAAGTCCCGCCCGGCCAGACGCTCGCGCCGATGCGGGTCGCGCTGCACGGTCTGGCGGTAGCGACCTCGGGCGATTACCGGCGCGGGAGCCACACGATCGATCCACGCACCGGCTGGCCCACCGCCAACGGCGTAGTTTCGGCGAGCGTGATCCACGCCTCCGCACTGGCTGCGGACGCATGGGCGACGGCGCTTACGGTGTTGGGGGCGGATTATGGGATTGCGCTGGCCCACGAACAGGGCATTGCGGCGCGTATCGTGACGGTGTGCGATGGCACCACCGCAGAGCACATATCACCGGCGCTGGCTGCGATGCTGGTAGAGGATTGAAACTCTCCCACCTGCCCTCACCCACCTCCGTTCGCCCTGAGCCCGCCGGGCACCCACGAAAGTAGTACTTTCGTGGGACCTTGGCCGAAGGGCGTGTTCGGGGCACGTGCTTCGACAAGCTCAGCACGAACGGTGTAAGGAAAGCCGCTTACGAAAACAGGCTCTGACCCACCTCCCCATCATGCGCACCAAGATCTTCTTCGACGGCGGCTGCCGCCCCAATCCCGGCGCGATGGAGATCGCGGTGGTGATCGCCGGGCAGGCGCATGTCGTGCGCGATCTCGGTTTCGGCACGAGCATGGACGCGGAGTGGCTCGCGTTGATCCACGCGCTACGCCTCGCGCGGGAACGGGCACTGACCGATTTCGTCCTGCTCGGCGATTCCGCCGCCGTGATCGGGCAGGCCAATGCCACGGTCAAATGCCGGGGTGCCGGCCTGAACCACATGCCGGCGTTCCGCGCACTCGCCGACCCGCCACCGCTGGTCCGCTACATCAAGCGGACGCAGAACCTCGCCGGAATCGCGCTCGACCGCCTGCACGACCGCTGATCGTGCAGACGGTCGTTCGGGCTCACCGCCCGACCGAGGCCATCAACTGCTCGGGATAACGCGCGCCCTCGACATCGATGTCGGACAGCGCGCCGGCGATCTCGCCCAGATCGGCATCGCTCAGCACGAGATTGGCCGCCGCGATATTCTCCTCGAAACGATGCAGCTTGGTCGTGCCCGGGATCGGCACGATCCACGGTTTCTGCGCGAGAATCCACGCCAAGGCGACCTGCGCCGGCGTCGCCTCCTTGTCGCCCGCGATCCGCTTGAGCAGGTCGATCAGCACCTGGTTCTTGTCCATCGCCTCGGGCGTGAAGCGCGGCAGGGTCTTGCGGAAATCACCCTCGCCGAACTGCGTGTCCTTGCTCATCGCGCCGGTCAGGAAGCCACGGCCGAGCGGGCTGAACGCGACCAGAGCGATGCCCAGTTCCTCGCACGTGTCGAGGATGCCGTTGCTTTCCACGTCGCGCGTCCACAGCGAATATTCGTTCTGCGTCGCGCTCACCGGCTGCACCGCATGCGCCCGGCGCAACGTCTGCGCGCCGGCTTCGGACATGCCGAAATGGCGCACCTTGCCCGCCGCGATCAGATCCTTGACGGTCCCGGCGACGTCCTCGATTGGCACGTTGGGATCGACGCGGTGCTGATAAAACAGATCGATTGTATCCACGCCGAGCCGCTTGAGCGAGGCATCCGCCACCGCCCGGATATGCTCGGGCCGGCTGTTCGTGCCGACATTCTTGCCATCGACGATGTCGAAGCCGAATTTGGTCGCGATCGTCACCCGGTCGCGCACCGGGGCCAGCGCTTCGCCGACGATCTCCTCGTTGGTGTACGGGCCGTAAACTTCGGCGGTGTCGAAGAACGTCTCGCCGCGTTCCACCGCCTGGCGGATCAGCGCGATGCTCTGGTCGCGGCCGAGCGCCGGGCCGTACGCGAAATCGAGCCCCATGCAGCCGAAGCCGATCGCCGAAACCTCCGGACCGTTCCGTCCCAATTTGCGCGTCTGCATGGCCATGTCTCCTGTATCGTGTTGCGATGCTCGGGAGATAGGGGTGCGACGACCACGCCATTAGGCCGCGCAATTGGCATGCCGTCATATCCGGCATTCATCAATGTGGTGGGAAGCTCGGTCTATTCGGCCGTGACCGACGCGCTCAACGCCTTGATCGCACCATAGCCTTTGGCGTTCGGATGCACGCCGTCCAGCGTCATCGCCGGCTGCATCGCGCCGTCCGGCGTCGCCAGCAGCGCATGATAATCGACATAGGTCGCGCCGATCCGGGCCGCATAATCCTTCAGCCACGCGTTCAGCGCGCGCACCTGCGGCTCAGGGGCCAGCGCAGGCCGCCACGGGAATTTCAACGCCGGCGGCACGGAGGCGAGCACGACGCGGATATGGTTCGCCTTCGCTAACGTCACCATCGCGACGATGTTGTTCTGCACGTCCTCGAGTCTCTGCGGCCCGGTATTGCCGGCAATGTCGTTGGTCCCGGCCATGATGTGCACCATCGCCGGGCGCAACGCGATCACATCCCCTTGAAATCGCAGCAACATCTGCGCGGTCGTCTGCCCGCTGACGCCCCGATTGATCCGCCCGCCGGTAAAGAATTCGGGATCGGCCAGCCGCCAAGCCTCGGTAATCGAATCGCCCATATAGACGACACGACGCTCCCACTGCGGCAACTTCGCCACCTTCCGATTATCCGCCCGATAATGGCACAGATCTGCCCAGTCGCGGCCCTTCATCGCGTCCTGCGCCGCCTTGTACGCCGCCATATCGGCGGCCGGCGGCGGCATCGGTTTCCCGGCCAGCAGAGAACGAAAATAATCGATCATCGATGACGGCATGAAAGGAACGCCAATACACGGATCGGCGACGATGCCGACGGGCGCACTATCCTGCGCCAGCGCCGGCGCGGCAATCAACGCGGCGGCAAAGACCAGCCGCCGCACGTTCATGTCGCCTGGTCTCGCTCGCCCTTGCGCGCGGCACAGGTCGCGATGAAACCAGCCGCCATGAAGGTCGCCATCCGCGCCTTCACCGCGGCGAAATCGTCCGACCGGCACAAGCCGTGCGACAATTTGTCGATCCGCCCGGTGCGCGCCAGCGTCAGCATCAGCGCGCCGGTGACGAAGTGGTAGCCCCAGAACAGGTCCTCCTCCGCGCAATCGGGCAATGCCTGTTTCAGCAAACCGATCAGCCGCAGCACGACCACGTCGAAATGCGTGTCCATCAACTCCGCCCCCCATTCGGGCGTATTGCTCATCAACGCACCGAGCGCACCGTAGCGCCGCCAACCATCGTCGGACTGGCTGTAGAGATCGAGATCGGTGTCGAGATAGGCATGCAGCGCACCCTCGACCGTGGGCTTGCCGTCGCACTCCTGCTCATAGGCGGCAAGCGCCGCCATCCGCCGCTCGGTCGTGATCGGCGCGCGGCGCGCGACCACCGCGTCGAACAGCGCCTTCTTGTCGTCGAAATAATAATGCAGCAGCGAGGTGTGGACGCCGACGCGCTTGGCGACGTCCTTCAACGTCACGCCGTGCAGCCCGCCTTCGGAAAACAGATATTCGGCGGCGTCGAGAATCTGTTCGAGACTCTCGGCGCGCTGTTCGGCCTTGGTCCGCCGGGGTTTCTCCGCAATCTTGGTCATCGATCCTCCGTCGGCGGGCGGGGCGATCATATCGCGCTGCAGCGAAATTGGCACGAGACAAATCACTTAGGCGTGTCGAGCGGCGATGACGCCGCCCGACACGCCCGATCCGGGATCAGAACGTCTTGGTGACGCGGATGCCGTACTGGCGCGGTGCCGCCGCGAGGCGACGGATGCCGTTCAGCGAGCCGATATAATGCTGGTCGGTCAGGTTGGTGCCGTATCCCGCGATCGACCAGTCGCCGCGCATCGCCAGGGTCAATTGCGCGTTCAGGATGTTGCGCTCGCCCAGATAGTCGCCGAGCTGCCGCTGCTGGAACAACGTACCCCAGACGCCCGAGATGTGCGCGAAATCGACCCGCGGCGTGAGCGTGATCCCGTCGCGGACGGGGATCGCATATTGCGCACCGGCGCTTACCGTGAACTGCGGCGAATAGCTCTGGCGACGGCCGCCGAGATTGATGCAGCCCGCCGCCGTCGCCGGACCGGACGCGGCATCGCAGACGCCGGTCGTCGCCAGCCGCGGATCACGCGCGAAGAACTGGCCGACTTCGGAATGCGAAATCGAGGTCGAGAAATCGAACTGGAAACGATCGAACGATCCTTGTGCCGACGCTTCGAAACCATAGAGCTTGGTCGCGTTCGGAACGTTGAAGATCGAGGTGTAGTTCGGCGTCATCGGGTCGACGATCGTGACCTGGAAATTCTTGTAATGGTTGTAATAACCGCCGATCTGCGTGCGCAGATGGCCGTCGAACAACGTGCCCTTGTAGCCCAGTTCGTAATCGGTGACCTTCTCGGGCACGAAGCCGCGCGGGGTCGCGCCGAACAGATTGGCGCCGTTCAGACCACCCGCTTTGGTGCCGGTGGCGACGAAGGCGTAGAGGAAATTGTTGGCATCGACCGTCCAGTTCAGCGCGACCTTGCCATCGACATTCTTGTTGGCGTTGAAATCGTGCTGGGTCAGCGTGACGGGCACATTCGTCGCACCGCCGAAGTTTAGCTGGATCGGATACGTCACGTCGTTGCGCGAGGTCGTCCGCGACCAGCGGCCGCCGACGGTGAGTTGCAGCGCATCCGTCAGCTTGTAGCCGACCTGCCCGAACGCGGCGAGCGCGGTGTGCGGGTTGGTGCCTTCGATCCTGAGCGAGCGCAGCACGCCGGTGGCATTGATCGCGACGTAACCGTTGCCGACCGGGAAATCATATTTGTCGTGCTGGTAATAGCCGCCGACCAGCCAGGTGAACCGGCCGCTGTCGGGCGAAACGATGTTCAGTTCCTGCGAGAAGATCTTCTCGTTGGCAAAATCCTGGAAGGTGTTGCTCGCCGTGCTGGTGCCGTCCGCGTCCAGCTCCTCCTGCGTCGTGCCCTTCTGATAGCCCGAGATCGAGCGCAGCGTGAGGCCGCTGTCGAACGTGTAGCTGAGGTTGGCCGAGATGCGGCCAAATTCGTCCTGGCCGGATAGCGGCGCATTGCTGGTGACGATGAACGGATCGCTGGTGTTCAGCGTCGGTGCCGCCGCCGTGCCGAAATAGGCCGGCGTGTTCGGGAAGCCACCGTAATTGACCTTGTTGTAATCGCCCTTGATCAGCAGGCGGACGTGCGTGTCCGGCTGCCACAACAGGCTGGCGCGGCCGCTGATCGAATCCAGGTCGCCCGGGTTGCCGGTCCACGGGCCGGTGACCTTGAAGAAGGTGTCGCGGCGTTCGTAATTGCCGGCGAAGCGAAGCGCCAGTGTGTCGCTGATCGGCAGGTTGATCGCGCCCTGCACCTTGGCATCGTTGTAATTGCCGTATTGCGCTAGCGCATAGCCCTTCACGCGATCGGTCGTGGGATTGGTTTCGGTGATGAACACCGCACCACCGGTCGCGTTGCCGCCTGCGAACGTGCCCTGCGGCCCGCGCAGCACTTCGACCGAAGCAAGATCGTAATAGGGTTCGGTCTGGAAATAGCCGGGGAACGTCGCGACGCCATCGCGGTAGGTGACGACGCCGACGCCGACCGAGCTGGTGATCTCGGTCTTGCCGATGCCGCGGATGTTGAAGCTGTTGGCCTGTCCCGAGGTGTTGACGGTCAGCGACGGCGTGGCGAACTGAAGCTGCTCGACCGTGTTGATGCTCTTGCGCACCAGATCCTCACCGGTCAGCACGCTCGCCGCGACGCCGGAGCGCTGCAGGCTGGTGGAGCGGCGTTCCGCCGTGACGACGATTTCCTGCGACCGATCGTCGCTGCCCGTCGCCGCTGCGGTAGGGTCGGTGGTCGGAGCGTTTTGTGCGTGTGCCGCGCCGCTCGTCATACCGGCGCTGATCAATGCGGCAGCCGATACGGACAGCCAGAAACCCGTCTTCATGGAACCCTCCCAAAATGTCGCACTCTCGGGTGCGTGATGTTGGAGATACAGCAATCCGCGGCCGCGTCAACGTTCATTCATTTTATAATCAGGATTATTTTGGAGTGTGGCGGTGGGGCCACAAACCACATCTGCTTTTTGGTATCGCTTGGCGGTTTTATCCTTCGGCGTCTGATGACGTGAGGTTAAACCATCCCCTCTCCGTTCGTTCTGAGCCTGTCGAAGGATGTGTTCCAAGCGCAGCCGGAGAGTGTGGAACATGTGCTTCGACAGGCTCAGCACGAACGGTTCTGTCTGAAGTCATGGCGCTCAAACACGATAGGTCGTCATCCCCGCGAAGGCGGGGATCCATAGGCTTCGACGCCGTTTCGAAAACGAGACGCAAGCCAGTATGGATTCCAGCCGCCGCGGGAATGACGGATACTTGTCGCAAGGCTGCGATCCATGTGCCGTGTCGGGATCTTGCCCGGCCTCAGCCGAACTCGGCGCGCAGGGCTTTCTTGTCGATCTTGCCGGTGAAGGCGAGCGGCATGCGCGCCACGCGGATGATCTCGTCGGGCATCCACCAGCGTGGCACGCGGCCGTCGAGCGCGTCCGACAATTCGACATCGCTGATCGACTGGTTCTGCCGTTCCTCCATCACGAGCACCGGACGTTCGCCCCATTTCGCGTGCACGCGCCCAACCACCGCGACCAGCCCGACCGCCGGCAACGCGCCGACGATCGCCTCGATCTCGCCCGGGTTGATCCATTCGCCGCCGGACTTGATCAAATCCTTTGATCTCCCGGTGATGGCGAGGTTGCCGCGATCGTCGATGATCGCGAGATCGCCGGTATCGAACCAGCCCTCGGCATCCGTCGCCGGTTCGTCGTGCCCGAAATAGCGCTCGACCACGCTCGCACCCTTCACCTGCAACCGCCCCTCGACGCCGCGTTGTTCGGGCAACGCCGCCCCTTCGACATCGGCGACGCGTAGGTCGACACCCACTGGCGGGCGGCCCGATTTACCCGACAGGCGGGGCACCGCAGTGGCCGGCGCAACGGTGCCGATCGGCGACAATTCGGTCATCCCCCAGCTCGTCTGCACCGTGACGCCGAGGCGCCATTCGATCCGGTCCATCAACGCCTGCGGCACGGGCGATCCCCCGAGCAGCACCCGTTCGAGCGACGGTAGTTCACCGCCCGTGGCATCGAGATGGTCGATCAGGGCGAGCCACACTGTCGCCACGCCGATCGCGATCGTCACCTTCTCGCGCGCGATCAGTTCGGCCAGGCTTGCGCCGTCATTGTGCCGACCCGGCAGCACGAAACGTGCTCCCACCGCTGGCGCGGCGAACGGCAGACCCCAACCATTGGCATGGAACATCGGCACGGCGGCCAGCACCACGTCGCGCGCGCCCAAACCCATCATGTCGGCCTGCAGTACGTTGAGCGTCATCAGATAGTTCGAACGATGCGTGTAGGTGACGCCCTTTGGCGCGCCGGTCGTGCCGGAGGTGAAGCACAGGCCGGCTTCGGCATTCTCGTCGAACCCGCCCCACGCCGCATCCGTGCCGAGCGTGTCGATCAGATCCTGTTGCGTCCAGACGCGCGCGCCGTTCACCGTCGGCAGCGCCAGCCCCGCCCCGCCCGGCTCATCCAGCACCAGCAAATTTTCGATACTCGGGCATGCCGCGAGCAGGTCCTCGGCGAGCGCCGCCTGATCCGGGCTGATCGCCAGCACGCGATCGTCCGCCTGCCGCACCATCACGGCCAATTGCTCCACGCCGATGCGCGGGTTGAGCGTATGGCACACGACGCCGATACCGAGCGCCGCGTACCAGCATTCCATATGTGCCTGGCTGTTCCAGGCGAGCGTCGCGATCCGGTCGCCAAGTTTCAGGCCGATTGCGGCGAAGGCACCGGACAGCAATTTGCTGCGCTCGCGGAGTGCAGCATAATCCACTCGCCCGACCGGAGCGCCCGCGCCGCCACCCGTGACCACTTCGGTCTGCGGATGCCATTTCGCGGCATGATCGATGAACTTGTCGAGGGTAAGCGCGTAAGGTTGCATCGTCAGTTCGCCACGATGCGGGCCGGCAAGCGGCGTGGGATCTTCATGCGATATCTCCGGCGGCATCCTCGCGGCGCAAGGCGCGGGCGAGGATCAGGAACAGAATGATGGCGAGGATGTAGAACGGCACCAATGTGTAGAAGGCCAATTGCAACGGATTGCCGTGGCCGGCCGCGCGGAACCAGTCGCTCGCCGCGCCCAGCCAGGTCGGGCCGAAGCCGAGGCCGATGAGGTTCATGACCAGCAGCAGCAGCGCCCCGGCCAAAGTCCGTTGGTTGGCCGGCACAGAATTCTGCACCAACGCCACCGCTGGCGAGAGATAGAAATAGTTCAGGAAGGTCGGCCCGGCGAGGAACAGCATCGCGATCGGCCAGCTCGGCGCATGGACGAAGCCGATGAAGAACGGCACTGCCAACGCAAGGCCCACCGCCGGGATCAGCGCATAAGCGGTGCGCGTTTTCGACGTCAGCCGATCGAGCAGCCAGCCGGAGAAATAGATTCCGGCGCTCACCCCGATGCCGAGCAGCAGCGCGTACCAGATCGCCACCTCACCCAGCGTCATGCCCTTTTCGCGCATCAGAAACAGGGTGGTGAAGTTGAGCGTGGCATAAGTGACGAATTGCGTCGCGCCGGATGCCAGCGCGACGAGGATCAGGATCGGACGCGTGAAGAACGCGCGCGCCGCCTGGCCGAAGCGCACCTTCTCCTCGTCCACCGCCGGCACATGAGCCGGAACCGGGTCGCTCGCCCCGCGCTTCGGTTCGCGCACGATCAGCCACACCGCGACCGCCGCGAAGATTCCTACGATGCCGAGCGACACGAACGCGGTGCGCCAGTCGTAGCGTGCGGCGATCGTGGCGCCAAAGGCGACGCCCAGCGCCTGCCCGATCGGCGGCCCGAGGTTGAACAGTCCGAGCGCGCGGCCGCGCTGATCGATCGCGAAATAATCCGAGATGATGGAATAGGATGGCGGCACGCCCCCCGCCTCGCCGACGCCGACCGCCATCCGCGCCATCACCAGTTGCGGATAGCTCGCCGCCATGCCGCACGCGATCGTCGCGGCGCTCCAAAGCGCGCAGGCGATGCTCAGCACGCGCACCCGGTTGCCGCGATCCGCCATCCACGCGACGGGGATCGAAATGAAGCAATAGAAGACCGCGAAATACAGCCCGCCGAGCCGCCCGAGTTGCCCGTCGGTGACGTGCAGATCGTCCTGGATCGGCTTGGCGAGGATCGACAGCAACTGCCGGTCGAGGAAATTCAGCACATAGACGAAGCACAGAATCGCCAGCACGAACCATTTGTAGGTCTGCTTGCCCCGCTCCGTCGCCGAGCCGGATCGCGCCGTGTCGCCCGCCATCGCGCCGCTTGTCATCGATCCTGCCCCTGAAAATGCTCCACGCTCTAACGGCGTGCGATGCCCTGCATGGCACCGTCAAGGCGCCTTTGTCAATATTCACTAATTATCTAGTGAATATCATTTTGTTCTGATAGGTGACTTAAGTGAGCCGGACAAAACCGGCCACGAATGGGAGAGCGATGGATGGGCGTATTGCGCCGATTTCCGGTCACGCTGCACGGCTTTTGCGCCGTGCCGCTCCTGCTCGTCGCCTGTTCTCCGCACACCCCCGACTCGCAAAAATCGCAAGCCGTGAAGGTCGTTCCCGCAGCGCAACCCGCTGCGCCGCGGTCCACCCCGTCCCCAGTTCCGCGCGCGTCACCGACCGCTGCACCACCGGCCCGCATGGCACCGCGCAAGACCTTCACCGATCCGCCACTGCCGCCGGAATTGCGCGACGATGGCGGCCTCACACCACTGCCCCCGCCGCCACCCAAGCCATAAAAGGAGGAGAGGAATGATGACCCACGATATACCGAAGATCATGCGACGCATCCTGCAACTGCTAGCACTGCTGATCGCCATCCTGACCGTCACCGGCACCGCGCAGGCCGCGCCGTGCGCGACCAACTGCCTGAAGCCGGGCGACTATCGCATCGTCACGCTGTCGGGCGGCCTGCCGCGATCCTATCTGATTCACGTGCCCGTCAGCTATACCGGCAACACCGCCGTGCCGCTGCTGCTCGATCTGCACGGCTTCACCAGCTACGGCGCGGACGAGCGCAAATATTCCGGGCAGTTGCAGCAATCCGACCAGCGCGGCTTCATCGCGGTATGGCCGGATGGCATCGCACTCAGCTGGAATGCCTATGGCTGCTGCGCGGCGGGCGATGCGGCGAACGTGGACGACGTCGGTTTCCTGCGCTCGGTGATCGTGGCGATGAAGGGCCGCGCGAATATCGATGATACGCGCGTGTTCGTCACCGGCATATCGAACGGCGGCGGCATGGCGCAGCGCATGGCGTGCGAGGCGGCCGATCTGGTCCGCGCCGTCGCCTCCGTATCGTTCCCGCTCAACACCAACACCTGCCGCCCGGCCAAGCCGATCGGTGTGACCGAGATCGCCGCCACCGGCGACGCGACCATCTCCTATTACGGTGGATCGTCGTCGCTGCCGCCGCTGCCAGACGACACCGCCGGCGTGCCGCTGGGCGTGCAGGGCGCACGCGAAAGCCTCGCCGAATGGAAGCAAATCGACCATTGCAGCGACGATCTGACCCGCACCCAGCTTCTGCCCGACGTCCGCGTGGAAGAGTATCGCACGTGCGACGGCGGCGTGCGCCATGGTCTGGTCACGGTGATCGGCGGCAAGCACGTGCTGTACAGCAACTATGTCGGGCTGGGGTATACCGGCGACTATGTCGCGCCGATCGATGTCGCCAGCTACATCTGGCAGAACGTGTTCAACCTTTGATCATCTAACTTATTCCCGTTCGGGACCACCGGTCGCGAACGGGAATATCGCATTCAGCTATTCCATCGCCGCGCGCATTGCCGACCCCGCCACGAATGGCGCGCCCGCCAGCAGCAAGAGGCTGACCGCCGCGAGCAGCTTCACCGCGCCCGCACCGCCCTCGATCGAGCCCGCGCCGAAGATCAACAGCGGCACGGCGAGTGGCAGCATCACCAGTCCCGCCACGGCCCCCGCACCGCGCACTCCTGCGACCAAAGCGGAGGTCGCCACCGCCAGCGCCGCGAGGCCCGGCGTGCCGATCAGCAATCCGATCTCGACCGCCATAAGCGTCGCCCCCGACAGATCGAGCAACCCCGCCGCCGCCACCGCCGCCAGCATCAGCGGCGGGCCGAAGCCCAGCCAGTGCGCGACGATCTTCGCCATCGCGACGCTCGTCATGCCGATGCCGCGCACGGCGAACTGATCCAGCACACCCGCATCCGCATCGGGCGCGATCAGCCGCTCGACCGGCAGCAAGGCGGCGAGCAAAGCGGCGGCCCAGATCACCCCGCCGCCGACCCGCGCAAGCAACGCCGCATCCGGCCCGATCGCGAACGGAAACAGGATCGTCGCGAGCAGGAAGAACGCGACCACCAGCGTTACCCCGCCGCCGGCCCAGGCGCGGCGTACGTCGCGCACGATAAGCGCCGTCATCATCCCCATGACGATGACGCGCCAAGGTCGATATGCTGCGCAGCATGAATCGCGATCGACGTATGCGTCGCAACCAAGGCGATGCCGCCGCGCGCGCGGTGGACGATGATCGCCGCCTCCAGCATCGCCACCGCGCTGGCGTCCAGCCCATTGGCCGGCTCGTCCAGCAGCCACAGGTCTGCGCCGCTCGTCACGATCCGTGCCAGCCCGGCGCGCTTGCGCTGGCCGGTCGACAGCAGCCGCACCGGCACGTTGGCGAGCGCACTCAGATCGAACGCCGCCAGCGCTTCCTCGATCATCTCCGCCCGCCGATCGATCCGCGCCCAGAATCCGAGTGCGCGCGCCAGTGCCAGTTCCGGATCGAGCGCACTCGCCTCGCCCAGCAGGGCGCGCTCCCCACTTATGCCGACCGCGCCATGCATCGGGCGCAGCAAACCCGCAGCAAGACGCACCAGACTGGATTTGCCCACCCCGTTCGGCCCGACCACGACCGCCGCTTCGCCCGGTGCCAACGCAAACGACAGATCGGCGAACAAAACCCGCCCACCCCGAGCGCACGTCACGCCTTCGAACGCTAGCGCGGCACTCAAGCGACCGCATCCTCCAGCGCATGCATGTCGTCGTCCGACAGACCGAAATGGTGCCCGATCTCGTGGATCATCACATGCGCGACCAGATCGTGCAGCGACACGCCGGTCTCGATCCATTCCTCCAGGATCGCGCGGCGATACAGGTGGATGCGGTCCGGCACGGTGCCGGAATCGCTTGACGATTTTTCGCCGACCGGGCGGCCGTGATATATGCCGCTCAGATCGAGCGGATGTTCGATATCGAGCGCCGCCAGCGTTTCGTCATCGGCATAATCCTCGACGATCAGCACCACCTCGCCCAGATGCGCGCGGAATTCCCCCGGCAGGCTCTCCAGCGTGGCGAGCGCGATCTCCTCAATCGCGTGTGCGTCGGGGGCGGTGAACGGTTGATCGGGCGCAGCCATGGCCCTAGCCATAAGGCGAAGGCGCGCGGCGCGCCAGCAGGAGGGAAGCATGGCTATCGAACCGCTGAGCGAGGCCGAGCGCGCCGAGGCTTTGGATGCCTTGGATGAGTGGGATTATGACGAGGCGCGCGACGCGATCACCCGCACGATCACCTTCGCCGATTTCAGTGCGGCCTTCGCCTTTATGACGCGGGTGGCGTTGCTGGCGGAGAAAGCCGACCATCATCCCGAATGGTCGAACGTGTGGAACCGGGTCGAAATCCTGCTCACCACGCATGACGCGGGCGGGCTGTCGCACCGCGATGTCGACATGGCCGAGGCGATCGACGCCTTGGTGGAGTGAGGCTTCCGCCCACGCTGAACTCCCAGCCCATGCCCCTCCCAAACCGTCATCCCAGCGCAGGCTGGGATCTTTGTGGGGCTGGCGGCCCGCGCGCCTCATTGAGATCCCAGCCTACGCTGGGATGACGGTGGGGAGGCGAGTCAGGCTACCCCTCCTGCGCGCCGATCCCCCGCTTCATCATCTTGCGCAACTTCCCCGGCATCCAGCGCGCGGCGAAGGCCATGCGGTGCGCGGTCTTGCCGACATAGGTGTGGAGCCTGTCACCATGCACCGCCGCCCAGGCCGCGAGCGCGACATCCTCGGCGGAGGTCAGTTCCAGTCCCGCGCCGGTCACCGTCTCCCGGATCGAGCGATTCGATCCGCCAACCGGGCGGGTCAGCAGCGGCGTATCGATGAAGCCGGGAATGATGTCGCGCACCTTGATGCCCGCCTCGGCCCATTCGCCGTCCAGCGCCTCGGTCATCGCGCGAACGCCGAACTTGGTGGCGGAATAGGGCACGAGGCCGGACGAGCCATAGATCGCCGAGGCACTCGCGGTGTTCAGCAAACACGATCCCGGCGTCCGCGCGAGATAGGCGTAACCGATCCGCGCGCCGTTCAACGCGCCGACCAGATTGATCGCGATCACCCGGTCGATCTCGGCGAACTCCGTCTCGGCAAGCGGCCCGCCCGATCCGATTCCGGCATTGTTGAACAGCACGTCAAGCCGCCCGCCGGTGGTGGCGGTGAACGCGTCGAGGCTGGCCACCCACCCGTCGCGATCCCGCACGTCCATCTCATAGGTGCTCGCCATGCCGGCGGGGAGCAGGGCCGCCGTCTCAGCCAGCCCCGCGACATTCACATCGGCCAGCCCGACCCGCCAGCCGCGCGCCGCGAACAATTGCGCCGTCGCCCGCCCGATGCCCGATCCACCCCCGGTGATGAAGATCGCCTTCTGCGCTGTGCCCGTCATGACGCCCACTCCATACCGTATATTCTATTGCATGCTCTTTGCGACACGACGCGCGGCCGTTCAAGGCTAGGTTTCGGAGTTGCCGCGAACCCCACCATCATACTTCCCCGGCGAAGGCCGGGGCCAAGTCGGGAAACGGAAATTAGCGGGCGCTGCGCATAGTAACCTCGACCTCCGTGACTGGACCCCGGCCTCCGCCGGGGAAGCAAGAAGGTGCGAAACCAAGTATCGGCGTTTGACGCCGCCCCCCGCCTCCCCCACAACCCCATGCGATGCCACAGGATTCTCCCGGACCAGCGGTCGCCTTCACCGGCGTCACCAAATCCTATCCGGGCGGAACGGTCGCGGTGGACCATGTGTCGGTGGAGATCGCCGGCGGCAGCTTCGTAGCACTGGTCGGCGCATCGGGATCGGGCAAGTCCACCTTGCTCAAGACGATCAACCGGCTGGTCGATCCGACCGCCGGCACCGTGAAGATCGCCGACGAGAACGTGACCATCGCTTCGCCGCACGCGCTGCGCCGCCGGATCGGCTATGTCTTTCAGAATATCGGCCTGTTCCCGCACATGAACGTCGCCGAGAATATCGCCATCGGCCTGCGCATCGCTGGCGCCAAGGCAACCAAGGACCGCGTGGCCGAATTGCTCGCGCTGGTCGATCTGCCGGCCGATTTCGCCCAGCGCATGCCGTCCGCTCTGTCCGGCGGGCAGCGCCAGCGCGTCGGCGTCGCCCGCGCGCTCGCCACCGCGCCCGGCCTGATGCTGATGGACGAGCCGTTCGGCGCGCTCGATCCCGTCACGCGCGACCAATTGGGCACCAGCATCCGTGCGCTGCACGACCGGCTCGGTCTCACCACGATCATGGTGACGCACGACATGGCCGAGGCACTGCTGCTCGCGGATCGCGTGCTGGTGATGGAGCGCGGCCGGATCGTCGCCGATGCCAACCCACGCGATCTGATCGCCGGCAAAGGCGGTGCGGCGGCGGATGCCTTGGTCGCCGTGCCGCGCGAACAGAGCCGGCGTCTGGCGGCGCTGGCATCATGACTCCCTTCCTAGAGGCGATGGGCCGCGTCCCGGAATTGCTCGCCGCGCATCTGCTGGTGGCGGGGTCGGCGCTGATCCTCGGTCTACTCATCAGCCTGCCGCTGGCGGTGTGGTCCGCGCGACACCCCAATGTCGCGCGCGTGACTCTCGGGTTCGCCAGCCTGATCCAGACGATCCCGTCGCTTGCCTTGCTGGCATTATTCTACCCCCTGCTGCTGTCGCTCTCGACTTTGGTCGGCGGCGGCATTCCCGCATTGGGCTTCCTCCCTTCTTTGCTCGCGCTGACGCTCTACGCGCTGCTACCGATCCTCCGGAACGGCGTGACCGGGCTGACCGGCCTCGATCCGGCGGTGATCGAGGCGGCGGACGGCGTCGGCATGACGCCCGCGCAAAAGCTACGGCTGGTCGAGGCTCCGCTCGTTGCGCCCGTCTTGATGGCCGGCATCCGCACCGCCGCCGTCTGGACGATCGGCGCAGCGACGCTCTCCACCACCGTCGGACAGCCGAGCCTAGGCGACATGATCTTCGCCGGCTTGCAGACCCAGAATTGGGCGCTGGCGCTGGCCGGCTGCCTCAGCGCCGCCGCGCTCGCGCTAGCGGTGGATGCGATCCTCGGCGGAATCGAACACGGCATCCGCCACCGCCGCCGCGCGCAGATCTGGATCGCCGCCGCTGTACTCGCCGCCGGTGTGGCATTCGCACTCGCCCCGCTCTGGCCGCGCGCCGGGGACGACAAGGTTGTGACGATCGGTGCCAAGAATTTTTCCGAGCAATACATCCTCGCCCGCCTCATCGGCCATCGGCTGGAGCGCGCCGGATACCAGGTGCGCTACCGCGAGGGATTGGGTTCGGCCGTCGTGTTCGGTGCGCTGAAGGGCGGCGATATCGACGCCTATGTCGAATATTCCGGTACGATCTGGACGGGCGAAATGCGCCGCAGCGACGTGCCGGAACGCGCGGCGATGCTCGGCGCAATATCCGATTGGGCGCAGCAGACGTCCGGCGTGAAACTGCTCGGCGCGCTGGGGTTCGAAAACGCCTATGCCTTCGCGATGCGCGGCGACGATGCGAAGAAGCGCGGCATCACCTCGCTCGCCGAACTGATCGCGGCGGCACCGGAGCTGAACTTCGCCGCCGATCTGGAATTCCTCGAACGCCCCGAATGGGCGGCGGTGCAAAAAGCCTATCCGCTGAAGTTCAAGACCGCCCACGCCTACAGCCCGACGTTCATGTACCGCGCGCTCGACAGCAAGCAGGCCGATGTGATCTCGGCCTTCTCGTCGGACGGCCGGATCGCGGCACAGAATCTCGCGGTGCTGGGCGACCCGCGCCGCGCGATCCCCGGCTATGACGCGATCCTGCTGCTCGCCCCGGCCCGCGCGAAGGACGCGCGCTTCGCCGCCGCGCTCGCGCCGCTAGTCGGCCATATCCCGGTCGAGGCGATGCGCGAGGCGAACTACATGGTCGATCGCGACGCGAACAAGGCCAGTCCCGAACAGGCTGCGCGCTGGCTGGAAAAGAAGATCGGCCTGCCCGAATGAGCCTGCGCGCGCACCTGAAACGCCGTTTGGTCGGCGAAGTGCGTGCGGTGTTCAACGACCGCGCCAAGGGCGAACAACCGGTGCAGCGCCGCGACGACGGTCTGTTCGGCCCGCACTCCGCCGCCTGGGCCGTGCACGGCGACGTGACGACGATGATGGTCGGCGGCGTCGCGGCCCTGCTGCTCCAGATGCTCCACCCCGCGGTGCTGGCCGGCGTTTGGGATCATAGCGAGTTCCGCCACGACATGCTTGGCCGGCTCAGGCGCACCGCACGTTTCATCGCCGTCACGACGTTCGGCGCGCGCGAGGATGCGCAGGCCGCGATCGATCGCGTGCGGATGATCCATACCCGTGTCGCCGGCACGCTGCCGGATGGAACGCCGTATCGCGCCGACGATCCGCGCCTGCTCGCCTGGGTGCATGTGACCGAGATGACCAGCTTCCTCGACGCCTGGCTGACTTACGGCAATCCGGCGATGTCGCTGGCAGATCAGGACCGCTATTTCGCCGAAACCGCCCTGATCGCGCGGGAACTCGGCGCCGATCCCGTTCCGACGACCAAGGCCCAAGCGCTCGCCCTGATTGCCGAGATGCGCCCCGACCTGATAGCCGACGCACGCAGCCGCGAGGTGGCGCGCCTGGTCCTGTCGCAACGCGCCCCGAAGCTCGCCGCGCAACCGGTGCAGTCGATGACCTTCCAAGCGGCGGTCGACCTGCTGCCGCGCTGGGCGCGCGACATGCACGGCCTGCATGCCTCGACGCTGGGGCGGCCCCTCGTGGCGGTGGGTACGCTGGGGCTGGCAAAGACCCTGCGCTGGGCGTTCCACGACTGACAACCCACACCCACCGTCCGTTCGCCCTGAGCCTGTCGAAGGGCGCATTCGGGGCATGTGCTTCGACAAGCTCAGCACGACTGGATGGGGAGGTCAGGTCCGGACCATCGCTTTCGCGCTTGCGATATCGGCCTAGCGCTAGCAGACTTGCCCCATGACCCTCACCGTCACCACCGCAGGCGCGGATACCGCGAGATCCGGCGTTACCCTGATGGCCCGTCCCGAGCCGCTGCGCATGGCCCCGGAGGAAACGGCGGTCGTCGTGATCGACATGCAGAACGCCTATGCCTCGCCCGGCGGTTATGTCGATCTGGCAGGCTTCGACATTTCCGGCGCAGCAGCAGCAATCGATCGGGTCGGCGCGGTGCTGGATACCGCGCGCAGAGCCGGGGTGCAGGTGGTGTATCTGCAAAACGGCTGGGACGCCGACTATCAGGAAGCCGGTGGCCCCGGTTCACCCAATTGGCACAAATCGAACGCCTTGAAGACGATGCGCGCGCGGCCCGAGCTACACGGCCAGTTGCTCGCACGCGGCACATGGGATTACGAGATCGTCGATGCGCTGACCCCGAAACCGGGCGATCTGCGCGTGCACAAGACACGCTATTCGGCGTTCTTCAATTCGCAACTCGACAGCGTCCTGCGCGCACGCGGCATCCGCAACATCGTGTTCGTCGGCATCGCCAGCAACGTCTGCGTCGAAAGCACGCTGCGCGACGGCTTCCACCTCGAATATTTCGGCGTGATGCTGGAAGATGCGACGCATCATCTGGGGCCGCCGATGATGCAGGAGGCGACGGTCTACAATATCGAGAAGTTCTTCGGCTGGGTCTCAACGGTCGCCGATTTCTGCGGATCGTTCGGGCAGACCCCAAACTCACCCCGTTCGCCCTGAGCCTGTCGAAGGGCCGTTCTTCTTTCGCCCATCATGAAGAAGAACGGTGCTTCGACAAGCTCAGCACGAACGGTAGCTAAGGACCAGACAATGCCCTTCACCCCCATAAACCCACCGCAATTCCCAACCCCGATCGCGCCCTATTCGGCTGGCGCAAAAGCGGGCAACACGGTCTACGTCTCCGGCGTGCTGGCGCTGGGCGAAGGCGGCACGGTGCTGCACGTAGGCGACGCCGCCGCGCAGACGCGCCACATCCTCGATGTGATCAAGATCACGCTGGAGGCCGGTGGTGCGACGTTGGAGGACGTGGCCATGAACCACATCTTCCTGAAGGATCTGGGCGACTATGCCGCGTTCAACGGCGTCTATGCCGAATATTTCCCGGGTGCGAAGCCCGCGCGCTATTGCATCAAGTGCGATCTGGTGAAGCCCGATTGCCTGGTCGAGATCGCCAGCGTGGCGCACATCGGTTGAGCCCCGAGCCACCGCCACCATCAAACTTCTCGTCACCCCAGCGGAGGCTGGGGTCTCAAGCGGCTAGCGTCGCACATCAGCCCCACGAGACCCCAGCCTCCGCTGGGGTGACGAGGGTGGGCTGATAAATGCCCCACGCCACTGGCCTCTATTACGAAGACCACGGTCCAGCCGACGCCCCGCCGCTGATCCTGTCATCGGGCCTCGGCGGCTCGGCGAACTATTGGAAACCCAACCTCCCCGCGCTAGCCGAGCATTTCCACGTCATTACCTACGATCATCGCGGCACTGGGCGCAGCGACCGCACTTTGCCGAAAGCCGTGACCGTCGATGATCTCGCAGATGACATCGTCGCGTTGATGGATGCGCTGCAGATAGATCGCGCGCACATCGTCGGCCATGCCGCAGGCGGTGTCGCCGGGCTGGCACTTGCGCTGAAAGCTCTTGATCGGCTCGACAAACTCGTCGTCGTCAACGGCTGGGCCAAGGCCGACCCGCATTTCCTGCGTTGTTTCGAGGCGCGCCTGAACCTGCTGCACCACGCAGGGGTCGAAGCGTTTCTGCGCGCCCAGCCGATCTTCCTCTATCCGGCGAACTGGATCTCGGCGCACACCGCCGAACTCGACGCCGAACTGCCGCACCAGACGGCCGACTTTCCGGGCGCTGCGACGATGGAGAAGCGCATCGCCGCGCTCGCCGCGTTCGACTTACGCGGCCGATTGCGCGAGTTGACCGAGAAGGTGCTGGTGCTCATCGCCGACGACGACATGCTCGTGCCTGCCCTCGCTGGCGAACGACTGGCCGAGGAACTGGGCGGCGCGGATATCGCCCGGATGGCAATCGGCGGGCACGCCTGCAACGTCACCGATCCCGACACCTTCAACGCCCACATCATCGATTTTCTGGGGAGCTAAAAAAAAATGCAGGTCGGCGTCTTCGTGCCCATCAACAACAATGGCTGGCTGATTTCGGAGAATGCCCCGCAATACAAGCCGAGCTTCGACATGAACAAGCAGATCGCTCTGTCGGCGGAGAAGCACGGGCTCGATTTCCTGCTGTCGATGATCAAGCTGCGCGGCTTCGGCGGGAAGACCGAATTCTGGGAATATGGCCTGGAGAGTTTCACGCTGATGGCCGGCCTCGCCGCCGTGACGGAACGGATCAAGATCTACGCCACCTGCCCCACGCTCATTATCCCCCCGGCCTTCGCCGCGCGGATGTGCAACACGATCGATTCGATCAGCCACGGGCGCTTCGGGTTGAACCTGATCACCGGCTGGCAGCGCCCCGAATATAGCCAGATGGGTTTGTGGCCCGGCGACGAGCATTTCCGCAACCGCTACAAGATGCTCGACGAATACGCCCATATCCTGCGCGAGGTGTGGGA
The DNA here is from genome assembly GCF_036663755.1 of Parasphingomonas caseinilytica. Classification (NCBI taxonomy): domain Bacteria; kingdom Pseudomonadati; phylum Pseudomonadota; class Alphaproteobacteria; order Sphingomonadales; family Sphingomonadaceae; genus Parasphingomonas; species Parasphingomonas caseinilytica. The sequence goes on from NZ_JAXOJL010000003.1 coordinate 265,030, forward strand.
AACGGGCGAGAGCGACTTCAAAGGCGATTACTACCAGATGGACGATTGCCGCGTGAGGCCGCAGCCCGGCGGCGACATGAAGATCATCTGTGCGGGATCGTCCGAGGAGGGTCTCGCCTTCTCGGCGAAATGGGCCGACTACGCCTTCTGCCTCGGCAAGGGCGTCAACACGCCGACCGCGTTTTCCGGCAACAACGACAAGCTCGCCGCCGCCACCGCCAAGACCGGGCGCGACGTCTCGATCTTCGTCCTCGTCATGATCATCGCCGCCGAAACCGACGAGGAAGCGCAGGCGAAATGGAAGTCGTACAATGACGGCGTCGATCTCGACGCGATCGCGTGGCTCGCCGATCAGGGCGCGGCCGACAAGCATAACAAGGACACCAACGTCCGCCAGCTTGCAGCACCGGAAGGGGCGGTGAACATCAACATGGGCACGCTCGTAGGTTCGTACGAAAGCGTCGCGCACATGCTCGACGAGATGGCGGCGGTCCCGAACACCGGCGGCGTATTGCTGACGTTCGATGACTTCATCGAAGGGGTGGAAGCGTTCGGCACGCGCATCCAGCCACTGATGAAATGCCGCAAACACATTACATCCGCGACAACTTGAACCGTATCGGTTAGCCCTCCAGGCAATCCCGCAAACTGCCCAGCGGCAGCGGGGTCGAAAAATGCATGCCGAAGGCATTGCCCTCGGCCCAGCGGACGGTGCCGAACAGGCAGATGTGCTGCGCGGACAGCATGATCTGCCCGGTCTGGCCCAGCTCGACCGGTACATCGGCCTCGAGCCGGACGCCGCCGGGGGAAAGGTTGACGATCCGCGCCGGGAACTGCTGCCCGCCCAGCCGGACCATCGCGTCCAGATCGACCGCGAAGCGCGGCGCGCGGGCGACCAGTCCGTCCTCGCTCATCAGACTGAACACCGGATCGATATTCTGCCGCTGCGCAAATTGCAGGCCGGCCTTCATCCCGTTGACCCAGCGGACATGCGCCACGCACCGCGGTAGCCCGCGCAATTCGATCTCCACCGCATCGCCCACCGCCGGCGTGAAACTCAATCGCGCCATCAGGCCGTGTTCGGACAGGTTCAGCACCAGACAGGCGCTATCCGTCGCACCATCGCTGACCTTGCCGATCAACAGCACGGTAGACGGGCGCGCCGACAGGCGCCGGTCCGAAGGCCCGGTCGCCCGCTCACCGATCTCGGCCGAGGTGCTGGACTGGGATGCGCCGGATTGGTGTGAAGGGAAGGTCTGGTAAAACATGGTTCATACGCTCCGTTCACTGGATCGCTCGCACCGGCGATCGTCGGGGTCTTGGGTGCCGGGGTCGGGCATGATCGCGCGGAGCAGGCGGGCGCGAAACTTCACGCGTTGCCAGAACGTGGCGTCGTTCAGGCGCCATTGCCGGATCGCTTCGGTGCAGAAGGATGTGATCAGGGTCTCGCTTTCGGCCTGATCGTTCAGCGCGAAGCTCGCGGCGAGTTGTTCCAGCGCAGCCGCCTGTTCGTGAAGGGCCGGCGTGCGCATCGCGTGTAACCCGATTGGATATAAGGTCATCGCGCCTCGCCTATTTCAGAATCACGCGATAGCGCAGGCGGAACGATCCACCGGTCGTCATCGTACCCGTGCTCATCGTCACGCGGATGCTGCGGATATTGCCGTCATAGCCGGTGCCGTCATCCTGCGGCACGTAGCTCCAGGACGCGCCGTCATAATATTCGATGCCGCTGTAGGTCAGGCCGCTCGAACCAAGTGGGATTGTCAGCAGATTGCCGTTGGTGAATTCCACCGGCCCCGATCCGCTGCCGTACGACAGCATTCGAAATTTGACCGTCGTCGGAATGATGTCGACGATCACCACCTTCCTGATCACGACCGGGTTGAGCAGCGGATTGGTCACGACCAGCGAATAATCGATCGTCGCGCCGGGCAGGTTGCGCGCCGGGGTGACGGTGTTGACCTGATCGGCAACCGGGGCACTCGATTTGTCGACCGTCAGGTCAGCCGCATGTGCCTGGATCGCGACGCAAGCCAGCATCAGTGCGGCGATGAACCGAAAGACTTGGCGCACGATCATTTGCGTCCTCCGAAGATCGTGCGGGTTGCGTTGCCGAGCGTCCGCTGGTCGAACTTCAATCGCATCGTCACATACGGTCCGCGCCGAGTATAGTGGTCATCCTCGAAATCGCGGTCGCGATAGCCGGAGATATTGTAGCCACCGGTGATCCACACGTTCTTCGCCGGCGACACGCCGACCGATGGTCCGCCGCTGAACGCCACCGCGGCACGATCCCAGGCATGCTGCACCGAGCCCTGCACCCCTATATCGAAGCGTGTGCCGATGTCCTTGCGCAGCTCGAACCCGGTCACGTCGATATAGCCGGTATAGACATCGTCCTGGAACCGCCCGCGCACATATTTCGACCCGTAATACAGCGTCGCCTCGAAGCCATGGCCGTTGCCTTCCGGCCCGGAGCGATAGTTGATGGCGAGGTTATTGATCAGCCGGCTGGTGACCTGATCGCCCGCGCCGTACGCTGGCACGCCCAGCACATTGCTGTCGGTATAGCCCGCATCGGCGCTTTCGTGCCGCAATTCGAGCCGTTCGAGGATCGACCAGCGGCTGTCGAACGGCCGCAGCGCAAGCGCCAGATCGGCCGAGACATAGGAGGCGACAGCGCCGGTCTTGTCGGTGGTCTTGTACGCGCGGATCGAGGAGGCGAGCGTCTGCCCTTCCCCCAGCGAGCGCAGGAAATTCGAGGTCAGGCCGATCCGGTCGTCCTCGGTCGAGTTGCGATACTCGATCCGCCCGTTCCAAGACCAGCGCGCCGCGCGGTAGGCCGCGCCCAGCGTCGCGGCGGTAAAGTTGCCGTTGGTGGCATTCGTCCCACTGCCGCTCGTGCCGCCGAACGACCCGCCGGTGAACGATCCGCCGGACGCGACCGGCTGGAACGCGTTGATCACCGCGCCGCTTGGGATACGCCCGCTGATCGTCGAGGCCGCGTCGAGCGTGGCATCCACCGTCCAGCGCTTCCCGATCGGCAGCGACTGGCTCATGCCATATTGCGCGAAGGTGCGCCCGCCATTTTCGCCCACCGCCTGCTGGTTCAGCGTGCTCATCAGCTTGGCCCCGGTCCATGGCGCGACGTCAAAACCGACCTGCTTGGTGTGGACAACGAATTCCTTGCCGTCAGCGATCTCGTACCCGCCGATCAGGCGGATGCCGGGGGTGATGCGATAGGCGGCGGTCAATTGATGCCGGATCGGGAAATCGACGCTGTCCTTGTCCCCGCCGGGCGCGAATTGAGTCTGGCCGGCGAGCGTCAGCTTGCCGCCGAACAGGATTTGGCTGCCACCCAATGTCAGCAGGCGGGAGTCGCGATCCTTGCCGTCGCTGCCGCGATCCATCGCCACCTGGGCGCCGACGAAGATCGTGCCGGTATCGCGGCGATATTCGAGGCGGATGTCGCCGGCGGTGCGCGTGCCCGCGCCCTCGAGTTGCTGCTGATGCCATGCCGTGCCGGTCACGCTCCAGCGGCCGTCGAGATGAACCTTGCCGTCAAATCCGAACTTGCGTGTGCCAGCCTCGACGGAATTCTGCTGCCCCACCCCGAACGTCGCATCCTGCTGCCGCGCATAGGCCAGCACGTCGACGGTCGGGCCGTGATGCTCGATCTCGGCCAGGAACGCTTGGCCTTCGCTTATGCCGCCGCGTCCGCCCGTGGCGGCTTCAGCGCGCATGATCGTGTTGGCGGTGACGTGAGCCTTCAGATCCACACCGGCGACGGTCGCACGGCCGATCGTATCGTCGCGAATGCCGCTGACGCCCACTTCCACGCGGCCCTTGGCCAGCTTGGCGGCGACGCGCGCGGCGGCGACCAGCTTGTTGCTGCGCCCGCCCTCGACCTCGTAATCGGCGACGATGAAGATCGGGTTCAGGCTCTGGTCGCGGCTCAGCACGGGTTCGCGGAAGCGGATCGTGCCGGCGATCGTGTCGATATCGTAATCGATATGGCGGGTCAGCGCGCGGCTCGACACGATCAGTTCGGAACGGAAGCGATCGCGCACCTCGATCTGCAACTTGTCGCTGTTCGGCACGATGTCGCGGCCGGACAGGCGGTACGGGCCGGACAGCCCATTGCCCTGGATCTCGTCGCGTGAATACAGCGTGTCGGTGCTGGCGGCGAAGCCGGTGGCGCGCAGGCGATTGCCCTCATAGGCCGCCTTCACACCGTTCAGCGTGCGGCTGTAGCGGGTAAGCTGCGTGTCGGTGAAGCCGGTCTCGAAATCGCCGAACAGGGCATAGAATTCGCGACGTTCCAGGCGCAGGTACAGCTTGCGGCGGGTCGGCGCGTCATAGCCCTGCTGCGATCCGTCGCCGTAAACCGTGTAATAGCGGTTCGGATCGATCACACCGAGCAGGCCACGATCGGGATCGTATTTGCGGTCGCTGTCATAGGCGATCGTCAGCAGCCACGATCCCTTCACGCGGCCCTTGGCATAGAAGCTCAACTGGCCATCGGTGACGACCTTATTACGCTCTCTGACCGGTAGCCCGCTGGCATGCTTGCGCAACGTGTCGTAGCCGAGCGTGCCCGATCCGAAGCCGACGACCATCCAGTCCTTGGCCGAACCGGACAGCCAGGCGCGAACCTCGCTGGTACGGGTGATCTTGTCGTCGGCCAGATTGACCTTGACGTTGACCGCCCCCGCCTGCGTGGTCGGCTGAAGCGCGATGAACGCCAGCCCCTCGTCGCCGACGACGCGCACGGTGTTGGCGGCGCGATCCCGACCGGCGAGCTGGCGGCCCTGTTCGAGTTCGGCCTCGATCGCCGCAGTGTAGGGCTGATCGACGGTGAACGGCACCAGGCTGCCGTCATGCACCGGGCGGCCATCCTTGTCGGTCACGCGCACCGCGATCAACGGACGGGTCAGGCCATCGGCGATCAGGCGGCTGTGCGCGGCATCGTACACGGCGAGCGTGGCATTGCCGGAGACGGTGACGGTGCGGGTGATCGTCTGCACCTCGCGGCCCTGCGCATCCAGCACGCGTGCGACCAGCCGGTTGGCGCCGGGCTGCAGCGGAATGCCCGACCAGCGCGTCACCGCGACCCCGCTTTTGTCGTCCACATCGGTGCCGTCGAACGCCAGCGTCTCGCTGCGCACGCCGTTGATCGTCAGCGCGACGTTCTGGCCCGGCGCGTGCTTCACGACGATGCGGGTAACGGGCGCGCGGGGGTTATAGTCCTCGGTCGGGAACAGCATTGCGATGCCCGCGGTCTGGCCGGTCAGCCAGTCGCGGTTGCCCGCTGCCGCGGCGTCGTCCACGGGGGTAACCGGCAAGGCCGCCAGGGGTGCAGCGGCCTTGCCGGTCGGGCGAAGCTGGAAGTCGACGCGCTTCAACAGTCCGCCATCTCCTTCGACGAAGCGCGATATCGCGCTTCCGGCCTGTCGCGTGTCGACGTCGCATGCCACCGCCTCGTAGGATGCTGGGATGCTCGCGGTGTCGATCTGCACGACGTGGCGGCCGGGCCTGACGCCCTCGATATGATACAATCCGTCGCGATCGGTGACGACGAAGGTGCCGTCTTCCATCAGCAGGCGGATCCCGGCGATACCCTTGCGATGGCTCGCGGGATCGCCGCAATTGCCTTCGCTGACCCGGCCGATGATCGTCATCGCATCGGTGAACAGCAACGCTCGCAGCCGCACCGACGCCATCGCCTCGTTGCTCTGGACGCCGCCCCCACGCACCTGCGCGCGGTTTAACGCTTCGCCGATTGGCGCGCCCGGCGCGACCGTGACGACGTAACGCACCTCCGCGCTGCCCCCGGCAGCGATCGACGGTATGGTGAAATCCAGTGTCCGGCCATCGGTCGCCGCGACGGGTTCGGCCCCGCCCCGCGTCGAACCACGCTCATAGCGCAGGCCGGTCGGCAGAATATCCGAAATGCGTAGGTTCGTCGCAGCAATTTTATCCTGATTGGTTATCTGCAATCGATATTGGATGAAATCGCCCGGCGAGGCATCGCGCACCGACGCGGTCTTGCTCAGGATCAGGCTGTTGGCGATCGGACGATCCAGCGGAACATCGACATAAAAGGGATCGGGCGTCGACAGCGTCAGCGATCCGCCGAAACTGGTCGGATTGATAATGAACGGTTGCCCGGTCGGGTCGCGCAACGCCGCCAGCACGGCGCGATCCTGGGTGGAGGGTGCGGTATAATCGCCGGGCGGTTCGATGCGCAGCGAATAAGTGCCGGGCGCGGCCAGCGGGAAGCGGAATCGTCCGGTTCGACCGGGATAGACGCGCCCGGAACTGTCGGTCACGGTCTCGCCGCTCACCACGCTGGAGGGATAGCGCGCCACGCCGTCGTCTCCGTACACCGTCGCCGCATTGCCCGCCGCATCGACCAGCGTCACGCGCGTGCCGTCCACCAGCGTTCCGGTGCGGGAATCGAAGGTGAAGCCGGCCGGATCGATCAGCAGCGAGGCCGTCGATCCGAAGCTGAAGCCGTCTTCGATGAAGGTCAGCTTGATCGTCACGCCGCGCTGCGTCCGTACGTCGCAGGGAACCAGATCGGGATGTTTCCCGGTCATCGATGCGGGAACGCCGCCGGCGAACAGGCCCGTGTTCGGGCCGGTTTCCAGCAAGGTGATGGTGGTGTTGATCTTGCCGGCCTGCACTTGGATCACGGCGGTCTCGCGCACCAGCGGATCGCGATTGCTTCCCTCGCTGTCGAGCGCGAGGATCACGTCGGTATAGACGTCGATCGTCTCCACCAGCGGCGACGCGGCGAACGTCGCGGCATCGATCGGCGCGGGCGTGAAGGTCGGGACTGGCGAGCCCTCGCATTTCATATTGGTCAGTTCGTAATTCGGGGGCAGCAGATGGAAGCTGAGCGCTGTCGGCCGCTTGGCGATACCGACGTCGAGGGAAACCGTATTGGATGACACCGTGCGGCTGCCGCCTTCGACCTGATAGCTCAGGGAGGCGGTGTTCGAGACGCGCGTCGTCTGGGCCTGGAGCGCGGTTACGCTGCTACACAGGCCGAGGACGACGGCGCCGAAGCGCGCAAGGGCATGAATTCTGGACATAAGGGGTCGCTGTCCGGCGCGCGGGCGTTCCGCGCGCCGGAAGGCAAGTCTCCTGTCTGGGGGGCGGGGTTAGTTGATCAGGACTTGGAAGCTCACCGCGAGCGATGTGCCGCCGAGCAACGTCGGAATGCCCGCCGTCACCGTCTTCGTCGTCGCGTTGAACGATCCCGAATACGGACTGAGCGGCACCGCCGACCCGTCGTCGTTCACCGAGAAGCCGTTGATCAGGCACACCCCGCCCGTTCCCAAGCCGCCGACCTTGATCGAGCTTGGGACATAGGTCGTGTTGGCCGGGATCACGTCGGTCAGGCTGATGTTGCTCGCCGGCACCAGCAACGTACTGTTCTGCACCGTCAAGCAATATTGCACCGTCGCGCCCGGAATGGCCTTCGGATTGATCGTGCTCACGCCGTCGGTCAGCACGGTCGAGGTCTTGACGATGCTCAGATTGACTGCGCGCGCGCCGACCTCATATTCGAGATAGGCCCGGCCCTGTCCGTTGCGAGCGATATCCGCGCCGAGCAGCCCGTCCGAATCGTTATCCGCGAACACGATGTCGAGATCGGCGTTCTGGTTGATCAGGTTCAGGTCGGTCGGGATGAGCGCCGCGCCCTGCGTTCCCGGCGCGCCGCCGGCCGCGACCGTCGCGTTGAGCGAGACGGCGGCGTAATTGGCGCCGGCGATCGTCGGTACGTCGGACACGACGAACACCACCGCCGATGCGTCAGGCGCCAGTTCGTCGATATAGGTCGCGGTGTCGACCCCGGCGTCGTACACGCCGTTATTGTTGGAATCGACGAACACACGCACGTTGGTGACGTCGAAATTGTCCGTCCCCGTGCCGCCCGCGCCCAGATTCTGGTTCGCGTTGAGCAGGAAATCCTGCGTGCCGTTGGTATTGTTGGTCACGCGGAAGGTCAGCACGGCGTTGGTCTGACCGAGATTGACGATCGTGTTGACGTTCGGATCTGCGACGACCGTCAGATTGACCTTGCGATCGACCACGAAGGTCGCGGTGTTCGACTGCACCGTCGCGGGCGTGCCGTTGACGGTGTAGCTGGCGTTCGCCTGGTTGCTGATGATCGTGCCGGCGTTGGTGCCCGACGCTTGCGCCGCACCTCCCGCGCCGAAAAAGGCGACCGCTGCCGTACCCGACAGCAGGATGCGCCGCATCCCTGTTGCAGTCATTGAAGATACTCCTCGATACAAAGTTTCTGGTTCTTGGGGGGTGATTGGGGGGTCATTTCAGCACGGCCTGGAAAGCGAGTTGGCCTTGCGCGCCGGCCGCAACTGGGCTCGCGAGGCGCCACCGGACGGTGGTGACATCGTCAGGACCGGCTGCGCGCGAGGCCCCGGTGGCAGTCGCCACGCGCAGGCCGGACAGCGGTCCGAAAGTCTTGCCGTCGACCGACACTTCAGGCGCGGCGGAGCCGGGATTGCCGGCACGGTACGCGATGTTGCGCGGTACCGGATTGGCGAGAACAAGGTTCGCGATCGGCTGCGTGCCTGTGTTGCGATAGGTCAGCACGAAGACGACGCGGTCACCGGGCACGACCTTGTCGGCCTTGACCAGCACGGTCCGCGTCGTGCCGTCGGCGGCGGCGACGCGCTTTTCGACGCGCACCTCGCTCACCAGCGACAGCGGCCCGGCGATTGCCGGATTTGCAGCGGCCAGGGCAGTGGTCAGCGCCAACGCGGTGGCGATGGGGCAGTTGATCTTACGCGAACGCATCTTCACTCTCCTCATTGGATCAGAACCTTGAACTGGACGGTGTGGATGGCGGGATCGGTCAGCGCGCCGAGCGCGACCGAGATGCCGGTGCCGGTGGCGGTTCCGGGGTCGCCGTCGCCCGCATCGGTCAACTGGGCGGCATCGAGCATCAGGCTGCCGGCGACGTAGGTGGTACCGGCGGGGATCGGATCGTCGATCCGCACGCCGCTGGACGGTGCCGGGATGCTGGCGGTCAGCGTATAGGTGATGATCGCGCCGCGGATCGCGCGCGCCGAACCGTCCGGTGCCAGCACCGACTGGGTCTTGACCAGCGCGCCCTGCGCCGTCTGGCCGATCATCGGCACGACGATCTGCGCCTGCGCGCCCGTCGGCCCGACGACGGCATCGCTATTGTTATCGCCCTTGCCGGCGAAAACGGTGCCCGGCGCGCCATATCCGGTGACCGCGCGCGCGGTGATGGTGTTCTGCACACCCTCGAACTGTCCGGCGACATCGGCGAGCAGCAGCACCTGCAACGTCGCGCCAGGCGCCAGCAGCGGGGTGGTCGCGCCCGACAGCAGTTGATCGCGTGCCGGATCGTAAAGGCCATCGCCATCCACATCGATCGCGAACCGGGTCGGCGGGGTGGCCGTGCCATCGACCGTGGAGAGCGCGAACGCCTCCTGCCCGTTGCCGCGATTGGTCAGCAGCAGGGGAATGGCGGTCGTGGTGCGCGTGATCGGGGCGCTGCCGAGACGCGCGAGCGCGACGTCGAGCCGTTCCGCGACCAAGATCGTCGCCTGGTTGGACTGGACGACGTTGCTCTCGCCGCCGACATCGTAATGCAGGGTCGCAGTATTGACGATGCTGGTGCCGGCCACCGTTTCCGCAACGGCATGATGGGAAAATGTCGAGGCAGTCAAAACCAGCGCGGACGCCAGGCATGACTTGCCGAACGGCCCGCCCTGCCTGATCTTTCGTCCCACCTGATGTACGCCTGAACGCATTACTGCCCCGATATTCAAATCAGGGGAATTTTCAGCGATCTGGCTTAATGAAAAGCTACGGGTTCACTTTGGCTTTACTTGCACCCGAAGCGGGATCGAAACTGTTTCGGTTCGATTTTGCCTCGCGATGAACGCTCGCTTCGTCTCGGCAACTGACGCATGCAGGTCGAAACGGTTCGACTTTTCATTGTAGATGCGACGCCGCAAAAAGCCGTCGAAACGATGTATTTACAGGCGTTTACCATGATGGTTCATCGCCAGGTCAGTTCCGACGGCCGAGCGCCGATGGGAAGACCGCATTCCGGACGCCTACACGACGCCCGCGCGAATCACCCGACGATGACGTCTTTCAGATAGCGGACCATGGCGTCATGTCCGCGCTCGCTGAGCGATATATCGATCCGGCGGCGGTCGATCGTATCGGTCACGCGGTCGATCAGGCCGGATTTGTGGAGGTGATCGATCCAGCGTTGCGACGTCGTCGCCGGAGCGTCGCTGCACGACACCAGCGCCTTGACGTTCATCGTATGCTCGCCTTCATAGATGATGAACAATGCCATCAACATCTCCCACGCCGGCTCGTGGAACAGATCCGCCGGGAAGAATTTCCGCCGCGCCTTGCGCGAGGCCATGATGTTGCGTGCCCGCGCCACAAGATCAACCGGGCCATCGGCAATACCGTCGGGCAGGATGCGCCCGGAAGAAATGATCTGATCGGCACGCGCACCGAATTCGCCGGCGATGCTGCCAAGCTTCGCACTGAAGTCCCTGATCAGGTCTTCGACCGTTTCCATCCCTTTTCAGCTCCATCCGTATCAAAACAACACAGACCGCCCCCGGCCATTCGTCCCTTAGATCACTCCAGCTTGCCAGCCAATGGCCGACACTTACAGACATTTGTCAGTATGTTCCAACTTGCTTTCTACAATGGTTCGATTTTCTTACGAATGCGACATCGGCGCACACGAACCGGCTTCGCGCGCAATGTGCAAGATGTTGCCGGCTGGGTTCGCGTGAAGATGACGCCAGGACTGCACCTCCGGTCGCCGAGCAGATATGCGTCCGCATGGCGCCCGTCTGCTTATCGATCATATGACGAAAAGCCCCGATTTGCGTCTATTCGAGCCGACAAAATTATCGGGAAAGAAATTCGGACAACGGCGTTTGGTCCCTCGCATGTATTGCCTGTTTCGGTGTGATGGGTGCGCGTATAGACGAAACGGCACCGGGCTACGTCGCCCCGACAGGAGATCGAAATGGACGCCCTGCGAATTTATTCGCTTTTGCAGGAGGCCTGCCGCGCGCTCGAAGCAGCCGGCGATCACGGCATCGCCGCGCATGTCGGACACAGCATGGCGCTGATCCAGGAAAAATACGGCGTTGGGGAGGACCATCTCGACATATCCGGGTCGGACACCAAACCGAACGGCTGAGCATCGCCGCCTCCGCGCAAGCTCGCGCGCATTCCCACTTCGATCTCCCTTCAGCGATAATTCCCGCCTTTCGGAACGACGGCGTTCGGCCGTTCCGGGAATTATTCAATTGTTACAACAGGATCGTGCAACCGGATCGGGCACGTTGCAAGAGCGTATTTCGTACGTTTTTGGTCAGCGAAAACGCGAGTGGGGCCACCGCGAGGGTGGGCGAGGCGCACATTTTCGGCTAATGGCCGGACATTCGCGATGTCGCGCATCCGATTGCATATGCTGTCGTCCGGGCCAGGGAGTCGGAATGTTTTCCTATATCATTTCGGGACTGTCGGTGGCCTGCGACCTGACATTGCCGGGCCTGATCGCCCTGCCCGATGTGTCGGTCGAACCCGATGTGATTATCCGCGCGGGACAGGTGCCGGAGGAGCTTCCCGGAGCATCCGGCAGCGGCCCGAACTGGTGGATGACGCCCGATCGTTTCCTGATTTCGGTGCCGGGCATCATCCGCATGCTGATGGTCGCCGGCCGCGACATCATTTATCAATTCGAGGGCGATACCAGCCCTGGCGACGCCGCGATCTTCCTCAGCAGCACCGGCTTCGGCATCCTGCTGCAACAGCGCAAGCGGATCGTGCTGCATGCCAGCGCGGTGCGCGTGCGCGATCAGGCCGTGTTGTTCTGCGGCCCCTCCGGCGCGGGCAAATCGACCTTGGCCGCCGCTCTGGTCGATGCCGGCTACGATCTCGTCACCGACGATTTCTGCGGCATTGCGTTGGAGGATGATGGCATGCCGTGGGTCCAGCCTGACGGGCGCCAGCTGAAACTCTGGCAGAATTCGATCGACCGCCTGTCGCTCGCCGATCGGAAAACGGCCCCGGTCCGCACCCGAATAGAGAAATTCTACGTCGAACCGCGCGCCGCGATCGCAGCCCCTTTGCCGCTGGCCGCCGTCTATGTGTTGCGCGAAGCGCGGCCGCCCAATGCTCCGCCGGGCATCGAACGACCGAACATCGTCGATGGCGCGCTGCTGATCCGGACCAATGCATACCGTCCGCAGCTAGTGAAGCGGATGGGGCAGGAGCAACTCTATTTTCAGGCGGCGGCGACGATCGGGCAGCGCTCCGGCGTGTTCACACTCACCCGCCCGCTCGACTTCAAGCTGTTCCCGACGGTGATCGGGTGGCTGGAGGCGCATTGGCGCGATCTCGGGCTGCTGGAGCAGGCGGCTTGAACCGGATCGTCTGGCTCGCCTCCTATCCTAAATCGGGCAACACCTGGTTCCGCCTGCTGGTGGCTAATCTCCAGCAGGATGCGCCGGTCGATATCAACGACATGTCCGAACGCGGCGGCATCGCCAGCGCGCGCCACTGGTTCGACAATATCATGATGTTCCCGGCCGGGCTGCTGACGCACGAGGAATGCGATGCGCTGCGGCCGCGCGTCTATCGGGCGATCGCGGCGGAGCAGGAAACGCAGGAGCCCGAAGAGGAAGCCGCCGAAACGCGCTTCGGCGGTGTGCGCTTCGTCAAATCGCACGATGCCTATACCTATATTTCGAGCGGCGAACCCTTGCTCGGCGGTGCGGCGGCGGCGTCGGGCGCGATCCTGATCGTGCGCGATCCCCGCGACGTCGCGCCTTCACTCGCTAATCACAACAATCAGTCGGTGGATGAGGCGATCGCCTTCATGGGATCGGCGACATCCAGCCTGTCCGGGCGCCCCGATCGGCAGTTCACCCAGTTGCGCCAGCAATTGCCGACCTGGGCCGGCTATCATCTCGGCTGGCTCGATCAGACCGACATTCCGCTGCACGTCGTCCGCTATGAGGATTTGCGGGCCGATACCGCCGGCGTGCTGCGCGAGGCTCTGGCCTTTGCCGGGATCACCGTGTCACAGGCCGACTGCGAGCAGGCGGCGCGTTTTGCCGATTTCGACGCCCTGAAGCAGCAGGAGAGCGAACGCGGTTTCCGCGAGGCACCGCGTGCCAACCCCGCGGCTAAGTTCTTCCGGCGCGGCATCGCCGGGGGCTGGCGCGACGAACTCACCACCGACCAGGTCGCGCGGATCGAGGTGGATCAGGCTGCCATGATGGCGCGTCTCGGCTATGCACTGTCCGACGAGGACGAAAGGATGAAGGCGTGATCAGGCGTTCGGGAGACTGGCTCAGCGCGCGCGTCGGCGACGAGATCATGATGATGAGCGCGGCGCGCGGCAATTATCTCGGCGTCAACGCCGTTGGCGCGCGCATCTGGGAATTGATCGAGACGCCGAGCGACATCGACACGATCTGCGCGGCCTTGGTGAAGGAATTCGCGATCGACCCGGACACCTGCCGCGCCGAAGTGGCGCAGTTCGTCAGCGAGATGGAGACACATGGCGCGATCGCCGTCGATCCTGCGTAAGCTGCGCACGCTGTCGGGCGTCGGGGCGAAGCGGCAATTGCTCGTCGCCGAGGCGGTGGCTAGCATGCTGCGCGCGCGGATCACGGTGTTGGTGCGACCTTTCCCAAAGGTATCCGCACGGTTCGGCACCTTCGTCCCGCCGACCGATCCGCGGGTCGCCGCAAGCGGTGCAGATGCCACGTCGGAGCAAGTGCGCATCGCCAAGGATATCGGCTGGGCGGTTGCCGCCGCCGCGCCGTTCATGCCGTTTCGTTCGGTGTGCCTGCAACAGGCGATGGCCGCCCACGCGATGCTGCGCCGGCGCGGAATCGCCAGCGTGATGCATTTCGGCGCGAGCCCGGGCGACGAGAAACCGATCGATGCGCACGCCTGGCTCGATGCGGCGGGGGTGAAGGTCACGGGATATCCGGTGGCGAAGAACATGCCTGAACTCGGCTGTTTCGTCTGAGGGCTGGACGCGGCGCATCACGGCGATAGAACGGCGTCGAAATCAGGAGAGACGATCATGGCCCTCGCGCCGGTACACGACACGACCAGCGCCGACGCGTCGGCCCGGGGACATGACGAGCATGTCGATGCGCCCGATCTGCGCATCTTCGTGTTCGCTTTGTTTTTCACCTTCGGCGGCATCACCAGCCTGAACGACATCATCATCCCGAAGCTGCAGGAGCTGTTCACGCTCAACCATGCGACGGCGATGCTGGTGCAATCGGCGTTCTTCCTGGCTTACGCCCTGTTCTCGTTGCCCGCCGCTGCGATCGTGCGGCGATTGGGCTATATGCGCACGGCCTCGGTCGGGCTGCTGGTGATGACGGTCGGCTGCCTGCTCTTCATCCCGGCCTCGTCCTCGGCGATGTTCGGCATGTTCCTGCTCGCTCTGTTCGTGCTCGGCGCGGGGATCACTATCGTACAGGTCGTCGCCAATCCGCTGATCTCGCTGCTCGGCAAGCCGAAGACCGCCTCCAGCCGCCTGACCTTCGCACAGGCGTTCAACTCGCTCGGCACGACGATCTTTCCGCGCGTCGGCTCCACGTTGATCCTCGGCGGGCTCGCCGGCGTCAGCGCGGCTTCCTTGTCGGGCGCGGCGCTCGACAATTACCGGGTCGAGGCCTCGCGCGTCATCGTCCACACCTATCTCGGCCTCGCTGTCGCCCTGCTGATCATCGCCGGCGTCGTCTGGACGCGGCGCAACCGGCTGCAGGAGAAGCAGATCGCGGGCGTGGGCATGTTCCATCCGCTCACCCTGCTTGCCCGCCCGCGCTTCTCCGCCGGTGCGGCGTGCATTTTCCTGTATGTCGGGGCCGAGGTCGCGATCGGATCGATGATCGTCAATTATCTCAGCCAGTCGAATGTCTGGGCGGTCGATCGCCAGACGGCGGGCGATTACGTCGCGCTGTATTGGGCCGGCGCATTGGTCGGGCGGTTCATCGGCGCGGGGGCGCTGCAATTCATCTCGCCGGGCAAGGTGCTGGCCGGTGTCGCCACCGGCGCGATCGCTCTGGTGCTGCTGTCCGCCAACACCGATGGCGCGGTCGCCGGATGGGCGTTGCTGTCGATCGGCCTGATGAACGCGATCATGTTCCCGACGATCTTCACGCTGGCGAGCGAGGGCTTGGGCGCGCGCGCTTCGGAAGGGTCTGGCGTCATCGCCACCGCCATCGTTGGCGGCGCGGTGATCCCGCCGCTGACCGGCTATGTCAGCGATGTGAGCCACAGCCTGGCCTTCGCGCTGATCGTGCCGGCAGCGTGCTATGCCGTGATCCTCGCGTACGGCCTCTACGCACGGAAGCCCGCGGTTCAGTATTGATTTCCGTTTAGATCGATCCAATCCCGTTTGCCCTGAGATCGTCGAAGGGCGAACGGGTTAGGTAATGAGATCGGCTCGGACTTCGGCCCGCCCGGCATAACGCCGGGCGATCACCGCACAGGCGATCAGCTGGATCTGGTGGAACAGCATCAGCGGCAGCAGCACCACACCGACCTGTGCCGCCGGGAACAGCACCCCGGCCATCGGCACGCCCGAGGCGAGGCTCTTCTTCGAGCCGCAGAATTGCAGCACGATCGCATCCTCCAGCTTCAGGCCCATCAGCCGCCCCAGCGCCCAGGTCGCCAGCAGCACCAGCGCCAGCAGCACGGTGCACAGCCCGAAGATGATCGCCAGATCGGCCGGCGAAAGGCGGTGCCACAATCCGCCGACGACCGCCGCGCCGAACGCGCTGTACACGACGAGCAGGATCGACCCGCGATCGACGATCGACAGCATCGCCTTGTGCCGCGCCACGAACCCGCCGATCAGCGGGCGCAGCAAATGCCCGGCCACGAACGGCACGAGCAGTTGCAGTACGATCGTCTCGACCGACGCGAGCGAGATGCCGCCATCCCCCTGCATCAGCAGCGCGACCAGAGCCGGCGTGACGATGATGCCGAGCAGGTTCGAGAAGGACGCGCTGCACACCGCCGCCGCCACGTTCCCCCGGGCGATCGCGGTAAAGGCGATCGAGGACTGCACGGTCGAGGGCAATAACGTCAGGAACAGCATCCCCGCCGCCGCCGGGCCGCTGAGGAACGGCAGCGTGCCCAGCCCCAGCCCGAGCAGGGGGAACAGCACGAACGTCACCCCCAGCACGGCGAGATGCAACCGCCAGTGCCGCACGCCCTCATAGATCGCGGCGCGCGACAGCTTCGCCCCGTGCAGGAAGAACAGCAAAACGATCCCGGCATCGGCGGCGACCGAGAAGACCTCGGTCCACACGCCCCGCGCGGGCAAGAAGGTGGCCAGCAGAACGGTGCCCAGCAGGATCAGGACGAAGGGCTCGAAGATCGAGAGGATGCGACGGATCATGTGCGCCGATGTCCGCGAGCAGGCATGCGCCGTCAAGCGCCAAGCAACGCTTGCCCGATGCTCCGCACGCGCATAGTCCATGCCGCCATGACATCGCCAAAGACGCGCCTCCGCGCCCTGCTCGCCACGACCCTCCTCGCCGCCTGCGCCGCGCCGCTGCTGGCCCAGACGCCGCCGCCCGCCGCATTGCCCGGCGACGGGCCGGAGGACGCCAAACTCAAGCAACTGTTCCACGACAGCGACGAAGCGGGTCTGAAGCGCAACCCGATCGGCGCGATCTTCCGCGGCGACCTGCGTTATGCCGACCGGCTCGGCGATTTCTTCTCTTATCAGTCGATCGATGCCGAGCGCGCCGCCGCACAGGACGATCTGCGCCGCCTGAACGGCATCGACCGCACGAAGCTCACCCCCACCGACCAGATTGCCTACGACGTCTTCCGCCACAATACCGTGATCGGCCTGAAGGGCATGACGCCGGAGATCGTCGCGCTCACCGCCGTGCGCCCGCTCGATCATTTCAACGGCGTGCAGGGCTTCTACCCCGATTTCGCATCCGGCCAGGGCGCCGCGCCGTTCAAGACTTTGGTCGATTACGAGAACAACCTGAAGCGCAACGTGCAATATGCCGCACAGCTCGACCTCGCCATCGTGCGCTTCCGCGAGGGTATGAAGACGGGCGTCGTTCAGCCCAAGCTCGTCGTGCGCAACATGATCGAGCAGTTCGACAACATCATCAAGGAAGGCGTCGAGGGATCGACCTTCTACGGCCCGGTGAAGAAATTCCCGGACGGCATTTCCGCCGCCGATCAGGCGCGCCTGAAGACCGCCTATGCCACGCAGATCCGCGACGTGCTGATCCCCGCGCACCAGCGGATGCGCGATTTCCTGTCCAACACCTATCTCGCCGCCGCGCGCGACAGCGTCGGCCTGTCGGCGATGCCGGGCGGCGCGAAGCTGTACGATTACCTGATCGAATCGAGCACCACCCTGCCGCTCAAGGCCGACGAGGTGCACCAGCTCGGCCTGTCCGAAGTCGCGCGCATCTTGAAGGAAATGGAGACGCAGAAGCAGAAGGTCGGCTTCAAGGGCACGCTGCCCGAATTCTTCGAATTCCTGCGCACCGACAAGCAGTTCGTGCCCAAATCGGCCGACGATCTGCGCCTGCGGTACGAGGCGATCGGCAAGCGCGTGGATTCCCGCGTGCGCGAGCAATTCTCGCTGATTCCCAAGTCTAAACTCGAGATCCGCCCGGTCCCGGCGTACAAGGAAAAGACCGATGCCGGCGGCTCCTACCAGCAGGGCACGCCGGACGGCTCGCGGCCCGGCGTGTTCTTCTACAACACCTATGATCTCCCCTCGCGCTATATGTGGGAGATGGAAACGTTGTTCCTGCACGAGGCGGTGCCGGGGCATCACTTCCAGATCAGCCTGGCGGCGGAGAACGAAAAGCTGCCAGCCTTCATGCGCTTCGGCGGCAATACCGCCTATGTCGAGGGCTGGGCGCTGTATTCGGAAAGCCTGTGGCCGGAACTGGGCATGGAGACCGACCCCTATCAGCGCATGGGCGGCCTGAACGACGAGATGCTCCGCGCGATGCGCCTCGTGGTCGATACCGGCATCCATTCCAAAGGTTGGACCCGCGATCAGTCGATCGCCTACATGATGGCCAATTCGCCGATGGCCAAGACCGACGCCACCGCCGAGGTCGAACGCTATATCGCTATTCCGGGCCAAGCGCTGGCATACAAGATCGGCCAGCTGACGATCCTGCGCACCAAGGCGAAGGCCAAGGCGGCGCTGGGCGCGAAGTTCGATCCGCGCGCCTTCCATGCCGAAGTGCTGGATACCGGATCGCTGCCGATGCCGGTGCTGGAGAAGAAGATCGACGACTGGATCGCGCGGACGAAGTGAGGCTCGCCTCGCTTTAACGTCCGTGCTGAGCCTGTCGCAGCACTGCCCTTCTTTTCCACCGTCGAGAAGAAAGGCAGTGCTTCGACAGGCTCAGCACGAACGGGCTATGGGAATACCGGCTGACTAAAACCCGGCCTAGATCTGCCGCAATGCCCGCGCCGGTCGCACGCTCAGGATCGGCCACGCGCCCGCCAGCCCGATCGCCACCGTCATGCCCAGACCGGCAAACAAAGTCGCCGCCACCACCAGCGGATCGGGTGCCCAAGTGAAGCTGAACAACTCCACCACGACATACCACGCCCCCGCCAGCCCCAGCCCGACGGCGACCAGCGCCACGACACTGCCGAGCAGCAGATATTCGATCACCTGTCCGGCCAGCAATTGCATCCGGGTCGCGCCCAGCATGCGCAACACCACCGCGTCATAGGTCCGCGCCTCCCGCGCCGCCGCGATCGCACCGACCAGTACCGCGATGCCGGCGGCGATCGCCACGCTGGCGGCGGCGGCAATGGCAGCGGCGACCTGCCCGACCAGATCCTGCACCTGCGCCAGCACGCCGCGCACCTCGATCACCGAAACGGACGGGAACGGCCCGAGCAACGCCCGCGTCACCGCATCCTCGCGACCCTTGGGCAGATCGATCGTCGCCGCCAGATTATGCGGCGCGTCGATCAAAGTGTTGGGCGAGAAGACCAGCACGAAGTTGAAGCCAAGCGTATCCCACTCGATCCGCCGGAACGAGGCGACGCGCGCGGTGCGCTCCACGCCGAGCAGGCTGACGGTGATCGCATCGCCGAGCTTCAGATCGAGCGCCTGCGCCAGTCGTTGGTCCACCGACACCAAGGGCGGCCCGGCATACTCCTTCGGCCACCATGTCCCACTCGCCAGCGTGCTGCCCTCGGGCAAGGTTGCCGCATAGGTCAGCCCGCGTTCGCCGCGCAGCGCCCAGGCGCCCTCGGGCAATGTCTTGAGATCGGCGACGCGAATGTCGCGATAGGCGGTGATCGTGCCGCGCAGAATGGGCACGGTGCGGATCACCGCAGCGGGCGCGGCCTTGGTCACGACGCGGCGGAACTCCGCCTCGCGCGGACGCGGCACGTCGAGCGCGAACAGCGCCGGCGCGCGGGCCGGCACGGTGGTCGCGATATTGGCGTCGATGCTGGTGCGGATCGCCGCCAGCAGGACGAACAACGTCAACCCGAGGCCGAGCGCCACGACCAGCGCCTCGGTCCGCGCGCCGGGCCGATACAGCGCGGTCAGCGCCAGCCGGATCAGCGGTCGGCGCGGCCGTGGCGCACGCGCGGCGGCAATCCGGACGAGCCGCCCCAATCCCGCCAACAGCAGCAAAGTGCCCGCCACCGCGGCCAGGAACATCGCCGCCAGCCCCGGTTGCTGCGACGTGCCGATCGCCAGCGCGATCGCCGCCACACCGGCCCCGAGCGCGACGATCCGCCCGCGCCACGATGGCGCACTCAGCGGGGCGAGCGCACCGCGCAACAATCCGGCGGCGGATGTCCGCCCGGCCGCCGCCAGCGGCGGCGCGGCGAAGGCCAATGCGATCAGCACGCCGTACGCCGCCGCCCGCACCAATGGCCACGGCTCGACCGGCAGATCGGTCGCCACCGGCAGCACGCTGCCGAGCAGGCGGACCAGCACCGGCACCGCCGCCGCACCGACCAGCAACCCGGCGGTGATACCGACCGCCGCCGCCACCGCGATCTCGATCGCATAGATCCGCGCGATATCGGCGGAGGTCGCGCCCAGCACTTTCAGCGTCGCAATCCCGCTGCGCCGCCCGGCGAGGAACGATCCCACGCCATTGCCCACCCCGATCCCGGCGATCGCCAGTGCTGCGAGGCCAACCAATGTGAGGAACTCGCCCATCCGATCGACGAAGCGCGACGCGCCCGGAGAGGCCCGATCGCGCGTCTTGCCCTCCCAGCCTCCTGCGGGAAACGCCTTGCGGAAATCGGCCACCACCGTAGCCGGGGTACGATCGGCGGGCAGGCGCACGCGATATTTCGTGGCGTACAGGCTGCCGGGCTGGATCAATCCGGTCGCGGGCAGCGCCGCCATCGGCACGATCGCCACCGGCCCGAGCGTGAACCCCTCCCCCAGCCGGTCCGGCTCGTCGGCGATGATCCCGCCGACCGTGAAGCTCACCGCACCGATCCGCATCGTCGCGCCCGGCTTGAGCCCGAGCCGGTCGGCGAGCGACTGACCGATCCAAGTCTGCCCGGCTGGCGGCGCGGCGACGTTCCGCCCATCCGCCAGCTTCACCGCGCCATAGAGCGGATACGCCCCGTCCACCGCCTTCAACTGGATCGGCGCACCGGCGGAACCGGACAGCGCATTGGCCTGCATCCGCACCGTTTCGGAAACGCGCCCGAGCCGCGCCAGCGCCGCCCGCTCCGCCGGATCGGCCAGCCGCTGCGACGTCGCGAACTCCACGTCCCCGCCAAGAATGCTCGCCCCGCGTGAGGCCAGTTCGCCGCCGACCGCCTCGGCCAGGCTGCCGATAGCCGCCAGCGCACCGACGCCGAGGAACAGGCACGCCACCAGCAATCGCAAGCCCCGAAAGCGCCAGTCCAGTTCCCGCCGCGCCAGTCCCCAGGCGAACGACCAGCCCATCAAACCACCCGCCCGTCGGCCAGCGTCACCACCCGGTCGCATCGTTCCGCCAGCGCGCGATCATGCGTGATCACCACCAACGTCGCACCCAGATCCGCGCGGCGATCGAACAGCAGGTCCATGATCGCCGCACCGGTCGCGGTGTCGAGATTGCCGGTCGGTTCGTCGGCGAACACCAGCGGCGGACGCGGCCCGAGCGCACGGGCGATCGCCACGCGCTGCTGCTCGCCGCCCGACAATTGCGCCGGATAATGATCGAGCCGGTGCCCCAGCCCGACCGCCGCCAGTTCCACCTCCGCCCGGCCCCAGGCATCGGCGATCCCGGCCAGTTCCATCGGCACGGCGACATTCTCCCGCGCCGTCATCGTCGGCAGCAAGTGGAAAGCCTGCAACACGATGCCGATCCGCCCGCGCCGCGCATGCGCCAGCGCATCCTCGTCGAGCTTGCCGAAATCCAGCCCGGCGACCAGCACCTGACCCGCGCTCGCTTGCTCCAGCCCGGTCAGGATCGCCATCAGCGACGACTTGCCCGATCCCGACGCCCCCAGCAGCGCGACGCTTTCGCCCGGCGCGACGGACAGGTCCACGCCGCGCAGGATCGCGGTTTCGCCCAGCGTCAACGTGACATTGCGGGCGTCGATCACCATAGAAGGTTCGGTCATGTCGGAGGATTTGCCTTGGTCGGAGCGTTGCCGTTGAGCCGATATGCGGTGGCGTTCGCGCTTATCCAAGCCTTGTTGTTGTCGGGATGCGGTGGGCCGGCCCCTGCCCCGATGTCCTCGCCTACGCCGATGATTGCCGAAGTGGCGCGCCCGGCGGGGTCGGAACGGCTCATCCTCGCATTCGGCGACAGCCTGTACGCCGGCTACGGGCTCGATCGCGGGCAGAGTCTGCCCGATGCGATCCAGGCACGGTTGCGGCGCGGCGGGATCAACGCGACGATCGTCAACGCCGGCGTTTCCGGCGATACCAGCGCGGCGGGGCGGCAGCGCCTGGCCTTCGTGCTCGACAATCTGCCGCGCAAGCCGGATCTCGTGATGCTCGGTCTCGGCGGCAACGACGTGCTGCGCCAGATCCCGGCGGCCGAGACCCGCGCCAACATGGCCGCGATGCTGGACGAACTGGAGACGCGCGGGCTTCCCGTGCTGCTCACCGGCATGAAGGCCCCGCCCAATCTCGGACCCGATTATGTCGCCGCATTCGACCGAATCTGGCCGGATCTGGCCGCGTCGCACAAGGACACGCTCTATCCCTTCATCCTCGATGGCGTGATCGGGAATGCGGGGTTGATGCAGGCCGATCGCGTCCACCCCAATGTTCAGGGCGTCGCCCGCATCGCCGACCGGCTCGCGCCGCTGGTGGGCGAGCAACTGAAGGATCGCTGAGGCCGCCACGGTTGCCGCCGCCTTACACGAAGCGTAAGGTTCGGGCCGCGGCATATCAGGCGAGGGACTCTCAATGAGCTTGATCGACACCCGCGCCGACCAGATGTTCCCCATTTTCGACGCCGTGCAGATGGAATCGGCACAACGCTTCGCCAGCGGCCCGGCGCGGAGCTTCGTCGCCGGTGAGGACGTGTTCAGGATCGCCGACGAACATAGCCCTGCCTGGCTGGTGCTGGACGGCTCGATCGAGGTCGTCCGCCGCGACGGGCTGAGCCACGAAGCGCCGATCGCCACCTATCGTCGCGGCCAGATGACCGGCGAGGTCGCGCAACTCTCCGGCCGCCCGGCGCTCGCCGGCGGGCATGCCGGGCCGGAGGGGTGCCGCGCGCTGCCGTTCGACGCCGCCCATCTGCGCGCGCTGATGATCGGATCGGCGGATATCGGCGAGATCGTGATGCGCGCCTTGATCCTGCGCCGCGTCGGGTTGATCCAGGAGGGCGCAGGCACGATCCTGATCGGACTGCCGGACAGCGCGGACATCACGCGCCTGCAGAACTTCCTCACCCGCAGCGGCCATCCCAATCTGGTGCTCGACGTGCGATCCGACGAGGAAGGCCGCGCCTTTGTCGAGCGCGCCGGCGTGCTGCCGCAGGAATTGCCGTTGGTCGTGTGCCCGAACGGCGCGATCCTGAAACGGCCGAGCGAAACGGAGATGGCCGCCTGTCTCGGCCTGACGCCCGAACTGGCCCCGGATGCCTTTTACGACGTCGCGATCGTCGGTGCCGGTCCGTCCGGCCTGGCGGCGGCAGTCTATGCCGCGTCCGAGGGCCTGTCGGTGATCGTGCTGGACGAACATACGATGGGCGGGCAGGCCGGCGCATCGGCGCGGATCGAGAATTATCTCGGTTTCCCGACCGGCATTTCCGGACAGGCGCTGGCCGGTCGCGCCTTCAACCAGGCGCTGAAATTCGGTGCGGAAATGGCCATTCCGCTCGGCGTGAAACAGTTGGAATGCGCCGAAGCGCACGGCGCGGGGTCGCCCTTGTCGCTATTGCTCTCGGACGACCAGCGCATCCGCGCGCGCACCGTGATCGTCGCATCCGGTGCCCGCTATCGCCGGCCCGACATCGCCGAGCTTCCGAAGTTCGAAGGGGCCGGCGTGTCCTATTGGGTATCGCCGATCGAGGCGAAGCTGTGCGCGGGCGAAGAGGTGGCGCTGGTCGGCGGCGGGAATTCGGCCGGGCAGGCGATCGTGTTCCTCGCGCCCAAGGTGAAGCAATTGCATCTGATCGTCCGGCGCGATCTTGCCGCAACGATGTCGCACTATCTGATCGAGCGGATCGCTGCTTTGCCCAATGTCACGATGCATGTCGGCAGCGAGATCGTCGGGCTGGAGGGCGATGCCACAGGCGCGTTGCAGGCCGCGACCTTCCGCCATATCGCCGACGGCACCATTTCGCACTGCGCGCTGCACCATGTGTTCCTGTTCATCGGTGCCGACCCCAATGCCGCCTGGCTGGAAGGCTGTGTCGAGACCGACGACAAGGGCTTCATCGTCACCGGTCGGACCGGCCACCCGTTGGAAACCAGCCTGCCCGGCGTGTTCGCGATCGGCGACGTGCGCGCCGGATCGACCAAGCGCGTGGCATCGGCGGTGGGAGAAGGTGCCGCTGTCGTCGCGCAGATCCACGCCACGCTCGCCGAGCATTTTCCCGCAGCGTGAGGTCGGGCGACTATCGCGGCTTGTACGCGATCGTTGCCTGACCCGTGGCGCGCACCGGCATGAACAGCCCCTGCCCCGTCACCGCCAGCGTGCCGTTCTCGACCTTCGTGACGTCCGCCGAGAGCAGGAAATCGCCCTCGCGCCGCGCGCCGATCGCCTTGCGCGCGGAGCCGAGCACCTTGGCGTAATCCGGCGCAAAGTCGTGGCGGAGGCCCTGCGCGATGCTATCGCGGATCGAAATGTCTTTGAACAAGGCGACGAGCAGGTTGGTGATGCTGTTGTCGGTATTGGTCGCCAGATTCAAATCGCGCACCTGCACGAGCTGCGAATTGACGACGTTATAGGGCACGGCGGTCAACCAGACCTCGCCCTTGGTCGAGAGCAGGGAATTCTGCTTCGCTTTCGCCTCGGCAACGACGCCGACCGCGAGATGCCCGCCCTCGGTGGCATAGACCGTGACCTTGCCGAACTTGACGTCGACTGGTCCAACCCCAGCCAACGTGATGCCCTTCTCCGCGCGCTTGAGCAGAGCGCGGCGCACCACCGGTTCCAGTTGCGCATAATCGGCCAGCACGGGAATGAAGAAGTTCAGCCCGCGCTGGCCGATCGCGGCGGCGGGCGGCGGCAGGGGCGTGACGGCGGGATCGGCCGGCCGATCGCCGACGAACGTCTCGGTATAGGCCTCGGCCGACAGCAAGAGTTCAAGGTTGCGCCGCTGGATCCGATAGCCGCCGAAACCGAGCCGTTTGGGCGTGATCCGCATCCAGGCCGGCGGGCGATCGCGGTTGAGCATGATCGAGGTGAAACCCTGCTTCCATGCCCCGGCCAGCTTGGCGCGCAGGTTCAGCTTATCGAGTTCGCGCGGCAGGGTCTCTTCCAATTTGGCGATCACCGGCTTCAACCGCGCATCGGCCTTGCTCGCGAATTCGATCCGCTGGCCGAGAAAATCGACGCCCGGCGGCGTGGTCCAGTCGTACGCGATCGAAACCTTGGCGGAGGGGCGCCAGTTTCCGACGATCGACAGCCGCGCGACGGCATGGACGACGGCATCGCCGGTCGCGGTTTTCGATACCACGCCACCGACCTTCTGCGCCGCGATCGATGCGTGGATCGGCATCGTGATGGTCAGCCGATCGCCGCTGCCGCCGAGCGTGAGCTTGCCGCGCCGCACGTCGCCGACGATGCGACAGCCGAGGTTCGGCAACACCTTGAGCTTGGCGATGCCCAGATCGACGCGCTTTTCGCCGACGCATTTGTCGAGCTGCTTGTCGATGCCCCACAGGCGGCGGGGAAGCTGTTGTTCCAGCGCGCGTTGCAGATCGTCGAGCGAACTGGAAATGGGCACGACGATGGTCGACGTCTGAAGCGGGAAATCCGGCGCGGTCTCTACCTTGGTCGGCGCGGGCGAGGTGACCGAATGGCTGCACCCGGTGGCCAACAGCATCGCCGACATCGCCAGCAGATATGGAGCGCGCAAGCCCATCCCTTTTCGTTCCCCCCGCGGCCCAACGCCGATCCACCGCGCTACGCGCCGACCCGGCGCAAAGTTCCCGCTACGCCGGGCTGGCGATCGTTTCCGACGCTGCGGCGCGATCCTTCGCCTCGAACAGCGTCATGTCCAGTATTCCCGCGCGCCTGGCGACGATCGTCGGCACCAGCGCCTGCCCGGCGACGTTGACGGCGGTGCGCCCCATGTCGAGGATCGGATCGATCGCCAGCAACAGACCGGCGCCTTCCAGCGGCAGGCCCAGCGTCGACAGCGTCAGCGTCAGCATCACGGTCGCTCCGGTCAGCCCGGCGGTTGCCGCCGACCCGATCACCGAAACGAACGCGATCAGCGCATAATCCGATGCGTGCAGCGGCAGGCCGAAGAATTGCGCGACGAAGATCGCCGACAAAGCAGGATAGATCGCCGCGCAGCCGTCCATCTTGGTCGTCGCCCCGAGCGGCACGGCGAATGCGGCATAAGCGCGCGGCACGCCCAGGCCGTGTTCCGTCACCTCCTCCGTCACCGGCAGCGTGCCGACCGAGGATCGCGAGACGAAGCCCAGTTGGATCGCCGGCCAGGCATGCGCGAAGAAGCGCAGCGGGCTGAGGCCATTGGCGGCGAGCAGCAGCGGATAGACCACGAACAGCACCAGCCCCAGGCCGATATAGATCGCCGCCGCGAACGATCCGAGCGCCGACAGCGCATCCCAGCCATAGCGGATCACCGCATCGCCGATCAGCGCCGCCGTGCCGATCGGCGTCAGCGCGATCACCCAGCGGAGCAAGCGTCGGAAGACCATCAGCGCGGAGGCGTTGAACGTCAGGAAGCCCTCGCCCGCCGCGCCGACCCGCACCGCCGCCGCGCCGATCGCGATGGCGGCGACGATGATCTGCAGCACGTTGAACGAGATCGTCGTCTTCGCCGCGCCATCCTCGATCGTGGTCGAACCGCCGATGCCGAACACGTTGGACGGCACCAGCCCCTTGAGGAAGTCGAGCCATGATCCGCTGGTCGATGGCAGTTTCGCCGCCGCCCGGTCGATGCCGGCATGCAGCCCCGGCTGGATGACGAGACCGAGCACGATGCCGATCGATACCGCGATCAACGCCGTGAGCGCGAACCAGATCAGCGTTTGCACCACCAGCTTCGCGGCATTCTCCAGATCGCGCAACGCCGCGATCGACGCCACGATCGCGGTGAACACCAAGGGCGGCACCAGCGCCTTCAACAATTGCACGAAAATCTGCCCGAGCGTGTGCAGCGCCTCCCCCAACGCCGCGCCGGTCGCCGCATCGCCCAGCGCGCGGCCGGCAAAGCCCAAGGCAAGGCCCACCCCCATGCCGATCAACACCTGCGCCCCGAATGGCAGGCGGAGGTTACGGGCGGGCGGCGCGGGATCGGTCATCATCGGCTCCATCTGATTGCCTGAACAATGGATCGGCGGCGGGGCGGGCAAGGTGGTGAAGTGCCTGATGAATGCCGCATCGCACAGCGTCCGCAAAGACCTGCTTTGCCGCGACCAAGCATTTCTATGAATTCCCATCGCAAGGTAGGATATGCTTCGGATCGGAGGCAGCAATGACCGCGCAGCAGATCGACACCCGCCACGATAGCCGTCGGCTCCAGATCAGGGAGTTCTCGGTCGGCGATGCCATCGCCGATCTGCGGGCTGCCCGCGAAGAGTGGCGCGCGCGGCAGGACGAAGCGCGCGACGTCGTCACCTTCCCCTCGCTCGCGGCGCTGGAACAGGTCGTGCGGCAATTATCCGCCGCGCTCTATCCGCGCCGGCTGGGGCAGTTTCGCGGCAATCCCGCCGAAGAGGACAATTTCGTCGCCGCCAAATTGCTTGCCGCGCTGACCGATCTCGAACGCGAGATCGGCAACGAACTCGGTTATTGGCAGCCCGAGGCGGGGCTGTTCGATGCCGATCAGGCACCGGCGATCGTCCGGCTGTTCGCCGCCGCTTTGGGCGACATCAGGCGGCTGGTAGACAGCGATGTGGAGGCGGCGTTCCTCGGCGATCCCGCGGCGCGCAGCGTGGACGAGATCCTGGTCTGCTATCCCGGCGCGATCGCCAGCCTGCATCACCGCATCGCGCACGAACTGAACGCGCTGGGCGCGCCGATCGTCGCGCGCCTGATCTCGGAACTCGCCAACGAACGCACCGGGATCGACATCCACCCCGGCGCGACGATCGGCGAGAGTTTCTTCATCGATCACGGCACCGGCGTGGTGATCGGCGAGACCGCGATCATCGGCGCGCGAGTGCGGCTGTACCAGCATGTCACGCTCGGCGCGCGCAGCCCGATCGGCGCGACGCCGCACGACGTGCGCGAACGCCATGCCCGCCATCCGATCGTCGGCGACGATGTGGTGATCTATGCCGGCGCGACGATCCTCGGCCGGGTGAATATCGGCGCGCGATCGACCATCGGCGGCAATGTCTGGCTGTTGTCGGACGTGCCCGACGATAGCGTGCTGGTGCAGCCCGAGGCGCAACGGCTCGACACCCAGGCCGGCCTCGCCTTGCGCGACGTGCTGCTGCGCGCGGCATCCGAATGAGTGCAGAGCGCGCCACGCCGCGCCCGATCGTCGGGGTATTGTGCTGCAACGAGGCGGTCGATCGCCCGGTGCAGACCGTCGCCACCCGCTTCGTGGCACCGCTCTCGCGCTTTTCCGACGCCACGGTGGTGCTGGTGCCGGCCGTGACCGAGGCGGTCGATATCGCCGCGATGGCGATCATGCTCGACGGGCTGCTGCTCACCGGATCTCGCTCCAACGTCGCGCCCGCCCGCTATGGCGGCGCACCGCTGCCCGCCGGACAATGCATCGATCCGGAGCGCGACGAGGTCGCCCTGGCGCTCGCCGGCAAGATGATCGAAGCGGGCAAGCCGGTGTTCGGCATCTGTCGTGGCTTGCAGGAGATCAACGTGCTGTTCGGCGGCACGCTGTCCACCGATGCCTGTCGCGGGCGGCATCATCGCGGATCGTGGGACGGGTGTTTCGACGAACTGTTCGGCCATTGCCACGATGTCGAACTGAACGATGCCGGTTTGCTGGCGCGCGCCACCGGGCGGCGGCGCATGTCGGTCAATTCGGTGCATGAACAGGGCATCGATCGCCTTGGCGGCGGCCTGTCGGTCGAGGCGATCGCGGCGGACGACGGATTGATCGAGGCGATCTGGGCGCGGCCGTGCGGCGCTGACGTGCTGGCGGTGCAATGGCACCCGGAATGGAATGTCGACCGATCGGCCGAAAGCCGCGCATTCTTCACGCTCGTCGGCAGTTCGCTGCGCGCATCGGCCGCCGCATGACGATCATTTTACCAACGAAGAAGGAGTTTCCATGAAGAAGATCACTCTGGCCCTGCCGCTTCTGCTCGGCGCAGCCCTGGCGGTATCCGCCTGCGCGAAGCAGGACGAGACGACGAACATCACGTCCAGCGACGTCGTGCTGAACGACGAGAGCGCGGTGACGGATGGCAATTTCTCCGGTGGCACCGATACGCTCGCCGACAACGCGGCAGGCCTGGACAATGCGGTGGTCGACAATGCCGCCGGAGAACTGGGCAACGGCCAATAGGATTTCCCGCCCTGGGCGGCACCGAAACACGCCGGGTAAGCTCCCTAGCGTAACCTCCGGCCCGGCAGTTCCCCTGTCGGGCCGTTTTTCCGTGCAGCGAAAGATAGTTGCGCGGGCATGGCGATCGGGCATGATGGTTCGGCCTCATCGAAGGAGCTTTCCGTGCGCCTGTCCCTCGCCCTCCTGATCCTTGCCGCCACGCCTGCGCTCGCGCAACAACAGCAGAACGCCGCGCCCGCCGATGCGCCGTCGCGCGTGTTCACCGGCGCGGATTTGTTCGGCCTGTCGATCGCCGCCGATCCGCAGATCAGCCCGGACGGGCGCACGATCGTCTATGTTCGCCGATCGGGCGACGTGATGAACGACCGGATGCAATCGTCGCTGTGGCTGATCGATGTCGCGTCCGGCCGGCAATCGCCGGTGGCTGCGCAGGGGTCCAGCCCGCGCTGGTCGCCGGATGGCGCGCGCATCGCCTATGCCGCCAGCGACGGCAGCGGATCCCAGCTGTTCGTCCGCTGGATTGCGAGCGGGGCCAGCGCGCGGGTGACGAGTTTCCCCGGCGATCCGCAGGCGCTGGCCTGGTCGCCGGACGGCACGCGGCTGGCCTATGTCGCGACCGTGGCGGGCGAGGCGACGACGCTGGGCAAGGCGCCCCCCAAGCCCGAGGGCGCGAAATGGGCGGATCCTTTGACCGTCATCGATCGGGTGAATTACCGCAATGACGGCCCCGGCTATGTCAAGCCGGGCCGAGATCATCTGTTCGTCGTCGCGGCGGACGGCGGCGCGGCGCGGCAATTGACGTTCGGCGCGTTCGACGATGGCGGGCCGCTCTCCTGGACGCCCGATGGCCGCGAGATCGTGTTCGCCGCGATCCGTGGGCCGGAGGCGGAACGGCAGGTAATGAATTCCGACGTGATCGCGATCGACGTCGCCAGCGGAGCGCTGCGCATGCTGACGACGCGCGACGGTCCGGACGGCCAGCCATTGGTCTCGCCGGACGGCAGCCGCATCGCGTGGCTCGGCTTCGACGACAAAAGGCGCAGTTACGAGAATGCGCAGCTCTATGTCGGTGATCGCAACGCCGCCGGCCCGCGCTCGCTTACCGCGTCGCTGGATCGCGGGATCGAGGATGCGACCTGGGCGGCGGACGGGCGCAGCCTGTACGCCAGTTACGACGATCATGGCCGCCGCCGGATCGCGCGGATCGGGATCGACGGGAAACTGTCACCGCTGATCGACAATGTCGAGGGCGGCGGGCTGGACCGGCCCTATACCGGCGGCGACTTCTCCGTCTCGCGCGGCGGCACGATCGCCTATACCGGCGGCGATGCCGGTGCGCCTGCCGACGTTTGGGTGTGGAGCGGCGGCAAGCCGCGCCGCCTGACGCAGTTGAACGCGGTGCTGACGGCATCCAAGGCGCTGGCCCCGGTGCGCAAGATCGCGGTAACGGCCCCCGATGGCCGGTCGATCGACGCTTGGCTGGCGACCCCGCCGGGCCGCACGGCGGGGCAGCGCGTGCCGCTGATCCTCGAAATCCATGGCGGCCCGAACAGCGCGTATGGCCCGAGCTTCGCAACTGACGTTCAGCTCTATGCCGCCGCCGGTTATGCCGTGTTGTGGACCAATCCGCGCGGATCGACCTCCTACGGGGCCGAGTTCGCCAATCTGATCGACAAGGCCTACCCCTCCGCCGATTACGACGATCTGATGGCGGCGGTCGATGCGGCGATCGCCGACGGGACGGCAGACAAGGACAATCTGTTCGTTACCGGCGGATCGGGCGGCGGCGTGCTGACGGCGTGGATCGTCGGCAAGACCGACCGGTTCAAGGCTGCCGCGACGCAGAAGCCGGTGATCAACTGGGTCAGCGAGGCGCTGACGATGGACAATACCCTGTTCACGTCGCGCTACTGGTTCGCCAAGCTGCCCTGGGAGGACCCGATGAGCTATTGGAACCGGTCACCACTGAGTCTAGTCGGCAACGTCAAGACGCCGACCCTCGTCGTGGTCGGCAGCGAGGATTATCGCACGCCGGTATCCGAATCCGAGCAATATTATGCCGCGCTGCAGATCCGTGGCGTGCCGACCGCCTTGGTCAAGCTGCCCGGCGCGAGCCATGGCGGCTTTACTTCGCGCCCGTCGCAATCGGCGGCGAAGGCCTCCGCGATCCTGGCGTGGTTCGATCGCTATCGTGCGTCCACAGCCCCCGCTCCCGCCATCGCCGGCAAGCAGTAAGAAGGTGATTTCATTGACCGCCACTCGCCTCCTCTCCGCTGCCCTGCTGCTGTTCGCCACCGGCACCACCGCGCATGCCCAGGCCGACAAGACCACCACGACGGTCGAGAAGAAGACCGAGGACGGCCCGAAGCTGCCGCCGCTTTCCGCCGACAAGACGATCACGCAGACGGCGGTGATCGGTGGCCGCACGATCACGTATCAGGCCAGCGTCGGCACGATTTCGGTGCGCGACGACAAGGGCAAGGAAATCGGGCAGGTCGTCTACACCGCCTATACCGTCCCCGGCCGCGATCCCGCCCGGCCCGTGACCTTCGCCTTCAACGGCGGCCCGGGCGCGGCTTCCGTCTATCTCAATCTCGGCGCGGTGGGGCCGAAGCGCGTGCAGTTCGGCGCACAGGGCGATGCCCCGTCCGACGCGCCGATCGCGCGCGACAATCCGAACAGCTGGCTCGATTTCACCGATCTCGTCTTCATCGATCCGGTCGGCACCGGATTCAGCCGCAGCCTGGTCGACGAGGCGGAGACCAAGAAGGCGTTTTACGCCAATGACCCCGACATCAAATATCTGTCGAAGGTCGTCTACGACTGGCTGGTCAAGGCCGGGCGGTTGCGCTCGCCGAAATATATCATGGGCGAGAGCTATGGCGGGTATCGCGCACCGCGTATCGCCTATGAACTGCAATCGCAGATCGGCGTCGGGGTGAACGGGCTGATCATGGTCTCGCCCTATCTCGATCCGGCGTCGGGTGACGATGCTACCGCTTTGTCGCCATTGCCGTGGATGATCGACCTGCCCTCGATGGCGGCGGCGAACCTCGAACGGCAGGGGCGGCTGACGCCCGCCGCGATGATCGATGTCGAAGCCTATACGCGCGGCGATTTCGCGCGCGATCTGCTGCGCGGCCGCTCCGATCCCGAAGCGACGGCGCGGATCGTCGGCCGCGTGACCGAACTGACCGGGCTCGATCCGGCACTGGTCCGTCGGCTCGGTGGGCGGATCGACAGCCGCACGTTCCTGCGCGAAATTCATCGGAACGACGGCACGATCGGCAGCGTCTACGATTCCAACGTCACCGCGTTCGATCCCTTTCCGTGGTCGGCGCAGCAGAAGTCGAACGATCCGATCCTCGACGCGCTGATCGCGCCGACGACCAGCGCGATGGTCGATTTCGTCACGCGCGAGGTCGGCTGGAAGACGGACGCCCGCTTCAACGCCTTGTCCTATGCCGTGAACCGCGCCTGGGATCGCGGCAAACCGGACGACACGCCGGTGTCCGACCTGCGCAAGGCGATCGCCGCCGATGCCAAGATGCGTGTGCTGATCGTGCATGGCTGGGACGATCTGTCCTGCCCGTTCTTCGCCTCGCGCCTGATTGTCGATCAGATGCCGGCATTCGGCGTGGCCGAGCGCGTGCAATTGCGCGTCTATCCCGGCGGGCACATGTTCTACAGCCGTGGCGACAGCGGCGCACGCTTCAAGGCGGATGCGGCGGCGCTGTATCGCAACTAAAGTGTGACCACATCCTTCGTCATTCCCGCGCAGGCGGGAATCCATACTGGCTGAACAGAGTGATCTTCACAAACGTAGCGACTATGGATTCCCGCCTTCGCGGGAATGACGAAAGCAAGTTACAGTTCAGCCCTTCGGCACCGTCCCGATATAACGCGTGACGTTGTCGGCAAGCACGTTCAGCGGCACATTGCCGCCCTCGACCACCGCCTGATTGAAATCGCGCAGGTCGAACCGCGCGCCCATCGCCTTCTTGGCGCGATCGCGCTGCGCCACGATCTCGGTCTGGCCGAGCTTGTAGCCGCAGGCCTGGCCCGGCCAAGCGCAATAGCGATCGACCTCGCTCGCCGCGTTGCTGCGCGGCAGACCGGTGGCGGCGATGAATTCGTCCAGCGCGCGCTCGCGCGACCAGCCCATCGCGTGGATGCCGGTATCGACCACCAGCCGCACCGCGCGCCACGACAGACCCATCAGATACCCGAGCCGCCCGGCGGGATCGTCGTCATACATGCCCAGTTCGTCGGCGAGCTGTTCCGCATAGAGCGCCCAGCCCTCGGAATAGGCGTTGAACGCCAGGATCGAGCGGATCAGCGGCAACTGCTGCGCATAGTCGCCCTGCCAGACATGGCCCGGTATCCCTTCATGAAACACCAGATCGGGGATGGTGACCTTGTTGTGGATCTTGGGGTCGGCCAGATTGACCCAGATCCGGCCCGGATTGCTGCCGTCGAGCGACCCCGGCCCGCCATAAGCGGCCGGCGCGCCCGGCTCCTGCGCCAGCGGCATACGGCGGATTTCGAGATTGCCCTTCACCAGCCGGCGGAACGCCTTGGGCAGGCGCGGGCGGATCGCGTCGATTTTGCCCTGCATATAGGCGACGATCTGCCGACGGCCCTCGTCATCGTTGGGAAAGCCGATGCCGGGCCGTTCCTGCAGCGCGGTGGCGCGCGCCGCGACGCTGCCTTCGGTGAGGCCAAAGCCCTTCAGGATCGTATCCATGCGGGCTTGAAGGTCGACCAGTTGCGCGCGGCCGATCGCATGGATTTCGGCGGGCGTCCGCTGCGTGGTGGTGCTGGCACGCAGGCCCCAGGCATACCATTCGGGGCCATGCGGGCGCGTGCCCAGCCCCGCCGCATCCGTCGCCACCGCACGCTGCGCCCGCAATTCGGCAAGCTGCCGTTCCAGCGCGGGCACGATCGCGCTTCGCACGATCCGCACCGCGCGAGCGGTCCAGTTGCCGGGAATCGCCGTCACCTTACGCGCGAGCGGGCCGATGAATGGACCCTCCACTTGCGCCGCTTCGTCGATCGTGCGCGTCACGCCGGCGATCGTCTTGTCGAGCAGGAACGCGGGCGGCACGAGGCCCTGTCGGCGCGCGATCCCGATCCGCACCGTCTCGCCATCGAGTTGCGCGGGCGTGGCGGACAGGCGTGCGAGATATGCCTCGGCATCGGCGGCATTCCGCACCGGCTGATCGCCGTCGAGCAATTGCGGCACATCCAGCCAGGCACCGACATTCTGGATCACACCGTACGGCGTATTGCGCCAGCTACCGATCGTCGCGACGCCGTACGGCTGGTCCATGCCGTCCAGCGCGGTGCGAAACGCGCTTTCCGTCACGGCTAGGCTGGTCAACGTGGAGAGATCGAGGCCCGCACGGGACACGCGCTTCAACGTCGTCAGAGATTCCGAAAGGAAGCGGCGGCTCTGCGCGACGCCTGCCGGCGAGCGATCGTCCAGCTTCCCGCGCAGCGCGGCATGCGCACCGACATCGACGCCGAGCCGGGTGGCCTCGCCCGGCTGCAATTCGAGCAGTCCCCAGGCCAGGCGATCGAGCAACGCGGCGGCGGGCGTCTGGCCCACGGCGGCGCGGACGGGTGCGGCAACAAGCGCGGTGGCGGCGGCGACCGCCGTCAGCGCCTCGCGGCGGGACAAGTCTGATGGGTTCATGCCCGGGAGACTAATGGCCGGAAGCCGGAGGTCAACATCGGTCGAGCCGGGCGAGGCCGTCATTGATGATCGGCCGAGGATCAATATTGTCTTTGGCCCGAATATGCGTCCATCCGTCCTGATCCCGCTGGCGCCGGGAGGAAATTAAGCGGATGCGCAGGCGAGCGGCTCGCCCGTCCTGTCCGATAACAAAAGATTGAATTGCAATGGGGCTTTCCCGGTTTTTCTCGCTCGCGTCCAACGACCTGGCGATCGACCTCGGCACGGTGAATACGGTGGTTTACGTGCGAGGTAAGGGAATCGTTCTGAACGAACCTTCGGTGGTGGCGATCGAAACGATCGACGGCGTTTCCCGCACCAGAGCGATCGGTGCCGAGGCGAAGCTGATGCTCGGCAAGACGCCCGACACGATCCGGACCATCCGCCCGATGCGGGATGGCGTCATCGCCGACATCGATGTCGCCGAGCAGATGATAAAGCACTTCATCGACAAGGCGCATGGCGGGCCCAGCCGTCTGCCGCGCCGCCCGAGCATCGCGATCTGCATTCCCGCGAGCGCGACGATGGTCGAACGCCGGGCGATCCGGCAGGCGGCCTTCAACGCCGGTGCCGGAAAGGTATCGCTGATCGAGGAATCGATGGCGGCGGCAATCGGGGCGGGCTTGCCCGTAACCGAGCCGGTCGGTGCGATGGTCGTCGATATCGGCGGCGGCACGACTGAGGTGGCGGTGCTGTCGCTGCGTGGCCTTGCCTATAGCAATTCCGTCCGGGTCGGCGGCGATCGGATGGACGAGGCGATCGCCTCCGGCATCCGCCGGCGCCACAATCTGATGATCGGCGAAGCCACTGCCGAGCGGATCAAGGTCGAAATCGGCTCCGCGCGGGTGCCGACCGAGGGGGACGGCGCGTCGTTGCGCGTCAAGGGACGAGACCTGCTCCACGGCGTACCGGCCGAGATATCGGTGAGCGAAGAGGAAATCGCCGGCTTTCTCGGTGACCTGGTGGGTCAGATCGTCGGGGCGGTCCTGTCCGCACTGGAGAAGACCGAACCGGAACTGGCCGCCGATATCTTCGATCGCGGTATCGTGATGACCGGCGGCGGCAGTTTGCTCGCCCGGCTCGATCAGGTCTTGTCGGATGCCACCGGCCTTCCCGTGATCGTCGCGGAGAATGCCTTGACCTGCGTGGCGAGGGGTGCGGGAATGGCCCTGGAAGACCCCATATTCCAGGGGGTGATGACCGACACCTGACTGCCCCCGACATGCAGACCATAACATTAAGTAATTAATATACCGTAATAAGTTCTTACGTTAGCCGCGTTTTCGCACGCCGTTCACCATTGTCCTCCCAGCAAATCCGCCATTGGCACGGGCATTGCTCAATTGTCCCTGAGAGGCACGCGATGTTGCGTGCGGGATGGGATGACAAGACAATGAAAAAGTACATTCTCGGCGCGATTGCTGTGGCTTCCATCGGCGCGGCCGTGCCGGCCATGGCCACGACCTATGTCAACGAAGCGGCGTTTCTCGCCGCGGCTGGTACGCCACTGACGCTGGAGAGCTTCGAGGCGACTCCGAATGTCACCGGCGCACCGGTGGTGTTCGCCGGCGGTACGGTGACCTGCACCGGCACGAACTATTGCTCGTCCTTCTCCGGCACCCGCCAGATCGGCAACGCGACCAATGGCAACGTAACCGCTTATTTCGCTTCGCCCGACCGGATCACCTTCACCTTCAGCACCGCCATCACATCGTTCGGCATCGATGTTATCGACCTCGGCACCGCCGGCGCGACGAACTTTTCGCTGACCTATGCCGGCGGGACGACCACCCTGTTTTCCAACTATACCGGCGGCGGCACCCTGTTCGCAGGCCTGGTCGATGCGAACGGCTTCACGTCCGTCAGCTTCACCGGCACTGCAAATGGCGACGGCATCGATTTCGACCGGCTGCGGTACGGGACGGCAGTGGCAGCCGTGCCGGAAACCGCGACCTGGGGCATGATGATCCTCGGTTTCGGCATGATCGGTGCCGCCTCGCGCAGCCACAAGGTCAAGACGACCGTCGCCTACGCATAACAGTTTCTTCTCCCGAAGAACGCTAAGCCGTCGGCCGAAGGGCTGGCGGCTTTTTGCGGTCTCAATTGATCCCGCGCGCGCCTCAGCCGCGTTTCTCGGTGGCGATCCAGCTATCGATCTGCGCCTCCAGCACGTCGAGCGGCACGGCACCCTGCCCCAGCACCGTGTCGTGGAACCGGCGCACGTCGAATTTCGCGCCCAGCGCCTGTTCGGCCTTGCGGCGCAGGGCCAGAATCTTGAGTTCGCCCAATTTGTAGGCGAGCGCCTGGCCCGGATTGGAGATGTAGCGGTTCACCTCGGCATCGATGTTCGCGTCGGTCAGCGCAGTATTATCCTTCATGAACGCGACCGCGCGATCCTTGGTCCAGCTTTGCGCGTGCAGCCCGGTATCGACGACCAGCCGGCAGGCGCGCCACATCTCGTAGGACAGGCGGCCCATATCCTTTTCAGGCGTGTCGTAAATGCCCATCTCGATCCCGAGATGCTCGGAATACAGGCCCCAGCCTTCGACGAAGGCGGTGAAGAACGTGGCGTATTTGCGGAAGTCTGGCAGGTCCATTTCCTGCTGCAATGCGATCTGGTTGTGATGGCCCGGAACCGCCTCGTGCGACGTAAGCGCGGCGAGTTCGTAGAGCGGACGCTGGTCGAGCTTGGACGTATTGACGTAGTAGGTGCCGGCAATGCCAGCCGCCGGCGATCCGCCCATATAATAGGCCGTGGTATTGCCCTCCGCCGTTTCCGCCGGGATGGCCCGCACGCCGTAGGGCAGGCGCGGCAGCGTGGCGAACAAGGTAGGCATCTTGCCGTCGTTGATCTTCGCCTGCAGCGCGGCGGCACCCATCAGTTCGGCCGCGCTCCTGGGATAATATTTGGGATCGGTGCGCAGCGCCTGGATGAACGCCCCGCGGCTGGCATAGCCCGATTTCGTCGCCAGCCCGTCCATCTCGGCACGGATGCGCTTCACCTCGTCGAGGCCGATCTGGTGGATCTGGTCGGGCGTCAGCGTGGTGGTGGTCTGCTGGCGGACCTGAAACGCATAATAACGCTGTCCGTCGGGCAGTGCCGACGCGCCATAGGTCTTGCGGCATTTGGGCAGATAGCTCGTGCGGTAATAATCGTCGATCTTGCGATATTCCGGGTTGAGCGTGCCGGTGATCAGCGCCTTGGCCTTGGCCTGCATACCGGCCCATTCCGCATCCGAGATGCCCACCGGCTTTGCGCCCTTGAACGGGGCGTAGAAACGCGAATCCTCGGGCTTGGCGGTGATCACGCCGGTGATGGTCTGCTCGAAACCGGACAACGTGACGCACGGCTGCATGTAGCCGCCGGCCACGGCTTGCCTGGTGGTCTCAAGCGCTTGGGCATTGCCTTGGGGGAATTGAGCCAGTCGACCGAGATAGCTGGTGAAATCCGCCTTGGTGCGCAGCGGCACGGTATCGGCGAGACCGGCGAACCCCTGGAACCAGCTGCCCAGCGTCGAAAATGTCATGGTACGCTCGCCGAAGCCGTTCGCTTCGATCTGTTCGGCGAGGATACGATGCAGGATCGCCAGATTGGTGCGATCGGCCGGCGACAATTGCGCTGGCGGTATCGCATCGAGCCGTTTGACGAACACGGCCGCCTGCGCCGCTTGGCGATCCGCCTCGGCGAGGCTGTAATCGCCCAGTTGATCGTCATAGGTGCGCACGCCGAGCGACGTTGCGTAGATCGGATTGGATTTCAGGAACCATGCCCAATGGTCCGCGATCACGGCATGGAGATCCTCCGTCGGCGTGGCCGAGGCAGGCACGGACATGACGGCAAGAACGGCGGCAATCGCGAGACGGCGCATGCGGGCATTTCCTCTCTGAACTTCGTTATCATGCAGAATGAGCTTGGATGACCGCCAGATCAATCGTCTGGTACCGACCGCTTTCAGGATGCTGGGGGCATCGCGCCGGCCTTATACCCGACACGCATCCCTCCCTGTGTCTTGTCTTCCGACCTTCGTAGAGGCAATCCCAACGCGAATGGAACATGAGCCCGACTTGGAAACGATCCTGCTGGGGCCGGTCCTGCCCGATCGGGCCTGCGGCGACTGCACGGCGTGTTGCAGCGTTCTCACGGTCGACACGCCCGACTTCAAGAAGCCCGCAGGCACACCGTGCGTCCACCTCGGTGCGGATGGGTGCACCATCCACGCCGTACGCCCTCATATCTGCCGGACATGGTTCTGCGCCTGGCGACGGGTTGCGAGCATGCCGGATGCTGCCCGGCCGGACCGGTCCGGCCTGCTCGTGTCGCTCAATTTCGTGCACGAGCCGCAGAACTGCTTCGAAGGCGTTTCGATCAATGTCCGCGCCCTTGCCGGGAGCGACGCGATAGCGAGCGGAATGGCCGCCACCGTTCTCGACAGCGTGTGCGATCAACTCGTCCCCGTCTGGTTCAGCGATGGATCGCGCAAGATGTTGATGCACCCCGAGAACGACGTCGCCCGCCTCGTCCTCTCGGGCGATCCCGCACCCGCACATCTGGAAAATGAAGTCGCCGCATGGCGCGAGCGGTACGGCGTCTTCGCTTCACGCGGCTAGGAGGGCAAGCCTAGCCGGCGGGACGACATCATTCGAGATCGTTCTCGCTGATCACGATCATCGCCGGATCGCTATCCCGCGCCAGCGCGGCCAGGCCGGCCTCGGCGATCTCGTCGCTGAACATGTTGAACATCTGCACCGCATCGTCTTCGGGCTCATCGCCGCTCAGCGCCTTCAGCACCGAATATTGCACGCCGAAATCATAATCCTCGCCATCCACTTCGGCGCTGAATTCCACCATCTGCTCCTCGACATTGTCGAGGATCGTCGCCTGATCGATGTCCATCTTGTCGGCCGCCATGTCATTTCCTTCCGGTTCGTGTTCGGTTCGTGGTCTGTGCAGATCGTCGATCAGCTGCGTGCAACGCGTGGCCGAGCCGAATGTTCGAGGCAAGAGCGGCGTTCACACCTTGATGATGTTGATCTGTGTGATTGCGCCCCGACGCTACGACCGAAACACATGCGCGATGTCACAAATCCACGCGACGGGCGTTCCCGCTCTCATGCCCTTGTCCATTGCCTTTGTCGGCGCCGGCCCGACCACGATCTACACGCTGTGCGCACTGCTCGGCGAGGAGATCCTGCCAGCCGAAATCACGATCTTCGAAGAGCAGCCGCGCGCCGGCCTGGGGACGCCGTATCGGCCGGGCTGGAACGACCCGGCGATGCTGTCGAACATCGCCAGTATCGAAATCCCGCCGATCGAGGAGACGCTGATCGCTTGGCTCGAACGACAGCCGCGGGCTCGGCTGGTCCGGCTCGGCATCGATCCCGACCAGATCGACGATCACGCCTTCTATCCGCGCCTCGCGCTCGGCGAATATTTCCTCGATCAGTTCACCGCTTTGATCGCGCGCGCGCGCGATCGCGGCATCACGGTGGAGATCGCGACGCGCTGCCGCGTCCTCGACATCGCCGTCGTGGCGGATGGCCTGTGCCTATCGGTCGGGCCGGCAAAGGGTGCGTCCTATCAGCGCACATTCGACCGGGTGGTGCTCGCCACCGGCCATCGATGGCCCGAGGAGCCCGAAGTCCGGCCCGGTTATTTCCTCAGCCCATGGCCGGCGACGGCGTTGCAGCGCATCCCGGCGGCCAGGGTCGGCATTCGCGGTAGCTCGCTCACCGCGATCGATGCCGCGGTCGCGCTGGCGGTGGCGCACGGCACGTTCATCGAGATCGATCATCAGGCGATCGACTACCGCATCAACCCGGGGGCCGAGGCGTTCGACATGACCATGATGTCGCGCAAGGGTTTGCTGCCGGAGGCGGATTTCCATCATCCGGTGCCCTACGAGCCGCTCGCGATCTGCACGCCGGAAGCGGTGAACCGCCTGATCGAGGAGCAATGCGACACGTTGCTCGACCAGTCCTACGCGCTGTTCAAGCGGGAGCTGGCCCATGCCGATCCGGCCTATGCCGAGCAGGTCGGACTGGAGAGCCTTGCGCTCGAGGATTTCGCCGACCGCTATTTCGCGGATCGCGTAGCGGCCGATCAATTCGCCTGGGCGGAACGCAATCTCGCCGAGGCGCGCGCGAATTACGAGGCGGGCGTCACCGTGCCCTGGCGCTACGCGATCCTGCGCATGCACGAGGTGCTCGCCCTGATCGCGCCGCATCTCGACGCGGACGCGCTCGACCGGTTCAACCATTATCTGAAGCCGGTGTTCGTCGACGAATATGCCACCGTGCCGCATGTCTCGATCGAACGGATGCTGGCGTTGCACCGGGCCGGCCGGCTCAGCGTCGTCGCGCTGGGCGACGGCGCGCGGATCGACACGCATGGCGAGGAATCCGGTGCCACCGTCATACGGAATGGCGACCGGGAACATTATCCGGTCTTCATCGAGGCCACCGGACAACGACCGCTGGCCATCGACACCTTTCCGTTCCCGACCTTGCTCGAACAAAAAGTGGTCTGCGATGCGGCGGAGGGCGATGAGAACGGACCCAAGGGTGTCGCGATCGACGAGGCCTTTCATCCAGTGTCGGAAAATCCCGCGGCGCAAAGGCTGTATTGCCTGAGCATCCCCTACATCCTGGGACGGCATCCCTTCATTCAGGGGATCACCAGTTCGCACGAAATGGGCAATATCGTCGGCGCGGAACTGGCCAAACCGATCGATGCCGATGCGACGGAAATCGGGGCGCGGGCATCCGAGGACAGACCCTTTGAAGGCGCGGAGCGCCCGCAACAAATATCCGCGTAAGATTGCCTTTCTCGATCCACTGCCCGAGACCGCGACCGGCAAGCTTTACGGCATCCGGAGATCACGCCTTGACCGATTTCACCGCCACGCGCGCGCTGTTCGATCTGCCGGACGGCGTGATCTATCTCGACGGCAACTCGCTGGGTCCGCTGCCGCGCAATGTGCAGGCGCGGCTGGCGGCGACGGTCGCCGCCGAATGGGGCGAGCGGCTGATCCGGGCGTGGAACGATTCCGGCTGGATGACGCTGCCGCGCCGCGTCGGCGATCGGGTCGGACGGCTGATCGGCGCGCCGGAAGGCAGCGTGGTGATGGGCGATACTTTGTCGGTGAAGGTGTACCAGGCGCTGGCCTCGGCGCTCGATCTCGTGCCCGATCGGCGCGTCGTGCTGTCGGACAGCGGCAATTTCCCGACCGATCTTTACATGGCGCAAGGGCTGCTCGCCTCACTCGGGCGCGGGCATGAACTGAAGATCGTTGCGCCCGAGGCGGTCGCGGATGCGATCGACGAGAGCGTCGCTGTCGTGATGATCACCGAGGTCGATTACCGCACCGGGCGACGCCACGACATGCCGGCGCTGATCGCCAAGGCGCATGCGGTGGGCGCGCTGGTGATCTGGGATCTCGCCCATTCGGCCGGCGCGGTGCCGGTCGATGTCGCGGGTGCCGACACCGACTTCGCGGTCGGCTGCACGTACAAATATCTGAACGGCGGCCCCGGATCGCCGGCCTTCATCTATGTCGCGCCACGAATCGCCGACACCGTGCGACCGGCCTTGTCGGGGTGGATGGGGCACGCCGCGCCGTTCGCCTTCGAGCCCGGTTACCGGCCCGGTGCTGGAATCGAGCGGATGCGGGTCGGCACGCCGCCGATCCTGGCGCTTGCCGCGCTCGATGCCGCGCTGGACGTCTGGGACGATGTGGACATGGCCGACGTCCGCGCGGCGTCGCTGCGGCTGGCCGACCTGTTCATCGCGCAGGTGGAGGCGCGCTGCCCGGACCTCGATCTGGCCTCGCCGCGCGACGGCGGCGTGCGCGGCAGCCAGGTGTCGTTCCGGCATCCGGACGGCTATGCGATCATGCAGGCGCTGATCGCGCGCGGCGTGATCGGCGACTTCCGCGCGCCAGACATCCTGCGCTTCGGCCTAACCCCGCTCTATATCGGCGAGGACGACATCGTCGCGGCGGTCGATATCAT
Organism: Parasphingomonas caseinilytica; assembly: GCF_036663755.1. Taxonomy (NCBI): domain Bacteria; kingdom Pseudomonadati; phylum Pseudomonadota; class Alphaproteobacteria; order Sphingomonadales; family Sphingomonadaceae; genus Parasphingomonas; species Parasphingomonas caseinilytica. Next base: position 307,993 of record NZ_JAXOJL010000003.1, read on the forward strand.
GGCCGAAATAATGGACACGCGCGCCTGGGACGCTCCCGAATACCGTCGGCAAGGACTCGTGACATGAGCGGATGCCCCTATGATCCGGCCGCGGAAGGCGCACAGATGTCGTTCGACGGTCGCATGTCCTATGGCGATTATCTCCGGCTCGAAACGGTGCTCGACGCGCAGTCGCCGCTGTCGACCGCGCATGACGAGATGCTGTTCATCATCCAGCATCAGACCTCCGAATTGTGGATGAAGCTCGCCATCCACGAACTCCGCTCGGCGATCGAGGCGATCCGCGCGGACCGGCTGCAACCCGCGTTCAAGATGCTGTCCCGCGTGTCGCGCATCTTCGAACAGCTGAACGGCGCCTGGGACGTGCTGCGGACGATGACCCCCAGCGAATATACGACGTTCCGCGATTCGCTCGGGCAATCGTCCGGCTTCCAGTCGCATCAATATCGCGCGATCGAATTTCTGCTCGGCAACCGCAATCCGGCGATGCTGAAACCCCATGCTCACCGTAGCGACACGACCGGCATGCTGGAGGACATCCTGGCGGCGCCTGGCCTGTACGACGAGGCGCTCCGGCTGATCGCCCGCCACGGCTTCGACATCGGGGTGGATGCGACGCGGAGCGACTGGCGCGAGACGCGCGCGGAGAATCCGGCGGTGCTGGCCAGCTGGGCGGCGATCTACCGCGCGCCGGAAGAGCATTGGGCACTCTACGAACTGGCCGAAAAGCTCGTCGATCTGGAGGATTATTTCCGCCGCTGGCGCTTCAACCATGTTACCACCGTGGAACGGATCATCGGCCTGAAGACCGGGACCGGCGGCACCGGCGGCGTCTCCTACCTGCGCCGCATGCTCGACGTGGTCCTGTTCCCCGAATTGTGGAACGTGCGCACCGTGCTTTGAGAGGTGGCAAGTGAGGCCCTCGCGCGGCCCCTCAGCGTTTCCGCAGCCCGTCCATGAACAGCGCAATCAGATAGTCCCGAAAGTCCGACGTCAGCTTTTCCATGTCCGCTTCCTCGGGCAACAGCGCGCGGACCAGCGGCTCCGCCGATGAGAAGAAGTCGCTGGCGCCCAGCACCGCGAGATGGAGGAACAGGGGATCGGTGGCGACCAATTCCCGTCCGTCGTCCGCGCCCAGCAGATCCTTGTAGAACGCGACGAGATCCTGGTTCATGGTCGTGACGCGTGCGCGGGATTCTTGCGTCCCTTCCTGCATCAACTCATCGATCATGAGACGGTGCATGTACGGCGCCGAGCGCACGAATTGAACGGTCTTGCCGATATGATCGGCGAGCGCCGTGACGGGATCGTCCTGTGGCTGCCATCCACGCTGCGCATGCGTGGTCACACGATCGACCAACGCCACCAGCAGCGCACTGCGGCTGCCGAAATAATAGCGCACCAACGCCGGATCGACCTTCGCCTCCTGCGCGATGCGCGCGATCGTGACGCGGGCCGGCGGCATCGTGCGCAACAGCTTTTCGGTGGCGACGAGAAGACGTTCGCGACCAACGTCGTTTTCTCCAGATACGGGGCGTCCCTGCCCGCGTTTCTTGGGTTCGGTCTTCGACAGCGACGCACCTTTTGCCATCACCGGCATATCCCGCGTCGCACCGGGATTGGCAACCATTGCCCGCAATATTCCCGCTTTTCGGGAACGCTCGACTGTCGCTTCGCCATCACCCGCTACCCTTGCGCGATGTATTTGTGATGCAGATACGCGTCGAGCCCCTCCATGCCGCCCTCGGAACCGTGGCCGCTCTCCTTCACCCCGCCAAAGGGCGTTTCCGGGCCGGTCAATCCGACGAAGTTGATGCCGATCATCCCGGCCTCGATCGCGTCCCCGATGTCCGCGGCGGTGCGCGACGATCGGGTCCAGGCATAGGCCGCAAGGCCGTAGGGCAGCCGGTTCGCCTCGGCGACCACCTGATCGAAACTGTCGAAGCGCTGGGTCACGGCCACCGGGCCGAACGGCTCCTCGTTCATCAGGCGCGCGTCGTTCGGAACATCGGCCAGAACCGTCGGCTGCCAGAAATTGCCCGCCTGTCCGGCAGGACATCCGCCGGTCGCCAAGCGCGCGCCGGTCGCCACCGCGTCGGCGATCATGTCGTGCATCGCCGCGACCCGGCGCGGATTGGCGAGCGGCCCCATATTCGTGGCCTTGTCCAGCCCGTTGCCGAGCCTCAACTGGCTGGCGGCCGCTGCGAATTGCTCGACGAACGCGTCGTGGAGGCTGTCATGGATATAGAAGCGCGTCGGCGCGATGCAGATCTGTCCGGCGTTGCGATACTTGCCCGCGACCAGCGCGCGTACCGCACGATCGAGATCGGCATCGCCGAACACGATGACCGGGGCATGGCCGCCGAGTTCCATCGTCGTCGGCTTCATCACCCTGGCCGCCAGCACGCCGAGCTGTTTGCCCACCGTCGTGGAGCCGGTGAAGGTGATCTTGCGGATCACCGGCGAGGCGATGAGATAGGTCGAGATGTCGGCGGGCACGCCGAACACGACGTTCAACGCACCCTTGGGCAAGCCGGCATCGTCAAGCGCGCGGGCCAGCGCGAGCGCGCTGCCCGGCGTCTCCTCGGCGGGCTTGATGATCACCGAACACCCCGCCGCCAGCGCCGCCGCGATCTTGCGCGACGGGATCGTGGTCGGGAAATTCCAGGGCGAGAATGCCGCGACGGGGCCGATCGGCTCCATCGTGACCATGTGGCGGACGCCGGGATGCTTGGACGGGATGATCCGGCCGTAAGCCCGCCTCGCCTCCTCGGCATACCAGTCGAAGATATCCGCGCAGGCATGCGCTTCGGCGGTGGATTCACCGATCGGCTTGCCCTGTTCGAGGGTCGAGATCCGACCGATCGCCGAGGCGCGTTCACGCATCAACCGGGCGGCGGCGCGCAGGATCTTCGCGCGATCATAGGCCGACACCGCGCGCCAGACCTTGAAGCCCGCATCCGCCGCCGCCAGCGCCTCGTCGAGATCGTCGCGGGTGGCCACCGCGAGATCGCCGATCGTCTCGCCCGTCGCCGGATTAACGACGGGAATCGTCCCGCCGTCGCTCGCCCCGCGCCAGACGCCGGCGATGAACAAGGTCGGCTGCGGATAGTCTTCAACGCTCACGCCAAATCCTTCGGATACGGGGGATGCCGCTAGCGGGGATCGCCCGTTTCGCCGAAACCATAGATGTCGAGCGTCCGTTCGCCGGCCTGGATGCGTGCGATCTTGTCGGCTTCGTCACGTTCGCGGGCGTCGCCGCGCACCAGCGCGTCGGCCACGGCCGCTTCGGGCAGCACGACGACACCGTCGCGGTCGCCGACGATCAGGTCGCCCTGCCGCACGACGACCGCGCCGATACGGATCGGCTGGCGAGTCCAGGCGGTCGCTTCATAACCCTTGATCGTGCCGTTGATGCAGATGCCGTTGGAAAAGACCGGAAAGGGCATGGCGACGAGCGCGCCGACATCGCGCACGCCGCCGTCGATCACCAGCCCGCCGAGCCGCTGCGCGATCGCCGCGGTGTTCAGGATGTCGCCCCAATAGCCCCATTCGATGCCGCCGCTGGTCGAGACGACCAGCACGTCGCCGGGCTTCGCCTCATAGAGCGCGCGGTGGATCCATAGATTGTCACCCGCCGGGATGTGCACGGTGAAGGCCGGGCCGGCGATGCGCATCTCGGGTGCGACCGGCTTGATCGCAGACGGCAACGCGCCGATCCGCCCCGCTGCCTCGTGCAAGGTTGCCGCCCCCAGCCGGGTCGCCTCGGCCAGCTGTGCGGGGCTGTAGGTCACTGCGCGTCGCGGCGCTGGAGCAAATGGTATTGCTGCTGCTTGCGAGCCTCGTCCAGCCGCAGCCCCCCGGCGATGGCATCGCGGATGCGCATCTCGGCGGCGTCGATCGTCTCGGCGGCGGCGAGCACCTCGTCCTCGCGATCGGCGGGGATGACGACCACGCCATCCGAATCCCCGCGCACGATGTCGCCCGGTGAGACGCGCACGTCGCCGATCGTCACGATCACCTGCGTCGCGTCGAGCTGCACCCGGTCCTTGCCGGTGCGCATCGAATAGCTGCGGCTGTACATCGGATAGCCGAGATCGAGCGCCAGATGCGTGTCGCGGCACGCCCCGTCGATCACCGTACCGCCCAGCCCGCGCTTGTTGGCGGTGAAGGTCAGGATGTCGCCCCATACCGTCGCGTCGGGCCGGCCGCCGTTATCGATCACCACCACATGCCCCTCGGGCACGTCGTCGATGAAATCGCCGACCGTGCCGAGCGGGTGCCCGACCGGCGCATAAGCGAGCGTAAAGGCGCGGCCCGCCAGCCGGAACCTGTGGTCCAACGGCTTGATGCCCAGGCACTGTCCGGCGATGCCGAGCTTGTCGAGCGCGTCGCTGAGCGTCGCGGTCTCGAGCTTCGAAGCGCGTTCGACGTTACGATCGGAGAGGGGGGTATCGGTCACTCGGTCGTCTCCAATAGGTGTTCGTAATCGCCGCCCATCACGGTCGAGACGGGATGACCGGCGAGCACCGCCTTGGTCATGCCGGCCTCGCGCGCGGCGATGCGTTCGGCGGCGGCCAGCACGTCGGCGATGCGATCCGCCGGCACGAACGCCGCGCCGCTGCCGTCGGCGACCACCCAGTCGCCGGTCGCCACCGTCACGTCGCCGACGGTGATCGGCGTGCCGGTCGCGGTTTCGTAGATGCGCCCGCGTGCCGTTCGCGCGGTGCTGCCACGCGCATAAACCGGGAAGCCGATATCGGCCGCCTCATCGACATCGCGCGCCAGCCCCTCGACAATCACGCCGGACACCCCCCGCCCGCGCGCCGCGTTGGACAGGATGCCGCCCCAGCCCGCGCATTCCACGCCGGTGCGCTGCTCGACGACGATCACCTGTCCCGGCGCGGCCATGTCGATCGCGGTGGTGCAGAGGTGGCGCGGCGTCGTGCCTTCCGGCGGCTTGCCCGCGGCGAGCTTCACCGTGATGATCGATCCCGACACCCGGCCCCGGGCCGCGCGCGACCCCAGCCCGGTCACCGACGGCGGCAGGCCCAGTTGATCGAGCGCATCGGAAATCGCACAGGCATCGAGCCGCGCGAGGCGGGTGGCGAAATCATCCATATCAGTTCCCGTAGACTCAGTTCCAGTAGAGGAAGCCGTTGGCGGTGCCGGTGCCGGCTTCGGACCGGTAGCAGGGCTGGTAATCCACCACGTCGCCGGCCAGATCGGTCTCGAACAGCGCGCCCGCTGCGGCGATCCAGTTCTTCAACTCGCTGGTCCCGGATTGCAGCCAATCCTCGCCGATGGCGCACAGCGTCTCGGCATCGCGGGCCGCGAGCGCATCGAAGATCTTCCGGTCGAATGCCTCGTCGATCACGAAATGCGACATGCCGCCCGAGCCGAAGATCGCGACCCGCGCATCCGATTTCCACGCCTTGATCGCGCGGCCCACCGTGCGGCCCAGCTCGAAGCAGCGCCGCGCGGTCGGCTGGTTGGGCGGGAAGAAGGTGTTGGTGATGAACGGCACGTGCGGCACCACCTGATCCCGCATGATCTGGCGATAGACGAAGCCGAACGCGTGGCCGATCCCGCTATGCCAATGGTTCTCCAGCCGCGGCAGCGTGTTCGCGCGCGTGATGTCGAACTGGTGCGCGACGAGATCGCCGATCAGATAATTGGCCAGCTCGGGATGGCCCGGATATTCGGTGTAGGTGGACGGCTTGTGGCCCGGCTCTGCGGCGTGGATGCCCGGCGGATGCTTGGCGGCCTGCGCCTCCGACGACGGCTCGTTCCAGACCTTTTCGCCATTGAACACGGTGAACGCCGGCATCAGCGTCTCGTTGAACAATTCCTGCTGGTCGTTGCCGAAGATGATCGCGACGTCGGGTTTCGCGGCGGCATAGGCATCGGCCATCTGGTCGATCGCCGCGCGGCAGGCGGCGTTGCGCGTGGTCCGCTCCTCGAGCGAGCTCTTCTCGGCCAGCCCCTCGCCCTTGCGCATCTCGACCAAGGTGTCGAAATCATACCGCCCGGTCTGATACCAATGCGCCTTGTTAGCGTGATCGGCGGGCAGGCGCAGCAGCCACTCTTCCGGCGTGGTGGAGAGGGTGGGACCATGCGTGGTCCACATGCCGAGAACGATCTCTGCCATCTTGTCTCTCCTGTCAGACGTCGAGGTTGAACACCCGGCGCGCATTGTCTTCGAAGATCAGTTTCTTGTCCGCATCCGACAGCCAGTCGAACCCGGCGATGGTCGGCGCGATGTCGTCCATCGTCCTGACCTGCGAGCCTTGCGGATCGTATTGCGAACCGACGCCCGGGCATTCCGACCCGAACAGGCAATGGTCGGCGCCGACCGTCTCGATCAGCAGCCTAAGCGCGCCTTCGGTATACAGGACGGTATCGAAATAGAGCTTGGAGAAATTCTCGCGGAAGTCCTTGCCGGCATAGATGTTGCCCGCGATGAACCGGCCGATCTGATAGGGGATCGCACCGCCGCCATGGCTGACGACGATCTTGAGATCGGGAAAATCGGTGAATACATCCGAATTGACGAGGTTGTAGACCGCGGTCGTTTCCTCGTTGATGAAATGCAGCGAATAGGGCTCGCGATCCTGCCGCGATCCGGTCGCGTGAATGTGCGCCGGCAGATCGAGTTCGCACAATTTCTCGTACAGCGGATACCAATAACGCTCGCCGAGGCCCGGCGGGTGGGTGCCATTATTCTCATAGGGATCGGGGTTGAGCAGGCAGCCCTTGAAGCCGAGCGACACGCAGCGATCGAATTCGGCGAACGTGTTCTCGATCGGCTCGCCCGCGACCTGCGGCAGACCGCAGATGCCGACGAACTTGTCGGGAAACAGCTCCACGTTGCGGTGGATGATCGTGTTGCATTCCTCGACGAACCAATGGACCACCCGGCCCGGCTCGAAGCTCGACATCATCTGGAACGGGCGCGGCGAGATCAGCTGCAGATCGGTGCCGTGCTTGTGCAGCATGTCGAGATGCCCGCACGGCGCCATTTCCTTCTTGTTCGCGGCGGCGCGGATCTGATCGTCGGTCACGCGGACCTCGCCGCGCCCATGGCTGCCACGGTGCGACAGGACGGCAGACTTGTACGCCCACAGTTCGGGCGGGGCGCTCACATGCCCATGGCAATCAATGATCATCTAGCCCTCTCCGCCCCCGCTCCGCCATCACGGCATGAATCGATCGGTCTCGACATTGTCAGACGTCTGATATTATATGCCAGTCCGACGTGCAACCCATTTAGGACGGAGCGGCCATGGAAGCCCCACGCAGCATTGCGATCATCGGTGGCGGGATCGCCGGCCTTGCCCTTGCCCTGGGGCTGCACCGCCACGGCATCGGGTGCCGCGTCTACGAGGCTGCGCCCGAGATCGCCGAGATCGGCGTTGGCATCACGTTGCTGCCGCACGGCATGCGCGAGATCGCCACGCTCGGACTGGCGGATACCGTGCTCGCGGTGGGCATCGAGAATCAGGAGAGCGGATTCTTCAACCGCTTCGGCCAGAAATTGTTCGGCGAACCGCGCGGCAAACTCGCCGGCTATCCCCAGCCGGAGGTCGGCATTCATCGCGGGCGGCTGCACGGCATATTGCTTGCGGCGGTGCGCGAGCGGCTCGGCGCGGATGCCGTGGCCTGCGACCATCAGTTCGTGGCGCTCGATCAAACCGACGCCGACGTCACGCTGCACTTCAAGGCGACATCGGACGGATCGATGCGCCCACCGGTCACCGCCGCCATCGCCATTGCCTGCGATGGCGTCAATTCGGCAGTACGACGCCTCTTTTATCCCGACGAAACGGTCGCGTTCACCGGCATCAACACGTGGCGCGGCGTGACGCGTCACCGGCCGATCCTGGGGGGTCGCACCTATATGCGGATCGGATCGATCAAGACCGGCAAGATCGTCGTCTATCCGATTGTCGATTACATCGACGGATCGGGCGATCAATTGATCAACTGGATCGCCGAAATCGAGACCGATCGCGCGCATCGCAACGATTGGAACCAGCAAGGCGACCGCGCCGATTTCCTGCCGATCTACGAAAGCTTCAAGTTCGACTGGCTCGACGTCGGCCAGTTGATCCGCGATGCCGACACGGTGCTGGAATATCCGATGGTCGACAAGGATCCGGTCGATCGGTGGACGTTCGGTCGCGTGACCTTTGCCGGCGACGCTGCGCACCCGATGTATCCACGCGGGTCGAACGGATCGGCACAGGCGCTGATCGACGTGCGCACGCTCGCCGACCTGCTCGCGTCCAGCGAATACCCGTGCGCCGCGTTCGCGCAATACGAGGCGGAACGCCGACCGGCGACTGCCGAGATCGTACGAACCAACCGCACCAGCCCGCCCGACATCATCAACCTGAAGGTCGAGGAACTGGTCGGCGACCGCCCGTTCGACAATCTCGAAGACTATATCTCGCAACATGAATTGCGCGACCTTTCGGACCGGTACAAGCGGGTTGCGGGTTTCAGCCTGCAGCAACCTGCCCCGGCCTGATCGCGACCGGCTTACACGGCCGGCCGGATCGGCTAACAACAGCGAAATACGGAATTTCGTGAAGGCGTGCGTATGGAGCAGGATCAAGAACCGAGCGGGGAATCGTTGGACGCTCTGTATGGGCGACCGGGCTTCCTGCTGCGGCGGGCGCACCAGATCAGCGTCGCGCTGTTTCTCGAAGAGACGGCGGAAACCGGCCTCACCACCACGCAGTTCGGCACGCTTATCGTCCTGCGCGCGCGGGGCAGCCTCGATCAGGTCGGCATCGCGACTTTGGTGGGCATCGACCGATCGACGACCGCGCTGGTGGTCAGCAAGCTGGCGGACGCGGGCTATATCGAACGCCGCGACGACCCCGTCGATCGGCGGCGCAAGATCATCACCCTGTCGGAGGCGGGGCACGCGATTCTCGACCGCGTGACGCAACCGGCGCAGCGCGCCCGCGAACGCGCGCTCGAACCCTTCTCGGCCAAGGACGCGGCGAAATTCCTGAGCTTGCTGGAACGGTTCGTCGAGGTTTTCAACGAACAGACCAGGGCGCCGATCCGATCCGAGCGGAATAGCGACAAAGTCTAGGAAGCGCTGCCGAGCGGGCTATCGTCGGCCCTAAAGGGCAGGCGGCGCGGCCTCCACAAACGCAGGCAACGCGCCAGCGCGATCCGCAATCGCCGTCAGCTTGGGAAACGGCGCCAGATCGACCTTGAAGCGCCGGGCATTGTACATTTGCGGAACCAGACAGGCATCGACGATATCGGGCGCATCGCCCCCGGCGAATTGCGTGTCGGGCAGCAGCTTTTCCAGCGTCGCGAAGCCCTGCTCGACCCAGTGGCGATACCAGCCGTCGATCGCCGCCTTGTCCTGCCCCATCTCATGCTCGAGATATTGCAGCACGCGCAGATTGTTGATCGGGTGAATGTCGCACGCGATCGTCAGCGCCAGTTCCATCGCCCGGGCCCGCGCGATCGGATCGACCGGGATCATGCGCGGTGAGGGGTGGATCGCATCGAGATACTCGATGATCGCCAGACTCTGCCCGAGCCGCACGCCATCCGTCTCCAGCGTAGGGACGAGCCCGGCAGGATTGACCGCCAGATATTCGAGTGCACGCTGATCGCCCGCGCGCAGCACGTAATTGCGCTTTTCGTACGCCAGCCCTTTGAGACTGAGGACGATGCGCACGCGATAACTCGCCGACGACAGCGGAAAGTCATGCAGGATCATACGAAATCCGCTTCCTTGTCGCCGATCGTCACCTGAAGCGGCGCGAGGCCCTCGATCGTCACGTCGATCACGTCACCCGGCACCACCGCGCCGACGCCGGCCGGCGTGCCGGTGAAGATCAGGTCGCCCGGCAGCAGGCGTTCGAAGCGGCTGACATAGGCGATCTGTTCGGCACAATCCCAGATCAGGTCGCGGACGTCGCCGTCCTGCTTCAGCTCGCCGTTCACGCGCAACTGGATCGGGCCGGAGGCGACATGGCCCTCAGCCACCGGGCGGATGGCCGCCATCGGTGCCGAGAAGGCGAAGTTCTTGCCGATCTCCCACGGCCGGCCCTTGTCGCGCGCCTCGAGCTGCAGATCGCGCCGCGTCATGTCGAGCCCGACCGCATAGCCGAACACCAGGTCCAACGCGTCCGCCTCGCTCACCTTCGCGCCCTCCTTGCCGATCGCGATCACCAGCTCGGCCTCGAAATGATAGTTCTTCGTCTCGGGCGGATAGGGGATCGTCGCGCCGTTGGGCGTCAACGCATCCGCCCATTTGGCGAAGAAGAACGGCGCCTCGCGATTCGGATCCTTCCCCATCTCCCGCGCATGCGCCTCGTAATTGCGCCCGATGCAGATGATGCGGCCGACCGGAAAGGTGTCGTCGCTCCCCGCAATGGCGGCGGCGGGGCGTTCGGGCAGGGTGAAAGCATGTGGCATGATCAGTCCTCTGACGATTCTCTGGAAAAACCGTGGACAAGAGCGTATGCCGACGCAAGCATAAAGAGGACATTTCCGTCATGGCCACGATCACCAGAACACCGACCAATCTCGAAGCGGCCCGCGACGACTTCTACGATCGCCTGAAGCCCGAAGCGCTGGCACCGTTATGGGCCGTGCTGTCCGCACTGGTGACGCCGACGCCGCGCACCCCGGCCGTTCCCGCCGCGTGGAGCTTCGGCCGCGTCCAGCCGCTGCTGATGGAGGCGGGCGACCTCATCACCGCGGCGGAGGCCGAGCGGCGCGTGCTGATCCTCGAAAACCCCGCGCTTCCCGGCCAGTCGCGAATCACCAACACGCTCTATGCCGGGCTGCAGCTAATCATGCCCGGAGAGGTCGCCCCGGCGCACCGCCACGCGCAGAACGCGCTGCGCTTCATCATGCAGGGCGAAGGTGCCTTCACCGCCCTGGACGGCGAACGGGCGTATATGCAGCAATACGATCTGATCCTGACCCCGGCCTGGCTGTGGCATGATCACGGCAACGAGACCGACCAGCCGATGATCTGGCTCGACGGCCTCGACATCCCGCTGGTCCAGATGCTCGACGCGAGCTTCGCCGAACATCGCGAGGATCGCGGCGCCTGGCCCACCTCGCGCCCCGCTGGCGATGCGGCGATGCGTTGGGGCCGCAACATGCGCCCGGTGCACGCCGATCGACTCGCCGGCCAGGGCAATCCGCTCTTCATCTACAAATTCGCCGAATGGCGCGAGACGCTGGAGGTCCTGCGCCGCAGCGAAGCACCGCACGCGCACGACGCCTATCTGATGGAGTTCACCAATCCGGTCGACGGCGGCCCGGTGATGGCGACGATGTCCGCCTTCGCCCGGCTGGTTCCGGCCGGGTTCGAGACCGCGCCCGCGCGCTCCAGCGACGGCATGATCAGCGTCGTCGTCGAGGGCACCGGCACGCTGTTCATCGACGGTAAGCCCTTCCCGCTCACGCCCGGCGAGATCGTGGTCGTTCCTTCCTGGTCCGAACGCCGCTTCTCCGCCGACAGCGATCTGGTGCTGTTCAGCTATTCGGATCGCGCCACGCAGGAGAAGCTGTCGCTCTGGCGGCAGGCACTGGAGTAAGCGGAGGGGACGGTCGCCCGTTCAGGCCCCCGCCTTCTCCTCTTCCTTCATCACGACGCCGAACCGTGCCGCGGGCGGCGGCGCGCCATGCGCTTCGCCCGGCGCGATTCCCATCGCCGCACAGAACGACTCCCAAACCTCGCGCGGTTGCCCGGCCTGGAACAGGAATTCGTGCATGTGGTGGCCGAAGAACGGGTGGTTCATGAACCCTTCCAGACTCGCGCCCTTCATCAGCAGGTCGCGTTCCGCCGTCGGCAACTGGACGTTCTTCGCCTTTTCCGGATCGCGAATGATCCCCTTGGGGTCCTCGCCATTCTCGACCGCCTTGATATCCTTCAGCAATTGCTTGCGCAGCATCTGGATCCCACGGTCGCTCAGGCCCAGCTTCTCCTTGGTGCGGTCGGCGATCGTCCCCTGCCCCACCCAGGCGACGAAATCCTGGTTCATCACGTGGCGGCTGTGCCAGCGACCGGTGGCCGGATCGACGATCGGCCCGCGCCACGTCGGGATGCGATCCTGGACATATGGCTCCTGCTCGTTCGGCACGCGATTGAACATCCAGCCGACGCTGAGCATGTTCTCGTCGTCGATCGGGATGCGCCATTCGAAATGGTCGCCGAGATAGAAGGCATTGGGCCACAGGCACACGCGGCCGACGGTCCACATCGAATGGGTTTCCATCAGGTCTTCGCGCTTGCGCTTGTAGATCAGGCCGTAATCGAATTCGTCGAACGCGATTTCCATGTGGCGGGGCCCGAGCTCGGCATTTTCGTCCTCCTGCCGCCGCCCCCAATTCATGTGCATCCATTCGAAATGCACCGGGTCGATCGAATTCTCCTGCGCCTGGAGCCAGTTGCACGGTAGTTCGGAAATCACGATCTGGCGGAAGCCGTTCTTCCAGCCGAACGGTTCCCAATCGGGCAGTTCGGGCGCGGGCGCCGGCCCCATATAGGTCCAGAGCAAACCGGCATGCGCCTTGACCGGATAGGCCCTGATCCTGATCTTGTCCTTGTACTTGGCCTGGGGGACGACCGTATCTTCGAACGGCATCTCGACGCACTGGCCGCTCTGGTCATAGGCCCAGCCGTGATAATTGCACCGCAAGCCGCATTTCTCGACGAAGCCATAGGACAGATCGGCGCGGCGATGTGCGCATTGACGCTCGACCAGCCCGAAATTGCCGCTCAGGTCGCGGTAGACGACGAGATCCTCGCCCATCAGGCGGATCGCCTTGACGCGTTGCGTGTCGAACTCGCTGACGCCGGCGATCGGAAACCAGTAGCGGCGCAGGACATCGCCCATCGGCGTTCCCGGCCCGACTTGCGTCAACAGTTCGTTCTGTTTGGCGTCCATCTCTCTCTCCAGCGCTCGTCGGTCAGGATTTCCGCCCGCTCGGATGAATGTCGGGCAAGGCGACGCCATCGACGGTCGCGGGCTTTGCATCGAGCAGCACGAACGCGACGCGTGCGATCGTGTCGCTGCTCGGATTGTGCCAGGCATGGATCGTGCCGCGCTGGATGACGATGTCGCCCGGCTCGCACCGCGTCCTCACGCCATCGTCGAGCACCAGCTCGATCGCTCCCGAAACCACGATGCCATAATCCAGGCTGCTGGTGCGGTGCATCGGGGCCGTGGTGCCCGGCAGCATATCGACGGTGCGGATCACCGAGCCGCCCGGCAGCGTCAGGTCGATCGCGCGGGTCCGGCCGTCGGTCGCGTCGTCATTGTCGACCGGGGTGCCGAGCGACGTCCAGACCAATGTCAGATGCGACGTGCCGGTCGGGTTGGCCCGCGCATCGAGCGTGCTGTCGTCGATCACCACCGCCTTGCCGGCGGCATCGTGCCCGGTGACGATACGACGAACGGGCGGCAATCCTGATACGGCCGGCATCTCAACCCCCATCGGTAATCACGGTGCCGCCATCGACGACGATCACCTGTCCATTGACGAACCCGCCGGCGCGCGCGGCGAGGAACACGGCGGCACCGGCGATCTCCTCGGGCTGGCCGACGCGGCGCAGCGGCGTCATCTGCATGCGCTTCGCCATGAATGCGTCGTCGCCCATCAGGCCGTCGGCGAAGCTCGTCGCGATCAGGCCCGGTGCGATCGCATTCGTCCGCACGCCCTTCGGCCCCCATTGCACCGCGAGGTTGCGCGCGAGCTGTACGACGCCGGCCTTGGCCAGCGCATAGGCATCGATTCGCGCATTGCCGCGCAGGCCGGCGATGCTGGCGATCAGGATCACCGACGGGCCGTCGCGCCCGGCCATGTACGGCAACGCATGCTTGGTCAGCACCGACATCGACCGGAGGTTGACCTTGATGACCCGGTCGAAGACCGTCATGTCGAGCGGGTCGGCGGATTGCCCGCCCTGGATCCCCGCATTGGACACCAGAATGTCGAGGCCGCCGAATCGCTCGACGATCTGCGCGACCAGCGCGACGATCGCGGCATCGTCGGACACGTCGCAGGCGATACCGGTCGTTCCCAGCCGCGCCGCGGCGGCAGCGGTATCGTCGGCATTCTCGCTCGATACGATCACGTGCGCGCCCTGCGCGATCATCGCCTCGGCAATGGCGTAGCCCAGGCCGCGCGTCGATCCGGTGACCAGCGCAATCTTGCCCGACAGGTCGAACAGCCCCGTTCCCATCCGTCATCCTCTCATCTGCTCGCCGTCACGGCGACGATGCAATTCGCTCTACACGGAATTGCCACTCTGCGACAAGCAGATACCGACAGACATCTGACGATCTTGCATCGCAAATAAAATTCGGTATATCGGGAATAAGAGCCGCAGAGCTGGATTATTCGGGAGAGGTTATGAAGCACATCGTTTTATTGTCCGCATCGGTTTTGGCGATCGCTGCCGTCCCCGCACATGCGCAGACCACGCCCGCTGAAAATGCCGCGCCGGTCGGCCAGGCCACGCCCGCCAGCAACGCACCGCAGGGTGCCGCGCCCTCCGCGATCGATACCGAGCAGGAAGGGCTGCAGGACATCATCGTCACCGCGCAGCGCGTCGAACAATCGGCTCAGAAGACTCCGATCGCCATCGCAGTGATCAGTCCGCAGGAGCTGACGCGTCAGAACGTGACGCGCGCCGAGGATCTGTCGCGCGTCGTGCCCGCTCTGGTCACCACCGCATCGGGCGGTCCCAACACCTCGTTCTTCATCCGCGGCGTCGGCAACAGCACCGTCAATTCGTACAGCGATGCGGCGATCTCGTTCAATTACGACGGCATCTATATCGGTCGCCCGAACTCGACCCAGGGCTTCTTCTACGATCTGCAGCGCGTCGAAGTGCTGAAGGGGCCGCAGGGCACGCTCTATGGTCGCAATGCGACCGGCGGCGCGATCAACGTGCTGCCCAACCGTCCCAGACTCGGCGTCACCAGCGGCGAATTCCAGGCCAGCTACGGCAATTACAATGCGGTCCAGGGGCAGGCCGCGATCAACCTGCCGATCGGCGACAAGGGTGCCTTGCGTGTGGCCGGGGCCATCAACCGGCATGACGGCTATCTGTCCGACGGCACGTCCGACCAGCGGGAGGAAGCGGTGCGTGCGCAGGTGTTGGCCGAGCTCACGCCCGACCTGACGACCCGCATCGGCGTGGACTATTCGCACCAGGGCGGCGTCGGCACCGGATCGTTCGTCTATGGCACCTATGGGGTCGTGAACGGTGCCTTTGCCTTCACGCCGACGCCTCAGCTTGGCCCCAAGGTCGGCGTGCACGATCCGCGGACCGAAGCGTTCGTGCAGACCCGCTTCATCCCCCAGGCCGGGCGTTTCTCCGAGGCGACCGGCACCTACCCGCGTCAGAATAACGCGGTCTGGGGCATCACCAACGAGACCAATTGGACGACCGCCGCCGGCACGCTGACGGTGCAGGCCGGTTACCGCGAATCGGATATCAATTCGCTGTCCACGACGTCCAATTTCCGCACGTTCAACATCAAGGAGCATGCCGAACAGACGACGCTGGAAGCGCGCTTCGCCGGCAAGATCGGGACGATCGCGGATTATCTGGTCGGCGCCTTCCTGTTCGACGAGGACATCGGCAATTCCACCGCGCTGAACCAGCTAACCGTGCTCACCTTCCAGGACTACAAGACCGGGACCAATTCGAAGGCGGCGTTCGGGCGGCTCGCGGTGCATGCCACCGACACGCTGACGCTCACCGCGGCGGGCCGCTACACCGACGACCGCAAATACATCAACGGACTCAGCAACAATTTCGTGCTGTTCTGCGGCAACCCCGCGCCGCCGCAGGATTTCTGCCCCAACACGCCGCTGTTCCCGGCGGTGTTCTCGGCCGGCGAGGTGACCGCATTCTACGGCGCGCGCGGTATCCGCGTGACTCCGGTGCCGCTGTTCGCGCTGCCGCCGGCGGCCGGCGGATCGCAGACGGCGCCCTTCGTGCTGAATGCGCAATTGCCCAACGTCACGACGTTGAACACCAAGAAATTCACCTATCGTCTGGCTGCGGATCTGCAGGTGACGCCGTCGAACCTGCTCTATGCCAGCTTCGAAACCGGCTTCCACAGCGGCGGGTTCAATTTCGGGCGCGGGCGCGAAACGTACCGGCCCGAGACGATCCAGGCCTATACGATCGGATCGAAGAACCGCTTCTTCGGCAACCGGCTGCAGCTCAACATCGAAGGGTTCTACTGGAAGTATAAGGACCAGCAGATCGCCCAGTTCGGCACCGATTTCAGCAGCCCGCCCGTGACGGTCTTCTATACCGACAATATCGGTCGCAGCACGATCAAGGGCGTCGACGTCGATGTGGATTTCCTGCTGACGCGCACCACGCGGATCAACGGCAGCGTCCAGTATCTCGACAACCGCTATGACAATTACACGATCGCGACCGCGCAATCGAGCGGCGTGCCCAACTTCGCCTGCCCCTACACGCCGGTCGCGGCGGTGGGCACGGTGCCGGCACAGTTCAGCGTCGATTGTTCGGGCAAGCAGGGGCTGTTCTCTCCGAAATGGTCGTTCAACGTCAGCGGCGAGCAGACGTTCGAGCTTGGCGACTACAAGCTGGTCGCGCAGGGCGGCACACGCTGGCGCGGCGATTATTTCGCCGCCACCAGCTATCAGCCCTGGGTGATTTCCAAGGCGGTGTTCCAGTCCGACGCTTCGCTGACGGTCTCGCCGAACTCCAACGCATGGTTCGCCTCGCTGTTCGTCAACAATATCGAGAACCACCGTCGCATCACCCAGTCGAACGTGAGCGGCGCGCTGAGCACGCAGTCCGGCCTGTCCACGGCACCCCGGACCTACGGAATCCGCATCGGCGGTCGCTTCAAATAACCGGGGGCAAGCCCCCGCGGCGCCGTCGTCGCGGGGCTTGTAATTCCTGTTATCGGGAATTATGATCGAAGCATCGAATTGGACCGGGACAGACCATCATGACCACTCGAGTGACCGATCTCCATTATGTCGCCCATGCCGTGCCCGACCTCGCGTCGGAGCGGACCTTCTATGGCGAGACCTGGGGCCTGACCGAAATTGCCGAACAGGACGGCAAGATCTATTTCGCTGCCGAAGGCTCCGAACATCCCTTCGTGGTCCGGCTGCGCCAGGATGATGAGAAGAAGACCGATCTGATCGGCTTTTCCGCCGCCTCGCGCGCCGATGTCGATGCGATCTTCGCGCAGGCAATCGCTGCGGGTGCCAAGCCGATCGCGGAGCCGGGTCCTGCCGAAGGTCCGCAAGGCGGCTATGCCGCGCGCTTCTTCGATCCCGAAGGGCGCGCGATCGAGGTCATTTGCGAGACCAGCAAGCGCGTCGCGCGTCCGCTCTCGCGTGGCGAGGCGATTCCGACCGGGCTCAGCCACATCGTGCTGCATTCGCCCAATCATAAGGGCCTGCTGAAATTCTACGAAGATGCGCTCGGCTTCCGGGTGTCCGACTGGATCGGCGAGTTCATGGTGTTCCTGCGCTGCAATCCGGCCCACCACCGCCTGGCGATCATGCCCGGACCGCCGGCGCTGAATCACGTCGCCTTCGACGTCAGCGGCGTCGATGATCTGATGCGCGGCCTCGCCCGGCTGACCAAGGCGGGCGTCACCCTCAACTGGGGTCCGGGGCGGCACACGGCGGGCAACAACACCTTCAGCTATTACATCACGCCGAACGGCACCGCGGTCGAATACACGTCCGATCTCGAGGACGTCGACGAAGACGTCTGGGAGGCGAAGACCTACCCGATGAACGGCGACATTACCGACCAATGGGGCACAGGCCGCATCATCCCCGGCAACGTCCCCACGTAACCGCCGAACCGGACAAGGGTTTGTGGTGCGTACCGGCATAACCCGGACGATTCCTGGAGGGGTTGCGAGATGGTAGAGTCTGTTCTGGTCGTCGGTGGGGGCATCGGCGGCATGTCGGCGGCGCTCGCACTGACGCAGCGCGGGATCGGCGTCACGCTGATCGATGCCGATCCCAATTGGCGCGTCTATGGCGCGGGTATCACGATCACCGGCATGTCGCTGCGCGCGTTCGACGATCTGGGCGTGCTCGACGAGATTCGGACCCGGGGTTTCGTCCACGACGGGATGCGACCGATGAAATTCACCGGCGAGCCGCTGGGGCCACCGATGCGCGCGCCGGCGGGGTCGCCGCCGGTCATGCACGGCGGCGGCATCATGCGCCCGGTGCTGCACGACATTCTGTCGAACCGGGTGCGCGCCAGCGGCATCGACGTGAAGCTGGGCATTACCGTCGAGACGCTCGAACAGGATGAAGCGGGCGTCGATATCGTGTTCAGCGACGGCACGACCGCGCGCTATGACCTGATGATCGGTGCCGACGGCATTTTCTCCAAGACGCGCGAGATGATCTTTCCCGATGCTGCCAAACCGCAATTCACCGACCAGGGCTGCTGGAGGATCGTCGCCAAGCGGCCTCCGGACGTGGACCGCGCCGAAATCTATTTCGGCGGGCCGCTGAAGATCGGCATGTCCCCGATCTCGCAGGACGAAATGTACGTGTTCCTGCTCGAACATGTGCCCGGCAATCCGTGGTTCGCACCCGAGACGCATGTCGCGCACCTGCGCGAATTGATGGCACCGTTCGGCGGCAACATCACGGCGGTGCGGGAGGCGCTCGGCGAGGAGTCTCAGATCGTCTACCGCCCCCTCGAATGGCTGCTGTTGCCCGATCCGTGGTACAAGGGCCGCGTCGTGCTGATCGGCGATGCCGCGCATGCGACGACGCCGCACATGGCGTCGGGCGCAGGCCTCGCGGTCGAGGACGGGCTGGCGCTGGCGCAGGAACTGACCAGAACGGACGATGTCGCGGCGGCGCTGCGCGCCTTCATGGATCGCCGTTTCGAACGCGCCAAGCTGGTCGTCGAGACCTCGGTGCAATCGGGCGCGATGGAGATCGCCGGTGCCGACCGCGCGCTGCAGGGCAGTATCATGGGCGCCGCAACCAAGGCGCTGGCCCTCCCCTATTGAACCCGCACAATTGACCATGAAGGCCGGCAACTGCTGGCATCATCACAACGATAGGATACCCGCATGAGCCTCCCGGATCCGCGCATCGCGGCCCCCCGCACGCTGGACGAACTGCGTGAGGATACGGTCAAGCGCATCACCAACGGCGGCTATCCAGGGCGCGGCGTCCGTCCCGCCGATGCCCAGGCTGCGATGGCGGCGTTGACCACGCTCGAGCCCGAGGATTGGGCGGCGGTATGGATGACGGTCGGCGACCGGGTGATGGCCGAAGCCGAGGCGGCCGCCGATCGCACCACGCAACGCGATCTCTTCAAGAGCGCATTCGCGACCTACACGATGGGACGCTTCCCGACCATCTCGACCCCCGGCAAGCAGGCATCGTACGAAAAGGCGATCGTGGCCTATATGCGCTATGCGGCGCTGCTGCCGAACCCGCTTGAGGTCGTGCGCATCCCGTTCGAGGGCAGCGAAATCATTGGCTATCTGCGCAAGCCCGACGGTGCCAGCGCGGTGCCCACGGCCTTCCCGCTGATGGTCCAGTGCGGTGGGCTGGATTTCTGGAAGGAAAACGTCGCCGACGAGGCGCTGAACTACCTGCCGCATGGTATCGCGGTGTTCGGCATGGACATGCCCGGTACGGGCCAGGCACCGATCAAGGGCGATGTCGGTGCCGAGCGGATGTTCTCCGCGGTGTTCGATTGGGCCGAGACGCGCGCCGACATCGATTCGACGCGGATGTTCATGCGCGGCGTCAGTTGGGGCGGTCACTGGGCCACGCGCGTTGCCCTCGCGGAGAAGGACCGCCTGCTTGGCGCGATCAACCATGGCGGCGCGGTGCACCACTTCTTCCAGCCCGAATGGCAGTTGAAGGCGTTGGGCACGCGCGAATATCTGCTCGACCTGTTCGGCGCGCGGGCGAACGTGTTCGGCGTGAAGACGCTCGACGAATTTCTCGAATACGGCCCGCGCATGTCGCTGCTGATCGATGACCAGATAGATCGCCCTTGTGCGCCGATGCTGGTGATGAACGGTGCCAAGGACAGCCAGGTCCCGATCGCCGATCAGTTGCTGCTGCTCCAGCGCGGTGATGCGAAGGAAGCGTGGATCAACCCCAAGGGCGTCCATATGGGCTTCGGCGCAGGCTGGGGCCCCGAGCGCACGATCAACGACATCATCGCGCCCTGGCTGCTCAAGAAGCTCGCCCAGCACGACGCTCGATAGGAGAAGCGGTCTTGAAACTCGCCACCATGGCCAATGGCACGCGCGACGGGCTCCTCGTGCTGGTGTCGCGCGATCATGCGCGCGCGGTTCCCGCCAAGGGCATCGCGACGACGCTGCAGGACGCGCTGGAGCGCTGGAGCGAGGTCGAGGCGCCGTTGCGCGCGCGCGCCGACGCGTTGGAACGTGGCGACCTGTCCGAAGCGGTCGACTTCCTCGCGGGCGACGCGCTCGCGCCACTGCCCCGGGCGTGGCAGTGGCTCGACGGTTCGGCCTATGACAGTCACGGCGAGTTGCTACGCATGGTCTCCGGTCGCGAACCCCCGCCCAACGATGCGCCGCTAATGTATCAGGGCATGTCGCACATGTTCCATTCGGGCACCGCCGACTTTCCGACGCCGAGCGAAGCCGCGAACATCGATTTCGAGGGCGAATTCGGCATCATCGTCGACGATGTGCCGATGGGCACCACGGCTGAACAGGCGGCAACCCACATCAAGCTCGTCGTGCTGATCAACGATTGGTCGCTGCGCGGCCATGCCGCGCGCGAGGCCAAGATCGGTTTCGGATGGGTGCTGGCCAAGCCCGCCTGCAGCGTGGCACCGATCGCGATCACGCCCGACGAGCTTGGCGCATATTGGCGCGACGGCCGGGTCGACGTACCACTCGTCGTCGATTGGAACGGTGAACGTTTCGGCGCGGCACAAGGATATCAGATGCACTGGTCGTTTCCCGAACATGTCGCCCACGCCGCACGCAACCGATCGCTGTGCGCCGGCACCATCATCGGCGGCGGCACCGTCTCGAACGCGAATTACCGCGAGGTGGGATCATCCTGCATCGCAGAACGGCGCGGGATCGAGACGATCGACGAGGGCAAACCACGTACCGGCTTCATGAAATTCGGCGACCGTGTGCGGATGGAAGCGACCCTGCCCGACGGCTCGCCGCTGTTCGGCGTGATCGACCAGCGCGTGGTGCAGGCGTGACCGCTGCCCAGAATGCGGACATCGGTGGATCCGAGACGTCAGTGCCGCAGGGTGGCTTGGTCGCCGCTTATGGTCTGGTGCTGCTGTTTCTGGCCAACATGTTCAACTATGCCGACCGCGCGCTGCTCGGCATCGTCGTCGAGCCGATCCGCAAGGAGCTGCTGCTCAGCGATACGGAAATCAGCATCGTTTCCGGTTTCGCCTTCTCGCTTTTCTATCTGATCGCCGGCGTCGCCATCGCGCGCTGGGTCGATCGCGGCAACCGCCGGCTGATCCTCGTGCTCGGCGTTGCTTTATGGTCGTCCGCGACTGCGGCGACGGGCTTCGCACAGGGGTTCGCCAGCCTCACCTTTTGCCGGATGTTGGTCGGCGTCGGCGAGGCGACTGTGTTTCCGGTCGCATTGTCCTTGCTGGCCGATCTGTATCCCGGGCCGCGGCTTTCGCGCTCCGTATCGATCTTTCAAGCGAGTTCCGGGGTCGGCGTCATGATCGGGTCGGTGCTGGCCGGGATCCTTGCCGCATCCCACGGATGGCGGACGATGTTCGAGCTGTTCGGCGCGGCCGGGCTGGTGCTGGTCCTGCTGATCGCCTTCACGATGCAGCCCACCGCGCGCACGCTCGTCAAGGGTGCGCAGCCGATCGAGGATGGCAGTCTGCTGACCGCGGTCCGCGCCGTGCTGAAGGTTCCGGGAATCGGCTGGCTGGCGCTGGGCTATGCCGCATCGAACATGATGCTCGCCTGCCTGCCGACCTGGGCACCGGCATTCCTGCTGCGCTCGCACGGCGTGCAATTGGCCGAGGTCGGTGCGCTGGTGGGGCCGCCGGCGGTACTCGGCGGCATTCTGGGCACGATCCTGTCGGGCATGCTCGCCACTCGCCTCATCAAGCGGAGCGGAAACCCCTGGGCAGGCCTGATCGTCCCGATCCTCGCGCTGCCGCTGGCGGCTCCGGCGTTCGCCTTGTTCCTGTTCGCCCCCTCGCTTCCCGTGGTGATGGTCGGCATCGCGATCATGAACTTCATGCTGTCGAGCTCGCTCGGCCCCTGCGTCGCGCTCGCGGTATCGCTCGTGCCACCGACCCGGCGCGGGCTGACATCGACCCTGATGCTGATCGCCCAGACGCTCATCGCCTTCGCGATCGGGCCGTTGATCATCGGCTTAGTGAGCGATGCGCTAACCCCCACCTATGGTGAAGACGCACTGCGGCACGCATTGTCCCTGATGATCGCGGCACCTCTAATAGCGTCCATATTGCTATGGGTCGCGCGGCGCAGGATCATCGCGAACTGATTGCTGATGGCGGAGTAAGGATCGGCAACAAGCGATCGCCCTCAACCCGCTCGCCCCGCAGCGATGCGTTTCGCGGCGATCCAGGCGAGCGCCATCACCGGTGCATTGGTGTTGCCCGAAACCGGTGCCGGCATCACCGAGCAATCGACGACGCGCAGGCCGGACACGCCGTTCACCCGACAATCGGGATCGACCACGGCGTGATTGTCGCTGCCCATGCGGCAGGTGGCGACCGCGTGCGTGCCACACAATGACAGGCGGCGGAACGCATCGAGCAGGTCGGCGTCGCTGGTCTTGTCCGCCCCCGGCACCAGTTCCTCCGCCAGCCACGGCGCTATCGCAGGCTGCGCCATGTAGCGCCGCATGACCCGGACGAGATCGATCGCCGAGCGCTGATCCTCCGCCGTCGTCAGCCAGTTGGGCGTGATCTGCGGCAGAGCGGCGGGATCGGGCGAGGTCGCGCGCAGATCGCCCTCGCTCGTCAGGCGCAGCAACTGGCCGTACATCGTCAGCCCGGGTGCGCGCTCCACCTCGGCCAGCGGTACCGGGAAGGTATCGTCGCCGCGCGCGAAGGTGAACGCGCTCATATAGAGCTGCGCATCGGCGCGCTCCACCGCATCGCTGGTGCGCACGAAGGCGCCGACCTCGAACGGCCCGGTGGCGAGCGGCCCGGTGCGCGTCAGATAATATCGCAGCACATTCGCCACCAAGCCGACGCCGTGGAACTGGCGGTTGTTGCCGGGATGCCGCTTCAACCGGTAGGGCAGCGAGAAGCCGAGATGATCGCGCATCCGCCGACCGACATCGGGGCTGTCGACGCGCCCAGCAATCCCCGCTGCGCGCAGGACCGCCGCCGGGCCGATGCCCGAATGTTGCAGGATGTGCGGCGACAACAGGGCACCCGCCGCCAGGATCACCTCGCCCGCCGCGTCGAACCGCACCGACCGACCATCGACGCGCGCCTCCACACCGATCGCGCGCAGATCGTCCGACAACAACACGCGATCGACCAGCACCCCGGTCTTCACCGTCAGGTTCGCGCGGCTCCGGGCCGGCTTCAGGAACGATTCCGCCGCGCTCTGCCTTCTGCCGCGCCGAATGTTGTGGGCGTAATAGCCCACGCCTTCATTATCCTCGCGGTTCAGATCGTCGCGCCGTTCCAGTCCGAACTGCTCGCCCGCCGCAATCAGCGCTTCGGCCAGCGGATAACGATAGGTGCCCGGCGATACCGCCACCGGCCCGCCGACCCCGCGCAGGCCGTCATCGCCCAGCGCGTGATCCTCGATCGCGCGAAACGCCTCACGCATCGCCGGCCAGCCCCAGCCGGTCGCGCCGAGATCCTCCCAGTCGGCATAGTCCGCCGCCTGTCCGCGGACCCAGATCATCCCGTTGACTGCCGACGATCCGCCCAGCCCACGCCCGCGCAGCCAGATCTCGCTGGCCGGCGCATCGTCGGTGCGAGGCTGCGCGACCGGGAAGTGCCAGGCATGGACCGGATCGAGCACCAGCTTGCCGATGCCCTTGGGCATGGTGACCATCGGCGAGGTATTGGCACCCCCAGCCTCGAGCAACAGGACACGGTGTCGTCCGCTCGCCGATAGCCGTTCGGCCAGCACGCAGCCCGCCGAGCCTGCCCCCACGATGATATAGTCCCAGCTCATGCCGCGCGCGCGGCCGCGTGCCGGCCGGCGCGGTAACCAAACACCATGCCCGGCCCGAGCGTGCCGCCCGCGCCGCCATAGGTCATCCCCATCGGCGAGGCCATCACGTTGCCCGCCGCATACAGGCCGGCGATCGGCGCGCCATCGACGTCGAGCACGCAGGCATCGCGATCGGTCTGCGGGCCACCCTTGGTGCCGAGCGCGCCGCTTTTCACCTCGACCGCGTAATACGGACCGAAGCCGAGCGGGCCGAGCGTCGCCCGCCGATCCCCGCGGAAGGCCGGATCGCCCCACCACAAATCGTTCGCGCTCTCGCCCCGCCGGAAATCGGGATCGTGCGGCGTCTCGCCCCCGGCAAGATCGTTGAACCGCGAGACCGTGGCGACGAGACCCGCCGGATCGATCCCCGCGCGCACCGCCAGATCCTCCAGCGTATCACCGCGCGGTATCCATTGCGGCGGGGTCGCCGCCTGCGCAAAGCCATCGGTCAGCCCGCCGACGAACGGATATCTGGCGTAGAATTCCTGATTGAAGATCAGCCAGCACGGCAGATTGGCATATTCGAACCGGCTGACATCCTGTTCGTGGAACGCCGCGCCGAACGCATTGTAGTTCGACGCCTCGTTGGTGAAACGCTTGCCGTGACGGTTGACCATCAACCCGCCGGGCATCGTGCGCTCGTAGGTGAGCAATTGCCGCCCCATCGAGATCACGTCGGTCGGTACCTCGATCACCGGCATCCACCACGCCTCGCGCATGTTGCCGAGCATCGCGCCGACACGCATCGCCATCTTCAGCCCGTCGCCGGTGTTGGTCCGGATCGAGACGGGATGAGTCAGCGGCCCGCGCGTGAAGGCGCGAACCAGATCGGCATTCCATTCGAAGCCGCCGGTCGCCAGGATCACATTGTCCGCACGCACCTCGAACGGCCCATCCGGGCCATCGAAGCGCACGCCGGCGACTTTGCCCTCCATGATGAGATCGATCGCGCGCGCCTCGGTCACCGGAACGATCCCGCGATCGAGGCACCCCTTCAACAATCGCCCGACCAATGCCAGCCCCATGCCGCGTTCATCGCGCGCGACACGCCCGGCCTTAACCTCGGGCGAGGCCGGTTGCGGCACCGGCTGACCCAGCGTGGTCTCGCCGATCGTCATCGTGAGATCGGGATAATAAGGCGAGACGCCGACCCTGTCGCACCAGTCGCCGAGTTCGGGATAGGCGAAGGGCGGGCATTCGAGCGTGCGCCCGCCCTCGGGCTTGCCGCCGGGAAATTCGGGATGGTAATCGGGGAAATCCGGGATCGAATAGAATTTCACCGGCGTGCGTTCTTCCAGGAACGTCATCATCTCGGGGCCGGTATCGACATAGGTTTCCGCCATCAGCGGATCGATCATTCCGTGCGACAAGGCGGCAAGATAGGTCAGCGCCTCGGCGCGGCTGTCCGGCTTGCCCAGCGCGATCTGGTGCGGGTTGTTGGGGATCCAGATCTGTCCGCCCGACCAGGCCGTCGTTCCGCCGACCGTTTCGGCCTTCTCGAAGATGCCGACCCGCGCGCCGCCCTCATGCGCGGTGATCGCGGCGGTCAGCCCTGCGGCACCGGTGCCGAGGACGATGACGTCGAGCCGGTCCATCTTCCGGACTCAGAACTGAACGCGTTTGGTATAGCCGCCATCGACCACGATGTTGGTGCCGGTGGTGTAGGACGAAGCCGGACTGGCGAGGAATGCGATGGTGCGCGCCACGTCCTCGGCCCCGCCCCAGTGGCCGAGCGCGAATTGCGCTTCGGTCGCGTCGTACAATTCCGGCATCGCGCCCTTGATCGCTTCCCAATTACCGCCGGGAAAGGCGATCGGCCCGGGCGAGACCGTATTCACCCGGATGCCCTTGGCACCCCAGGCCTGGCCGAGCTGCTTGGCATAGATGAGCAGCGCGCCCTTGATCGTGTTGTAAGCCTGCGGCACGATGAACGTCTCGATGCCCGCCGTGCTCGACATCATCACCACCGATCCCACGCCGGACGCTTCGAGGAACGGCTCCAGCGCCTCGCACCCCCGCACCGCGCCGAGCAGGTCGAGCCGGTAACAGGCGTCCCAGTCCCCGGTTGCCCCGGCACCCGATGCACTCGCACCCGGCACGAAGATATCGCACCCGCCGAGCTTTTCCGCCGCCGCGACGAGCCAGGCGTGATAGGGCGCCATCTCGCCGATCTCGAACGCCTCGCCGATCACCGTGCCGCCGTGCCGCGACAGCGATGCCACGGTTTCGTCAACCTGCGCCTGGTTGCGCGAGAAGAACGCGATATCGGCGCCTTCGCTGGCGAAGATCTCGAGCGCGGCGCGGCCGATGCCGCGGCTGCCGCCGGTCAGAATGACCTTCTTGCCCTTCAAACCCAGATCCATCGCAGCCGCTCCGACTTATGATATTGCGGCCAGACTGCGCGCACCACTCGCGCACAGCCACTCCCTTTTTGAACAGGACGTTCCGCGCGGCCTTCGGCCTATGGCGGCAGATGGAAAAGACTATCCACAAGCGACGCTAGGAGACGATCGATGGGGCGTTTATCGGGCAAGGCCGCGATCGTGCTGGGTGCCGCCAATCGCGGCAATATGGCGCAGGTGATCGCGCGCCGTTTCCGCGACGAGGGCGCGGCGGTCACCGTCGCGGGACGATCGATGGATGAGCTGACGCGCTTCGCCGAAGAGATCGGCGGCCATGCCCTGCCCTGCGACATCACCGACCGGGACCAGGTCTTCGCGCTGGGCCGCGACGCGCGCGCCGCGATGGGCAGCGTCTCGATCGCGGTCAACGCGACCGGCTGGGGCCTGCTCAAACCGTTTCTGGACAATACCGAAGACGAACTGGACCGGATGATGGCGCTCCAGTTCAAGGGCCCGTTCCTGTTCTGCCAGTCGATGATCGAGGCGATGGACGACACCGGCGGATCGATCATCCAGATCAGTTCGG
Source organism: Parasphingomonas caseinilytica (assembly GCF_036663755.1). Lineage (NCBI taxonomy): Bacteria > Pseudomonadati > Pseudomonadota > Alphaproteobacteria > Sphingomonadales > Sphingomonadaceae > Parasphingomonas > Parasphingomonas caseinilytica. The sequence goes on from NZ_JAXOJL010000003.1 coordinate 335,178, forward strand.
CGACCGCGAAGATCATGCTCAACGATCATGCCGCCTATATGGGCTGCAAGGCCGGGGCGGATCACGTCATCCGCTGCGTCGCGAATGAATTCGGCGACCGCGGCATTCGCGCCAACAGCATCTCGCCCGGCCTGACCGACACGCCGATGACGGCGGAGGCGAAGGAGGTGCCCGGCCTGTTCGACGCCTTCGTCGCCGGCTATCCGCTCGGGCGGATCGGCACGTCGGACGACATTGCCGCCGCCGCCGTCTGGCTGGCGAGCGACGAATGCTTCATGACGGGCGAGAATCTGCAGGTGAATGGCGGCCTCACGCTGCGTCGCAACCCGACCGGGCAGGAAATCGGCGCGGCGGTGGCGAAGGCCTCGGCCTGATTGCTCAGGCCGATTCGGCGGCCATCGCGCGCAACTGATCCTTGCGAATCTTGCCCGATGCGGTGCGGGGGAAATCGCCCACGAACACGAAACGTTCCGGCGTCTTCTGCCGCGCCAGCCCGCTTTCCGTGACATAGGCGGCAAGGGCATCGGCATTCGCCGCCCCGGCCAGGATCACATAAGCACAGATCCCCTCGCCGAGCCGAGCATGCGGCATCGCGACCACCGCCGCCTCGCGCACCGCCGGATGGGCGTGCAACACGTCCTCGATCTCGCGCGCGCTGATATTCTCACCGCCGCGAATGATCAGGTCCTTCTTGCGTCCGGTGATGACGAGTGCGCCCTCCGCCGTGACGTGGCCGAGATCGCCGGTTTGGAAATAGCCGTCCGCGTCGATCGCCTCGATCGTCTGCGCCGGATCGGCATAGCCCAGGAACATTGCCGGCCCGCGCGCGAGAATCTCGCCTTCCTCGCCAGCCACCACCTCACGGCCCCCGGCATCGACGATCCGCACGTCGTAATCGATGATGGCGCCGTCGGTCGTGGCGGCCAGTGCGGCATCCGCCGCCTGCGGATAGCCGAGCGTCACCAGCGGCACCTCCGAACTGCCGAACACGCGAAACGCGCGGCATTGCGCGAACGCCGCCGTCGCCGCCGGAATGACCTCGGGCGGCACCGCAGCCCCGCCACAGGCAAAGAAACGCAATGACGGCAGGCGCGTGCCGGCGTCGCGCGCGGCGGCGGCAAGTTCGGTCAGGAACGGCGTCGCCGCCACCGTGCCGACGACATCGTGCCGGTCGATCAACGCCACCGCATCGCGCGCCTGCCAGCTTTCCATCAGGATCGTCCGCGTTCCGGCATGAAATGGCATTTCCAGGCCGTTGGCGTAGCCGCTGATATGCGTGACGGGCGAAGGCATGATGATCGTATCGCCCGATTGGATATCCCAATGACGGACCGATTCATTGATCACACGGGCGAGGCTGTTGTGCGAATGCAGCACGCCCTTCGGCCGACCGGTCGTGCCCGAGGTGTAAAGCAGCAGCTTCACGCCGCGCGGATCGACCGTGGGACGCGCAAACGGCGTGCCCCGACCGCTGGCGAGCAGCGTCGGATAATCGATCATACCGTCCTGCGCGCCACGCACGGTGACGACATGCGCAAGATCGGGCAGGTTCGGTCGCAACCGCGCGATCATCGCGGCATAATCGTAGCCGCGGAAGTGCGACGCCACAAACAGCAGGCGCGCGCGGCTGTCGGCCAGCATCATGCCGACTTCGGCATCGCGGTAGATATGGACGATCGGATTGACGACATATCCGGCCATCGCGCAGGCGAGGTTTATCGTCATCGCTTCTGCCCAATTGGGCATCAGAAAGCTGACCACGTCGCCCTGCCACAGCCCCAGTTCGGCCATGGCGGCGGCCAGCGCCTCCGCCTCCACCACGATTCCCCCGCGGGTCAGCACCGTGTCGCCAGCCACCAGCGCCACCGCATCGGGCGCGGCATTCGCTGCGGCCTCCGCGATCTCGGCAAAGCTCCGGTCGCCCCAGAATCCGGTGGCATAGCGATCGAGGTGGGGCGCATCGACGGTGATCATCGCCGCGACCATGACCGCGCACGATCGCCCCGCCAACCCGCATATGTCGCAGGGTGCGGCGGCCCGTACGCATCGCCGCCCCTGTCCTTCTTCGTAGCTTGCCGCGCTCCCGTCCGACTGCTCTGCTGCGTGAAAACCAGCCATGGGAGCGGACAGCATGGATCTCGATACGATCGGCGACGTCGCCGAGACGATGCTCGATTATGTCGAGAGCAATACGACCTTCATGACCGAGGGCGCGATGACCGTACCGACGCGATCCTATCTCGACCCCGACCAATGGTGCGCCGAGATCGAATTGATCTTCAAGCGCGCGCCCCTCATGCTCGCGCTCAGCTGCGAACTGCCCAATCCCGGCGACTACAAGGCTATGGATGCGGTCGGCCTGCCGGTGCTGATCAACCGCGACAAGGCCGGACAGGTGCGCGCTTTCCTGAACGTCTGCGCGCATCGCGGTGCGCCGGTGGCGAAGGAGGGCCATGGCAATTGCCCGCGCTTCACCTGCATCTATCACGGCTGGACCTACGGCCCCGACGGCCGGCTGATCGGCATCGCCGACCCCCAGAAGTTCGGCAAGATCGACAAATCGACCCGCGGGCTGAAGGAATTGCCGTGCGAGGAGCGCGGCGGAATGATCTTCGTCGTGCTGACGCCCGACGCGCCGATCGATCTGGACGCACATTTCGACGGCTTCCTGGAGGATTTCGAGGCGGCCGGCCTGAAGGACTGGTCCTTCCTCGGCGCGCGCGTGATCGAGGGGGCGAACTGGAAGATCGCGTTCGATGGCTATCTCGAGGGCTATCATTTCTCCCAGCTTCACCCGGAAACGATATCGCCACGCACCTTTTCCAACGTCACGCATTACGAGGCGTTCGGCCCGAACATGCGCATCGGCTTTGCGCAACGCGACATCGCCAAACTGCGCGATCTCGACCGGTCAGCCTGGGGAACACAGGAAAATAACGGCTTCGATTTCGTCCGTATCCTGTTCCCCAACGTCTCGGCGTTCCTGGCACCCGAGATCGCGCAGATCGCACAACTGTTCCCCGGGCCGACGCCCGACAAGAACCGCACCGTGCTGCTCTACGCCCGCCGCGAACCGCCCCGGGACGACGAGGACCGGGCCGCGATCGAAGCGATGATCACCTTCCTGCGCGACGTAACCTATACCGAGGATTATCTGATCGGGCTCGACATCCAGAAGGGGCTGGAGGCGAATGCGCACAACGATCTGGTGTTCGGCCGCAACGAGCGCGGCAACCAGTATTTCCACGAATGGCTAAACTGGTACTTGCAGGACGACGCGACGTTGCCCAAGCCGGTGCTGTGAAGGGGAATAGCGCGCCGCGCGATCCTCAGATCGCGGCGAAACCCCCGTCGATATTCAGCTCGCTGCACGTGACGAAGCTCGCCGCATCGGAACACAGGAACACCACGCCGCCGCCGAGTTCGTCGGGCCGGCCGAGCCGCCCGATCGGGTGGTTCGCCACGATGCCCTGCATCGCCACCTCGCGCGAGGGGACCGCGCCGATGGCGATATAGCGATCCATGATCCCGCCGAGCATCGCGGTGTCGATGCCGCCGGGATGCACGCTGTTGACGCGGATATTGTAACCTAATGCGGCGAATTCGGCGCCCATGCTCTTGGTCAGCAGCTTCACCGCGCCCTTGCTGGTGCAATAGGCGGCGTTGAACGCGGCACCGCGCTGCCCGCCGACGCTGGAGAAATTAACCACCGAGGCCCCGCCCGCGCGCGCCTTGCCGCCTTCCTTCAACAACGGCAGCAGGATCTGCGTGCCGATGATGATGCTGTCGACATTGACTGAATTCACCCGGTGCCATTCGGCGATCGGCGTATCCTCGAACCGCGTGACGATCGAGATGGCGGCGGTATTGACCAGCGCATCGAGCCGCCCGTAGCGCACCCGCGCCTCGGCCTCGACGCGCTGCCAGTCCGCGGCGCTCGTCACGTCGTGCGGCAGATACAGATCCGCGACGATGCCGGGCGCTTCCGGCGCAAGATCGGTGGCGATCACGCGCGCACCGGCGGCGGTCATCGCCTTGCAGATCTCGCGACCGATGCCGCCGGCGGCCCCGGTGACGATCGCGACGGTATCGGGAAGGGCAATCGTCATCCAGGCAAACTCCTAACGCGCGGTCCAGCCGCCATCGACGACCAGTTCGGATCCGGTGCAGTAGCTGCTGTCGTCGCTGGCGAGGAACAAAGCCGCGCCGGCGATCTCGGACGATTCGGCCAGCCGCCCGTTCGGCGTCGCCTCCGACACCAGATCGACCAGATCCTGCACCTTTTCCGCCATTCCGAGCCGGACCCAATTCTCGAACCCGATTTCCAGCAGCGGCGTACGCACGAAGCCGGGATGGAGCGAATTGACCCGGATCGGCGTGCGTTTCGTGGCGAATTCGATCGCCACCGATTTGGTCAGCAGCCGCACCGCGCCCTTGCTGGCATTGTACGGCGCGGTATCGGCATAGCCGACCAGCCCCATGATCGAACTGACATTGACGATGCTCGATCCGTACGGCGTCGCCGCGCCGCTTTCCGTCATCAGCGGCGTACAGCTTTTGATGCCGAGGAAAACGCTGTCGGCATTGACCGACATCACCCGGCGCCACAGCGCGAAATCCATCGTCTCGATCGCGCCGGTGCCGTCGGTTCCGGCATTGTTGATCAGGATGTCGAGTTGCCCGTGGCGCGCGCGGATCGCCGCCACCGCCGCCTGCCACGCCGCCTCCTGCGTCACGTCCAGTTCGAGATAGGAGGCCGACGCGCCGAGCAGTGCGAGCTGGGCGACGGGGTCGTCCGCAGTGACAGGCGCGAGATCGGACAGGATGACCGCCGCGCCTTCCGCCAGAAAGCGTTCGGCGATCGCCAAGCCGATGCCGCGCAAGCTGCCGGTGACCAGCGCGACGCGCCCCGCGAGCCGGGTCATACGCCTTGCATCCCGGCGGTGGTCGCGCCGTCGATTACGTAATCGGAGCCGGAGATGAACGCCGCCTCGTCCGAGGCCAGGAACGCGACCAAAGCCGCGATCTCCGACACCATGGCCATGCGCTTGAGCGGTGCCATCCCCTCGAACTGGCCGCGCGCCGCGACCGGATCGGGCGCGCGATCGATCACGCCCCGGATCATGTCGGTTTCGACCACGCCGGGCAGGATCGCGTTGCAGCGGATCCGGTAGCCCTGATTGCCGCAATGCGTCGCGATCGATTTGGTCAGCGCGACAAGGGCGCTCTTGCTCACCGAATAGGTCATGAAATTGCCCATCGCCCGGTGCGCATTCATCGATGAATTGATGATGATCGATCCGGTCGGCCCTTCCGGATTGTGGCGCATGATGCCGATCGCCGCCTGCGCCGTCAGCATCGCGCCGGTCAGGTTGACGCCAAGGATGCGGTGCCAATTCTCCAGCGCGATCGTCTCGATGCTGCCGTCCCCGGCCTCGATCCCGGCATTGGCGAAGGCGATGTCGAGCCGGCCATGGGTTTTCGCGATCTCTGCGGCGAGCGTCTTCCACCCGGCCTCGTCCTCAACGCGGTGGGCGCGGAACACGGCACCCGTTTCGTCGCACAAGGCGGCGGCGGCCTCCGCATTCGATCCGGTGAAGACCACGTGCGCGCCGTCGGCGGCCAGCCGCCGCACCGCGCCGGCACCGATGCCCGACGTCCCCCCGGTCACCAATGCGACCTTGCCTTCCAGTTTTCCGGTCATGCGATCGACTCTCCTGATTTCGGGGATGGCAGCTTTCATAAGGCTGTGAACCTATGTTTTAAGCAAGGTGACGCGTCCGGTGCGCACGTCCATCCTCCGGCATTGGAGAGAATGATGCTCAAAGGTGTCGCATGACGATCGAACCGCTGCTGTCGCGCTATTCGGAAGGCTATGATCCGCCGGTGCGCGGCGACCCGATCACCGGCGATCGGTATTGGTCCGCCGACTATATGGCGCTGGAAAACAGGAATTTGTGGCCGCGCATCTGGCATCTCGGCGGGATGATCGCCGAGCTGGAGGAAGAGGGCGATTTCGTCTGCCATGATTTCGGCAAGGAATCGGTCATCATGGTCCGTCAAGCCGATGGCGGGATCAAGGCGTTCTACAACAGCTGCCGCCACCGCGGGAACCGGCTGGTCTTCACCGAAGTGGGCGGGGCGGATCGCATCACCTGCAGCTATCACGGCTGGCAATACAGCGCCGACGGGGTGTTGCGGCACGCGCAGGACGCCGACGATATCGTCGGCGGCAATCCGTGCGGCAAGTTGAAGCTGGTCGAGGTCCGTTGCGAAACCTGGGGGCCGTTCATCTTCTACACGATGGACCCCACCACGAAGCCACTGCTCGACTGGCTCGCGCCGATCCCCGAACGGCTGGCCAATTACGACATGCGCGATTGGGTGCGGGTGATGCATCTGTCGGCCGAGTGCCGCTTCAACTGGAAGATCATCCGCGACAATTTCAACGAATCCTATCACCTGCCGACGATCCATCCCGAACTGTCGACCTTCATCAACGACGGCCTGCCGGATACGGTGTTCGAGATGTACGAGGGCGGGCATAACGGCATGTGGATGAAGGGCCATCAGGCGACCGGGCGCGAACCCGCGTTCGACGAGGGCGACGTGCCGACCCCGCTCGATATGATCGCGCGTGCCTGGGGCCTCGATCCTGCGAAATATAAGGGGCGTACCAATCAGATCCGCACCGACATCGTCGCCGCCAAGCGCCGGCTGGGGCCGGAGCGCGGCTATCACCATTATGCGCAGATGAGCGATCAGGAGCTGGTGGATTATTACCATGTCACGCTCTTCCCCAACCTCACGCTGACGATGGCGCCGGAGGCGTGCCAGATGCTGCGCACCGAACCGCACCCGACCGATCCCGAACGCTGCGTGTTCCAGCATTGGTATCTGATGCCGAAGATTGCCGGGATGGCCGAAGTCGAGACCCCGATCGGCACGCTGCCGTTCAAATGGGCCGAGCATGTGCGATCGGTGCATGGCGACGGCGTGTCGCTGGGCGCGGTGGCGGACCAGGATCTGAGCATCGGCACCAGCCAGCAATTGGGACTGAATTCGCGCGGGTTCGTCGGCTGCACGCTGGCGCATCAGGAAAAGCGCATCCAGCGGTTCCACGAACTGCTCGACGATCACGTCTACGCGCGCGTTTGAAGGAGAGTCACCAGTGGCAGACCGCGACCCGAACCTGAGCGGATCGAACCGTTCGCCCGGCATTAGCTGGGAACAGTTGATGGACATAGACGGGCGCCCCGTGCCCGAATTCCTGCGTACCGAAAGCTACGAATATCGCGGATCGGATCCGATCCCCGCCAGCCGCTATACCAGCGCCGAATTCGCCGCCGAGGAAGCCGCGAAGCTGTGGCCGCACGTCTGGCAATTCGCCGCGCGCGAGGAAGATCTGCCCGAGGCGGGCGACTATATCGTCTATGAGAATGCCGGGCGGTCCTATCTCGTCAGCCGGCAGGAGGATGGCGGCGTCCGTGCCTTCCACAACGTCTGCCTCCACCGCGGCCGCAAGCTGCGCACCGCCGACGGCAGCGCGGACCAGTTCCAATGCCCGTTCCACGGCTTCACCTGGAACAAGGACGGCAGCTTCGCGCAGATGCCGTGCAAATGGGATTTCGCGCACCTGCGCGACGAGGATCTGTTGCTGCCCGAGGCTGAGGTCGGCCGCTGGGGCGGCTATATCTTCCTGCGCGAGACCCCCGGTGGTCCGACGCTCGAGGAATTCCTCGCGCCCCTGCCCGAGCATTTCAAGCGCTGGCGGCACGAGGAATGCACCACCGCCATCTGGGTCGGCAAGGTCGTGCCGGCCAATTGGAAGGTGACGATGGAGGCGTTCATGGAGGCGTGGCATACCGTCGTCACGCACCCGCAATTGCTCGCCTTCACCGGCGACTGCAATTCGGCCTATTGGACGTGGGGCGACAATGTGAACGTCAATCTGGTGCCGTTCGGCATCATGTCGCCGCACCTCGACGCAGAAGGGCGCGAGCAGCAATGGATCGTCGACGAATTCATCAAGTTCAACGGCCGTTCCGCCGAGAATTACGAGGCGGCGGGCGATCCCTTCGCGGTGAAGGTGCCCGACGGATCGACCGCGCGGCTCGCCTTGGGCGAGGCGATGCGCGAGAATTACAGCAAGATGTTCGGCCACGATCATAGCCAGGCGACCGATTCCGAACTGCTCGACGGCCTCGTCTACAACGTCTTCCCGAACTTCGCGCCATGGGGTGGGTTCATGCCCAACATCGTCTATCGCTGGCGGCCATGGGGCGATGTCGATCATTGCCTGATGGAGGTGCGCATTCTCACGCGCGTGCCGCCGGGCCAGCCGATCCCGCGTGGCGCGACGATGCGCTTCCTGAGCGATGACGAACCGTGGACTGCGTGCGCCGAGATCGGCGTGCTCGGCGATGTATTCGAACAGGATATGGAAAATCTGCCGTTCGTGCAGCAGGGGCTGAAGGCGTCGAAGACCGGGCAGGTCAATCTGGCCAATTATCAGGAAATCCGTCTGCGCCAGTTTCACCAGACGCTCGACAAATATCTGGCGGCGGAGCGATGAGCGAGGCAGCGCATCCGCCGCGGATCGATTGCGTCTTGATCTGCGGCGGCGTGTGGCACGACATGGATTTCGCGCGGCTGGAACTGCTCAAGCTGCTCGCCGAGGATCCCGCGGTGCGCACGCGCGTGTTCGAGGATTACGAGAATATCGCGGCGATCGAGGCCGCCGATATGATCGTCACCTACACTTGCGACGTCACCCCCTCGCTCAAGGCGCAGGAGGCGTTGCGCGCGTGGCTTGCCAGGGGTGGGCGCTGGTTTGCGCTGCACGGCACGAATTCGGTGCTGCGGCTGCTCGACGACGGATTGTGGGATGCGCCGCGCTGGGCACCGTTGATGATGGACCTGCTCGGATCGCAATTCCTGTCGCACCCGCCGATCGCGCCGTACCGCGTGACGGTGGCCGATCCGGCGCATCCGCTGGTCGCCGGCGTGGAGCCTTTCGACACCAATGACGAACTCTACCATCTCGAAAGGCACGGCGACCTTCACGTGCTGCTGGAAACGGTCTGTACCGAGCCGGGCACGGGGTTCGTCGAGGCGGCGGATGCGCCCGGCCCGCACCCCGTCTGCTACATCAAGCATCACGGCGCGGGCGCGGTACTGTACCTGACCTTGGGCCATTGCCGCGGCCATTACGATCTCCAGCCGATGCTCGACTGGTGGCCCAGCGTGGATCGCGGCGCGTGGGATCTGCCGGTCTTCTACACGCTGCTACGCCGCGGTCTCAACTGGCTCAACCCCTCTCAAGCAGCATAACGGTCCAGCGCGGCCAGCGGTCCTTCGGGGTAGCGCGACAGCATCACCAGCCGCTTGTGCGCCTGCCCGATGATCAGTTCGTCGGTCACGCCCATCGCACCGTGCAGCTGAATCATCTCATGGCCGAGAGCGACGCTGGCCTCCGCGATGAAGGCGCGCATGCCGGACAGCGCCCGCGTCGCGGCGGTGCCGTCGTCGGGATCGACCATCACCGCGAGGGTCAGCAGCGCGCGCGCCTGTTCCAGCGCAGCATATTGCGCGACCATGCGATGCTGCACGGCCTGGAAGCTGCCGAGCGGCGCACCGAATTGCTGGCGCGTGCGCAGATAGTCGCGCGTGGCGAAGAACATCGTCTCCATGATGCCGAGCGCCTCGGCCCCGCGCGCGATCGTCGCCAGTTCCTCCGCCGCAGCGAACGCGGCGACGCCATCGGTCAGACGATGGTCCTCCGGCACGAAGACATCGGAGAGCGTGAGTGCAACTCCCACCGAACCGTCGATCAGCCGGAAGCTGCTCGACGTCAGCCCGGGTGTCTGGGCCGGCACGAGGAAGAACGCGGTTTCGCCCGCGTTCATGGCGCTGACGATGAAGCCGTCCGCACCGCTCCCGCCCGGAACGAATGGCTCGCTGCCCCGAAGCATCCAGTCGCCAGCGTCGCCATGCCGGTGCGCGGTGACCCCGTCGTTGCGGTGCGCGACGACGAGGCGCTTTTCGCCGGACACGATCGCGTCGAGCCAAACGGCCCGCAAGGCAGGCGATGCGGCACGATCGAACAGCCCCCCCGCCAGCACCGCCGATTCCGCCAGCGGCTCGACGATGCAGGCGCGTCCCAGGGCCTCGAACACGATCGCCAGATCCGTGCGCCCCGCCCCCAGCCCCCCGCTGCCCACCGCGAATGCCGCGCCGACGATGCCCAGTTCGGACAGCAAGGCCCAGTTTGCGGCGGAAAAGCCGTCCCGCTCGTCGAGATAGGCGCGTCGCCGATCCGCATCGTAGCGATCGGCGACGAAGCGTTCCGCCACCGATTTGAGCATTTCCTGGTCTTCGGACAGATCAAAATCCACGAACCGCATCCACCCCTCGCGCCGGCCATTCCAGCGTCGACAATGGGTTAATCCCTTGTGTGCCGGTTCGGCTGCTAAGAAAAAGGCTAGGCGATTGTATCCTGAAACCCACCGGCGTAGGTTCGGGCGCAGGAGAGAGCCGGAAACCCGGCCTGCTGAAAGACAGATCATGCTCAACGTAGAAAACGTGGCTGCCGTACGCATCACCGGGCCGAGCGACGTTCGGCGCGCGGCCGAGGCGTTTCACGCCATCGTCATGGACGCGGCGGGCATGCGCGTCGCGCCGACGCAGAACATCGCCGAACGGACCACGCCGGTCGACATGGACGGGGCGATCCTCGCGCGCGACGTGTTCGGCTGGGAAGATACCGGCAAGGTGTGGTGGAAGAATGCCCGCATCGCGCTCGATTCGCCGATCACCAGCGCGTGCCGCTTCGAAAGCGAGCCGTTCTGGGTCAACAAGGATGGCTTTCGCACGCGCCAGCCCAATCACTATCTGACCGCGATCGACATGACGAATTTCGAACAGCGCGCGATGGCGCGCGCCGCGATCGTCGTGCCGGTCCATCTGCCGTTCGGGCAGATCGGCGCGGTCAGCTTCAACCCGACCGGCCCCGACCAGACCGATCTGTCCGAGGCGTTCGAAACCTATGGCGACGCCTTCGGCATGCTCGCCCGCACGTTCATCGGCAGCTATGTGCATGTCATGGGCAGCGCGCAGCGCCTTCCCTCGGGATCGCGCCTGTCGAAGCGCGAGGTCGAATGCCTGCGCTGGGCGGCGGTGGGCAAGACCGATCTCGAGATCAGCATGATCATGACGCGCAGCCGCGCCACCGTGCGGTTCCACATCCACAACGCCTCGATCAAGCTGGACGCAGTCAACCGCAGCCAGACCGTCTTCAAGGCCTCGCAACTCGGTTATATCGCGCTCAGCTGACGCGCGCCGTTTGGCGACCTAGCGTTTTAAGGAGTCCCGTTCGCCCCCGGAATACGGCTTAGTGGCCGTCAGGAGACGATGGTATGCGGGCAATCGCCGAAGGGCTGTTCACGGACGAAGCGATGCCGCGGCTGATCGGTGGCAAGCACCGTGACAGTGGCCGTATCGTCTTTCCGTGGCCACGCCACGACGAGGATTTCGAGGCGCATCCCTTGCGGCGGGACGGCACAATCTGGTCCTACACGATCCAGCGCTTCCGCCCGAAATCGCCGCCTTATGCCGGGCCGGCGGCGTTCAGCCCTTTCCCCATCGCCTATGTCGAACTGGCCGACGAAGTGATCGTCGAAGCTCGATTGACCGACGTCGCGATCGACGCGGTGCATATCGGCATGGCCGTTGAACTGACTCAGGTGCAGCTCGATCCCGAGGCAAAAGATCCGGTCGCCATTCCCGCCTTCCGCCCGGTCGGTGCCGAGGCGTGAGCGACGTCTGCATCATCGGCATCGGCATCCACCCGTTCGGCCGTACCGAGGGGGTAGCCGGCATCGATCAGGGCGTGTTCGCGGTACGCACCGCGCTGCGCGATGCCGGGCTGGAATGGCGCGACATGCAATTCGCCTATGGCGCGTCCGACGCGGCCGGTAACCCGGATACGATGGTCGATCGGCTCGGCCTGACCGGCCTCCAGTTCGTCAACGTCCGCAACGGCTGCGCGGCTGGCGGCTCCGCTCTGTTCGCGGCATCCAGCGCGATCAGATCGGGCGAATACGATATCGGGCTGGCCATCGGGTTCGACAAGCATCCACGTGGCGCGTTCGATGCGATGCCGGCCGAATATAATCTGCCCGATTGGTATGGCGAGGCGGGGTACATGGTCACCACGCAATTCTTCGCCTGCAAGATCGCACGCTACATGCACGATCACGGCATCGGCCGCGACACGCTGGGCCGCGTGTCGGTCAAGGCGTTCGCCAACGGCACGCATGCCCCGCACGCCTGGCGGCGCGAACCGGTCGATCTGGAGACCGTGCTGAGCGCCCCGATGGTGAGCGATCCCTATTCGAAATTCATGTTCTGCTCGCCCGCCGAGGGCGGCGTGGCCCTGATCCTGGCGAGCGAGGCGAAGGCGCGCGCGCTGGGCATCGCGCCGATCCGGCTGAAGGCGGCGGCGATGCGCACCCGCCCGCCCGGATCGTTCGAGGTATTCGCGCCGTCGATCGACATCGCGCGCGGCGGTACGGCGACGCGCACCGCCGCCACCGCCGCCTTCGCCCAGGCCGGGATCGGCCCGGAGGATATCGCCGTCGCGCAATTGCAGGATACCGAGGCAGGTGCCGAGATCATGCACATGGCCGAGAACGGATTTTGCGCGGACGGCGCGCAGGAGGAATGGCTGGCGAACGGCTGGTCCGCGATCGACGGCCGCCTGCCGGTCAACACCGATGGCGGATGCCTGGCCTGTGGCGAGCCGATCGGAGCCTCGGGGCTGCGTCAGGTGTATGAGAATGTCGTGCAACTGCGCGGCACGGGCGGCGCGCGGCAGGTGCCGGGCACCCCGCGTACCGCATATTCGCACGTCTATGGCGCACCGGGCGTTTCCGCCGTGACGATATTGGAACGCTGATGGATCTCGGCTTTTCCCCCGACGAGCGCGTCTTTCGCGATTCCGTCCGCGCGTTTCTCGCCGAAAACCTGCCCGATCACCTGCGCCAGGGCATGCACGCATCGCCCGGCGTGTTCGTGGAACCTGATATCGGGCAGGAATGGCAGGCGATCCTGCAGGCGCAGGGCTGGCTCGGCTATCAATGGCCCGTCGCTTACGGCGGCACCGGCTGGACGCCGGTCGAACGCTACATCTTCGAGAAGGAATGCGCGCTGGCCGGCGCGCCGGTGCTGACCGCGCTCAGCCTGAAACTGCTCGCCCCGGTCGTCTACACCTTCGGCACCGAAGAACAGAAGGCCCGCATTCTGCCGCGCGTGCTGTCCGGCGAGGATTATTATTGCCAGGGCTTTTCCGAACCCGGCTCCGGATCGGACCTCGCCAGCCTCCAGACGCGGGCGGTGCGCGACGGCGACGTCTACCGCGTCACCGGCAGCAAGATCTGGACGACGCATGCACACCACGCGAACCGCATCTTCTGTCTCGTCCGCACCGAACAAAGCGCGCGCAAACAGGCCGGGATCAGCTTCCTCCTGCTCGACATGGATCAGCCGGGGGTCAACGTACGGCCGATCTTGACGCTGGCCGGCGATCACGAGGTCAATCAGGTGTTCTTCGACGATGCCATCGCGCGCGTCGATGACCGCATCGGCGAGGAAGGCGACGGCTGGAAGATCGCCAAGTTCCTGCTCGAGAACGAACGCGGCGGATCGTGCCATGCACCCAAGCTGCTCGCCGATATCGACGCGGTGGCACTGGTCGCGCGCGGCAATGCGGCGGCGAATGGCGGCGAGGATGGTCATGCCAGCGACTGGCGGCGACGGATCGCGCGCATCCGGCTGGAGGTGCAGGCGCTGGAGATCATCGAACTGCGCATCCTCGACAACATCGCCAAGGGGCGTCCACCGGGGCCGCAGACCTCATTGGTCAAGCTGCTGTCGTCCAATCTGCGCAAGGCGATCGATCTCGCCTGGATGGACGTCTACGGCGATGCCGGGCTGATGCTGGAAACCCGTCGCCCGCTCTACGGCAATACCGCGCCCGCGCCGGTTGCCTCGCGCGATGCGCAGGTGGCGGCACCGCGCTATCTCAACAGCCTCGCCTGGACGATCTTCGGTGGCACCAACGAAGTGCAATCGACGATCATCGCCAAATCGGTGCTGGGATTATGATGCACGACAACAGGGACAGCCGGTTATGCAATTGAGCCGCGACGCATTGCTGCGCGCCTATCGCCAGATGAAGACGATCCGCGAATTCGAGGAACGGCTGCATACCGAGATCATGACCGGCGAGATCGCCGGCTTCACCCATCTGTACAGCGGACAGGAGGCCGTCGCGGTCGGCGTGTGCGAGCATCTCGACCATGACGACAAGATCGTCTCGACGCATCGCGGCCACGGCCATTGCATCGCCAAGGGTGTCGAGGTGAAGCCGATGATGAAGGAGATCTGGGGCAGCCGCGAGGGCACGTGCAAGGGCAAGGGCGGATCGATGCACATCGCCGATGTCGATGTCGGGATGCTGGGGGCCAACGGCATCGTCGGCGCGGGCTCGCCGATCGGGGTCGGCGCGGCGCTGTCGGCGAAGATCGACGGCAAGGGCAAGGTGGCGATCACGTTTTCCGGTGACGGCGCGTGCAACCAGGGCACCACGTTCGAGGCGATGAACATGGCGGTCGTTACCAAGGCACCGTGCATCTTCCTGTTCGAGAACAACAAATATTCCGAACATACCGGCTTCGAATATGCCGTCGGCACCGAACGCGACATCGCCAGCCGAGCACAGGCCTTCGGGATGAAGGTGTGGCGCGGCAACGGCGTCGATTTCTTCTCGGTCCACGATACGATGCGCGAGGTGCTGGACTATGTTCGCGCTGGCCACGGCCCGGCGGCGGTCGAGTTCGATACCGAACGGTTCTTCGGCCATTTCGAGGGCGATCCGCAACGCTATCGCGGCGAGGGCGAACTCGACCGGATCCGCGAGACGCGCGACGCGATCAAGATCTTCCGCCAGCGCACCACCGAGGCCGGGCTGCTCGACCATGCCGATCTCGATGCTGTGGACGCCGAGGTGCTGGCGCTGATCGACGAGGCGGTCGCCGAGGCACGGCTCGCCGACCGGCCGACCGCCGAGGACGTCCTGACCGACGTCTACATTTCCTATTGATCCGGGACCGACCGACATGGCCGATATGATGTACCGCGACGCGGTTCTGCAGACATTGTTCACCGAGATGGAGCGCGATCCAAACGTCGTGGTGCTGGGCGAGGATGTCGTCGGCGGCATGGGCACCGCCGGCGGGCCGGAAGCGATCGGCGGCATCTGGGGCACGTCCGGCGGGCTGTTCGGCAAATTCGGCAAGGACCGGGTGATCGACACGCCGATCTCCGAAAGCGCGATCGTCGGGGCCGCCGCCGGGCTGGCGCTGGCCGGCAAACGCCCGGTGGCCGAGATCATGTTCGCCGATTTCGTCGGCGTCTGCCTGGATCAATTGTGGAACCAGATCGGCAAGTTCCGCTACATGTTCGGCGGCAAGACCACCTGTCCTTTGGTCATCCGCTTCGCCTACGGTGCGGGGTTCAACGCCGCCGCACAGCACAGCCAGTCGGTCTATTCGATGCTCACCGCGCTGCCCGGCATCAAGGTGGTGACGCCCGCCACCCCGGCGGATGTGAAGGGCTTGCTGACCCAGGCGATCCGCGATGACGACCCGGTGATGTTCATGGAACACAAGGCCCTGTACGGCACCAGCGGCCCGGTGCCGGACGGCGAATATCTGATCCCGTTCGGCCATGCGCGCCTGTGCCGCGCGGGCCAGGACGTCACGATCGTCACCAACGGCCTGATGGTCGGCTTCTGCGAGGGCGTTGCCGATACGCTGGTCGCCGAGGGGATCGGTTGCGACGTGATCGACCTGCGCACGACCAGCCCGATGGACGAGGAGGCAATCCTCGATTCGATCGAGGTGACCGGGCGTCTGGTGGTGGTGGACGAAAGCCCGCCGCGCTGTTCTCTGGCGACGGATATCGCCGCCTTGGTCGCGTCGCGCGCGTTCGCCAGCCTGAAGGCACCGCCTGCGCTGGTCACCGCGCCGCACACCCCCATCCCGTTCGCGCGCGAGATGGAGAGCGCCTATCTCCCCTCGCCCGCCAAGATCGAGGCCGCGGTCCGCAAGACCCTGGCCTGGCGCTAGGGAAAGGCACGATCATGGCCAATGTCCGCGCCTTCACCATGCCCAAATGGGGCATCGAAATGACCGAGGGGACCGTCGCCGAATGGATGGTGCGCGAGGGTGAACCATTCACGCGCGGCACCACCTTGTGCCTGATCGAAACCGACAAGATCACCAACGATGTCGATGCCGAATTCGACAGCGTGCTGCACCGGATCGTCGGGCCGGTGGGGTCGGCGGTGGCGGTCGGCACGCTGATCGCGGTGTTCGGCGATGCCGATGCAACCGCCGCCGAGGTCGATGAGCTGATCGCCAATTTCCGCGCCGCCAACACCGCCGTCGCCGCCAAGGCCGCGCCGGTCGCGGTCGAGTCCCCTGCCCCTGCTGCCGCACCGCCCGCAACGCCCGAACCGCGACGCATCACCACCAACCGCCCGATCAGCCCGGAGGCGCTCAAGCTGGCCGAAACGCTGAACGTGGATCTGGATACCGTCCAGGGTTCCGGTCGCCACGGGCGCATTTCGTATCAGGACGTGCAGCAGGCCAGCCGCCCCGCCGCCGCGCCGACGCTGAAGGGTATGGCCGAACTGACGACCTTGCTCGAACGACATTATGCCTCCCCGCTCGCCAAGCGGCTGGCGGCGCTGCACGGCGTCGATCTGGCCGGCATCGTCGGCACCGGCCCACGCGGACGCATCTCCAAGGCGGACGTGCTGGCCTTGGTCCGCCCGCCCACCGCCGATGCGCCATTCGTCGCGGGCGACAATACGCCGACGATCGTGCCGATGGACAAGGTGCGCAAGGTCGTCGCGCGCCGCCTGACCCTGGCCAAGACGACGATTCCGCATTTCTACCTGCGGATGACCGTATCGGTCGATGCGCTGCTCGCCCTGCGCAAGACCGCCAATATGGTGCTGGGGACGAAGGCGTCGATCAACGACTATCTGGTGCGCGCCTGCGCGGTCGCGCTATCGCGGCACGCCGACGTCAATATCCAGGTTCATGACGAGACGATCCACCAGTTCGCCCATGCCGACATCGCGATCGCGGTGGCGACCGAGCGCGGCCTTGTCACGCCGATCGTCCGTTCCGCCGATCTGATGCGGATCGATCAGGTGGCCGGTGCCACCGCCGAGCTTATCGCGAAGGCGCAAGCCGGCCGGCTGGGCTTTGACGATCTGGAGGGCGGCACGTTCAGCATCTCCAACCTCGGCATGTTCGGGATCGAGCAGTTCGATGCGATCATCAATCCGCCGCAGGGCGCGATCCTGGCGGTCGGCGGCATCACGCGCGTCTGGGCGGAAGGCCCGGATGGCGCGGGGCGCTTCGAAAGCCGCATGGCGCTGAACCTGTCCTGCGACCACCGCGCGATCGACGGCGCGGCGGGCGCGCGCTTCATGGCGACGCTGAAAGGGCTGATCGAGGCACCGGA
The DNA here is from genome assembly GCF_036663755.1 of Parasphingomonas caseinilytica. Lineage (NCBI taxonomy): Bacteria > Pseudomonadati > Pseudomonadota > Alphaproteobacteria > Sphingomonadales > Sphingomonadaceae > Parasphingomonas > Parasphingomonas caseinilytica. The sequence goes on from NZ_JAXOJL010000003.1 coordinate 352,779, forward strand.
GGGCCTGTTCGCCTGACGCGCCGCACCCTCGCGGATCAGACGCCGGCAGGCTTCAACGCGCAGGCGGCGACGATCGTCGCCGGATCGAAATAATAGGGCCGGATCTCGCAGACCTTGTCGTCGCGAAAGCGGAACAACTCGGTGATCAGCGCCGGCTCCAGCGCGGGATCGGCAAAGGAGAAGGACAGGATCGTCACCGCGAAATCACCGCCTACCGTCACCTGCGCGATGTCCATTCCGGCGACCTGCATCATACCCATCACCTTGGCGTACAGCGTGCGCAGCGCGCTACGCCCGCGATACACGCCGGCAAAGGGCAGGCCCGGCGCTTCGGTTATGAAGAAATCGTCGGTCAGATATCGCTCCGCCGTATCGAAATCCCCGACGCCGGTCGCGGCGTATAAAGCGTGGACGATGGCGAGCTTTTCGGCATCCGTCGGCGGCATCGGACTCTCCTGATGATGATCGCCAGACCGTCGCGCCGTGCGCCCGCCGCCGCACCTAGTGCTTAGGCCAGTGCCACGCCGCCAACCCATTGCGGATAACGCGATCATGCCGCGCCACATCATCCTCGCCGAACGTCCGGCCGGCATCCCCACCGAACGCAATTTCCGGATCGAGGACCGGCCTTTGCCGGTGCTGGGCGAAGGCGATTTCCTCGTCGCGCCGCGCGTTTTTTCGGTCGATCCCGCGATCCGCGGTTTCCTCGACGATCGCCCGAGCTACCTGCCGCCGGTCGCGCTCGGCGCGCCGGTGGCGGGCATGTCGCTGGGCGAGGTGATCGAGTCGCGCGATGCGGACTACCCCGTGGGCTGCCTCGTCCGCGCACTCAGCACTTGGTCCGAAGGGATCGTGCTGCGTCGCGACGCGCTGGGGCTGGAGATTGTGCCGGCCACTCCCGGCGTCGCGCTGGAGCATCTGATGGGCGCGCTCGGCCCGGTCGGGCTGACGGCGTGGGTCGGCCTCGACACGATCGGCGCCGCAAAGCCGGGCGAAACCGTGCTGGTGAGCGCCGCGGCTGGCGCGACCGGCAGTTGCGCCGGGCAGATCGCGAAGTTGAGAGGATGCCGCGTGATCGGTCTGGTCGGGTCGGCGGCCAAGGCGGAGGCGATCCTCGCGCTCGGCTTCGATGCCGCGATCGACTATCGCGCGGCACCCGATCTGTCCGCCGCGATCCGCGCCGCCGCGCCCGAGGGCATCGACGTCTATTTCGACAATGTCGGTGGGCCGATGCTGGACGCGGTCCTGCCGCTGATGCGATTGCACGGTCGCGTCGTGGTGTGCGGCATGATCGACCAGTATAACGACGCGGATCACCCCTATGGCGTGACGACCTTGTGGCAATTGGTCGTCAACCGCGTGACGATGCGCGGCTTCCTGACCTATGATCACCCCGAGATGCTGCCGCGCGCGCAGGCGGAACTGAACGCCTGGGTCGCGGCGGGGAAGCTGGTACCGCTGACCAATCTGCATCACGGTTTCGAAGCGATACCGAATGCCTTTATCGACCTGATGTCCGGCCGCACGATCGGCAAGACGCTGGTCAAAATCTGATCCACAGGAGGGATTGCCATGATCTTGGTCGCCGGCACGATGACGATGGCTCCGCACGTCATCGACGATTTCGTCACCGACGTCGCCGCGATGCGCCCCAAGGTGCTGGCCGAGGACGGATGCCACCATTATTCGCTGCTGGTCGAGGACAAGGCGACCGGCCTCGTCAACGTGATGGAGCAATGGGATGATGAAGACGCACTGAAGGTGCATCTCGGCATGCCCTGGATCACCGAATTCTTCACCAAATATGTCGGCCACATGCAGGCATCGACGGTGCGCATCTGCGAGATCGCCGAAGAACGCCCGCTGCCGGGAATGTGACGATGGGAAAGATCAAGGGGGGCCGGATCGAGGGCAAGATCGCGTTGGTCACCGGCGGTGCCTCCGGGCTGGGCGAGGCGATCGTGCGCCGCTTCGCCGACGAGGGCGCGGCATTGGTGATCGCCGATATCGACGTGGCGTCCGGCACCGCGCTGGCCGCGGAACTGGGCGCGCGCTTCGTGAAGCTCGACGTGTCGATCGAACAGGACTGGATCGATGCGCTGGCGACGTGCGACCGGATCGACATCCTGGTCAACAATGCCGGCATCACCACGCACGGATCGATCGAGGATCTGACGCTCGCGCAGTTCCGGCATGAATTCGACGTCGACGTGGTCGGCGTGTTCCTCGGCAGCAAGCTCGTCATCCCGCACATGAAGCGCCGCGCGGACGGCAGCGGCGGCGGATCGGTGATCAACATGTCGTCCATGTGCGGCGTGAAAGCGCAGGCCGATCTCGCCGGATACAATGCCGCCAAGGCGGCCGTGACGCACCTGAGCAAGTCGATCGCGCTGCATTACGCCAAATCCGGCTACGGCATGCGCTGCAACTCGGTCCATCCCGGCGCGATCCACACTCCGATCCTGGACAAGGTGATGGCGCAGGTCGCCGACGGTCAGGCGCTGTACGACGGCTGGGTCGCGGGCCACCCGATCGGCCGGCTGGGCAAGCCCGAGGAGATTGCGGCAATGGCGCTGTACCTCGCCTCGGACGAGGCCGCCTTTACCACCGGCGCGGAATTCCGGGTCGACGGGGGATCGTCGCTGTGACGCAAGACAGCCCCGTCTTCACGCCCGTGATCGCCGCATCCGACTTCCCGGACGACGGCAAGCTCGCTCGCAAGATCGGCGGCTGGCACGTGCTGGTCGCGCAGGTCGATGGCGCCTTTCACGCGTTCAACGATCGCTGCCCGCATGCCGCCGCGATGCTGTCCGGCGGGCGCGTGCGGCGCGGCGCGGTGATGTGCCCGCTGCACGGCGCGCGCTTCGATTTGACCAACGGCGCGTGCCTCGGCGGCGCGTATCCGGCGCTGCGCAGCTTTCCGTGCCGCGTGACCGACGGGCAGATCGAGGTCGCCGTGCCCGATGCCGCGCCCGGCATGGAAGATTTGCCGATCGTACCGCGCTGAGAATGAAGGAGACCGACATGCTGTTTTCAGGACCGGCGGAGGACCGCCTGGCGATCCGCGAATTGCTCGAAGCCTATGCCGATGCCGTGACGCGCTGCGACACCGGCGACTGGGGCGCGTTATGGGCCGAGGACGGGGTGTGGAGCCTGCCCGATTATCCCGAATATCCCGATACGCATGGCAAGGCGGCGATCGTCGCGATGTGGACCGAGGCGATGAAGGCCTATCCCGGCATCATGTTTCAGGCCTGGCCCGGATCGATCGTCGTGGAGGGCGACAGCGCGATCGTGCGCAGCTGGACGTCGGAAGTGTATGATCAGGCTGGCAAGGTGCATCGCGACCGGGGCCGGTACGAGGATGTCTGCGTGAAGGTGGCGGGCCGCTGGCTGTTCCAGTCGCGCAGTTTCCGCAACATCCACCGTCAGCAGGTCTGAGCCCCGCCCGCTACATCGCGATCAACCCGCCATCGACGGTGAATTCCGCGCCGGTGATGTAACGCGCCTCGTCCGAGGCGAGGAACAGGTTCATGTTGGCGATGTCCAAAGGTTCGCCCATCCGGCCCATCGGCACTGCGGCGTTCAGGATGTCGTATTGCTCGGGATTGTCCTTCAGCGCCAGGATCTGCATGTTCGTCATAATCATGCCGGGATGCACGGTGTTGACGCGGATCTGGTCGCGCGCGGTTTCCAGCGCGACCGATTTGGAAAAGGCGCGCACGCCGCCCTTGCTGGCGGAATAAGCGGCGCAACCCGGTACGCCGACGATCCCGGCGACCGACGACAGGTTGATGATCGATCCGCCCCGCCCGGCGCGGCGCATCTCGCGCACCGCGCGCACCGTGCCGTGGAACACGCTGTTCAGGTTGACGTCGTTCTGCTTGAGCCACTCCGCCGTGGTCACCGTATCCATCATGCGCAGGATGGCGATGCCGGCATTGTTGACGACGATGTCGATCCCGCCATGCGCGGCGACGATCGCGGCCATCACCCGATCCCAATCCGCCTCGTCCGTCACGTCGTGCGCCATCGCGGTCGCTTGCCCGCCCGCGTCGCGGATGCCCTGCGCCACCGCTTCGGCGGCGGCCGTATCAAGGTCGGTCAGGACGACCGCCGCCCCTTCCTGCGCGAAGCGTCGCGCCGTTTCGCTGCCCAGGCCCGGCACCGATCCGCCGCCCGTCACCAACGCGATCTTGCCGGTCAATCTGCCCATCGTCATGCCCTCGAAATTGCGGGCGACGAACGGATGTCCGTTCGCCGCCCAGGAGTTCACCTCGGGAGGAGGATCAGAATTCGAAGCCGAGCGTCACGCCGCCGGCGCGCGGCTCGCGCGCCGAGGCGAAGGACCAGAGCCCGGCGACGGTGAAGGCGGCCGTCGTGCCGCGATCGTCGGTCAGGTTGCGGCCCCACACTGTCGCCTTCACCTTGTACCCGTTCAGGTCGAAGCTCGACGTCAGGCTGGCATCGACCAGATTCTGTGGCTTGGTACGAACGCGCGGGTCGTTGCCGTTCACGATCACCGGACCGGTCGTCAGGTTGCCCGTCAGCGGCCCGAGCGAGATCTGCTGGTCGTACGAGCTGATGTGGCGGATGCCGGCGTTGAACGTCACCTTCGCCGCCTCGATCGGCAGGACATATTCCACATTGCCCGATAGCGATGCCTTCGGGCTGTAGATCGGGCTGTTCAGCGAATAATCGAACGGCAGGATCGTCGCGCCGATCGTGTTGCCCGCGACGAAGTTCTTGAACTTGCTATCGAGGAAGCCTGCAGAAGCGCGCAGCGTCAGCCCCTTGGCCGGCCGTGCGGTGAGATCCGCCTCGATCCCCTTGATGTTGGCGCTGCCGACGTTCGAGGTGATCGTCTGGTTGCCGGTCGGGCCACCGGGGATCGTCGTGTTCTGCTGCAGATTCTTGTACTTGGATACGAAGCCCGCAAGATTGAGGAACAGCTTGCGATCGAGCAACGTCAGCTTCGTGCCGACTTCGTAGGAATCGACATTCTCCGGCTGATAGGGCGTTCCGGCGGTCGCGGCGGTCGCGGCCCGCGACGAGAACCCGCCCGATCGATATCCGCGCGACCAGGATGCGTAGATCATCGCGTCCTCGTTCGGGCGATAATCCAGGCCGACCTTGGGCGTGAACTTGCGGAACGTCGCTGCGCCGTTGCCGACCGGGCCGCTCGTCAGGAAGGCATTGGTCAGCTTCTTGCGATCGATCGTATAGCGTCCGCCGAACGAGAGGCGGAATTTGTCGGCGAACTTCCAGTCGAAATCGCCGAACACCGCATAGGATTTGGTCGATCCGGTGACGATCTGCGGATTGGTATCGAACGTATACGGCGCGATCGTCGGGTTGAAGGCGAACAGCCGCGTCGCCTGGCCGAGGGTGTATTTCGATTCGAAATAATAGCCGCCGACGACATAATCGAACGTGTCGGTGAACTTGCCCGCAGCGCGCAATTCCTGGCTGAACTGATGATATTTCTGGCGACGATCGACATAATAGAGATCGGCCGACGATCCGTCGAAATCCTGCGTCTGCGCTTCGGTGGATTTGCGGTAGCCGGTGATCGACGTCAGCTTCACCGCGCCCAGAGTGGCGTTCATTTCCAGCGTGGCGGCGGGCGCGCTGTATTTCGAGGCCGCCGGGCTGGTGAAGACGGTGTACAGGTCGGTCGTCTGGTTGCGATTGCATTCGTTGGCGGGTTCGAACGAACAGAACAATTCACCGGTCTTGGCGATGTTCGAATTGACCACGTCGGCGGACTGGACCTGCTTTTCCAGCGTCAACAAGGCATCGAATGTGCTGCTCGGCGTAAACAGCAAGGATGCGCCGAAATTCTGATTGGTGCCGCCGCCCCGCGCCTTGCCGGTAAAGGCATCGTGGTAAAAGCCATCACTCTTCGTACGGAAATAGAACCCTTTGAGCGCCAGCGTATCGCCAAGCGGCACGTTCACCACGGCGCGCGCCGACAGGGTGTTGAAGCTGCCATAGCTGAGTTCGGCCTTCACGCCGAGCTTGCCCGTCGGGCGCGACCGCTGGATGTTGATGACGCCGCCGATCGTGTTACGGCCGAAGAGGGTCCCCTGCGGTCCGCGCAACACCTCGATCTGGGCGATGTCGAAGAAGTCGAGATATTGGCCTGTGCTGGTGCCGATGAACACCCCGTCCACAACCACGCCGACCGTCGGCTCCTGCGACTTTTCGATATCGGCATAGGTCAGCCCGCGAATGGCCAGGTTCGCCGCCGCCGCACCGGAATTCTGCTGCGTGATGAGCAGATTGGGAGCCGTGCCCTGCAAATCGCCGAGATTGACGGTGGCCTTGCCCTCCAGCTGCGCGGTGGTGATCGCGGTGATCGCGATCGGGGTCGTTTGCAGCGTTTCGTCGCGGCGGCGGGCCGTAACGATGATGTCGGTGCTCTTCGCCTCTTCGGCCGGCTGGGCCGCCGCGGCGGAGGCATCCTGGGCATGAGCCGGTGCGGCGAATGCTATTGCGGTCGATGCCGACACGGTGACCAACAATGCCCTGGCGATAGATGCTTTCATGATTCCCTCCCCGATCGCCGATCGATGCCGACAGATGGTTATGCCACGCCTTGCCGACGTTGTGCTTCGAGGCGAAACTAGGGTCTTTGCGGATGCTGCGAACTCCCACTTGTCACAGGTGCAGCGATACGGGTGCGCGGCGAAGGTTCTGGAATTGGTCCCGGGGAGAGGCTTAGTGACGTTGAATCGCCAGTTTTTACTTGTCCGGCGCCCCGATGGCACCCCGGCCGCATCCGACTTCACCCTATCCGAAACACCAGTGCCGGATCCCGCTCCGGGCTCGTTCGTCGTGCATAATCACTTCGCCTCACTCGATCCGGCGCAGCGTGGCTGGATGGACGACGCACCGAGCTACATGCTGCCGATCCCGCTCGGCAACCCGGTGATGGCGACCACGATCGGCCGGGTCCACGCCTCCGCCAATCCCGATTTCGCGATCGGCGACTGGGTGATGGGGCTGAACGCGATCGAGGACTATTCCGTCGTCGCGCCGGGCGGTTTCACCAGCAAGATCGACGTCTCGCAGCTCGACAGCCCCACGCGTTTCCTGTCGAGCATGGGCGCGGTCGGCCTGACGGCCTATTTCGGCGTGACCGAGGGCCTGAAGCCCAAGGCTGGCGAAACGCTGCTGGTCAGCGGCGCGGCAGGCGCGGTCGGCTCGATCGTCGGGCAATTGGGCAAGATCCACGGCTGCCGCGTGATCGGCATCGCTGGCGGAGCGGCCAAATGCGCGCGGTTGACTGGGGATTACGGCTTCGACGTCGCGATCGACTATCGCGGCAAGAGCGCCGAGGATCTGTCGCTGGCGATCGCGGCGGCGGCGCCGGACGGCGTGGACATGATCTTCGAGAATGTCGGCGGCGACGTGCTCGATGCCGGGCTGATGAACCTCGCGATGCACGCGCGTATACTGCTTTGTGGCCTGATCAGCGAATATAACAGCGACAGCGGCAAGGTTGGCGCGCGCAACATCTGGCAATTGATCGTGAAGCGCGCGACGATGCGCGGGTTCCTGATTTCCGATTACGTTCCGCGCTTTACCGAGGGCGGCGCACAGATGGCCGCCTGGGCGGCGACGGGCGAAATCCGCGTGGACGAACACATCGAACATGGCATCGAAAATGCCTACCCCGCCTTCATGAAACTCTTCACCGGCCAAAATGAGGGCAAGTTGATCCTGAAGTTAGCCTGAATCCCCGGCACGGGCGCGCCATCCTCGCCCTCGCGGCCAGCGTACATTCTGACAGAGTCGGCGGGCAACAAGTCGGTCGGGTTGGCAATGGATGGTCGCTGGCCTATCGAATGGACGATGTCTTCCACACCGATCGAAGTCCCCAAGAAACGCCGCAAGCGGGGCCGCGACGAGGCGCGGGGCGAGGCGCTGACCGCCGCGCGCATCCTGTTGCTGCGCGACGGGCCGAGCGCCGTCACCGTCGCCAATGTCGGCCGCGATATCGGCATGTCGCACACCAACGTGATTCACCATTTCGGATCGGCGGCGGGGCTGCAATCGGCGCTGATGGGATCGATGATCGCCGATCTGACGACCGCGCTGGAGGCCGCCGCCACCCGCATTCGCGAGGATGCGACCGCACCGCGCGCGCTGGTCGATACCGTGTTCGACGCCTTTGCCGAGGGCGGGGCCGGGCAACTGGCGGCGTGGATCGCGCTGGCCCGTGATTTCGAACATCTCGAACCGGTGCGCGATGCCGTGCAGTCGGTCGTCTCCGTCCTGGTCGCGTCGATCGCGAAAACCAGCCCCGACGGGAAGGCCGCGGCAACGATCGAACCGCGCGTCAAGGCAGCGGTGCTGATGGTCGCCACTTTGGCCTTCGGCGATGCGGTGATCGGCCCGCATCTGCGCGCGATGCTGGAGTGCGGCGAGGACGAGATGCGCGGCGTTACCGCTGGGCTGTTGCCCCTGCTCTTTCCCTGGACGTGACGCCCGTCCCGCTCAGGATCGCGCGCGGGTCCAGGTTTGCGTGCGGCACAGGAACATCGCGATACACCCTTTGACGCGCAGCGTGTTCCGGTCGTCGAGCGTCAGGAATCCCCGGCTCGCGCCTTGGCCCGAATTGGGATCGTAGACCGATCCGCCGGTCCACGCCTCCGGTCCGCCGGTGAATCCGTTCAGCACGACGAGATTCTTGATCTTGCGGGTGCGCAACGCCGGATCGTCGTTGCGGATGTCGCGCTGTTCGGGATCGGCGCGGAGCGGGATGCCGTCGATGACGCGGCCGCAGATCGCGCCGCCGCAACGGTAGATCTCGACCACGCCACCCTGTTCCTGCGTGCTCCAGCGACCGAGAAGGCCGGTATCGCCGGCCGCTGCGACGGCGGGCGATGCGGCCACCAGCAGCGCCGCAATGGCGAGCATGGTCTTCATGCCGCCGCTCCGATCGCGCCGAAGCCCAATCGCGCCTCGGTCACCGCCAGCAGATCGCGATCGTCATGCTGCCACGGATGGAAGCCCGGACGGAAATAGGTCAGATAGGGTATCGCGATGCGGCGCAGCACGCCCGGCTTGCCCAGCAGGAACCCGGCGACGCGCAGCCAGGTACGCGGCCCGTTGATCCCGTCCGCCTTGAACAAGGTCGCCATATTGGCCCCGATCGTCCCGAACAGGATCGCCGTCGCCAGCACCATCGTGCGCGTGCGCAGCGCATAACGGCGCAGGCTCGACCAATCCTTGGTCGCGGCGAGCAGCGTGTCGTAGCACACCGCTTTGTGTTCGATCTCCTCCATCGCGTGCCAGGCCCACAAGCGTCCGATCTCGTCCGGCGCGCCCTGCATGTCGCGCTCGTTATCGGCGAGCAGCGCATGCGCCAGAATCGCGGTGAAATGCTCCAGCGCGCAGGTCGCAGCGAGCTGTTCGTGCGGGGAGCGCTTGCGCGCGATGTTCAGCACTTTCAGCGTACGATCCTCCAGCGCCGCGACGTCGTAGCCGCTGTCGGAGGCGAGCGCATTGAACGCGGCATGTTCGCGGCTGTGCACCGCCTCCTGTCCGCAGAACGCCTTGATCTGCGCGCGGAGCGGCGCATCGACGCTGTCGCGAAAACGGCGGGCGCTATCCATGAAGAACTTTTCTCCCGCTGGAAACGTGCACGACAGCGCATTGTAGAATGCGGTCTGGACGGGATCTTCGCTGTGCCACCAGCGGCGCTGCGATGTGCTGCCCTGGTTGAACCGCACGTTGCGGATCGGAATGGCGACATCGGGCGAGGTGTGATCGTAGGTCATCGAGTCGGTCCTCTCTAATGAACAATGATGTCAATATATCTAAATAGACATTGATGTCAATATGAGTCTCGCGGACCGAATTGCCGTGCACAAAAAAATCCCGGCATCGCGAGAGGGACGCGATGCCGGGAGAGGGTCCAGTCGATCCGGTGCCGCGCGGCAGCCACCGGACTTGGGGGCTGGATCAGGGGTTGATGGTCAGCGCGTTGTCGTGCGTCGTCAGCGAACCGCTGACCTTGCAATCCGGTGGCAGCGCCTGATTGACGAAGCTCAGCGCATGGGTGGTATTATTGAACGTGCCGACCAGATCGGCGGCAGGCGAACAATTGCCGATCGGCGTGTTCACCGCCACGCCCGAAATCTTCACCGAGGTCGTCGACAGCGCCGTCAGCGTCCAAGGCAGGTTGGTGGCGGTCACCGTCGAGCACAGGCCCAGCGTGCCGCCGGAGAACGTCGCGCTCGTCACCTGGCCCGTACCGTTCGAGATATTGCCGACGAAATGCGCGGTGCAGGCGAGCTGCGTGCCGCCCTTGTTGAGATTGGTGTTGCCGTCGGCGACGAACGGCCCGTCCGGGGTGGCGGTCTGGGCGAATGCGGCAACGGGGAGAGCGATCGATGCCAGCGCACCGAGACACAGGATCTTCAGTTTCATGGTCGTTCCTTTCCTAGGATCGGCGTCTCATGGGCGCCCTTGGCGGGAGCTGCCCTCCCTGCTTTCCTTGACGCGGCCGATCGTGAATGCGGGGGATGCCCGCCAAGAAAAATTTTGCGCGCGCGGGTTCGTCTTACTTGGGCGCGAGTTCGATCCGGTCGTCGGTGCGTGCCACCACGCGGGCGATCCCGTTCAGTTCGAGCGCGGTGGTGAAGGCATCGGTGTCGCCGGCACGGAACACGCCGACGATTTTCTTGTCCGGCGTCAGTCCCCCGGTGAAGACGATCTTACGGGCCGAATGCCGGTTGACCTCCGCCACCGCGCTGGCGAGCGGATCATGGAAGAAGGTCAATCGCCCCGACAACCAACTGGTCTCCTGCCCGGCATCGACGCGTGACAGAACCCAGCTCTTGCCGGGATCGGCGACCAGCTTGCCGCCGGGCACCAGCTCGGCGCTATGACCCGATCCGAACATCCGCTTCGGTTCGTCGACCCGCACCTTGCCCTCGACCAGGGTGACCGTCACGGCGCTGCCCTCGACGCTGACGTCGAACGCGGTGCCCACGGCGCGGACGGTCTTGTCGCCGGCCTGGACGAGAAACGGGTGGACGTGATCCTTCGCCACCTGGAAATAGGCACGTCCACGGATCAGCTTGATACGCCGCACCGCCGCCATCTCTACGACCTTGAGTTCGCTCTGCCCGTCGAGCGTAATCACCGATCCGTCGGCGAGCGTCGTCGTCGTACGTTGCCCGGTGCCGGTCCTCAGGGTTTCTCCGCCACCCCGCGTGAACCCGAGTTCGCCGAGCACGCCCGATTCCATAGCGGCCCAACTCGTCACCGTCAGCACCAAGGCGGCGGCAACCGCCATCAAGCCGCGCCGGATATAGAGCCGCCGATCATGCGTGCGTGCGTCCTGTTCGCGCGCCGCCAGGATCATCGGTTCGTTCGCGACCAGCCCCAGCACGTGCCAATGCCGCTCCAGCCGGGCATAGGCGTCACGCTCGCCCTCGCCACGTGCCAGCCAGTCGGTGAAACGCACCAGTTCGGCCTCGCTCATCTCGCCCGACCGGCGCAAATTGAGCCACCCAGCCGCCTCCTCGCGCAACAGGCCGGGATCGATCGCGGCCCCGCTCATGATCCGGACTCCATATCCTTGGCGAGTCCCACGATCGCGCGGTGCATCAGTTCCTTCACCGAATCCTTAGAGATTCCCATGCGCACCGCGATGGCGCGATACGTCATGTTCTCGAAGCGGTGAAACTGGAATGCGGCGCGGCAGCGCGGCGGCAGTTTCAGGATCGCCTTCACCGCCCGCGCATATTCGTCGCGCCCGATCGCGATACGTTCGGGCGAGATGTCGTCGGCGACCGCCAGGCCATCTTCATACGGGGCGTGGGCGTCTCGGTGGCGAACCGTATCGCTGCGGTGGCGGCTGACCAGCACGTTGCGCGCGACGCGGAACAGATAGCGTTCGACGTTCTCGATCGGCTCGCTGAGTTGTGCGACCTGCATCCGCACGAACACTTCCTGCACGAGATCGTCGACATCGGCATCGTTGACGCGGCGGCTGAAGAACCGCCGCAGGCCGGGGCCGTAGCTCGTCATCCACGCGGCGATATCGCGGTCGGTCGTATGCGGATCGCTCATTGCGCGTCCGCTCCAATCGACCATCGAGACCTCGCCTGCCCACATGAAGCCGCACTTCCCGGGGCCGTGATGGCCCGTTCCATAGCCAATGACGCCACGGAAAGCGTTTGGGGGGTGTCGATGTGAAAATAATCTTTGCGATCAGTCATGTGCCCGCTCCCGGCACGGCCGGCGGTGGCGTGCTGGACCAGACGATCGTGTCGCCGACCTTCAATCCGGACAGGATTTCCACCCCGTCCGGCGCGACGTGCCCGATCGTCACCGACACCGCCTGCGTCGCGCCGCCGCGCTTGACCATCACCTGCGCGGCCGGCGCGGCACCGATCACCGCGGCCGGTGGCACGACGATCGCCGATGGCTTGCTGAACGTCGTGATCGTCACCGTGCCGGTCATGCCGATCCGCACCGACGCGGCCTGATCGGCGGGCGGCGGATCGAGCCGGGCGATCGCGACGAAGCTCGATTTGTTGGCCGCCGTCGCCGCGCTCGCCTGCCCCGCGACGCGCGTCACTTTGCCCTGCAATGCGCCCGCAAACCCCGCGCCGATCACCGTCACGCGCTGCCCGACCCGGATCGTGTTGACGTCGCGTTCGTCGAGATTGAACGACACCGCCAGCCCGCCCGGCTGCACGATCGTGCCGATCAACTGCCCCATCGCCACCTGCATCCCCGCACGCACCTCCCCCGCGCCGTCGCCCTTGCCGGCGGGCGGGCGGACGACGATGCCGCCCTCCGACGCGCGCACCATCGCGGCGGCGGCTTGCGCCCGCAGCGCCCGGAACCGCGCCTCGGCATGGTTCAGCGCCAGCAGGGAGAGCCGGCGATTGTCGCCCGCCCCCCGCCGCAATACCGCAGCATGATCCTCCCGCGCGGCGGCGAGTGCGAGGTTTTGCGACTGCACCTGTTGCTGCAGTGAATCATATTCGCTCCGCGCCACCAGCCCCTTGTCGAGCAACGTTCTCGTTTCGGTCAGCCGTCGCCGCGTATCGGCAAGGTCGTAGGTCGCGCCCGCCACCGCGCGCCGCGCGCGAGACGCCTCCTGACCGCTGGACCAGGTCGCGATCTCATCGTCGCTCTGTCGCGCCTTCAGATACGCCGCCTCCGCATCACCGAGCCGCTGGTCGAGATCGGCGGTATCGACCGCGACGAGCAACTGCCCACGCGTCACCCGGTCGCCATAGGCGAACCCGGTCGTCGCGATCGTCCCGTCGAACGGCCCGACGATGTAGATCCCGTCCCCGGGCACGATCGTGCCCACCAGGCTCATCGTCGCGTTGAACGGCCGCCGCGCCACGACCATTTCCTGCGTCGTCGTCGCACTGGCATCCGTCGCCGGCGCGGGCCTCCACCACCAGAGCGGCACAGCGATCAGCAGTGCGACGAGCAGAACGATTGCGGAGCGGTCACGCAGGATATCGGGCAAGCGCATCAATCGTTCACCTCGATCTGCCAGGTCGCGATCGTACTGCCGAGTTGCTGGTCGAGCGAGGTCAGCGCGTTGAGATAGGCGATCTCAGCGGTCAGCGCCTGCGTATCGGCGGCGCGCAGGTCCGCCTGGAACGACAGCACCTCGAAATTGGACGATCGCCCGACCTTCAGTTTCTCGCGCTGGATATCGAGCGCGCGTTGCGCGAGCGACTGAGCGCGGCGCGCCGCCTCGACCTGCAGCCAGGTCGCATCCGCCGCCTGCACCGCATCGCGCACCTGAGTCTCGGCCGCTTGCAGCAAATCTTCATAGCGCAATTCGGCGGTGCGCAGATTGGTCGTCGCCTGGATCTCGCCCTGCCTGAACGCCGGTTCGCCGATCGGCACGTTCAACTGCACGCCGACCGTCCGGTTGGTGCGGCCATCGATCGGTCCCAGCAACGGATCGCGCCCGGTCGAGCGATCGAGTGTGCCGACCACCGACACATCCCAAAGTCGGTTGTTCTTCGCCACGATCAGCGACTGGCGATTCTGTTCGAGCGCCTTGCGCTGCGCCAGCACGTCCATTCGCGCATCCAGCCCCAGCACCACCGCGCGCTCGACATCGATCGGCAGGCGCGTGACGGTGATCGCGTCACCCGCGACGATATTGGTGCGCGGATCGACCGCCACCAATTGCAGCAACGCAAGTTGCGTGCTGCGCACCTGTTGCCCGGCCTGGATCACCGCGACCTGCTGGTTGGCGACACCCGATTCCGCCTGCACGATATCCGCCGCCGCCATCCGCCCGGCATCGATCAGCGCCTGGCTCGTCCCGACGATCGCCTGCGTCCGTTCCAGCGCCAGTTGCGACAGCCGCGCCTGCTCCTGCGCCTGGAGCAGCGAGCGATAGGCGAAGACGACGCTGGTGACGATGTTCGACACCGTCGTTTCGAGGTTGAGGCGGTTGATCTGGTTCTGCAGCGCCGCGATCCGGAGCGGCGCCAGGTTGGTCGCGAACCCGCCACCGCGCAGCAACGGTTGCGCGACGACCAGGCTCGTCGTCTCGGCCCGTCCCCCCGGCCCGTCGAGCCGATCAGCCCGCGTCCACACGAACTGCGCGGTGGCACCGGTGGGCGCACGCCACGTCACGGTCGGGGAGACGGTCGATCGCAGCGCCGTCACGCCGCTCAGCCGGCTGGAAAAGACATCGGCGGCCAGATTGATGCGCGGCTGGAACCGGCTGTTGGCGACAACCAGATCGAATTTCTGCGCCACGCGATCGAGATAGGCCGACCGGATCGTGCGATTGTCGCGCAGCGCCAGCGCGACGACTTCGGCCAGGGAGACCGGCACCGGCGGGCCCTGTGGCCGGGGATTGTCCGGCGCGCTCACCACCGGCGTGATCGGCACGGCGGTCTGCGCGCTTGCCCCGAGGCCCATCATAAGGAAACATGGCGGCATCAAAAGCCAGGAACGCGCCAGATGCCCGATCAGATGCTGTCCGTCCTCGCGACCTGCCTCGCCCTCACGGCCTGCGCGACGCCTGCCGAGTTGAAAGCGCCGCCCCGAGGCCCGAGCATCACCGGCGCGGCCATCCCCGCGCTGCCGCCCTATCGCCCGCCTAACTCGCACGCAGCGCCTCGATCGGATCCATCCGCGACGCCGTGATCGCGGGATACAGCCCGAACAGTACGCCGACCAGCGCCGCCCCGCCGACACCCAGCGGCAAGGCATAGAAGGCAAGGCTGAAGTCCCAGCCCGAACTGCGCGCCATGAACCAGGCGATACCCACGCCGACCGCCGCCCCCGCGCCGCCGCCGATGATCGCCAGCGCCGCGGATTCGATCACCACCATCACCTGCAGGTCCCGCGGCGATGCGCCGACCGCGGCGCGTAAGCCGATCTCGCTGCGCCGCTCCATGATCCCCATCAGCATCACGTTCATCACCCCGATCCCGCCGACCAGTAGCGAGATCGCGCCGATCGCGGTCAGCAACCGCGTGTTGATCGCCTTCTGGGCGTTCATCGTGCGGATCAGGTCGCGCGCGGTCTGCACCTGGATCGCCGCGGCGGGATCGGCGAAGCGCGCCATCAGCCGCGCCGCGACCGGGGCCTCTTCCGTCTGCGGTTTCAGGCGTACGAGCGCGGAGGTCGGCTTCGGGCTGGCCAGCACGCGCGCGCCACCGGCCAGCGGCACGAACACCGCATTGGCATAATCGGCCGGATCGAGCGCGGTCGCCGTCCCCGGTTTCAGCACGCCCACCACCGTGAACACATAGCCACCGATCCGCACCCGCCCGCCGGTCGACATCTGCGCGCCCGGCCCCGACAGCTTCGCCGCCGCCTGATCGCCAAGCACCGCGACCAGCGCATCGTCATCGATCGCGCGCAGGAATCGCCCCTGCGCGATGGACAGTCCTGCCAGCACGGGCAATGCGGTCGTCGCCGCGACGATCGGCATGTCCGCGCTTTGCGCATCGCTCGCCACCGGCCCCCGCCCGATCGAGAGCGGCGCGGTCGCCAGCACCGCCGGATCGGTCTGCGGCAACGCCTCGACCGTCGCCTGAGCGAGCCAGGCCGGCGCTGCGCCGACCGGGGCGGCCTGTACCTGCAGCATATCGACGCCCATCGCCTTGAACAGCTTCAGCGTCTCGCGCTGCGCGATATGCCCGACCTCGAGCATCGATACGATCGAGGCGGTGCCGATCAGGATGCCGAGCAGCGCCAGCGCCGATCGCACGCCCTGCGCCCGCACGTTCGCGAACGCCTCGGCCAAAGTCTCGCCGAGCGGGGCGTTGGGGAGCGCCAGCGCGGTCACGCCCCACTATCCCGAATGATCGCGCCGTCGAGCAGCTCGATCCGGCGGGCGCAGCGCTCCGCCATGCGCGTATCGTGCGTGACCATCAGGATGCTGACACCCATGTCGCGGTTGAGTTCGTCGAGCAGGTCGATCACCTCGGCGGCGGTCGCGCTGTCGAGGCTACCGGTCGGTTCATCGGCGAGGATGAGCTGCGGCTCCCCGATCAGCGCCCGCGCGATCGCCACGCGCTGCCGCTGGCCGCCCGACAGTTCCGCCGGCCGATGCTGCGCGCGATCGGCAAGGCCGACGCGGTCGAGCATCGCCAGCGCCCGCTCCCGCCGCACATCGCGCCCGATCCCGCGATACAGCAAAGGCAATGCGACATTCTGCCACGCGGCGAGCCGGGGCAGCAGATGAAACGACTGGAAGACGAACCCGAGAAGCGCATTGCGGCTCCGCGCCGTGGCATAGGGCGAGGAGAAATCGATCGGTGCGCCGGCCAGCGTCATCCCGCCCGTATCCGGCCGATCAAGCAGCCCCACGATATTGAGCAACGTGCTCTTGCCCGATCCCGATGGCCCGAGGATCGCGCAAAACGCGCCGGCGGCGAGCGACAGGGAAATGCTGCGCAATACGACGATCGGGTTCGGTTGGCCCGGATATGATTTGCCGATGCCGTGCAACTCCAGCATTCGCGTCGCTCTCCTGCCGCTAAGGCTCGCGACCTCGCCTCTCCGGGTCAACCCCCAAACGATCCGGCTCGGTCGATCACCCGCTCGAACGGTCGACTGCAATGGCGGGCAAAGCGTTGGACAGCGTTATCAGAAGCTTCCGGCTGCATTCGCTGCAATTTTATTTCAAGCTCGCTCCCCCCTCTTCCGGCAAAGCCGACGTCTATGTCAGGCACGCCAGACACTGGCGGCCAACAAGAACACGGGACGGGATACCCGCCCGATGTGGAGAGGAGAGCGACCATGGCGCTGCGGCTATTCCCGATTCATTCTCTGTTGTGCAGTGTCGCGCTCTCCGGCCTGTCGACCGTTATGCCGCTCTCCGCCGCGACCGCCCAAACCGTGAAATACAACATCCCGCCGCAGCCGCTCGACCGGGCGTTGCGCGAATTCGGCGTACAGAGCGGAACGTCGATCCTGGTCGATGCCGCCCTGACCGCGGGCAAGAGCACCAACGGCTTCGTAGCATCGGGCGATTCCGAAACCGCGCTCACCGCGATCCTGCGCAACACGGGCCTTGGGTTCCAGCGCAAGGACAACGTCTTCGTCGTCAAGCCTGCTCTGGCCACGTCGCAGGCCGAGGCACCACCCGAGCCGACTGCCGATGCCACGCAGGAAATCATCGTCACCGCCCGCAAGCGCGAGGAGCGGATCCAGGACGTGCCGATCGCGATCTCGGCCTTTTCGCCCAAGGCGCTCGATCAGTTGAAGATCGAGGGAGGTTCGGAACTGCTTCGCGCGATCCCCAACGTCACCTTCTCCAAAAACAATTTCTCCGGCTTCAACTTCGCGATCCGCGGCATCGGCACCAAGGCGGTGTCCGTCACCACCGATCCGGCCGTCGCGGTCAGCTACAACAATGCGCCGTTGATCCGGAATCGCCTGTTCGAACAGGAATATCTCGATGTCGAACGGGTCGAGGTGCTGCGCGGTCCGCAGGGTACGCTGTACGGCCGCAACGCCACCGCCGGCGTCGTCAACCAAATCACCGCCAAGCCGAGCTTCGCCAAATTCGACGGCGAGCTCCGGGGCGAGGTCGGCAATTACGATACGCGACGTCTGCGTGGTTTCGTCAACATTCCGATCACCGATACGATCGCGGTGCGCGTGGCGGGCGCAACGACGCGGCGCAACGGTTTCGATTACAACACGATCACCGATCGCGCGGTCAACGGCCGCGATCTGTGGCAGGCGCGCGGGTCGTTGCGCTGGAAGCCGACCGACCGTTTCACCGCCGATTTCATCTGGGAACATTTTCAGGAAAACGACAATCGCTCGCGCACCGGCAAGCAGCTTTGCACGCGCGATCCGGGGCCGAGTTCGATCGGCGGCATCGCGATCACCGATCCCCAAACGCGCGGCATCCTGAGCCAGGGATGCCAGAACAAATCGATCTTCACCGACGCCGCGTACGGCACGCCCAACGGCCTCAGCCTGCCGCTGGTGATCGCGGCGGGCACGCTCGCCAATCTGGGCTATGATGCCAATTTCAACCTAGTCTCGCTGCTCACACCCGGCGTCGATCCTTATGGCGGCCTGCCGCAATCGAAGAATTTGCGCGAGATCGCGTCGCAGTTCGACCCCGTCTTCCGCGCCAAGAACGACGTGTACCAACTCAACCTGCAATATGACTTCGACAGCGGCTTGAAGCTGTTCTCGCAAACGATGTATTCGAAGGACACCTATTATTCGGCGCAGGATTACAATCGCTTCAACACCGTGCCGATCTTCAACAACTCGTCCGACCTGATGTTCGATCCCAGCTTCCAGCCGGTCACGGGCGGCGGCCTGTCGCCGGGCGGAGTCTTCACCGATCCGCAGCTAGGGCCATCGAACCGGCTGCTCGGCGTCGATCTCAACCGCGCGACCAGCGAGCAATTCTCGCAGGAATTCCGCCTGCAATCGAGCTTTGCCGGGCCGTTCAATTTCAGCGTCGGCGCCAATTACCTGCATTACCAGACGAAGGAGGATTATTTCGTCTTCTTCAACATCGCCAGCGCGATCAACCAAACGCTGTTCACCGATTGCCGTCCCGGCGTGCCGCAGACGAATTGCCCGTATATCGATCCTAATCCGCTCGCCAGCGTGGCCGGCGACGGGCACAATTATTTCCGCAGCGCCAATCCATACAAAGTCGATTCCAAAGGCCTGTTCGGCGAAGTCTATTATCAGCTCAGCCCGACGGTGAAGCTGACCGGCGGCCTGCGCTACACTGACGATCGCAAGACGACCACGCCGGTGCCAAGCCAGTTGTTGCTGGCGACCGGGGTGGTCGGATCCGGCTTCGTCGATCGCGGCTATCCCGAAAGCGCCGACATCCGGCAGCATTTCAGGGCGGTGACCGGCAAGATCGGCATCGACTGGAAGCCGGAATTGTCCTTCACCAACCAGAGCCTGGTCTACGCCTCCTATTCGCGCGGCTACAAAGCGGGCGGTGGCAATCCCCCACCGATCGGGGCCGACCCCGCCTCCTTGCAATTCGTCGTCCAGCCGCAGACGTTCGAACCCGAATTCGTCAACGCATTCGAAGTGGGCATGAAGAATACGCTAGCCGGCGGCAAATTGACCCTGAACATCACCGGCTTCCTGTACGATTACGACAATTATCAGGTGTCGAAGATCATCGATCGCACCGCGCTGAACGAGAATATCAAGGCCAAGACCTGGGGCCTCGAACTCGAATCTTTATGGGCACCCTCGCGCAGCTTCAGCATGAACCTCAATCTGGGCTATCTCGGATCGCGCATCGGCAAGGGTTCGAAATCGATCGACGTGATGGACCGCACACAGGGCAATGCCGACTGGACGGTGGTCAAGCCGTTCCTCCAGCTCGCGTCGAACTGTGTCGCGCCGACCAAATTCGTCACCAAGATCCTGTCGACCAACCTGCCGTTCAATCAGGCCGCGCTCACCGCTTTGTGCGGGGGATCGTATATCGGCGATTTCATTCCCGGCGTCGGCGCGACCGGCGTGGATTTCACGCAATTCTACGGCTTCAGCTACAATCCCGCGACCGACGGCCCCAATCAGGGCCAGGGCTTCACCGCCGATCTCAGCGGCAAACAATTGCCCAACGCTCCGCATTTCACCGCTAGCATCGGCGCGCAATACACCGTCTTTCTGAATGATTGGGAAGCGACGTTCCACGCCGATTATTATCGCCAGAGCGCCAGCTACGCCCGAGTCTACAACACCGCGTTCGATCGCCTGAAGGCGTGGGACAATGCCAACCTCTCGCTCACCGTCGCCCGCCCCGATTCAGGGCTGTCGTTCCAGCTCTACGTCAAGAACGTCTTCAACAAATCGCCGATCACCGATTCCTTCGTCAACAGCGACGATAGCGGCCTGACGACCAACGTCTTCACCCTCGACCGACGGATCATCGGCTTCAACGTGACGAAGCGCTTCTGATCGCTGTGCTGTGCCTGCTAGGAGACTTTTCGGCAGCGACAGCGCCCCCCTGTCGGCAAGCCGTGTTCCCAGCGACATTGCTACGCCGCGGACCAGCAAGTCACGCGCGCGTCGTCGGCGTGGCGGAACGCGAACAGCCCCGGAGCTTTTGCTACGGGGCGTGGTGTTTGTGTTGTGGTTTGGTTGCGGGGACAGGATCAATTTTAGCTCATCCAAAATACTATCTCCTTGATTTGGTGAATTAATTTCAGAAGCATCTTAAGGAATACCCCTGCTGATACCCCCATCGCCCTGAAGATGCGGTAAGATGTCTCAATTTCGCGACCAGCAGCTTTTAAGAGCGTCATTGATCTAAACGTGACCAAGGCAAACCGGAGATCGGCGCTTACAGGGCTCACATCTATTGCTGTAAGGCTCGGAAATGCGTGGGTTTCCGATCCTACACAAATCTGTGGACCCTTCGTGACCCACCCTAAATTCGGTCCGTAGCTTGGACTCAAAACCGCCCCGAATGGACCACTGTGCATAGAGCTGAGGCGACCGGGGACTAGAAACTAAAAGCAGCACATCGGCCCATTTGTATGCGTTGATAATCTTCGCTCGGGCGACGCGTGTGACCGAATGCGCCGGGACCTCTACATCAATAATTTTCTCTTTCACAAAGACTTATCAGCGGGAAACGTCGGTCGGTCTGTCACGAATTTGGCAACACACTTTAGAGTTTTAGTACGACATGTTAGATGGCCTCTAGCAAGCTTATCTAAGCCCTATCCCGTGCGCCCATGCATCAACCTGCCCGAAGGCGTCCTGCTACCATTCATCAGGGCCTCTGCGAACCTAGGTAAGATGCGATGAGTAAGTGCGATGTACCTCAGCATTCCTTCGGCCCGCGCGAAGCTCATAGTCATTGTGAATGGTGGCTCCTGGCGGGAAATCGCCCAGCACGTCGTCAGACTGCGCAAGTTCAAAACCTGCGGGATCCAGCCATCGTACTACGCCTCGCTCGCTAACGGGGATGACATTGTAGCGATTGCGACGACCGTCGGTGCCGGTCAAATTCACGGGCTCTGGTAGATTGGCGGCGGGATCTCCTACCCGCCTCGGCAGGCTGCCTTGCCAAGCTAGGAAAAGCTGAGGATCGATCAGGTCTTCACTCTCAAGTTCGTCATATGCCACTTCGAGCCAAGCTTCGAACTGCGGCCGTCGCGTTGACGCTTCCTCTCGCGTGTGCGCCAAGCCCTGCGACAAAGTGAAGGCGATAAAGGGATCATGGGTGCCCCAGCGCAACAGTTCGCGCGCCCAAAAGCCAAACCAAGGCAATCCGGTCGTCTCTTTCCAAAGTGCAAGAGTTGGTACAGCCAACGGGTCAGCTGCGCCAGTTGTCCAAGCCTGGGCAACGACTGCGCCGATTGCTACGCCCAAGCGATATTCGAGATTGTCGGCAACAAAGCGCTGCCAACTGCGCAGCTGATCAGCCACCGGCGTAGCTGCACCTGGCTCCTGCATCCACCAAGCCATGACGTCGGCCCAACGTTCGAGCAGTGCCTGATCTATTTCCGTAGCGCGTACCCGAAATCCGAACCCACGGTCGGCCACCAGGAGGTCACCAATCGTTTCGAGGATGTCGAGCCGCTCAGTGGCGTCGGCGTCCCCATAGGTAATCGCGCCGGCTATCAACGCACGTATCTGAGGCGCGATTTCTTCGAAACGCCGTCCGACAAGCGGTGAAAGGCCATAATGATAGAGGCGCCGTCGCTCAGCGGCATCGGGATACACTGTCTCTATGACCGCGCGACCGCGTCTGACGAATGCACGCTCGAGCCACTCTTCCTGAACTGCGGCGACGGCGGTGAACGTCGTCCGCCAGAGAGCAATCAGATGCGCCTCCGCCTGTGCGCTGGTCATGTCTGCGTCCTCGGCGCGGGCGATTTCTTCAAGTGCGGTGAGCAGCACGCCGTCCAGTTCATCGAGACTGTCGGCCAAGCGGGAATTAGGATCTGTTGCCCCCTCTCCGGCTGCTTCACTGACTTCGGGCGGCAGCGCCTGATCGAGCCAATCGAGAAACCCAGCTGGGGCAACTCCGAGCAGCCGTAAGGCCCTTTCGCGTATGGTGTTCAGTAGAATAGCCAGTGGGCTTTCGACTTCATCGGCGTCTTCCTCCTCGATAAGGTACGCTGTTCGCAGTCTATCGTAGTCTCGTTGGAGTTCTCGAAGCTGCGTTCGCTGAACAGGGATCGTCTGCGCTGCCGTCGCCGACACATTGGTCGGTAATGCGATGAGCGTCATGCCTTCCAGCCCCCTAGCCGCCCCCGGGCGCCCCGCTCGTCCAGCAAGGTTGCGGAACTCGGACGTCGAAAGTGGTGCGATAATCTGGGTTTGGGTCGCTTGGTCCCACGATCTGCGTTTGAGGGAGGTCAGGAAAATCAGATCGAACGGTAAGTTCACGCCCTCAGTTAGCGTCGCTGTCGCAACGGTGATGGAGCAGATGCGACGATCGATCATCTCCGTCATCAGTCGGCGAAGCCGTTGTGGCATTTGTCCGTGGCTCGTGGCGATGCCCCGGTCCAGCAGGAAGAGTTCGAAGGAGTCCTCGCCGCAATAGTCGACGCAGGTCGCTCGAGCCTCGGCGAAGTGCGCCGCGCGCTCGCCAACGGGCGGCGCGAAGACCGGCGCCGCTGCCCAGCTCGGCAGTTCGAGCGCTTCTTTAAACCAGCGCATCGTCTGCTCGGGTTCCTGAGCTACTGAGATCAGGACACGCTGGTCCTCCTCGACCAAGTGAAGGGCCGTCCAGAGGACGCTGAGGCAATTGAAACGGTTGAGGCTGTTGCGCATCGAAGCTGGCAGACTCGGCATCGGCTCCATCCGGAGCGGAAGATAGACCGGCTGCTCTTGGCCACGAACATAGAGCGTGCGGTCGTTCATAATGTCGAGCAGAATGCGCCCACGGGCATTGGGGGCGGTCTCGAGGACGCCGATGACCTGCCGGGTGCTGCGATACCGCACCCCCACCGCTTCGGCATCTAGCCGACCCTCGATCCAGCGGGCGACCGGCAGGGATGCTCCGCCGGCCACGGCAGTCAGCGCGATTCGCACGATATCGGGGCGTTGTGAAAGAACACGGGACACAAAGCTTTCAAGCCGGATTGCGCGGTTGCTGTGCTCTGCGAAACTGACCCGCGTATTCTCGCCGGCTTCGGGGACGACCTGATGCGCTTCATCGACGATTAAAAGTCGCAGCCTGGCGATCAGCAGCGGCCCCAGGTAGCGCATCAAGGCGTCGGCTTTCTCCACCGTTGCGATCAGGACGGTTGGCTGATCGCCGGTGAGCCAGTAATCGGTGATCCCCCAATCGGCACCGCCATATAGCGCGGTGACCGTCATCTCACGGCCAAGCTCGGAGCGCAGCTTGGCCTCCACTTCGCCGGCCAGAGCGCGCGAGGGGACGAGATAGATCGCCAATGGGGCGATGCCGTCGGGTTCGCGTAGCAGCAGCTCCTTCACCAGAGCGAGATTGGCCACCAGCGTCTTCCCCGAGCCGGTCGGCGTGCAGAGTGCGAAGGAGGAGTCCCGTAGGAGGCGGTCGAGGCCGTGCAGCTGTGAGGTCCACAAGATTCCGCGCCCACGGCTGAACTGGTCGCGGGCATAATCGAGCATCTTGCTGCGGCGCTCGGGGTTAAGCTCCGCCAGCGCGGTCAGCGGACGGTATATGCTCGCGGCTTTGTAGCTGTCCGCAACTTGCCGCACGAGCGAAACGACAAGCGAAGTGTCGTCGCTAAATGCACGCGCGGCCATCGTATCGAGCGCGTAAAGCTTCGCCATCGCCAACTCCAGCCGGGCATCGTCTCCCCGCCTCAGTGTGTCGGCGATCAGGCCCAAGCTGCGGACGAGCTCGACAGTGAAGTACCAGGCGACCCGGTCGCCATCTTCCTGACCATCCTCGTTCACCTCCAACTCGGCGAGGCGCCGACCGGCCTCGGGTGTCGTCAGACCGGGATGTGCAGCCCAGAACGCCATCGCACGGCGAAGCACTGTGTCGAAGTCTGCCTTGAGAAATGCCGCGTAAAGGGCTACACCGACATGCTCGGCGTTGATTTGTCCGAGCAGTCCGGACGCCATCGCCGGCAGCCCACCTAGCTGATAGGCGGCGGCTGCGAGAAGTTCTATCGGAAGAATGGATCGCACGCTGTCTGCGGCGCGCGTAAGCCATTCGAGGATCTCGCCGGTCCTGCGATAGCAGTCGATGGCCCGCGTTGAGGTTGGACCTTCGATTTGTCGGAAGATGTGGGCCGCGTGAAGCAGACGCCGCGCATCGGCCAGTTGACCCGACGATTCCTGCGCACCCCACTGGATCGTCGGCACCTGCCACGTGGCTTGAAGGCAGCGCACATAGGCCCGGGCCTGGGGACGTGATAGTTCGTTCTCGATCGCCAGTGCGACCCGTAGCGTGTTCGCAACCTCCAGCCGCTCGGCATCGAATACTGGCATCAGTTCTCGTCCTGCCAAAGCGTGGGATAAAGCCCGTCGATCAGCGCCTCACCATTCATCAGGATGACCTCGACCACTTGGAGGTCATGGGGGGCGGTATAGTCCTCCGGCGGCGCCTCCCAAGGGATAAGGACAGCATTTTCCTCGCGGCCGGGCGCGCCATTTCCGACGATGAGGACGAGGTTGGTCCGCGGCAAAGGCTGGGCATTGGCCAAGACGATTACGCGATCGATCGAGAGGATCGCGGCGGCATGTCCATCTGGATCACGCTCTTCGAGAAGGCGTTGTAGCTGGCGCAAACCGTGCGGGACTGGCGGATCGCGGTTCACCTCGAACCAGATACCGCGCCCCGATCGGCGGCGCTCTTCGGTCTCCTCGTCAACCTCCCACGGGCCCAACAGCAGCGTTTCCACCGCCCCAGGCGTAAGCCGTCTCCGCCACTTGGCTTCGCCCGCGATCACCCGCTCGACCGCTCCGGCGTCGTCCAGCGCCAGACCGATGAAATCCGAGCCGAATCGGCCGAAGATTTCACGTTCCCGCGCCGGATCGCGGGCCAGTGCCCAGAGATAGGCTTCGACGTCGGCATGAAAGCGAAAGAGAAAAATCGGGACCCGCCATGGATGGCCTCCGACGAACTCGTCGGTGAAAGCCTCGGTCATCAGGCCGGCCATCACCTCGCCGAACAATCCCCGCCTAGCTGTTGCTGGCAGGCAATTGGGATAGCAAGCAGCGGCCTCTGGTGCGTCCGCATCAGGGTGCAGGTCAATGCCGACCTGAGTATGGAAATGCTCTCGCGCATCAAGATGGGCGGATTCAAAATAGGGGCGCAGTGCATCGATCAGCGCGTCACCGACTGCAGCTTCCTGCACGAGCAGGAGATGGCCGTAGGTTCCTTCGACCGTGCCGTTCTTGCGAAGCCAATCCTCTATCGCCGCCGTCGGCGGCGGGCATGTGTGCATCTTCGTTACCGCTCCCCCGAACGCACTACACGATCAAGGCGAAGGATGCGATCAGAGTTCGGAAAGGCAACCAAAGTGGACCAAATGCGGGGCGATTCCAAACCCGCTCATGCAGTTAGTCTTGTAGTCGAGGTCGCCGTATACGCTTACCCTCCAGCGAACTTTCCTAATATCAATTTTAGCGATAATCGCTTCAAAATAGGGATGATCCACTTCGGCGAGCGAATGCCCCATCACGATGATATCCGTCACATCAGCGAGTGCCGCAAAGTTTTGCCGGTAGGCTTCGATAATGCGTACGGTTGGTTTGAAGGTGTCTTTGAAATAGCCGTCAACGATCTCGATGCCCTCGATCACGCGCATATCAGCATTCTCGGGGTCGCTCTCAAACCTGTATGGGTCAGCCAACCCAGGCTCCCAGCCATGGCCGAGCACAAGCTGATCTTCGGACTTTGCCGCGCTGCCGTGAATGTGGAGCACGTGGGCCTCGGGGATGCCATAGAGGCGCTGCAACGTCGGGGTATAATTGAACGTTAGGTACAGCGCGGCGGGATCCAGCCTTATCCAGGGCCCCGGGAAACTTGCGGGCGTCGGGATAGTGAGCTGACGGATCCATTCCCCGAAACGAGCTCGTAGAAGCTGGCTTCGACGGCACCTCAGCCTTTGCACGCAGTCTCTGGTTGAATTCGTTTCCGACCTTTTAACCATTAGATCCTAGCGCTGTCATCTCCGCTTCTGAGGACGATCCTGTGCGTATCGATCAACTTCAACCCACGCCCACCTCGGCGCAACCGCTCGAGATACCTCCGCAACTGTTGGATAGCGTGCTGCGGCACCAGTCCCATCTTTCGTCCCTTGTCGATAGCCTGCGAGCCGCCGGATTAGGCGAAGACGTGGTTGCGGCCAGCGTTCGCACGTTGGTCGACAGTTATGCCGATGACCTCACGGTCGCCATCCGCGCCATGATGAAGGAAGAGCATCATGGATGACGCCCAGTTACACGACGATGATGCAAGGGTAGCCGCACTGCGACGGCTGGACGTACTCGACACCGCGATCGAAGAGCCATTCGAGAAGATCGTCACCCTTGTTCGGACGGTGCTGGCCGTCCCGATGGCAACAGTGACGCTTGTTGATCGCGACCGGCAATGGTTCAAGGCAAAGCGCGGTATCG